>NZ_JBIWPG010000008.1:0-266105 GCF_044768135.1 Streptomyces sp. NPDC101165 | reverse complement strand
GGGGGGGGGGCGGCGCGCCGGGCCGGGCGCGGGCGCCCCCCGGGCGGGCGGGGCCCGGGTGGGGGGGGGGGGGGGGGGGGGCGGCGGGGGGCCGCCGCCGGGGGGGGGGGGGGGGGGGGGGGGGGGGGGGGGGGGGCCCCGGGGGGGGGGCGCCCCCCCCCCCCCCCCCCACGGCTCAGCGCGAGTACCGCATGAACGCCCGCACCATGTGGCACGTCGTGTCCGACGGCGGGTGCACTCCGATCTTCTCCGCCGTGCTGCGGATCGTCTCGTTGCGCGCCTGGTCGGGCAGGTAGATCCCCAGGTCGAGCAGGGCTATGGCCAGGCGCATGGCCTTCAGGCGCCGGTTGTGCGTGACGTACCAGTCGCGCGGCCGCCCGGCCGGCAGGGCACGCTTCTGCATCGGCACGTAGGGCGAGTCGAGCTGGACGGAACGCTTGGCGGTGGACTGGGTCGGCAACGGCTTGGTCTTCAGGGCGGCAGCGGGCACAGGCATCCTCCTGTCGCGGTCAGGGCAGCACCGGAAGGCTCCGGCGATTCCCTCGAACACTGCTTCCAGTTTACTGCCGGGCACTGACAATCAGGGAGTCCGGAAGGTCCATCAAAGGTCCAGGTCAGTAAGGAAATTGCCACTGCGTCACCGCAGGTTCGGGAGGTGCGCGTGAGACGGAGGAAATTCGAACAGAACCGATGGCGGGGGCGTCCGCGATACCGTGCCGCGGTGGACCTCTTCTCACGCTCGTGGACGGCGTTGCGCACGGCGGTCACCGAGACCCCGGACGAGGACTTCGACCGGCCGTCCGGCTGTGCCGGCTGGCTCGTTCGGGACCTGGTGTGCCATCTGGTCATCGACGCCCAGGACGTCCTGATCACGTTGGTCACGCCCGCAGACGGCGAACCGACCGTGGACGCGGTCACCTACTGGGACCTCCTCGCCGAGCTCCCGACCGGCGAGGACCCGCTCGACGCGCTGATCCCGCGGCTGGCCGCCGCGTACGGCGAGCCGCGGTGGCTCAAGTTCCACCTGGACGACGTCGGTTCCGCCGCGGGCCGTGCCGCCGCACTCGCCGATCCCGCCGCCCGTGTCAGCACCCAGGACAAGGTGCTGACCGTCGGCGACTACCTGTCCGCGTACGTGCTCGAGTGGACCCTGCACCACCTCGACCTGATCGCGCATCTGCCGTCGGCCGCCGATCCGCCCGCCGAGTCCCTCGCGGCGGCACGCGCGTCGCTGGAGAAGATCGGCGGGACCCCGTTCCCCGCCTCGTTCTCCGACCGGGACGCGCTGCTGGTCGGCACCGGACGCCGCACGCCGACCGCGACGGAGAAGGCCGCGCTGGGCGGCTTCGCCGCGAGGCTTCCGCTGGTCCTCGGCTGAGCGGGCCGTTCGCTCCGCAGGTGGGGAACGGGGTTCGCGTACCGTGGGCCGCATGGAGATCTGGATCAATCCGGCCTGCTCGAAGTGCCGTAGCGCGCTCAGCCTTCTCGACGCCGAGGGGGCCGACTACACCGTCCGCCGTTATCTGGAGGACGTGCCGAGTGAGGACGAGATCAGGGCCGTACTCGACCGGCTCGGGCTCGAACCGTGGGACATCACCCGCACCCAGGAGGCCGCGGCCAAGGAGCTGGGGCTGGGCGAGTGGGCGCGCGACGAGACCTCGCGGGACCGGTGGATCACGGCCCTCGCCGAGCACCCCAAGCTCATCCAGCGCCCGATCATCACCGCCGACGACGGAACCGCCCTGGTCGCCCGCACCGAGGAGGCCGTGCAGGAGGCGCTCTCCCGGAACAAGAGCTGAGCGTTGCTCAACTCCCCTGTGACGCAGGTTACTTCGGCAAACTTCCGCAACCGCTGAGTAACCTCGTTCGGGATCTCGTACATAGCGGCGTACGCTCCCCTACCTCTTCAGGAGGCGCGGATGTCGCGCAGGAGAACTCTCGGCACGAAGAAGAAGATCGCGCTGCTCGTCAGCGCCGCGGCGGTGGCGGGCGGCGGGGCCTTCGCGCTGGCGTCCACCTCGAACGCCGCGCAGAGCCCGCAGAACGCCAAAACGCTGTCCGCCGGGGACTCGACCGTCTGCCAGGGGCTGGCCACGGCCCACGGCAACAACGACAAGTTCATCGCGGACCAGAAGGCGAAGCCGGACGCGCAGTCGGCGGCCCGGATCGCCAACCGCGAGGCGGTCATCAAGCAGATCGAGGTCCAGCAGAAGGCTGCCGGATGCACCGTTGGGGAGTCGGCTCAGGGCTCCCAGGCGGCTCAGGGCAACGCGGGCCAGCAGGGCAACGCCGGTCAGCAGGGCAACGCGGGTCAGCAAGGCAATGCCGGTCAGCAGGGCAACGCGGGTCAGCAGGGCAACCAGCAGGCCGGCAACGCGGGGAACAACGGCGGTGGCGCTGCCGCGGCCGCCGGTCAGCAGGTGTGCAAGGGCTCCACCGTCACGCTCTCCGGCGAGGGCGGCGCCCCGGCCGCGTCCAGCAACCAGTTCCCGGCGGGCACGACCCTCAAGGTCACCAACCTGGACAACAACAAGTCCACGACGGTGAAGGTCACCTCGGTCTCCGGCAGCTGTGTGCTGCTGAACAACGCGGCCTTCGAACAGGTCCGGGAGCCGGGCAAGTTCCTCATCCGCCGCGCGGTGATCGAGAAGGTGGGGTGAGGTTCAGCCACCGGACAGGAAATCGGTGAGGTGACGGGCCAGGCCGGGTGAGGCTGCCTGCGGCAGCGCGTGGTGGGAGACACCGGGCAGTACGACGGTCTCCACGTGCGGCAGCGTCGCCGCGGCCCGGCTCGTCACCGTGGTGGGGTCATGGGTCCTGCTGTTCGCTGCCACGAGCAGCAGGACCGGCACCTCCAGGGCGCGCAGCGCGTCCGGTGCCGGGCGGGGGTCCGTCACCGGCTTCGCGGACGGGAAGCCCGCGCCCGCCTCCTGGAGGGCCAGCCACTCGGGGTCGAGGGACGCCCCCCCGGTCTCCCACTCCAGGAACGCGCGGACCCGGCGGGGCGCGGGCCGCAGCAGCATGGGCAGGGCGTGGAGCAGGTATGCCGCCTTGTATCCGGCGAAGCACAGGGTCGGATCGAGGAGGAACAGGCGGCGTACCCGAGCAGGTGCGCGCAGGGCGTGATGCAGGGCGATCCAGGCACCGTACGAGTGCGCGCCCACGTCGGCCGACGTCACGCCGAGGCCGTCCAGCAGGGCGTCCAGCCAGGAAGCCAGGTCGGCGACCGTACGGGGGTGGCGGTCGGTGGCCGGGATGCTCAGGCCGGGGGCGCCGATCAGGTCGGGGGCGTAGACACGCCGGACGCGGGCCAGGTCGGCGGCCTGGGCGTACCAGGACACGGAGGTCGCTGTGCCGCCGCCCGGCAGCAGGAGCAGCGGCGGCGCCTCGCGTGGGCCGCAGACGTTGACCCGGGTGTCGCCGAAGGGCGTGGCCACGGTGAGCGCCTCACGGTCCGCCGGCCATTTCGCCAGCACCTTGTCGTACGCAACCCGGAAGACGTCGGCGTCGTACACGCTCGTCCTCGGCATGGAAGAACCCCCTATTATCTCGCTGAGCAAGATACTCGTTGAGCGAGATGATACGCCGGAGGACCCGTATGCCGACCCCGCCCCGCCCCGACGCGGTGCCCGAGATGGAGACCGTCCATCTGCTGCGGGCCGTCGCCGTCGAACTCGGCCTGCACAGCGCCCGGTTCGCGCACCAGAACGGCATGCACCCCACGGACGTACGCGCCCTGATCGCCCTCATGGACGCGCGGCGCGCGGGCGAGGAGATGACCGCCGGGCGGCTCGGGGCCGAGCTGGGGCTCAACTCGGCGGGGACCACCGCGCTCGTGGACCGGCTGGAGCGGGCCGGGCAGGTGCGGCGGGTGCGCGGGGAGCGGGACCGGCGGCGGGTCGTGGTGGAGGTGGAGGAGCGCGCGGTCGAGCTGGGCCAGGCGTTCTTCGGCCCGCTGATCGAGCGGTCGCTGGAGCTGCTGCGCGGGTACGACGAGCGGCAACTGGCGGCGATCCGGGGATTCCTGGAGGGAGTTCGGGAGGCCGCCGCCGAGGGCCGCGACTGAGCGCCCATACCCCGCGGGTCAGACCCTCACAACGTGAGTCGGGACACAGAACGACCAGGTAACACGGGGTTCACACGAGAGCAATGACCGGGAAATCGCCTGTTGACAGGCTGCCCGGCAGATCGACGCGGCGCCCCAGTGCCGCAGCGCCGCAAGCACCCGAGTGCACCCGCACCCACCCCCGAAGGATGTGGCCCCGTGACCTTCAAGGCTGAGTACATCTGGATCGACGGCACCGAGCCGACGGCCAAGCTGCGTTCCAAGACGAAGATCATCACGGGTTCCCCCGCCGGTCTCGACGCGCTGCCGATCTGGGGCTTCGACGGGTCCTCGACCAACCAGGCCGAGGGGCACTCCTCGGACCGCGTGCTCAAGCCGGTCTTCACCTGCCCGGACCCGATCCGTGGCGGCGACGACATCCTCGTCCTGTGCGAGGTCCTCGACATCGACATGACCCCGCACTCCTCCAACACGCGTGCCGCGCTGGCCGAGGTCGCGGAGAAGTTCGCCGCGCAGGAGCCCATCTTCGGCATCGAGCAGGAGTACACCTTCTTCGACGGCCCCCGCCCGCTCGGCTTCCCCGAGGGCGGCTTCCCGGCCCCGCAGGGCGGCTACTACTGCGGCGTCGGCGCCGACGAGATCTTCGGCCGCGAGATCGTCGAGGCGCACCTGGACAACTGCCTGAAGGCGGGGCTCGCGATCTCCGGCATCAACGCCGAGGTCATGCCCGGCCAGTGGGAGTTCCAGGTCGGCCCGGTCTCCCCGCTGGAGGTCTCCGACCAGCTGTGGGTGGCCCGCTGGCTGCTCTACCGCACCGCCGAGGACTTCGGCATCTCCGCCACCCTCGACCCCAAGCCGGTCAAGGGCGACTGGAACGGCGCCGGCGCGCACACCAACTTCTCCACCAAGGCGATGCGCGAGGGCTACGACGCGATCATCACCGCCTGCGAGTCGCTCGGTGAGGGCTCCAAGCCGCTCGACCACGTCAAGAACTACGGCGCCGGCATCGACGACCGTCTGACGGGTCTGCACGAGACCGCCCCGTGGAACGAGTACTCCTACGGCGTCTCCGACCGCGGTGCCTCGGTCCGCATCCCGTGGCAGGTCGAGAAGGACGGCAAGGGCTACATCGAGGACCGCCGCCCGAACGCCAACGTCGACCCGTACGTGGTGACCCGCCTCCTGGTGGACACCTGCTGCTCCGCCCTGGAGACGGCCGGCCAGGTCTGATCCGAGACTCCGAAAGGGGCGCCCGCCAACCCGGCGGGCGCCCCTTTCGCGTACCCCCTGTCCGAGGAGTGAGACGGTAAATCGGCAGGTGAGGTACACAGCGTCAACTTCCCGCCAAGGAAGCGTCCAAGCAGTGAGAGGAGACTCCTGTGCGGCGCACTCGTCTGCTTCAATGGGCGCATGGCCAGCTTCCAAAAGCACATCGCGACAGGTCGCCATGACCTCGAGCCGTTCTGGCCTTCCCGTCAGCACCACGACTTCGACCGGGTGTGTTGCCGCGCGATGAACGCGCCGGCCCTCTAAAGCCGTACACCCCGGCCTTCGGCCAGCGCGAAACGACGTACGTCCCCCGGCGCGCCCGACCACGAATCGCGGCCGTCGTCCTGCCCGACGAACTCCTCGCGCGAAAGAGCTGACCTCTCATGGCGACCACTCGTTCTCTCTCCACCGCCGCTCTCTCCACCTCCACCGCCACTCTCACCGCCCCCGCCCAGAACGGCACCCGGCACCGGTTGCGGGCCGTCGACCGGGACGAGGTCGTCAACGTGGCGGACCTCCTGCCGCCGGGCGCCACCTGGCTGCCCGCGCCGCAGCACACCCTGCCCACCCTGCCCGGCCAGCCGCCGATGGTCGGCTACCTGGTGCTGGTCCCGGCCGACCAGCGGCCCCCGTTCCTGCCGGTCGCGGTGCCGGACCAGCCGGAGACGGTCGCGCAGGCGGACGGCGACCCGCTGGTACGGATCGACTCCGGGCAGCGCACCGCCAGCGTCGACGGCCGCGAACTCGACCTCACCTACCTGGAGTTCGAGCTGCTCGCGCACCTGGTGGCGCACCCGCACCGGGTGCACACCCGCGACCAGCTGGTCACCACCGTGTGGGGGTACGGCCACGTCGGCGACGGCCGCACCGTCGACGTGCACGTCGCCCGGCTGCGCCGCAAGCTGGGCGCCCAGCACCGCCAGACGATCCAGACCGTGCGCCGGGTCGGCTACAAGTACACCCCGCCGACCGGGCGTTGACCGGGGTTGTCTGCCGACGGCAGACAACCCTTCCCTCCCGGGCCCGTACCGGGCACGCTCCCCGGCATGAGACTTCTCGTGCTGGGCGGAACGGAGTTCGTGGGGCGGGCCGTCGTGGAGGCCGCGCTCGGGCGCGGCTGGGAGGTGACCGTCTTCCACCGGGGACGGCACCGGCCTCCCGAGGGGGTGCGGTCGCTGCACGGCGACCGCACCGCCGCCGACGGTCTGGCAGCCCTCGCCGCGGACGACGACACCTGGGACGCCGTGGTCGACACCTGGTCGGCCGCGCCGCGTGCCGTGCACGAGGCGGCACGGCTGCTGCGGGGCCGCGCCGGACGGTACGTGTACGTCTCCAGCCGGTCGGTGTACTCCTGGCCCTGGCCCGCGGGAGCCGGCGAGGACGCTCCGCTGGTGGAGGGCGCCGCCGCCGACGCGGAGGCGACCGACTACGCGCGCGACAAACGGGGCGGTGAACTGGCCGCCGTCGAGGCCTTCGGCACGGAGGGCTCGCTGCTGGTGCGGGCCGGGCTGATCCTCGGCCCGTACGAGAACGTCGGCAGGCTCCCCTGGTGGCTGACCCGGATCGCCCGCGGCGGCCCGGTCCTGGCACCCGGGCCGCGCGAGCTGCCGGTGCAGTACATCGACGTGCGCGACCTCGCCGACTGGCTCCTGGGCGCGGTGGAACAAAAGCTGAGCGGGCCCTGCAACCTGGTGAGCCCGCCCGGCCACACCACGATGGGTGAGCTGCTGCGGGCGTGCGTCGACGTCACCGGCGCGGACGCCGAACTGCGCTGGACCGACCCGGAGGTGATCCTGGGCGCCGGGATCGAACCGTGGACCGAGCTGCCGGTGTGGGTGCCGCCGGGCGGCGAGATGTACGACGCGGTGCACCGCGCGGACGTGTCCCGTGCGCTGGCCACGGGACTGGTGTGCCGGCCGGTCGGCGAGACGGTCGCGGACACCTGGCGGTGGCTGACGGAGATCGGCGGCACCGCGCCGCAGCGCCCGGACCGGACGGGCAAGGGCCTGGCCCCGGAGGTGGAGGCGAAGGTGCTGGCAGCGGGCGGGGGTGTAGCCGGCACCACCCCCTGACACGGGTCTTCGGCCCAGTGACCGGGGCCGATCGGTCGGCGAGACTTGTGGCATGAACACCGAACCGAAGAGTGGCCGTGCCCGTGCGCGGACCCGAGAGGTACTGCTGGCCGCCGTACAGGGACTCACGCTGGCCGTGGCCGTGCTGCCCTTCTCGGTACTGCTCCTCGTCCTGACCCTGGTCTCCGTCGCGCTCATCCCGATCGGCGTCGGCATCGTCACGACTCCGCCGATCCTGACCGCGGTGCGGGCCCTCGCGGACAAGCGCCGGGAACTCGCGGCCGAGTGGTGCGGGGTGCGGATACCGTCGGCGTACCGGCCGGTCCCCGCGGGCGCCAACCCGTGGACGCGGACCCTGGCCCTGCTGCGCGACCCGCAGGTCCGGCGGGACGTGCGGTGGCTGCCGGTGGACATGACGGCCGGCTTCATCACGGCGCTGCTGCCGGCCGTCCTGCTCTTCTACCCCTTCGAGGGGTTCGCGGTGGCGGCCGGGCTGTGGCGGGTGCTCGCGAAGGACGAAACGTACTGGTACGGCTTCGTGCCGGTCACCGACCAGCCGTCCGCGCTCGGCGCCGCCGCCACCGCAGCGGTCCTCCTGGTCGCCGCCTACCGCCTCACCCCGCGTCTGCTGACGGTCCACTTCGAGCTCACCCGGTCCGTCCTCGGCGCAGACCAGGGCGAACTCGCCGAACGGGTCCGCGTGTTGACCGAGACCCGACGCGACGCCGTGGACACCTCGGCCGCCGAGCTGCGCCGCATCGAGCGGGACCTGCACGACGGGGCGCAGGCCCGGCTGGTCGCGATGGGCATGGATCTCGGCACGATCGAGATGCTGCTGGACCGGGACCCGGCCCAGGCTAAGAAGCTCCTCTCCCAGGCCCGCCGGAACTCGGTGGAGGCCCTGGAGGAACTGCGCGACCTGGTCCGCGGCATCCATCCGCCGGTGCTGGCCGAGCGCGGACTCGGGGACGCGGTGAGGGCGTTGGCGCTGCGGCTGCCCCTGCCGAGCGAGGTGAGCGTGGAGCTGTCCGGCCGCGCGGACGAACCCGTCGAGTCGGCCGCCTACTTCGCGGTCAGCGAGGTGCTCACCAACGCCGTCAAGCACTCCGGTGCCGAACGGCTCTGGGTGGATCTGCACCACGCCGGCGACATGCTGCGGATCACGGTCACCGACAACGGCAGGGGCGGTGCCGTGATCGGCGCGGGCTCGGGGCTCGCCGGGGTCGAGCGGCGGCTCGGTACATTCGACGGCGTCCTGGCCGTCAGCAGCCCCGCGGGCGGTCCCACCCTGGTGACCATGGAGATCCCGTGCGTGTTGTCCTAGCCGAAGACCTCTTCCTGCTGCGCGACGGACTGGTCCGGCTGCTGGAGGCCTACGGCTTCGAGATCGCGGCGGCCGTCGAGTCCGGGCCCGAACTCACCCGGGCACTGGCCGAGTCGGAGCCGGACGTCGCCGTGGTCGACGTACGCCTGCCGCCCACGCACACCGACGAGGGGCTGCAGTGCGCGCTGCGGGCCCGGCAGGAGCGGCCCGGGCTGCCGGTGCTGGTCCTCTCCCAGCACGTGGAGCAGCTGTACGCGCGGGAGCTGCTCGCCGACGGCAGCGGCGGGGTGGGCTATCTGCTCAAGGACCGGGTCTTCGACGCCGACCAGTTCGTGGACGCCGTACGACGGGTGGCCGCGGGCGGTACGGCGATGGACCCGCAGGTGATCCAGCAGTTGCTGTCCCGGCGGGCGGCCGACGACCGGCCGCTCGGCAACCTCACCCCGCGGGAGCGGGAGGTGCTGGAGCTGATGGCGCAGGGCCGGTCGAACGCGGCGATCGCGGCCCAACTGGTGGTGACGGAACGGGCCATCGCCAAACACACCTCCAACATCTTCGGCAAACTGGGCCTTGAGGTGTCGGACGACGACAATCGCCGCGTTCTGGCCGTGCTCGCCCACCTCGACCGCGACCGCTGAGCCGAAATGCAACTTCCGCTGCTCAGCAGGTATTTGAGCCCCGAGTGCGGGGTAATCCTCTGACTAATTTGTGAGACGGCTGAACACCTCTGAGGCGGCGTCCGTATGGATGGATGCCGCTTCACTCCTGTCGGGCGCCTCGATGCTGCCCCGCAAGGAAGTCAGAGGAGTTCCATGGGACGCAACACACGAAAACGCCGTACGCCGCTGGCCACCAAGGCCATAGCCGCATCGGCGGCCCTAGCGCTCGGTGGGGGCGGGCTGATCTGGGCGAACTTCTACGCCTCGGCGCACGAGTCGAACAACCAGTCGTGGGGAGGCAACCAGACCAAGGCCGCGACGGCCTCGGTCGCGACGATCTCCTGCCCGGACGTCGGCCAGAAGCTGACGAACGTGCCGAACCAGGCCCGCCAGGGTGTGGCGATGGAGCTGGGGAACCTCGACCGGCAGATCACCGAGGCCTACAACCGGCTCGCCTCCACCCGGCAGGCACAGAGCAACGATCCGAGCTTCGTGCAGAACTCGATCGTCGGCCCCCTCAAGGACAAGCGGGCCGCGACGATCGACCGGATCAGGATCGACATCCAGCGGGTCGGCGGTTCCTTCAACAACTCGCTCAAGCAGCTCGCCGCCTGTACGACGCAGTCCGCCAACCAGACCACCGCCGGTGGTCAGCAGCAGAACACCGGTGGTCAGCAGCAGAACGGCGGGCAGCAGCAGAACACCGGTGGCCAGCAGCAGAACACGGGTGGTCAGCAGCAGAACACGGGTGGTCAGCAGCAGGCCGGCGGACAGCAGCAGAACATCGGCGGGCAGGCCGGCAACGGCCCGGTCGCGGCCGACTTCGTGGACATCACGAAGGTCGCCGCGAACGTCCAGGGCAAGCCGGTGCGCGGCAACAACGCCTCGACCGGCACCTTCACCACCCGCTGCGGTGTGAACGCGAACAAGAACCACAACACCGACAACGTGATCGTGGCGCCCGGCGTGACCAACGGCGCGCACCACCTGCACGACTACGTCGGCAACCAGAAGGTCAACGCGTTCTCCAGCAACCAGACGTTCCTGCAGGGCGGCACCAGCTGCCAGAACCAGAGCGACCTGTCGTCGTACTACTGGCCCGTGGTCCGCGTCCAGGACGGCTCGCAGGACTTCGACCAGAACGCGGACGGCGGTGGCAAGGAAGGCAACGTCGGCAAGATCCTGACGCCGGTCCAGGCGCAGATCAAGTACGTCGGCAGCCCGGCCAGCAAGGTCGTCGCGATGCCGCAGTTCCTGCGCATCATCACCGGTGACGCCAAGACCACCACCAACGGTCTGGCCAACGCCAACGCGCACTGGAGCTGCACCGGCTTCGAGAACAAGGTGCAGCTGACGTCGCAGTACCCGATCTGCCCGCAGGGCAGCAAGGTGGTGCGTACGTTCGCCTTCCAGAGCTGCTGGGACGGCCAGAACATCGACAGCGCCAACCACCGCACGCATGTGGCCTTCGCCGACCCGGCGAGCGGTGTCTGCGGGAACGGCTTCAAGGCGATCCCGCAGCTGACGATGCGCCTGGTGTACAACATCACCCCGCCGACCGTCCAGAACGGCCAGGTGAAGAACGCCTACGCGGTGGACGGCTTCCCGGAGCAGCTCCACAAGCCGGCCACCGACCACGACGACTTCATCAGCGTCACGACCGGCGGCCTGGCGAACAAGATCGCGAACTGCATCAACAACGGTCAGCGATGCGCGTAGTGACCACGTAGTGACAACCCCCTGGGAAAGCGGGCGGTGGGAATCTCCCACCGCCCGCTTTTCTTGGTCAGCCGCTGTGCGCGTGGTGGTTCGCGCCCACCTCGACATCGCCGCCGAGCGTGCCGCGCAGCGCCTTGACGACCCCGTCGTCGCCGACGGCGACCCACTTGCGGCCGACGAGGTAGAAACCGCCGTAGTCCTTCGCGTCGTTGATCCACTCGCGCTGGCCGCGGTCGGTGGCGAAGGTGGCGAGGATGAACTGCCCGTCGGTGTTCTTGCAGATGGCCTGGCGGATCTCGTCGGCGTCGGTCTGCATGTTCGGCTTGCACTTCACCTCGGCGGCCAGGCTCTCCAGACTGCCCGTGGCGGTGGCCGGCACCGCCTTCGTGTCGCCGCCCGACCCGCAGTCGGCCAGGGCCAGTGCCGCAGCGGCGCCGATCATCAGTCGCGTCAACCTCATCCGTTCCTCCGGTCCTGGTGGGCCAAGCATGCCCCAGCCCCTTCGGATACGGCTCCGGGCCGCGGTGCGCTCAAATCCGATGCCGGGGTGGGCACAGGTGTGCGAGGGTGACCCGGTGAACCAAGACTGGGAAGATCGCGCGACCGCCGCCTGGGCGACCTTCGACGAGTATCCCGAAGAGCGGGCGGCCGAGTTCCGCGCCGTGATCGGCAAGCTCGTCGCCGAGCTGCCCGACGGCAGTGAGCTGGCCCCGTTCGAGCAGGCCTGCGCCTGGGACTCCACCGGGCACTCGGACAAGGCGGTGCCGCTGTACCGGGAGGCGCTGGCGCGGGGCCTGAGCGGTTACAAGGGACGCCGGGCCAAGATCCAGTTGTCCTCCTCCCTGCGGAACATCGGACAGGCCGAGGAGGGCGTCAATCTCCTCACCCCCGAACTGGACGCGCCCTCGGACGAGTTGGACGACGCCGTACGGGCCTGCCTCGCCCTGTGCCTGTCCAGCCTGGGCCGCGACCGCGAGGGCCTCTCCCTCGTCCTCGGTGCCCTCGCCCCTCATCTGCCCCGCTACCAGCGGTCGATGGCCAACTACGCGCGCCTGCTGGTCGAACCCGAGGCGTGAGTCGCCTGCTTGGCGGTGACCAATCAACGGCTCGCTCGTTCTCCCGGACGTGCAGTCACAGGATGTAGCCCAGCGTCACGCACCCTCCTCCGCCGGGGCCACCGGCCCGGTCGTCGACGTCGAACAGGCCGAGGCCGCGCTCGTCGAGCACTACCCACGGCTGGTCCGGCTCGCCCACCTGGTACTGCCGCCGGCCCTCGGCCGCAGCCGCCGGGTACTGACGGCCCACGCCCTGGTCCAGCGGGCCCTGCCCCGGGGCCGCAAGCAGACGTCCGTGATCCCGGCCCAGTCCACGGGCCGGGAGGGCGACCCCGGGTACGCGTTCCTCCGGCTCCGGGTCCTGCGTGCGGCGCTGGAGGCGGCCCGCCCCCGCACGGGCCGGCCGCGGCTCTCCCAGCTGCCGCCGCTGCTCCCGCAGGTGTGGGGGCTGCGCCTGTTCCCGCGCTCCGGCGGCGCCGACGAGCTGGCCCTGGACCAGCGGCTGTCCGCCCTGTCCGGCCCGGCCCGCGCCGCGTACGTGCTGCGCGGCCTGGAGAAGCTGCCCGACACGGACATCCGCAGGATCCTCAAGTCCGCCGGGGTCGACCGCCCCGAGTCCGCGCTGGCGGAGGCCAACGGGGTGCCCGCGCAGGACGCGCTGCTCACCTCCCCCGAGTTCGACCCCTGCTCGCTGCAGGCCCGGCCCACCGACCTGATGCGCCGCCGCCAGCACACCAAGGCCGCGCTCGCCGCGGCGGCCGCGCTCGCGGTGTGCGGGGCGCTGGTGGCCATGCCGGGCGGCGGCTGGGGTCCCGACGGCGCCGCCGCGCCCGTCTACGCGGAGAACCCGGCGGCCGAGGCGGCCCTGGACCCCGGCAAGCTCACCCGCGTCGCCCCTACGGCGTGGGAGTCGGCGGCCCGCAACGACTTCTCCGCGTGGCCCGCACGCGGCCCGCTCACCGGCGACAAGGACCTGCTGCGCCGCGCCCTCGCCGTCTGGACGCGGCCCGGAGAGACGGTCCGCGTCTCGGCCACCCCCGGCACTCAGACCGGCGCCCCGGCCGGCCCGCCCCAGCTGCTGTACGCGGGCGAGGTGGACAACGCGCGCGTGGCGGTCTTCTACGACGGCCTGCGCATCGCCCGCTACGCCGAGCCCACGGACGGCACCGCGGGCGCCGCCCTCGACTTCGCCCGCGTCGACGGCGCGACCGACGCCGAGGCGAGCGCGCTGGTGCTCGGCCGCTCCGACGGCAACGTCCGCTATCTGACCGCCCCTTGGGTGAAGAGGGCCGCCGAGCGGGACCTGACGAAGCCGGACGCGGCCGCGGCACCCCTCACCGTCACCGACGGCGTCACCACGCCGATGGCCAGCTCCGCCCTGCAGCCCGGCAGCTGCACCTCGTGGAACGTGCTCCAGCTGACCGACGCCTCCGGCACCCGACTCGCCACGGACCTCGGTGAGCTGGTCCCGGCCCACCTCACCGCGGGACGCCCGGGTGCCACGGGTGAGGCGTCCGGGGCGGAGGGGCTGCGCGCCTGGGCGCCGTTCGCCTGCTCGCTGACCGCGGAGCGCTCCGTGGGGGTGCGCAGCGTCAACGCCTGGGCGTTCGCGAACCAGCCGTTGCCCGACGGGAGCGGGGCGGCCGAGTGGGTGTGCACCAGGGCGGAGACCTGGCGCGGCGACGGTACGGCGGCACTGGCCCAGTTCCGGACGCCGGGCGGGCCGGTCGGTGCGGTCGTGGCCAAGGGCACGGACGTACGGTCCTGCGGTCCGCGCGACCCGCACGTCCTGGCCGGGGTGCTGTGGAAGTCCCGCGCCGGGCACTGGTACCTGCTGGCCGCGGGCAGCCAGGACACCGCGTCGATCCGGGCGACCGGCGGGGTCACCGCGTCCGGTCCGGGACCGCTGCTGGTGGCCCGGGCCCAGCAGGGGGCGCAGGCGCAGCTGAAGGGCACCCTGACGGACGGCAGGCCGGTCAGCGGACTGCACTAGCTGACACTCGCGTCAACAAGGTGCCGCACGGGGGTTCTCAGATGACCTACCCGTCAGTACATTGACGCCATGTCTAACACGCAGGCCCGGCCGGTGGAGTCCGAGCGCATACCGCTCAAGGCCCGCGACGTGTCCTTCTCCTGGGAGGACACACCGCTGCACTGGGTGCCCGGCGACCCGTTCACCACGCACACGATCAACGTGCTGCACCTGCTGCTGCCCGCCGGCGAGCGGTGGTTCGTGCATGTGTACAAGCAGGTGCTGCCGCTCATCCGGGACGACCGCCTCCGCGAGGACGTCATCGGTTTCATCGGGCAGGAGGCGATGCACTCCCAGGCCCATGACGAGGTCCTGCCGCACCTGAGGGAGCAGGGGCTCGACCCCGCGCCGTACACGGCGCAGGTCGACTGGTTCTTCGAGAAGCTGCTCGGCGACCGCACGCTGCCGCCGGGCAGGGCACGCCGCTGGTGGCTGCTGGAGCGGGTCGCGCTGATCGCGGCCATCGAGCACTACACCGCCTTCCTCGGCGACTGGGTGCTCAACGCCGCCGAGCTGGACCGGCGCGGCGCCGACCCGACCATGCTGGACCTGCTGCGCTGGCACGGCGCCGAGGAGGTCGAGCACCGCTCCGTCGCCTTCGACCTGTTCATGCACGTCGACGGCAGCTACCGGCGCCGGGTGCGCACCTGGGCGACGGCCTTCAGCGCGCTGGTCTTCCTGTGGCAGCGCGGGGCCCGCTTCTTCATGGAGAACGACCCCACCCTGGTGGACGGCAAGGCCTCCTTCAAGGATTTCCATCGGAGCGGCCGCCGGGGCACCCTGCCCACGACCGGTGCCATGCTCAAGTCCATCCCGCGCTACCTCAGCCACGCCTACCACCCCTCCCAGGAGGGCTCCACCGCCCAGGCGGTCGCCTACCTGGCCTCCTCCCCCGCCGCGCTCGCGGCCGAAAAGACGGGGTCGTGATGCCGAAGCTGCGCACTGTCGCGCTCGTCGCAGGGGCCGCCCTGCTGACCCGGCGAGCCCTGCGCCGCCGGATCCAGGCCTCGCCGCTGTGGCCGCTGCCCGCGCTGGACCCGCCCGTCTCCGGCCGCCCCCGCTCGCGGGCGCTGCGGCTGCTGCTCACCGCGCACGAGACGGTCGGCGACGGGGTCGTACAACTGCGCCTGGAGGGCAGCGGGTTGCCGCGCTGGGAGCCCGGTGCGCATCTCGACCTGGTGCTGCCGTCGGGGCTCGTACGGCAGTACTCGCTGTGCGGGGACCCGGAGGACGGCTCCTCGTACACGGTGGCCACCCGGCTGGTCGAGGACGGCCGGGGCGGCTCGCGGGAGGTGCACGAGCAGCTCACCGAGGGCATGGAGTTGGAGGTGCGCGGCCCGAGGAACCGTTTCCCCCTCGTCGAGGCGCCCGCGTACGTCTTCGTCGCCGGCGGCATCGGCATCACACCGATCCTGCCGATGCTGCGGGCCCTGCCGGACGGCACGGACTGGCGGCTGCTGTACGGCGGGCGGACGCGGGCCTCGATGCCGTTCCTGGAGGAGGTACGCAAGCTCGCCGGGATGGGGGTCCCCCCTGCTCGAGCGAAGTCGAGAGCTCGGGGGAGGCTGACTCTGGTCGCCGAGGACGAGGACGGGCGGCCGGACCTGGAGGCGCTGTTCGCGGAGGTTCCGGAGGGGACGGCCGTCTACTGCTGTGGCCCGGAGGGCCTGATGGAGGCGGTGGAGGCACGGCTGCCCGAGGGTGCCACGCTGCACCTGGAGCGGTTCGCGCCGCGCACGTCGTCCGACGGCAACCACGCGTTCGAGGTGGAACTGCGTCGCAGCGGAAAGACGTTGCCGATCCCCGCGGACTCCACCGTGCTGGCCGCCGTGCGCCGCGCACTGCCCGACACCGCCTACTCCTGCGAGCAGGGCTTCTGCGGGACCTGTCAACAGCGGGTGCTCGAGGGTGAGGTGGACCACCGGGACGAGCTGCTGACGGATGCGGAGCGTGCCGACTCGATGCTGATCTGTGTGTCACGGGCCAGTAGTGAGCGAATTGTGCTGGATATGTGACGGACTCATGTGAATACCGGCGCTGGTCCGGCCCGTTCCGGGCCGGATTCGATCGGTAAGGTGTTCGCATGAGTACCGGGGTTCGCCGCAGGATGGGCGTCGAGGAGCGGCGGCAGCAGCTGATCGGTGTCGCACTCGACCTGTTCAGCCGCCGTTCGCCCGACGAGGTCTCGATCGACGAGATAGCGTCGGCGGCGGGCATCTCGCGCCCGCTGGTCTACCACTACTTCCCCGGCAAACTCAGCCTGTACGAAGCCGCGTTGAAGCGTGCCTCGGAGGATCTGGCGGGCCGCTTCGCGGAGCCGCACGAGGGCTCGCTCGGGGCCAGGCTGCTGCGCGTGATGCGCCGCTTCTTCGACTTCGTGGACGAGCACGGGCCCGGCTTCTCGGCGCTGATGCGCGGCGGCCCGGCCGTGGGCTCCTCGACGACCAACGCCCTCATCGACTCCGTACGGCAGGCCGCCTACGAGCAGATCCTGACGCATCTGGGCGTCACCGAGGCACCCGCGCGCATGGAACTGGTCGTCCGCTCCTGGATCTCGCTCGCCGAGTCGACGGCGCTGATCTGGCTGGACGGCCGCCGCATCCCGCGCGCCGAGCTGGAGCTGCAGCTCGTGCACGACTTCGCCGCCCTGGTGGCGGTGAGCGCCGCCCACGACGCGGACATGGCCGCCCTGCTGCGCACCATGGTCAAGGACGAGCCGGCCGACGGGCCCCTTGCGGAGCTCGTCGGCCGGCTGCTGTCCCTGGCGCCCTGAGGAGCGCGGACCGCTACCGGTCGAACTTCCGGTACGACGGATCCAGGTCGCGGATCTCGGCGGAGGCGTGCAGGGCGAAGCGCTTGTCCGCCACGTGCCCCCGAAGCAGCTCCAGCACGGTCTCCGTGAGCCTCGCCTTCGTCTCGTCGCTGCGGCCGGCGAGGAGCCCGATGGTCACGTGCACGATGGCGTGCCCGTGCTCCGCCGGGTCCTCGTGCCCGTACGCCGTGAGTGCGCTCGGCCGGAACTGCGTCTTGCAGGCCTCCGGCTTGGCCGCCGCGATCTCCACGGTCGCCTCGTGCAGCGCCCGCGCGAAACCGGCGCGGTCGAAGGCGGCCTCCATCGTGTTCGAGTAGTCGACGGTGATCTGCGGCATGAGCACTCCTGTTCTACGGCGACGGGGCCGACCCTACTTCGCCGCCCGGGTGAAGACCGCCACCGTCCGCGCGGGCACGGTGAACGTGCCCGAGTCGGCTGCGTAGGAGGAGGTCTTCACCACCGCGTCCTCTCCGGCCGCCTGCACCGGGTGCAGCCGGTAGGCCGTCCCGGCGAGGGCGCCGATCCGCTGATCCTGCTGCTGCGGGGTGGCGTTGAAGACCACGACCAGGTCACCGAGCCGCATGGTGATCACGCCCGGCGTCTCGTCCTTGCCGGACAGCGGGAAGGACAGCCGGTCCTGCACCTGCGCGGCCGTGCCGAGGGAGAACGCCTTCTCCGTCGTACGGATCCTCAGCAGGTCCTGGTAGGCGGCCGAGGAGCCGGTGATCTGCGGGCAGCCCACCTTCACGGCGCCGAGCAGCGGCTTGGCGTAGTCCCACTTGGACTGGTTGTCGGCCGCCATGGGCAGTCCGCGCCCGAAGCCGTTGCCGTCGGCGCAGTTCCAGTGGATGGCGTTGAACCAGTCGCCGCTGTCGAAGGAGTTGCGGTCCAGCGACTTCGAGCGCAGCAGGTCGGTGCCCGCCTGGGAGAGGGACGGCCCCTGCGAGAGGGCGGCCGTGGCCATCGCCAGCACCTGCATCCGGGCCCGGTCGGACGCCGAGGTGTCCTTGGGCAGCTTGTAGGTGAGGGCGTCGAACAGCGACTCGTTGTCGTGCGCGTCCACGTAGGCGAGGGCGTCGCCGGGTGCGTCCGCGTATCCGGCGGGCGAGCCGTTGTAGTCGATCTCGGAGCCCTTTACCTCCTTGCCGTCGGTGTCGGTGAAGGCGAAGGACTTCAGGTTGCCGGTCAGACCGACCTTGATCAGGTCCTGGTAGTGCAGCAGCCGGGCCTTCTGCTCGGCCGAAGTGCCGTTCGACGCCGATCCGTTGGGGTCGGTGTAGAGCCCGGACGCGAAGCCCTGGATGCCGGGGTCCGAGTCGAAGGGGCCGCCGCCGCGCACGGCGTCACGGGCACGGTCGGAGAAGGTGGCGATGCCGGTGCCGGCCATGTTCTGCTGCGTGGCCTGCACGAACCGGGCGTCGTTCGCGACCTCTCCGAAGTTCCAGCCCTCGCCGTACAGGATGATCTTCTTGCCGTCGACGCCGTCCTTGTCGAGGGTCAGCGCGTCGAGTGCCTTCCGCACCGCCAGGATGTTGGCCTTCGGGTGGTGGCCCATGAGGTCGAAGCGGAACCCGTCGACCTTGTACTCCTTGGCCCAGGTGACGATCGAGTCCACGACCAGCTTGCCCATCATCGCGTTCTCGGGCGCGGTGTTGGCGCAGCAGGTGCTGTTGGCCACGCTGCCGTCGGCGAGGAGCCGCTGGTAGTAACCGGGCACGACCTTGTCCAGGACGGAGGTGTCCGCCTGGCCGCTGGCCGCCGTGTGGTTGTAGACGACGTCCATCACGACCCGGAGGCCGTCGTCGTTGAGCGCCTTGACCATCCTGCGGAACTGGACCGTACGGGCGGTGCCGTCCGGGTCGGTGGCGTACGAGCCCTCGGGGACCGTGTAGTGGTACGGGTCGTAGCCCCAGTTGTAGGCGTCCTTCGCGGCGATCTTCGCCACGCACTCCTGCTGCTTGTCGGAGTCGGCCGCGTAGGAGGCCAGGTCGCAGTCGGTGCTCGCCTGGTCGGCCTTCTTCTCGGGGATGGTGGCGATGTCGAAGGCGGGCAGCAGGTGCACGTACGAGGTGCCCGACTTCGCCAGCTGCCGCAGGTGCTTCGAGCCGTCGCTGTTGTTGTCGGTGAAGGCCAGGTAGGTGCCCTGGTCCTTCGCCGGGACGGTCTTGTCGGCGACGGAGAAGTCGCGGATGTGCAGCTCCTGGATCTGCGCGTCCTTGAGCGGTACGGCCCTGGGCTTGTGCAGACTCGTCCAGCCGCTCGGGGAGAGGGACCTGTCGTTCAGGTCGACGACCAGGCTGCGCTCGGAGTTCGCGGTGAGCGCGACCGAGTACGGGTCGGTGACCTTGTTGGTGACCACCTTGCGGACGCTGGGCGCCCAGACCTTCACGACGTACCGGTAGGGCTTGCCCTTCCAGGACGCGGGGCCGGTGACGGACCAGACGCCGGTGGTGGCGTTGCGGTGCATCTTCACGGCCGTGCCGGCCAGGTCGAGGTGGACCGACTGTGCCGTCGGCGCCCACACGGAGAGGGTCGGCCGCCCGTCGTGGAAGACCGGGCCGAGGCTGCTCTTCGTCGCGCCGGAGTACAGGTCGTCCAGCACGCCGGCGATCTGCACCCCGGTCGCGGCCAGCACGGCACCGTTCGCCGCGCGCTGCGAGGCCACGAGCTCTCCGCCGAGTGCCGAGCGGACCCGGTCGCGGTCACGCGGGTCGACGGACCAGGCGGTGTAGTCCTTCAGGTGCGGGAACTTCGCCTTCTGGGCGTCGGTGAGGGTGGTCTTCGTCAGCCGCAGCCAGCGCTCGTCGTCGCCGGTCAGCGCCCCGTCCTTGACGGCGATGGAGCCGTCGTGGGAGTACAGCAGCTGGGTGGAGGCAGCGCCGTCGACACCGTTCCAGGCGACCGTGTTCCGGTCGATCCAGACCGCCTTGGACGTGGTCAGGTCGAGGGCGGCCGCGCTGCCCGCGGGCTGCGGCAGCAGGTACTTCTCCTGGCCGTTCAACAGCCACACCTCGTAGCCGTTGGACTTGAGGTCCAGCGACTGGTCGGCGGGGAGATCCTTGTCGTCGCCCTTGTGGATGATGTAGCTGAGGCTGGTGGCACCCTCGGTGATCGGTACCTCGAAGACCGCGCCATAGGCATCAGTCTTCACCGGCTTCAGCGGGTTCGACCAGTCGGTGGGGTTCGCCGCACCCGTCCAGACGTGCAGGCCCCAGCCGTCGTAGTCGCCGTCGGCACGGTGGTAGTGGATGACCGCCTTGGCCTTGTCCTGCGCGGGATAGTCGGGCCGCTGCGTCAGTACATCCGTCTTGCCCTGCTCGACCCAGACCTCACCCGTCTTGGTGACGTCGATGGACCGGTCGGCGGAGACGTCCTTGTTGCCGTCCTTGTCGATGACCAGGAAGCCGACGTTCGAGGCGCCCGGCTTCAGCTTGACGTAGGCGAAGGCGCCGTAGGCGTCGCGGCCGACGAAGGGGTGGCTGTTCGGCCAGCTGGTCGACTCGCCGTCGGCGAGGTCGCCCCAGGCGTACAGGCCCCAGTTGGCGTAGTCGCCGTCGGTGCGCTTGTAGTGGACGATCGCGTAGTCCCGGGAGGAGGCCGTGGGGACCTCGGGTGCGGCCGGAGTGCCGGTGGTGCTGCTCGCCAGGGTGCTCGCGGTGCGCCCGGCCGAGTCGATCACGACCGCCTTGTAGCGCAGGGCGGTCCCGGCGGGTACGTCCTTGCCGATGGCCTGGGTGACCTTGTAGGGGGCGTGGTCGGCGGAGCCGAGGGTCTTCCAGGCGCCGTTGCCGACCTGGGCGGCGAAGACCACGCGGTTGAGCTGACCCCCGTCGACGTCCGCGGTGACGTCCACGGTCCCGGTGGCTCCCGCGGCCGGGGCCTTCAGGGTGACGGCCGGCTTGGCGGCGGGCGCGGCGAGCGTACCGGCGGCCTTGAGGACGACGGCGGAACCGGCCGGAACGCTGACGGTGAGCTTGCGGTCGGCGTCGGACTTCACCGCGTCGGAGGTGCCGTAGACACCCTGGTACGCCATGTCCGCCGAGCCGGTGGAGAAGCTCGCGGACTTCTCGCTGTCGGCGTTGTTGAAGGCGACGACGTACTCGGCGCCGGTCTTCGCGTCCGTACGGGTGAAGGCGTAGACGCCGGCCTCGTCGGCCGCGTACCGCTCGGTCTGGACACCGTCCGTCAGCGCCGGGTTGTTCTTCCGGAGCTTCGAGAGGGCGGCGATCTCTTTGTAGAGCGGCGCCTTCGTGTCGTACGCGTCGCTCGCGTGGGTGCGGTCGGTGCCGATCTCGTCGTCGTCCAGATAGTCGGCGACCTTGGAGGCGAACATCGTCTGGCGGGCGTCCTTGTCGCCGCCGGAGCCGGTGAAGCCCTGCTCGTCGCCGTAGTAGACGACCGGGTTGCCGCGGCTGAGGAACATCAGCTCGTTGGCGAGCCTGTCCTTGCGCAGGATCTCGGCGTCACCGGCCTTCGGGCTGTCCTGCTTCAGGAAGTATCCGATGCGGCCCATGTCGTGGTTGCCGAGGAAGGTGACCTGCTCGTACGCGTTGGCCTTGTCGGTCGTGTACTTGTAGTCGTCACCGAAGACGTTCGCCAGCCGCTGTGCGCTGCCGCCCTGGGAGGCGTAGGAGCGGGCCGCGTCCTGGAAGGGGAAGTCGAGGGTGGCGTCCAGCCGGCCCTGGGTGACGTACGGGGACGTGATGGACGTGTCCGCCGAGTACACCTCGCCGAACATGAAGAAGTTCTTCCGCCCCCGCGCGGCCGCGTACTTGTCGAGCGCGGTGGCCCACTGGGTCCAGAACTCCATGTCCACGTGCTTCACGGTGTCGATCCGGAAGCCGTCGACGCCGAAGTCCTTCACCCAGCGCTCGTAGATCTTCTCCATGCCGTGGACGACCTCGGGACGCTCGGTCCACAGGTCGTCCAGACCGGAGAAGTCGCCGTAGGTGGTGGACTCGCCGGCGTACGTCGAGTCGCCCCGGTTGTGGTACATCGTCGGGTCGTTGAGCCAGGCCGGGACCTTGCTCCGACTGGCCACCTTCGGCGTGCGCGGGAAGGAGTCCGCGTCGACGGCCGGGAACTTCCTGTTGCCGGCCGCGTAGTCGGCGTCGTCGAAGGGCCGCCCGTCCTCGGTCAGGTACGGGAAGGCGCCCTTGGAGAGGTAGTCGTACGACTTCTCCTTGTAGTCCACGACGTCGGCGGTGTGGTTGGTGATGACGTCGAAGAAGACCTTCATGCCCTTGGCGTGCGCCTTGGAGATGAGGGTCTGGAGGTCCTTGTTCGTCCCGAAGTGCGGGTCGACCTGGGTGAAGTCGGTGATCCAGTAGCCGTGGTAGCCGGCGGAGGCGTTGCTGCCCGTGCCCTGCACCGGGCGGTTCTTGAAGATCGGCGCCATCCAGATGGCGGTGGTGCCGAGGCCCTTGATGTAGTCGAGCCGCTTCGTCAGGCCCTTGAGGTCGCCGCCCTGGTAGAAGCCCTTGTCGGTGGGGTCGTAGCCGGTGCTGAGGCGTGACCCGGTCAGCCCGCCCCGGTCGTTGGACCTGTCTCCGTTGGCGAAACGGTCCGGCATGACGAAGTAGAACTGCTCGCGGGTGTCGTCGTGCCGGGCGGGCTGGGCCGCGAGCCTGGCGTCCGAAGGGGGCGGGGGCGGGCTGTCCGCGTGGGCCGCGAGCGGCGTCACGAGGGCGGCGGCGAGCGCGGCGACAGCGACGGCCGCGACCCGTCTGACGTGGGCGGTTCGGCGCGTCGGGGGCGCCGGCCATCTCGGTATCACAGGCGGGAACTCCTTGCGATTGCGGCTCTCTTGGGTCCGACCCCGCGCGACCGTACCGCCGCCGAAAGGTTTACAGCAAGACCCTTGAAATTCATAGCAAGAAGTTTCAGCGTCAACCTTGACGCCTCCTCCCCAACTGCCCCACGCTCACGGGTTGTTGGACTCTGTCCTCTTCTCTCGAAGTTCGTTTCGGAGCCGCACATGAGCAGACACCATCCCCCGGGTGTCCTCCGCCGCACCGCGACCGCCGCGGCCGCAGGCGCCCTCGCACTGGCAGGAGCCATAGCCCTGCCCGCCACCCCCGCACGGGCGGACACCACCGCCAAGGGCGATGTCATCGCCAACCTGTGGGAGTGGAACTGGGACTCCGTCGCCTCGGAGTGCACGAACGTCCTGGGCCCCGCCGGGTACGGCGCGGTGCAGGTCGCCCCGCCCGCCGAGTCCCTGAAGCAGACCAACTACTACTGGTGGGACGTCTACCAGCCGTACTCCTACAACCTGAACAGCCGCTTCGGTTCGGCGGCGAAGTTCGCGTCGATGGTGACCGCCTGCCACCAGGCCGGCGTCAAGGTCTACACGGACGCGGTGATCAACCACACCGCCGCGCAGACCGGCACCGGCTACAACGGCACGACGGTCACCAGCAAGTACGACACCCCCGACTGGGACCGCGCCGACTACCACGACTCGACGTCGTGCCCCACCTCCGACCTGACGATCCAGGACTACTCGAACCTCACCCAGGTCCAGAACTGCGAACTCCTCGGCCTGCCCGACCTGAAGACCGGCTCGGACACGGTCCGCGCGGGCATCGCGAACTTCCTCGACAGCCAGCTCGCCCTCGGCGTCGACGGCTTCCGGGTGGACGCGGCCAAGCACATCCCCGAGGCCGACCTCGCGGCGATCGAGTCCAAGCTGACGAACACCACGTCGGGCTCGGCGCCGTACGTCTTCCAGGAGATCTACCCGGGCTCGACCCCGCAGCCCGCGGACTACTACGCCTCCGGTGACGTCCTCGACTTCACCTACGCGAGCAGGCTGAAGTCCGCGTTCCAGGGCAATGTGAGCGACCTGGAGTCGCTGTCGTCCTCCGGGATCCTGCCCGCGGCCGACTCGGTGTCCTTCGTGACGAACCACGACACCGAGCGCAACGGCCTGCACATGTCCTACAAGGACGGCGACACCTACAAGCTCGCCAACCTCTTCCAGCTCGCCTACAAGTGGTCGACGCCGACCGTGTACGCCAGCTGGGAGTGGACCCAGAGCGACCAGGCCCCGCCGAACTCGTCGGGCTTCGTGACCGGCACGGACTGCGCGAACGGCTGGTACTGCCTGGACCGCGACACGGCGGTCGTCGGCATGGTGGCCTGGCACAACGCCGTCGACACGGCGGCCGTCTCCGACTGGCAGACCAAGTCGTCGTCCGTGATCGGCTTCGGCCGCAGCGGCGCCGGCTTCTTCGCGCTGAACAACGGCTCGTCGGCGGCGACGTACACCTTCGCGACGGGCATGGCGGACGGCACGTACAGCAACGTCGTCGACGGCGGCACGACGAAGGTCACCGTCTCCGGCGGCAGCGCGTCGATCACCGTCCCGGCGAAGGGTGCGGTCGCCTTCTACAACGCGTCCTACACCTGCACGGTGGGCTGCGACGACACGGGCGGCGGCGGTTCCACGTCGACCGTGAGCGCGACCTTCGACGAGTACGCCTCGACCACGTCCGGCACCAATGTCTACGTCGTCGGCTCGATCCCGGCGCTGGGCGGCTGGGACACCTCGAAGGCGATCCGGCTGTCGGCCTCCGGCTACCCGGTCTGGTCGGGCGAGGTCAGCGTGCCGATCAACACCTCCTTCACCTACAAGTACATAAAGAAGGACAGCTCGGGCAACGTCACCTGGGAGTCGAACGCCAACCGGTCGGCGACCACGGCGACCTCGGCGATCACCCTGGACAACTCCTGGAACGTGGCGAACGCGGACGCCACCGACGTCACCTTCAACGAGACCGCGGCGACCGACTGGGGCACCGACGTCTACGTCGTCGGCTCCCTCCCCTCCCTCGGCGCCTGGAACCCGAGCGACGCGATCCCGCTGTCCTCGGCGTCCTACCCGACCTGGAGCAAGCTGGTCATCCTCCCCAGGAGCACGTCCTTCACGTACAAGTACCTGAAGAAGGACGGCTCCGGGAACGTGACCTGGGAGTCCGGGACGAACCGCTCGTACACGACGGGCAGTTCGTCCGGCTACACCACCGGGGACACCTGGAAGTAGTGCCCCGGGCTCAGCAGCTCGACTTGCCGGCGTAGATCGCGAGCGCCGTGTTCGAGCCCAAGGTGGCGGTGAACTGCCCGGCGGAGTTCACCGCCACCGTCGTGTTGTGCTGGACGTTGCAGTAGGTGCCCGCGGGCAGCGAGGTCTGGTACGTGCGGGTCAGGGACGAGGACTCGTGGTTGATCGCCACGTAGCCCTTGCTGCCCCGGCCGAAGGCGATCGCGTTGTTGCCGTTGTCCCACCAGTTGGAGACGGCCTGGCCGCGGGTCGCGTTACGGAAGGCGACCATGCGGATGATCTCCGGCCAGGCGTGCTGGCACTTCCAGCCGTCCTGCCAGCAGGCGTTGACGGTGCCGCCGTTGGGCGGGCCCGCGTCCACGTCGGACCACTCGTAGCCGGAGTTGATGTCCGGGGCGCCGTAGGGGTAGGCCAGCATGAAGACATTGGCCAGGGTGTAGTTGGCGCCGTCCTTGTAGTTGAGGGTGGAGCCGTTGCGTTCCGTGTCGTGGTTGTCGACGAAGACACCCGCCACCGAGCTGCTCAGGTAGCCCCAGCCCTCGCCGTAGTTGGTCAGGTACGCGAGCTTCTCGTTGTTGAAGACGCGCTTGAGGTCGTAGGCGTAGCGGAACTCCTGGACGTCCCCGTTGCCGGTGTACTCGGACGGCTGGACGGCCTCGTTCGCGCCGTAGATGACCTCCTGCTTCCAGTAGACGGAGGGGTTGGTCAGACGGCTCTTGATGTTGGCCAGGTCGTCCGCCGGGATGTGCTTGGCGGCGTCGATCCGGAAGCCGTCGACCCCCAGCGTGAGCAGGTCGTTCATGTAGCCCGCGATCGTCTTGCGGACGTACTCCTCGCCCGTGTCCAGGTCGGCCAGGCCGACCAGTTCGCAGTGCTGGACGTTCCAGCGGTCCTGGTAGTTGGTCACCTGGGAGGTGCAGTCGTCGAAGTCGTAGGAGGAGTACAGACCGGGGTAGTCGTACTTCGTGTACGACGAGCCGCCCGTGCCGGTGCCCGAGCCCGCCGCCATGTGGTTGACGACCGTGTCGACGACGACCTTCACACCGGCCGCGTGGCACGTGTTCACCATGCTCTGGAAGGCGGTGCGGTCACCGAGGCGACCCGCGATCTTGTACGACACCGGCTGGTACGACGTCCACCACTGCGAGCCCTGTATGTGCTCGGCGGGCGGGGAGACCTGGACGTAGCCGTAGCCGGCGGGGCCGAGGGTGTTGGTGCACTCGCGGGCGACCGAGGAGTACTTCCACTCGAAGAGGACCGCGGTGACGTCCTTGGTGCCGGGCGGGGAGGCGTACGCGGCGGTCCCTGGGGCGAGGACGGCCGCCGCCGCGGTGAGGGCGAGGGCACCCGAAACGATTCTGCTGCTGGCCATGTGGGGGTTCCTTCTCCGTTGAAGGCCTTGCTGAAATCTTTCAGAAACCTTGCGGTGGCCAGATGTTAAAGGCCCGCCACCCAAAAGGGCAGCGGGCCGAAAGAAGTTGACGGAAGAAGTTATCGAGCGGTGATCACGCGGTCGTCCACCACACGGTCGTGTCGGCCGGCACCTTCGCCTCGCCGTCGGCCTCGGTCACCTCACCGCTGGCGAGCAGGACACGGCCGTGCGACGGGGTCGTCACGGACTCGCCGGTGGTGTTCGCGACACACACGAACTCGCCCCGGCGGAAGGCCAGGACGCCCTCCGGCGCGCGCAGCCACTCGACCGCCTCGCCCGCGCCCAGGTCGGGCTGCGACCGGCGGATGCCCAGCGCCGAGCGGTACAGCTCCAGCGTCGAACCGGGGACCCCCGACTGCGCCTCGACACTCAGCTCGGCCCAGGCCGACGGCTGGGGCAGCCAGCTGCCGCCGCTGCCGAACCCGTACGAGGAGCCCTCCCGGGTCCACGGGATCGGCACCCGGCAGCCGTCGCGGAAGCCGTCCTGGCCGGCGCCGCGGAAGAACGCCGGGTCCTGGCGCACCTCGTCGGGCAGGTCCACGACGTCCGGAAGGCCCAGTTCCTCGCCCTGGTAGACGTACGCCGAGCCGGGCAGGGCCAGCATGAGGAGGGTCGCCGCGCGGGCCCGGCGCAGGCCCAGCTCGCGGTCGCCCGCCGTGCGGATCTGGGTGCCGAGACCCGCGGGGTTGGCGAAGCGCGTCGAGTGCCGGGTGACGTCGTGGTTGGACAGGACCCAGGTGGCGGGGGCGCCGACCGGGCGCATCGCCTCCAGGGTGCGGTCGATGACCGTCCGCAGTTCCTTCGCGTCCCACTCCGTACCCAGGTACTGGAAGTTGAAGGCCTGGTGCAGCTCGTCCGGGCGGACGTAGTTCGCGGTGCGCTCGACGGTCGGGGTCCACGCCTCGGCCACGAAGATGCGCCCGCCCGTCTCCCGCCACCGCCCTTCTGCGGAAGGCCCTTCGGGCCCCATTTCATTTCCGGCGTACTCGTCGAGGACCACGCGCCACTGGCGGTAGATGGCGTGCACGCCGTCCTGGTCGAAGAACGGCATGACATCGTTGCCCAGCAGCTTGAGCTGGTCGTGGGAACCCAGGTCCGGGAGGCCGTCGGCCTTCACCAGTCCGTGGGCGACGTCGATGCGGAAGCCGTCCACGCCCATGTCCAGCCAGAAGCGCAGGATGGAACGGAACTCGTCGCCGACCGCCGGGTGCTCCCAGTTGAAGTCGGGCTGCTCGGGGGCGAAGAGGTGGAGGTACCACTCGCCGTCCTCGACCTGGGTCCAGGCGGGGCCACCGAAGATCGACTCCCAGTCGTTCGGGGGGAGTTCGCCGTTCTCGCCCTTGCCGGGGCGGAAGTGGTAGCGCTCACGCAGGGGCGAGCCGGGGCCCTCGGCGAGGGCGCGCTTGAACCACTCGTGCTGGTCCGAGGAGTGGTTCGGGACCAGGTCGACGATGACCCGCAGGCCCAGCTCGTGGGCGTCACGGATCAGTGCGTCGGCGTCGAGCAGGTTGCCGAACATGGGGTCGACGGCGCGGTAGTCGGCGACGTCGTAGCCGGCGTCGGCCTGCGGGGAGGCGTAGAAGGGGCTGAGCCACACGGCGTCCACGCCGAGGTCACGCAGGTACGGGAGTCGGGAGCGTACGCCTTCCAGGTCGCCCATGCCGTCGCCGTTGCTGTCGGCGAAGCTGCGCGGATAGACCTGGTAGATCACCGCCTCCCGCCACCAGTCGCGGTGCTTGGCGACGGTGGCGACGGCGGAGTCGTCGGCCGGGGCTGCAGAGTGCTGCTGGCTCATGGCGTCCTTGATGCTTAAGAGAGTTCGGGTCATGGCGTGGGTACGGCGACAGGGGCCAGGGGGTGTGCGAGGCGGCCGCGGTGTCAGCGGGGTCGGATGGACACCGCGGCCGCCTACCCGCGCGGACAGGCGCGCGGGAGCTCGGTGCGGAAAGGGCCTCAGCCCTTGGTGCCGCCTGCGGTGAGGCCGGTGACGAGGTTCTTCTGCACGAGGTAGAAGAACACCGACACGGGTATCGCGATCAGCACCGCGGTGGCGGCCATGTAGTTCCACTGCGCGTCGTGCTCGCTGACGAAGGTCTGCAGACCGACGGCGAAGGTGTACTTCGAGTCGTCGAGCATGAAGGTGGTCGCGAAGGCCACCTCGCCGACGGCGGTGATGAAGTTGTAGAAGGCGGCGACGGCCAGCCCGGGGCGGGCCAGCGGCAGGATCAGCCGGAAGAAGGTGCCGAAGGGGCTGAGCCCGTCCACCCGTCCGGCCTCGTCGATCTCGAAGGGGATGGTGTCGAAGTACCCCTTGAGCAGCCACGCGCTGTAGGGCACGGCGGTGGTGCAGTTGATGACGATCAGCGACCAGTAGGTGTCGATGAGCCCGAGTTCGCTGAAGATCTCGTACATCGGCACGATCAGGATGGCGATCGGGAAGGCCTGGGTGAGCAGCAGCACCCACATCAGCGACTTGTAGCCGGGGAAGCGCATGCGGGAGACCGCGTATCCGGTGGTCGCGGCGACGAAGACACCGATCAGGGTGGTGCCGCAGGCCACGATCATCGTCGACTTGAACCAGTCGAAGAAGGCGGTGTGCTCCAGCACGAAGCTGTAGTTGGAGAAGGAGAGCTTGCCGGCGATCCTGCCGGGGTGCAGGTAGTCGTCCTTGTCCGGGCCGAGGGACAGGAAGAACAGCCAGGCCACCGGGGCCAGTGCGATGAGGCTCGCGACGACGAGGCCGCCGTGCAGGAGGGCGGCGCCGAGCGGGCTGCGCTCGCCGCGTCGGCGGGTGCGGCGCGGGGCCGGTGCGGTGGGGGCGGGCCCGGCCTCGGTCTTTTCGAGGGTCGTGGTGCTCATGGCGGCGGCTCCTGCGGCGTCAGACGGCGAGCTGGTCATTGCGCTTCAGCCAGCGGAAGTAGAAGGAGGTGAAGACGGTCAGGATCGACAGCAGCAGGACGCCGTACGCGGCGGACTGGGCGAAGTCGCGCGGCTGCTGTCCGAAGCCCAGGAAGTAGGCCCAGGTCACGAGGATCTGGGCGTCGGGCGCGCCGGTGGGGCCGAACAGCAGGAAGATGATCGCGAACTGGTTGAAGGTCCAGATGATGCCGAGCAGCACCACGGTGGAGCTGACCGAGCGCAGGCCGGGCAGGGTGACGTGCCGGAACTGCTGCCAGGCGCTGGCGCCGTCCATCTCCGCGGCCTCGTAGAGCGTGGAGTCGATGGACTGCAGGCCGCCGAGCAGCGAGAGCATCATGAACGGCACACCGCACCAGGTGTTGACCATGATCGCGGCGAACCGCTGCCAGAAGGTGTCCTCCAGCCACTGCGGCTGGGGCAGGTGGAGGGCGCCGAGGAACTGGTTGAGCACGCCGGAGTCGGCGAGCATGATCCGCCAGGAGAAGACGGTGACGAAGGTCGGCACGGCCCAGGGCAGGACCAGCATCAGCCGGTAGAAGGTGCGGCCGCGCAGCTTCTGGTTGAGCATGAGCGCGAGGCCGAGGCCGATCGTGTAGTGCAGGAACACACAGGCCGCCGTCCAGAAGACGGTCCACAGGAAGTGCGACCAGAAGCGGTCGTACGAGGTCGGGCCGAACAGGATGTCCTTGTAGTTGTCCAGGCCGATGAACTTGTAGGTGGCGGCGATGTGGTTGACGCCGATCGTGCGCGCCGAGTTGAGGCTGTTGGCGTCGGTGAGGGTCAGGTAGAGACCCCGCAGCAGGGGGTAGCCCACGATGACACCGAGCACGATGACCACCGGGGCGATCATCGCGTAGGCGTACCAGTGCTTCTGGTAGCCGTTTCTGATGCGCTGCCCCAGCCCGGGCCGAGGCGCGCGGTCACCGCGGCGCTTGCCGGTCGCGCGGTCGATGGCGACTGTCATGGTTCGACACCTTCTGATGGTTCAGGGGTTGGGCCGGGCATAGGCCGATGGCCGCCGGATCCTTCCCCCCTCGGGAGAATCCGGCGGCCACGCGGGCTTACTTGCTGAAGTCGGGCACCAGCTTGGCCATGGCCAGCTCGGCGTTGCTCAGACCCTTGTCCAGCGACTCCTTGCCGCCGGCGATCTTGGGCAGCTCGGTGTCCAGCGGACCCCACAGGGAGCTGTACTCGGGCAGCGCCGGGCGGGGCTGGGCGGCGCTGAGGACGCCCTGGTAGCCGGCGATGCCGGGGTCGGCCTTGACCTGGGCGGTGTAGGCGTCCGAGCGGGTGGGCAGCGTGGAGTTCTTCAGGGCGATGGTCTCCTGGGACTTCGCCGAGGTCATGAACTGCACGAGCTTCAGCGCCGCGGCCTGGTGGGCCTTGTCGGAGCCGGCGTAGACCGCGAGGTTGTGGCCGCCGGTCGGGGCGCCCGCCTTGCCGGAGGAGCCGGCCGGGACGGTGGCGATGCCCAGGTTGGACTTGTCCGAGAAGGCCGAGCCCTTGTAGAAGTTCGTGATCTCCCAGGGGCCCTGGACGATCGCGGCGACCTTGCCGTTGACGAACGCGTCCTGGATGTGGGCGTAGGCGTCGGCGGTGGTGTCGGCCTTGTGCAGGCCCTTGCCCGAGAACAGGCTCAGCCAGGTGCCGTAGGCCTTCTTGGCGGCGGCCGAGTTCACGGTGATCTTCTTGGCGGTGGCGTCGACGGTGTCGGTGCCCTCGCCGTAGAGGAAGGACTGGGCGTAGTAGGCCTGGGTGGAGCCCCAGTAGCCGTCGACCTTCGTCTTGGCCTTGATCTTGGCGGCGTCGCTCTTCAGCTCGTCCCAGGTCTTGGGGGCCTCGGTGATGCCGGCCTTCTTGAACAGCGCCTTGTTGTAGACCAGGGCGAGGGTGTCGGTGACGAACGGCACGCCGTAGGTCTTGCCCTCGTACTGGGCCTGCTTGATCAGGTTCGGCTGGAACTTGGCCTGGTCGGTGAGGGCCTCGGTGCCGTCCAGCGGCAGGAAGTAGCTCTTCTTCGCGAAGGCCGGGGTCCAGCCGACCTCGGAGCGCAGCACGTCCGGGGCGCCCTTGGAGCCGGCGGCGGTGTCGAACTTGTTCTGCGCCTGGTCGAAGGGGACGTTGACGTACTTGACCTTGATGTTCTTGTTGGCGGCCTCGAACTGCTTGACCAGGGCCTTGTACGTCGGCGCCTCGTTCGTGGCGTTGGAGGTGTCCCACCAGGTGATGGTGACCGGGCCGTCCGACTTGCTGTCGCTGTCGCTCCCGCCGCACGCCGTCGCCGCCAGGGCGAGGGACGCCACCAGCGCGGAGGCCGCTATGCCACGCCGCATGAGTTCTCCTTGAGGGTTAAAGCCCGTGTGATGCAGGGAGGGTCCCGTCCGCCGTCCCCGCGGTCTTGCCGACTGCGCCGTTGCGGCCGCCGGGCGACTGGAACGTAACAGCGATGTAAGCCTTGCGAAAGACCTTGCAGAAAAAAAGTGCAAGAGAACACGGGGGTTACCTCGGCGTGACCTGCACGGAACCGCTTTGCGACACAGACGCCGCCGTTCAGTGGGTTGACGGACAACTGTGCAAGACTCTGCAAGGCCTTGCCATGTGTTTCAGGTACCCGGATCATTTCCTTGCGAAGCGGGACAGCGGCCGCACCTACAGCCAGAAGGACGAGGGAGCGCGATGACGCAGCAACCCACAGCGGGCCGCGGGACCGCGCGCGGACGGCGTCCGGTCGGTGTCCAAGGGGAGAAACGACCGGTACAGTCCGGTGTCGTGACCACACGGCTTGCCGACATCGCAGCGCAGGCGGGGGTGAGCGAGGCGACAGTCAGCCGGGTCCTGAACGGGAAGCCGGGCGTCGCCGCCACCACCCGCCAGTCCGTGCTCGCCGCGCTGGACGTGCTCGGCTACGAGCGCCCGGTACGACTGCGGCAGCGCAGCGAGGGCCTGGTGGGCCTGATCACCCCGGAGCTGGAGAACCCGATATTCCCGGCGCTGGCCCAGGTCATCGGCCAGGCACTGACCAGACAGGGCTACACCCCCGTGCTCGCCACCCAGACCCCGGGCGGCTCGACGGAGGACGAGCTGACCGAGATGCTGGTGGACCGCGGGGTGGCGGGAATCATCTACATCTCCGGACTGCACTCCGACACCACCGCCGACATGCAGCGCTACGAGCGGCTGCGGGCGCAGGGCGTGCCGTTCGTCCTGGTGGACGGGTTCTCGCCGAAGGTGCAGGCGCCGTTCATCTCCCCCGACGACCGGGCCGCGATGACGCTGGCGGTGACGCACCTGGCGTCGCTGGGCCACACCCGGATCGGCCTCGCGCTCGGCCCGAAGCGGTTCGTGCCGGTGCAGCGCAAGATCGAGGGCTTCGTCCGGGCCATGCAGGACCAGTTGGGGCTGAACGCCCAGACGATCGAGACCGAGCTGATCCAGCACTCGCTGTACACGCTGGAGGGTGGCCAGGCGGCCGCGACCGCGCTGATCGGGCGCAGCTGCACGGCGGTGGTGTGCGCGAGCGACATGATGGCGCTCGGTGCTATAAGGGCCGCCCGGCAGCTGGGCCTGGAGGTGCCGCGTGAAGTGTCCGTGGTGGGCTTCGACGACTCCCCGCTGATCGCCTTCACCGACCCGCCGCTGACCACGGTCCGCAAGCCGGTCCCGGCGATGGGTCAGGCCGCGGTGCGCACGCTGCTGGAGGAGATCGGCGGGACGCCCGCGCCGCACAGCGAGTTCGTGTTCATGCCGGAGCTGGTGGTGCGGGGTTCGACCGCTTCGGCACCGAATGTCCTCCGTATGTCGTAGAACGTGCGGGGTGGACCCAACCTTGGGATGATCTGGCGAGGAAGCCTTTTCTGGCAGACTCTGTGCCTATGAGTGACTCGACCGTGACAGAACCGGAAGGTCGCGAGGAGGTGGCCGTTCCGCAGGCCGTCACGGGCGAGGACAGCCAGGGTCTACGGCATCGGCTGCGCCGCCCGCGCAGGCCCCGGTTGTGGTTCGAGATCCTGCTCATCGGGGTGAGTTACTGGACGTACTCCCTGATCCGCAACGCGGTCCCGGAGCAGAAGGCCCAGGCGCTGCGCAACGCCGACTGGGTCTGGCGTCTGGAGCACCGGCTGGGCGTCGCCGTCGAGGAGGCAGTCAACCACGCCGTGAACTCGGCGAATTGGCTGATCATCGGCATGAACTACTACTACGCCACACTGCACTTCGTGGTCACGCTGGGTGTGCTGGTGTGGCTGTACCACTGGCATCCCGGCCGCTACGCGGCGACCCGGCTGGCCCTGTTCGCGACCACGGGCGTGGCGCTCGTCGGCTACTACCTGTTCCCGCTGGCCCCGCCCCGGCTGATGAACGGCGGCCGCTTCGTGGACACGGTGATGGTGCACCACACCTGGGGCTCGATGGCCTCGGGCGACCTGAAGCACATGTCGAACCAGTACGCGGCGATGCCGTCCATGCACATCGGCTGGTCGCTGTGGTGCGGGCTGACCGTCTTCGCGCTGGCGTCCGTGCCGTGGGTACGGGTGCTCGGCCTGCTCTACCCGGCGAGCACACTGCTGGTGATCGTTGCCACGGCCAACCACTTCTGGCTGGACGCGGTGGGCGGCGTCCTCTGCCTGGCCTTCGGTTTCACGGTGGCCCGGCTCTGGTACGGCAGCCTGCCGCACGCCCTGCCCAGGCTGGTGCCGGCCCCGGCCCGGACCGCCGCGCCGGCTCGGCTCCCGGCCGCGTAGAAGGCTCGGCGTCCGTCCGGTAGAAGGCTCAGCTCCCGTCCGCGTAGAACAAGTCCTTCACGACCGTGCGCGCCCTTCGGGTCGTACGGCGGTAGGCGTCCAGCATGTCCCCGGCGTGCCCGGCGCCGTAGCCCAGGGCGCGGCCGACCGCGGCCAGCTCGCGGGGTTCGGTCGGGAAGGTGTCCCCCGCCCGGCCGCGGACCAACATGACCGCGTTGCGCACCCGGGTGGCCAGCACCCACGCCTCGTCCAGCACCGCCGCGTCCTCGGCGGCGATCAGCCCGACCGCGTGGGCGTGGGCCAGGGCCTCACGGGTTCGGGTGGTGCGCAGGCCGGGCTCGTGCCAGCCATGGCGCATCTGGATCAGCTGGACGGTCCACTCGACGTCGGACAGGCCACCGGGACCGAGCTTGGTGTGCAGCCGGGGGTCGGCGCCGCGCGGCAGGCGCTCGGCCTCCATCCGTGCCTTCAGCCGGCGGATCTCGCGCACCGCGTCGTCGCCCAGGCCATGCTGCGGATAGCGCAGCGGGTCGATCAGCTCGGTGAAGCGGCGGCCCAGGTCCTCGTCCCCGGCGACCGGCTCGGCCCGCAGCAGCGCCTGCGACTCCCAGACCAGGGACCAGCGGCGGTAGTACGCCTCGTACGAGTTCAGGGTGCGCACCAGCGGCCCGGACTTGCCCTCGGGGCGCAGGTCCGCGTCGATGAGCAGCGGCGGGTCGGCGCTGGGCAGCTGCAGAAGGCGGCGCATCTCGGCGACGACCTTGTTCGCGGCCTCCGCGGCCTCCCGCTCGTCCACGCCGTCCTGCGGCTCGTGCACGAACAGCACGTCGGCGTCGGAGCCGTAGCCCAGCTCGTGCCCGCCGAAACGGCCCATCCCGATGATCGCGAACCGGGTCGGCAGGGTGTCGCCCCAGCCGGCGCGGACCACCGCGCGCAGGGTGCCCGCGAGGGTGGCCGCGGTCAGGTCGGAGACGGCGGCACCGACCCGGTCCACCAGGGCGCCCTGGTCGGCCTCGGCGGGGCTGGTCTCGGTGCCGTACGAGGAGACGATGTCCCCGGCGGCCGTACGGAACAGCTCGCGGCGGCGGACCCCGCGGGCCGCAGTGACGCCCTGCTCGGCGTTCTCGGCGCGGCGCACGGCGGCGAGGATCTCCTGCTCCAGCGGGGCGCGCTCACGCGGATCCAGACCGCCGCCACCGTCGCCGTCGCCCAGCAGGGCCACCGCCTCCGGGGCGCGCATGAGCAGGTCGGGGGCGAGCCGGCCCGCCGACAGGACGCGGGCCAGGTTCTCGGCGGCCGCGCCCTCGTCCCTGAGGAGCCTGAGGTACCAGGGGGTCTTGCCGAGCGCGTCGGAGACCTTGCGGAAGTTGAGCAGGCCGGCGTCCGGGTCGGCGGAGTCGGCGAACCAGCCGAGGAGCACCGGCAGCAGGGTGCGCTGGATGGCCGCCTTGCGGGTCACGCCGGAGGCCAGGGCCTCCAGGTGGCGCAGGGCCGCGGCCGGGTCGGCGTAGCCCAGGGCGACCAGCCGCTCGCGGGCCGCCTCCGCGCTCAGCCTGGCCTCGCCGGGGGCGAGTTGGGCCACGGCGTCGAGCAGTGGGCGGTAGAAGAGCTTCTCGTGCAGCCGGCGTACGACACCGGTGTGCCGCTTCCACTCGCGCTGCAGCTCGGCCACCGGGTCGGTGCGCAGGCCCAGGGAGCGGCCGAGGCGGCGCAGGTCGGCCTCCGCCTCGGGGACGAGGTGGGTGCGGCGCAGCCGGTAGAGCTGGATGCGGTGCTCCATGGAACGCAGGAAGCGGTAGGCCTCGTCGAGGCGGGCGGCGTCCTCACGGCCCACGTAGCCGCCGGCGGCGAGTGCCTGGAGCGCGTCGAGGGTGGTGCCGCTGCGCAGGGAGGGGTCGGTGCGGCCGTGCACCAACTGGAGGAGCTGGACGGCGAACTCGACGTCCCGCAGGCCGCCCGGGCCGAGCTTCAGCTCGCGCTCGATCTCCGCTGCGGGGATGTTCTCCACCACTCTGCGGCGCATCTTCTGCACGTCGGCCACGAAGTTCTCGCGCTCGGCCGCCTGCCAGACGAGGGGTTCGAGCGCGTCGACGTACGCCTGGCCCAGGGTGGTGTCCCCGGCCACCGGGCGGGCCTTGAGCAGGGCCTGGAACTCCCAGGTCTTGGCCCAGCGCTGGTAGTAGGCGAGATGACTGCTGAGGGTGCGGACGAGGGGGCCGTTGCGGCCCTCGGGGCGGAGGTTGGCGTCCACCGGCCAGATCGAGCCCTCGACGGTCGTCTCTGAGCAGATCCGCATCATGTGCGAGGCCAGCTTGGTCGCGGACTTGAGCGCCTTGCCCTCGTCCGCGCCCTCGGCCGCCTCGGCCACGAAGATCACGTCCACGTCCGAGACGTAGTTCAGCTCGTGGCCGCCGCACTTGCCCATCGCGATCACCGCGAGGCGGCAGACCGCGGCGTCCCCCGGTGCCGCGGCCACGGCCAGGGCCAAGGCCGCACGGAGGGTGGCTGTGGCGAGGTCGGCCAGTTCGGCGGCGGTCTCATGGAGGTCCGTGGTTCCGCACACGTCACGTGCCGCTATCGACAGCAGACACCGGCGGTAGGCCACGCGCAGGGAGATGGGGTCGACGGCCTCGGCCAGGCCGCGCTCGAACTCCTCCACGCCGGGGTGCAGGTCCCGGGGCTCGTAGGTGACCAGGGCCTGCCAGTCGCTCGGGTGGCGGGCGAGGTGGTCCGCGAGGGCGGCGGAGGCGCCGAGGACGCCCAGGAGTCGGTCGCGGAGGGGCTTGGCCGCTATCAGGGTGTCCAGCAGTTCGCGGCGGGCGGTGGGCGCGGGCTGGGACTCCAGAAGGCGGACCAGGCCGTGCAGGGCGAGGTCCGGGTCGGCGGTGGCGCCCAGAGCCTCCAGAAGGAAGGGGTCGTCGCGGAGGGGGGCCAGTTCACCGCTCTCCAGGAGACGCTCGGCGGCGGAGGGATCCGTGAAGCCGTGCCGCAGCAGTCGCGTGAAGGTACTGCTCCTGCGCCCCGGCGTCATCCGTGGCCTCCCCTGGATCTCGGTCGTCCTGGCCAGAGCCTAACCGCAGAGGGCGCCTGCGGCGCTTGGGCGGGGCTGTTGTGGGGGTGAGTTGTGCCTGCGGCGCTTGGGCGGGTGTGTTGTGCCTGCGGCGGGCTGGGCGGCTCCCTTGCGCGGATGCGGTGTGCCTGCGGCGGGCTGGGCAGTGCGTCGCGGGGTGTGCCCTGCCTGCGCCGGGCCGCGCGGGTGCGTGGTGGGCGCTCCTCGCCCGCGGTGGCCTGCGCGGGCGCGGTGCGGCTTGCGCCCTGCGCCCTGCGCCCTGCGCCCTGCGCCTGCGCGGCCCGGACGGGTGCGTGGAAGGGCGCGCTCCTCACCTGCGGCCGCCCGTGTGGGTGCGTTGCGCCCTGCCTGCGGCGCCCGTACAGGTGCGTGGTGCGTTGCGCCATGCCTGCGGCGGCCCCTGCGGGTGCTTCGTGGCTTGGGTCGCGCCCGCTGTGGTGGGTGGGTCGGGGCCGCGCCGGGTGGTGTCCGTCCTCGGTCCGGCGGACTGTGGGGCGAGTCGTGACCGAGTTATCGCCGGCCGCTGCGGGCGGACACCACCCGGCACGTCCCCCTCCCGCCGTGCGCGGGTGCGGCGTCGCGGGGGTCCGCGGTACGGACGGACGCGTGGTCACCGGCACGCCCCCCTCCCGCCGTACGCGAGTGCGGCGTCGCGAGGGCCCGCGGTACGGACGGACGCGTGGTCACCGGCACGCCCCCCTCCCGCCGTACGCGAGTGCGGCGTCGCGAGGGCCCGCGGTACGGACGGACGGGTGGTCGCAGGTTTTCGGTTTCGGTGGCACCGGGCATCGGTTTCGGCTTCGGTATGGGGGAGATGTTCGGCCGGACGGGGAGGAGTCGTTCCATGGAGATGACGCTCGAGGTGATCCTGCTGCCCGTGTCCGATGTGGACCGGGCCAAGAAGTTCTACCGGGACAAGGTCGGCTTTCACGTCGACCTGGACGGTGAGGTCATGGAGGGCGTGCGGATCGTGCAGCTCACGCCGCCCGGGTCGGGGTGTTCCATCGCGCTCGTCGACGGGCTGCAGGTGCCCACGGGGACGCCTCGGCCGGGGACGTATCACGGGATGCAGCTGTGTGTGACGGACGCCAAGGCCGCGTACGAGGAACTGACCGCGCGAGGGCTCGAGGTGAGTGAGCCGGTGCAGTTCGCGCCTCAGGACGGGGCCACGTTCATGTACTTCAAGGATCCCGACGGGAACGGGTGGGCCATCCAGGAGTACAAGCGGCGGATCACCGAGCCGCTGCATCAGGTGCTCGCCGGACCGGCCCACCGGGAGGAGTAGTTCACGAGGTCTTCATCCTCCGGGTTGAGTGACGTGGGGCGGGGGCATATTGACGTGTGCATGCTCTGTCCGCACCGCCAACCCCGCCCCACTCCCCGGAGGTTGTTGTGTCCGGCAGTTCCGTGTACCGCCGTGCCCGCACCGTCGTGGCGTCCGCCGCGGCCTTCACCGCGGCCGCGTTCGGCGTGTGGACCGGGCTCGGTGGTGAGACCGCGCACGCCGCGGGCGCCGTCCCCAGCCCGGACCACGTGGTCGTCGTGGTCTTCGAGAACCACGCCTACAGCCAGGTGATCGGTTCCTCCAGCGCCCCGTACCTCAACTCGCTCAAGTCCGGCGGCGCCGGCCTCACCCAGTCCTACGCCATCACCCACCCGAGCCAGCCGAACTACTTCGCCCTGTTCTCCGGATCCACGCAGGGGATCACGGACGACAGCTGCTACACCCCGGGCTTCTCCTCGGCGGCGAACCTGGCCTCCGAGCAGATCGCCGCCGGCCGCAGCTGGGCCAGCTACAACGAGACGCTGCCCAGCCAGGGTTCGACCACGTGCAGCAGCGGCAAGTACGCGCGCAAGCACAACCCGTGGTTCGGTTTCAGCAACGTGCCGACGTCGAGCGCGAAGACCTTCGCGCAGTTCCCGACCGACTACTCGACGCTGCCTCAGATGTCGTTCGTGGTCCCCAACCTGTGCAGCGACATGCACGACTGCTCGGTGTCGACCGGTGACACCTGGCTGAAGAGCAACCTGGGCGCGTACGCGACCTGGGCCAAGACCCACAACAGCCTGCTCGTCGTCACCTTCGACGAGGACAACCGGCTCAGCGGCAACCGCATCCCGACGGTGCTGTACGGCCAGCCGGTGGCGGCGGGGTCCTCCTCGTCCACCACCTACAACCACTACGACGTGCTGCGCACCCTGGAGGACACGCAGGGCCTGACGACCCACGCGGGCAACGCAGCCTCCGCCCGGGACATCAGCGGTATCTGGGCGTCCTGACGTGTACGTAGCGGACAGCCGCGCCCACACTCCCGGTGCGCCGGCGTCCGCGGACAGTGCCGTCCGGCCTCTCGCCGGGCGGCGCCGCGCCGTGGTCGCCCCCACGGTCCTCGCCCTCGGCACCGTCAGTCTGGTCACCGACGTGTCGTCCGAGATGGTCACCGCGGTGCTCCCGCTGTACCTGGTGACGGGGTTGGGTCTCTCTCCGCTCGGCTTCGGGCTGCTCGACGGGATCCACAACGGCTTCTCGGCGCTCGTGCGGCTCGCGGGCGGGCATCTCGCCGACCGCGGGGGCGGGCGGCACAAGTGGGTGGCCGGGTTCGGCTACGGCATCTCGGCGCTGTGCAAACCGTTGTTGCTGGTGGCGCACTCGCTCACCCCCATCGGGCTGGTCCTGGCCGCCGACCGCACCGGCAAGGGGCTGCGTACGGCCCCGCGTGACGCGCTGATCTCGCTCTCCAGCACGCCGGAGACCCGGGGCCGCGCCTTCGGCGTGCATCGGGCGATGGACACCGCGGGCGCCCTGTTCGGGCCGCTGGTGGCGTTCCTGATCCTGCGGGCCACGGTGGACGGCTACGACGCGGTGTTCACGGTCAGCTTCTGCGTGGCCGTGTTCGGGGTGCTGGTGCTCGTGCTGTTCGTGCCGGGTGGCCGTCGGGAGGGTGACGCCACCGGGGACGACGCGCGGCCCACCCTGCGCGCCGCGGTGGGGCTGCTCCGCCGGCGCGATCTGCGCCGGATCACCATCTGTGCGCTACTGCTGGGGCTCGCCACGGTCAGCGACTCCTTCGTCTATCTGCTGCTGCAGCGTCGGCTGGGTGTCCCCGACCGCTGGTTCGCGCTGCTGCCGCTCGGCACGGCGGCCGCGTTCCTGCTGCTGGCCGTCCCGCTCGGCCGGCTCGCCGACCGGGTGGGCCGGTGGACCGTCTTCCTGGCCGGTCACGGAGCCCTGCTCGTCGCGTACGCGCTGCTGCTCACCTCCTGGCACGGCGCGGCCCTGCCGTACCTCGTCCTGGCCCTGCACGGCGGCTTCTACGCGGCCACCGACGGGGTGCTGATGGCGGCGGCCTCGGAGGGCGTGCCGGAGGCGCTGCGCTCGTCCGGCCTGGCCGTCGTACAGACCGGGCAGGCGCTGGCCCGGTTCGCCTGCTCGCTGCTGTTCGGCGCCGCCTGGACGGTGTGGGGCGACCGGGCCGCGCTGGTGGGTGCGCTAGTGGCCCTGGCCGGGTGTGCGGCGTTCGCTCTCACCCTGCGCCCGAAAGGCACCGTCACCGCATGACCGTACGCACCCGCATCCTGATCCTGCTCTCGGCCGTCGTCGCGCTGGCGGCGGTCGGGGCGGCGTCCGTCCTGCACGCGTCGGCGCGTGCGGACCGCCGTGACCACACGCAGGCGGGCGGCCCGAAGGTCACGCCGGGCACGGTGTCCCTGACCGGGCACGGCCGCATGGTGTTCCGCAACATGGCGTGGGGACCGCACCGCGACGAGCTGACGACGGTCCCGGCCTCGGACCCGGCCGGGCCACGCACCGCCTCGGGCGTCAAGTGCCTGCGTTTCTACGCCGCTTCGGGCACCGGAGTGTGTCTGCAGGCGGTGCACGGCCCGGTCTCGGACACCTACCGCGCCCTGATCCTGGACGACCGTCTCCGTACCCGGGACCACTACGACGTCCCGGGCATCCCGTCCCGGGCCCGGGTCTCCCCCACCGGGCACTTCGCCGCCTGGACGGCGTTCGTGGGCGGTGACTCGTACGCCGGTACGAACTTCTCCACGCGCGCGGCGATCGTGGACACCCGCACGGGCGAGCTGATCCCGTCGCTGGAGGCCTTCCGGATCGTCAAGGACGGGCACCCGTACCGTGCGGCGGACACCAACTTCTGGGGCGTGACGTTCGCCGCGGACGACCGCACGTTCTACGCGACGCTGGCGACCAGGGGCAGCACCCATCTGGTCCGGGGCGATCTGCGCACGCGCACGGTCACCACCCTGCACGCGAACGTCGAGTGCCCGTCCCTCTCCCCCGACGGCACCCGCGTCGCGTACAAGAAGCGGGTCAAGGGCCTGCCCAAGGAAGCCCCTTGGCATCTGTACCTCCTCGACCTGCGCACGATGCACGAGACTCCCCTCGCCGAGCCGCGGAGCGTGGACGACCAGGCGGTCTGGAAGGACACCCGCACGATCGTCTACGCCCTGCCCGGGGACTACGGCGCGGACCTGTACGAGGTCCCGGCGGACGGGTCGGGGCAGCCGCGGCGGATCAGCAAGGCGGCGGTGTCGCCCGCGTACCTGCGCTGAACGGAGCGGCGGGCGGGACACAGTAGGGGCATGGACGAAACGAACCTTCTGACCCGGGGCCGGGTGGCCACCCGGCTGCCCGCCCAGGACCTGGACCGGGCCCGCCGTTTCTACTCCGAGGTGCTCGGCCTGGAGCCCGTCGACGAACGTCCGGGCGGACTGCTGTACCGGTGCGGGGGCACGGACTTCGTCGTGTTCCGGTCGGCCGGCGCCTCGCCCGGCACCTTCACGCAGATGGCCTGGGAGGTCGAGGACATCGAGGCCGTCGTCTCGGAGCTGCGGCGACGCGGGGTGGTCTTCGAGGAGGTCGACCAACCCGGCTTCCACACCCAGGGCGGCATCGCCGAGATCGAGGGGAACTATCCGAGCAAGGGCGCCGGGGGCGAGCGTGGCGCCTGGTTCCGGGACAGCGAGGGCAACCTGATGGGCATCGGCCAGCCGATCCGCTGACGGAGCACCCGGGCCCCCGCGCGGGCGCCGGTCAGGTGAGCGTCGAGGTGTCGATGACGAAGCGGTAGCGCACGTCCGAGGCGAGCATCCGCTCGAAGGCTTCGTTGATCTTCATGGCCGGGATGATCTCGACCTCGGCGCCGACGCCGTGTTCGCCGCAGAAGTCGAGCATCTCCTGGGTCTCGCGGATGCCGCCGATGAGTGACCCGGCGAAGATGCGGCCGTGCATGATGAGGGAGAGCACGCTCAGTGAGAGCGCTTCGGGCGGAGCACCGACGTTGACCAGGGCTCCGCCCGGCTTCAGCAGCCCGAGGTAGGAGTCCAGGTCGACTCTCGCACTGACCGTGTTGACGATGAGGTCGAAGGCACCGGTGAGCTGCTCGAAGGTGGCCGGGTCGCTGGTGGCGAAGTACTCGCGTGCGCCGAGGCGCAGGCCGTCGTCCATCTTCTTCAGCGACTGGGACAGGACGGTGACCTCCGCACCCAGGGCGTGGGCGGTCTTGACCGCCAGGTGGCCGAGCCCGCCGAGCCCGACGACCGCGACCTTCTTGCCGGGGCCCGCGCCCCAGCGGCGCAGCGGGGAGTACGTGGTGATGCCCGCGCACAGCAGTGGCGCGGCCTCGTCCAGGGCGAGCTGGTCGGGGAGCCGGAGCACGAAGTCGTCGTTGACGACGACGTGCGTGGAGTAGCCGCCCTGCGTGAGGGTGCCGTCCTCGTCGACGGAGCCGTACGTGAGGGTGTTGCCCTTCAGGCAGTACTGCTCCTCGCCCCTCAGACAGGGTGCGCACGCCCGGCAGGAGTTGACCATGCAGCCGACACCGACGCGGTCGCCGGGAGCGTACGCGGTGACCTCGGAGCCGGCCTCGGCGACGACGCCGGCTATCTCGTGGCCAGGCACCATCGGATAGGACGCCGGGCCCCACTCGCTGCGGACGTTGTGGATGTCCGAGTGGCAGATACCGACGTACTTGATCTCTATCAGGACGTCGTGCGGACCCACGTCCCGTCGCTCGACGGTCGTGGGGGTGAGCGGTTCGGTCGCGGACGTCGCGGCGTAGGCGGGAACGGTGAGCACGTGTCCCTCCCGTACTTCGAGGGTGCGTGGTACGCAACGGCGGAACGTATCCACCCTGCGCCACAACCTGGGCCGGAGCCACCGGAGCGGGAGTGTCGGTGCTGCGTCCGCTCGCGCTCAGGAGCAGAGATTCACGTGTCGGACGGCCAGGACGTGCCCCGCCGCGTCGATGAGTCGGCTGCGGGAGAGCTGTCCGCCGGCCACCGCGTTGGTGATCGCCGTTGCGATCGAGGACGTCTGGGCGCCGACGTTGCTCCCCAGGTCGAACAGGACCATGTCGGCACCTGAGCGCAGGGCCTGGACGGCGGCGGCGGGGACGCTGAAGCCGGCGGCGGAGATCGCCTTGGCGCTGAGCGAGTCGGTGATCACCAGCCCCTTGAAGCCCAGCTGGCCGCGGAGCACGGTGTTGATGTCGGTCGGCGACAGGCTCGCCGGATTGGTACCCAGGCCCGGAACGATGTTGTTGGAGACCATGACGGCCGGGGCGCCGGCCTTGATGGCCGCTGTGAACGGCGGGATGGCCACCTTCTGCAGGGTGGACCAGGGCAGGGTGCGGGCGGGGCCGAAGTCGGAGTTGTAACTGGAGCCGCCGAGGCCCGGGAAGTGCTTGACGACGGGTATCACGTGTCCGGCGCGCAGCCCGTTCATGTACGCGACGCCGTCCTGGGAGACCACCGAGGTGTTGCCGCTGAAGGACCGCCATCCGTCGGGGTTGGTCTTGCTGGGGGCCACGTTCCTGCCGTCGACGTCGACCACCGGCGCGAGGTCCATGTTCACCTGGGCGGCCGACATCTTGGCGGCGACCTTCGTGACGTTCTGCTGGATCTGGGCCGGGGTCCAGTGCGCGCCCATGTACGCGGGCCAGGGCAGGGATCCGACGAGGTTGGCCATGCGCTGGATGTCGCCGCCCTCCTCGTCGGTCATCACCAGCAGGCCCAGGTGGCCGGGTACGTGGGTCTTCAGGGCGGTCAGCCGGGAGCCGAGGTCGGACGGTGCCTTGCTGCCGAACAGGATCACACCGCCCGCACCGGCGCTCACCTCGGAGGTGGCGTCGGACACCGAGGTCTCCGACACCGGGACGGCGATGGTCAGCATGGCCAGCCGGCGGTTCGACCACCCGGCCAGTTTCGTGCTGTTGGTGCAGGCGGCGGCTGTGGCGCGGTCCGGAGCGAAGGACGCCGGGGAGCCGGAGGGCGGGGATGCGGTGGGGGTGCCCGTGGGGGTGCCAGCACTCCAGCCCGCCAGGAGCATCGCCGCCACGGCGGTGGCGCTCAGTCGTCTTGCGTTCCCGGCCCGGCCGGGGAGCAGCGGTGGTGCTGTCGTGGTTCTGCGGTCACGGTACGACGGGAGGGTCATCACCTGGCCTCCTTCGGGATGTCGCGACGGTGCCCGTCGCGCTGAGGACCGTAGGAGCTGATGTGGGCTCTACGAAGCGTGAGATGCGCTTCAGCCCACATTTGTTCGGGGCTCCGCGGTAGGCGTACTACCAGAATCTCGCGTAGTCGGTGAGACGCACGGGGGCCGACGGTCCGCGACCGTCGGCCCCACGGGATCGTTCCACCGGGAAACCGGCTCCGACCTGCCCTTACAGCACCGGCAGATTCTTCCGCAGCTCGAACGCGGTCACCTCGAGGGGGTTTCGGTGGCGCGCACGTTCCCGGCCCGGCCGGACCTCACCACGTCACTTGCCCCAGTATTTCCTCAGCTGACCTTCCATGAATGGACGCGGACTTGCGCTCACTCCGCCGGCGAAGGGGTGGTCGAGGACGAGGACGAGAACGAGGCTCAGGCCTACCAGCAAAGCGATCGTCCCTACGAAAAGTAGCTGCACCTTGAGGTTCTCCACCCCGTAAAGCAAGGTGACCAGTATGACGACCACTGCTCCCCCGTAGGTGAGGACCTGCAGGAGAACGGGCAATCGTTGCGTTGCGGCCAGGATGCGGGTTCTACGCTGTGCGGTCACATCGTTCAGTCGCCGCACCGACTCATTGTAGAAGGCCTGTTCGGAAGTGCTTTTAGGATTGTAATCCTGGAGGACTCCATACAATGCCTCGAGCTTACCCGAGGTCGCACTGAGGCTATTTTTTCCCTCACGCATCAGTGGCCATGCATCCTCTACGACAGCGTGGACGTAGCCCCCGATCGCACGGTCCATTTTTTTCTGCACATCGTCTGGAAACGAATGCGCGTTGCGGGAGATTACAGCGAGATCTGTAGCCTCCGAAGTCACCACTACTTGCACTTGCTCAAGTTCGGTCCACAAGGTCACGATGACGAAAGCAAGGATGATTCCGTAGATGGCTCCGAACAGTTCAAGTACCGTGCGGGACACGTCATTGGTGACGCCATTGATCAAGACAGGGAAAATACGTCGCGTCACCAAACAAGCGGCGAGCGACAAAACAACAACGCCTCCAACCACGAGGATCGCGAGGCTGGCCGTGTTCAGGTTGTTGAGTAGCCAAAGTCCCACGCCGGCGACTCTAGCATGTGCGACCACATATTACTGATTCCCAATGACGTTTCTATATTCCGTCAGTCCTTATTTTCGACGCATTGAGCCTTTCCAACCTGGCGTGTGGGCCGTGCAGTTGGAGTGAAGGACAACACCCCTGGCGTTCGGCCCGCGGAGAACGCTCCGTTCACCGCGGCGCACGCGGTGCGCGCGGTAGATGCCATGGACCGGACAAACGTGGAGACGGCCCAGACCCCGTGAGACGCGGTGGGACCCACGGGGTGCGAACGTCAGCGCCGCTCGCTGCAGAACTCAGCAAAACCGCTCCGACCTGCCCTTACAGCACCGGCAGATTCTTCCGCAGCTCGAACGCGGTCACCTCGGAGCGGTACTCCTCCCACTCCGACTTCTTGTTGCGCAGGAAGTGACGGCGGCTCGGAGCAACCTCACGCGATCACCGTCGGCGCAGCGCTGACCTGCGATAGAACGGCCGTCATTGGTCGTTGTTGGTCGCCGTGGGCCACCCTTCGACGGCCCACAGACGGCCCCGCCCGAGCATCGGCACCGCGCTCTCGCTCCCCGACCTCAAGATCGGCATCTGCGGCAGGCTGGCCGCGCGGCGACCCAGTCGGAGGGCAGCGACTTCCGCTGACCGGAGTAGGGCGGCACCTTGTGCGGGGCGGCGCCCTTCCGTCCATTGCCTGCGGAGATTGTCAAGCCAAGTCGCTGGCCAGGCTAAATGGCGATTGCTGGCGTTGGTTGCGGTTGATCCCGCGTGACGTCGTTGTGCCCTCGGTGTGCCCTCTAGGAGCCGGCCGGGTCCCACCGCGCGGACGGTCGGCAGCCGCGCCGTCATGACCGTTGGCGGTTGCTGTTGGTCGCCCTCGGACGGCCCGGAGACGGCGCAGCTGGCGCGGCTGGCAATTTTCAGCGGGCCGCCCCTAGTAGTCCTGACCAGCGTGGTAGCCGCTGCAAGAGGAGCACGCCTCGGAGCTGAGACGACGGCAAGGGCGACCGCCAACACCCCGGGCGCCAGTAGTGGCCGTTCACCGAGCGGTTCGGAGTACGAGCAGGCCGCCCACGACACGGCGAGCGACCTGCTTCCCTCATAGCGTTCTACTGCTTGACGTCAGCTCTGGCCGGCCGTACGGCGCCTGCGCGCGATGAACATTGCGCCGGTGCCGACCCACCACGACCGCGCGAGCGACACCCGAGACGACGGGAGTACTGCTTGACGCGCCGGTCCTGATCGCGTGGCACCATACGCACTGCCCAGCGCCGTCCCAGCTGGCTCCCGGCGGGGCGATCGCGTTCTCACGCACCGGTACCTTGCGCGCCGGGGCGCTGCTTCTGGGCGTCGACGACGGCCCGCTCCAGTACGGCGGTGGATTCGATGACCGTGCCGGGCTTGATGCCGTAGGCCTGCTTGACCTGGACAGCGCGGCTGCCGAGATAGGCGTACGTCTTGGGGTCGAAGATCCACTCGGTGCGGTCGCCGCTCTTCTGGTCGACGTGGGCCAGGGCGATGCCCTCGCGTCCCGCGGCGTCCTTGGCGTGGTCCACCACCACAACCCCGGGGATCTTGGCGGCGGCCCGGTACAGCGCTGCGTTCAACTTCGCCGGTGCGAGCTGCTCCCCGAGCAGGCCGCCGACAGTGGCGAATGCCTCCTGGTCCGGGGAGTTTCCCTGGCCCTTGGTCTCCTTGTAGATCTTCTTCAGCAGGGCGTCCGGGTCGGTGGGCAGCGTCTTGAGGTAGTCGTAGGAGGGGCCGCCCAAGCTGCTCTCGACGTCGCTGTCGAGGGTGACACCGCCCTTGGGCTTGTAGCCGGGCTCGTCCAGCCAGCCCTGCTTGCCGTCGGGGGAATTCCAGACCTCACGGATATGCAGGGGCTGGACCCAGGCCGTGGACTCGTCTGCGTCGGTGTGCGAGACGACGAGGTAGGAGACCTCGCTCTTGATGTAGATGTACTGGCCCGGGCCGGGTTCGGGCGTCTTGCTGGCCGAGGCGGCGGCGGCGATGTGCTCGACGGTGGAGGCGAGCTGGGCGGTGCTGCCGGGCTCGATGCGCACGACCGGCGCTTCGACCGGGGGCGGGGTGGCCGCGGCCGGGTCGATGCCCCCGGAACCGGTCAGCGCGGTGAAGGCGAATGCGCCGGCCAGGGCGGCGGCGGTGACCGGGACACCGATCAGCAGGACACGGCGTGCCGGGCGGCGGGACGGCGCAGGGGCGGGAGCGGTGGACTGGATCTCGTTCATCAGGTGCTCCTCGAGAAGCAGGTGACGGTCGAGCGACAGGTGCGGGTCTCCCGGCGCCGGCAGCAAACGGGCCAGCTCCGCGTAGTCCAGCGACTCCTCACGCCGCGACTTCTTGCGGATCATTCGGACCTCTCCTCGTACGACTCATGTGACCGGGCCGCAGAAGTGCGGCCGCCCTGTACTTGTCCGTTGCGCGGTGGCGGTTCCCTGCGCTTTCTCAGTTCTTCCTCGGCCAGCTTGCTCAGCCGTCTGCGGGCGCGGGACAGGCGTGAGCGCACGGTGCCGACCGGGACGCCGAGCACGGCCGCCGTCTCCGCGTAGCTGAGCCCGGACCACACACAGAGTGTGAAGACCTCGCGCTCGCTCCGGTTCAGCTTCTTCAGCACCCGCTGGGCAGCAGCCAGTTGGTCGGCATCGGCTATGCGGCCGACGAGTTCGTCGGCGAAGTCCGGGACCGTTTCCTTGGCTGGCAGGCGCTCCAAAGCCCGCTGGTGGCGGCGCGCAGCGCGGGTGGTGTTGCGCAGTACGTTCACGGCGATGCCCATCAGCCAGGGGCGCGGACTGTCGCCCTCGTCCCGCAGCTTGACGCGCAGCCGCCACGCCTCCAGGAAGGTCAGCGAGACGATGTCCTCGGCGACGGCCCAGTCCCCGGTCACACGCACCGCGTGCCGGTGGACCAGTCGGGCGTGGTCACGGAAAAGCTCGCGGAACGCCTCGGGGTCGCCTGCCCGTATCCGGGTGTGCAATGAGTAGTCCACGTCCATCCTTGTCCACACGTCAGGGCAGGTTCCCGTGGCGTGCGTCACACGGTCAGGAGACATGGGGCTCCGCGGCCAGGCTCGCACATCACGTCCGCCGTCTCCGTGGGCTGAGCCACATCTCGGGCGGCAGCGAGTACTGGGCGGCACGGCAGTTGAGCAGCAGGGCAGGTGGCGTTCTCGGGTTGAGTGGAGCTTTTCTGTCATCGGCTCGATCTGTGGAGATCTTCTAAGAGCTCGCGCAGGCAGGCGCGTTGGGGTACCTCGGTAGTAGAACAGGCGCAGGCCCTGGTGACGACGCTGTGATCACCGGGAGACCTGTGCCTGCCCTGCCCGCGGCCCGGCATCCGGTCCACGCCTGGTCCACATACGCTGATCCACAACGTGACGGAGCCGGATCAAGGTGAGACAGACCCGATGCAGAAGGGGTGCCTCTCAGCGAGAGACACCCCTTCTGACCAGCACGTCTATAATCTGCGGAGTCGGTGCGATCCGAGCTCACGGAGACGCTTTCACGTCCTCACGTTTTTCAAGACCTCCCGCGAGCCGTCGCTGACTAAGTCTGTGACCTGGCCACTCGCCGCTCTCACAGGCCAGCCGCCCTATGCTTTGGCCGCAGGCTGGCCGTGGACCCCCTCAGGCGCCCTGCTACCTACGCATTACGAGTTGTGCGATCTTGGTCCGGGAGTATCCATGGGCGTCCGCGCATGCCGTCTCTTACGAGATCAGGGGGCATCCCTGGTACCGATGGACGAAGGTGGACGCTCCCGGAATGAGCAGGAACTGAGACTGCAACTGAGACCGTCGCCCAAGACGTCTCGCTGGCCCCGCTCTCACGTGCTTGAACCCGCAGCCCCTTCGTCCCGAATTAGGCCCTGGAAGATCGCCTACCTGTTCTCCAGATAAAATATGCAGGTCAGGGTGTTGGGGAGCGTTGGTCTCCGTCGGCGCCTCAGAGGTCTCGACGCAAGATCATCTCCAGGATTTCTCCAAGGCACGCTCCCGCTCACTGCGCGCGGTGCTCTCGTTCGCATCTTGCCGGGCTGGTGGAGAGGGAGACGCACCAGTGCCGCTCTTCGCTCCCTGGAAACATCGGTGCGGGCGCGCTGAAGGCTGCCCTACGATCACTCCGCCTGCGCCGACCGGCCCGCTGTAGACCCGCAGCACCGGCCCGTTGCGGAGGGGGCCAGCCCGTTCGAGCCGGGCCAGGTGGACTGACACCCGCTTTAGAACTCCTAACGAAATGATCTTCGAGGTCGTTGGATCACTCCGGGACCGATGATCCGGGGGTACGGGGTGGCGCGGCCGAAGCCGTGGGAAGTCGACAACGAGTTGTAAGCGGTGATCGAGCCGCTGCTGCACGCGCTTGGCACACGTCTCGGTGCCCTTCCGCGGCTTGCGCGGACGGGTGCGCCGGCCGTCTCGCCGAGTTCGGAGAGCGGCAGCGTCCACGGCGGCCGCGTACAGCGCCGCCGTGCCACGCCGTGCAGCGCCCCGCAAACCCGGCTCGGCCACGACCGGGACGGCGGGGCTTCGTGCGCTCGGGCTACGTTGCCGATCATCCAGGCACTTTGCCTTGGTCAATCCAGGCAACTGGTCCTGTAAGCCCCAAAATGGGGGGCATGGCAGCCCATGTATACAGCGATGACGCGGTCGTCATCGCCGGATCCACTCAGATCCCGGTCCAGGCCAAGCTTCGAAAGCCCTACACCCAGCCGTCCGAGAAGTGGTTCGGCACCCTGGCGCCAGACAACCCGCAGGCCGACCTGTACATCCTGCTTGAAAACAGCGACCGGCTCGCCTTGCGCTTTCCTGATGGCAGCGAGGCCACCTTCACGGCTGATTGGACTGCTGTGAACGGCGTGACCGGCTCCATCCGCATCGACGGGACGGGCCCGGCGCCGTTCTAGGGGAACGCACTGCACATCCTGAGCGCCTCAGCGTCGCGCAGAGGCGTACGCACACGCTGTTCCGCCGAGAGGGTGCTCAGCGCTCCCACACCTCCGGGCCGCCGCCATGCCACTCGATCAGCGGATGGTCCATCACATCCACCTCATCCACGTCCTCCAACCCCGCGCGCTGAAGGAACACCGACAGGTCGTGCAGGCTGTACGCCTTACCGAGGAACTCACCGTCGACCCGGACATACCGGCCACCGCCCGCCCCGGGCGGTTCCACGATTTCACGACGCTCAGCCATAGCCTCAGCCTCACCCAGTAGCAGGTGAGGCGCACTTGGGAGACCGCTGTCAGTGGCGGCCGGTCGTCCCACGGGGTCGCGTGCCGTCGTGGTTCTTTGTGGCTGAGTGCCATCGGCCGGTGTAGCGTTCCTGATCAGCAGTCGTGGTTCCGAAGTCCCGTTCGCCCGTGATCGCAATCGCGGGCGTTTTTGCTGTTTAACGCCTCTCCGGACCAGGGCGATCACCTCCGGATCCCGCACGGTGCGGGACCCGATACGAGTCCTATCGAAGGAGACAGGCATGGCCAAGGGCACTGTGAAGTGGTTCAACGCGGAAAAGGGCTTCGGCTTCATCGAGCAGGAAGGCGGCGGCCCCGACGTCTTCGCCCACTACTCGAACATCGCCACCCAGGGCTTCCGTGAGCTTCAGGAGGGCCAGAAGGTCGAGTTCGACATCACGCAGGGCCAGAAGGGCCCGCAGGCGGAGAACATCCGCCCCCAGTAACGCTGGATGCGGACGAGCCCCCGGCTGGTGCAGACCTGGCCGGGGGCTCTGTGCGCCACCCCCGGGGACGGGGGGAGAAACCGGGGCGGGCGCCTCCAAGTACCGGCACCAGCCGAGTTGAGGCCCATTGGACGCCGTGTGTCTGTGCCGGATGGTGGTGATTCACCGTGGCATCCGGTCTACGCAGAATCGATTCACCACACCCTTGCGTCACCCGAACGCACCACCGGCCGCGCCGGCAGTCCGCCGCCAGGGCTGCGCGCTGTTCAGCTCTTGGACGGGACGATGAACGCTCGCCGCGGCTTGTGGCTCCGGGGAATCGGGCTGCCGGGCGCGTTTCCACGCGGCCACCAGCTCCGCGTACCGCGGGTCGATCCACTCGGACATGCGGCCTCCTTTCGGCAGGGAGGCTAGTGGAGCGGCCGCCTCGACGGGGGTGACGAGGCGGCCGCCTCTCCAGCGCCGTTCCCTCCCCCCCCCAATTCGCCGTCGGGGGCACGCTGGAGTCTTGCTCGCTGCCCGCACGTGCGCGGGGAGCGGAGTTCAGCTCAGGACGTCCACTCGATGCCCTTCACGTCCGTGATGGACTTCCGGCCGGTGTAGTGATCGACATGCCTGCGGTCCTCGTGCGGTGCCCTGGTGCACCGCGCCGTGCCGCCCTTGTACGGCTCCCAGCAGTACCCAGCGGCCCGGCCTGCTGCCCGCGACGCCTGCTCCGTAGCGGCCTCGGTCTTCTTCGGGGGTCATCGGCGTAGCTCCAGGGCCAGGGCGCGCAGGGCGCGGCGGGTTTCGCAGAGGGAGGCGTCGTCCGTGCACTGCTCGCACCCGCCCGGGTGGGTGCGCACCAGCGCCAGCAGCGGCTTGAGGGTGAGCGGCGCCAGCCTCGGGGGTACCAGCGGCCGGGTACGCCCTGGATGCTGTCGTGTCGGGGCTCAAGGTCTACGGCGGTGTCGCCGTGGAGTTCAGCCGCACACCACACGCAGTGCGCGCCTCGCAGTTGGGTGGCCGTCAGCACGTCGGGGGCGGGCAGGCCGAGCTGGGCCAGCGCCCCTGACTGAGTGGCGGTGCTCATGCCTGTGCCTCCGCTTCGGGTCGATAGCCGCCCGGGCCGAACGCGGCCGCGAGAAGCGTCGGGTCGGTGAGCTGGCCCGTGCCGTCCGGGAGCGCCAGCCACCACCTGCCGCTGAGGGAGTGCACGACGGGCGGGCAGTTGAGGGTCCAGCCGGTCGGGTGCACGGTGAGGCCGGCGACGTCGTCGAGTTCGTCCGTGAGGCCGGGCGGGAGCAGCCACCAGGCCAGGCCGCGGGGGATGTCGGCGAGCACCGGGCCGTGGGGGTTGGAGCCCAGTCGCCGGATCGCTTCGAGGGATCGCGCCAGCGTGGCCTCGGCGACCTGCCAGTGAGGGCCGGCGGGGATCGCGGCGAGCTGCTGCGCATCCCACGCCTGCTGCGTCGCTACGGGATCCGGTGCGCAGGAGAGAAGCCACTCCTGCCCCGCGCGCACCGGCGCCAGGGGAACGTGTGTCGCCATGTCTGGACGGTACGTAGCGCCGTTGCGGACGAGCGCGCCGATTGCGCCAGATTGCGCGTCCTGCTCCCGAGTTGAGGCCGGTTGCTCAACCGAGGTCGAGCGAGGCCGTTGCCCGGCCGATCAGACGGCGCGCCTGCTGACCTTGAACGGCGGACTCTTCGAGCCGGTCCCACACCCTGCCATACAGGGCGACGTCCTCCGTGGTCTCCAGCGTGAACTCGGTGTTGATGGTCTCGACGACCACGCGCGCCTCATCGAAAATCCAGAAACCGTGCTTCGGGGAGAGCTTCAACCGGGCGCCGAACGGCACGATGCCCAGCTCGATCTGCGGTAGCCCGATCAGGCCGATGAGCCGATCGAGCTGGCCGGCCATCACCTCGGCCGGTCCAACGAGGGCGTGCAGCGCGCCCTCCCACACCAGGACACGGAACAGCTTGTCGCCCTCGTACAGCACCTCTTGGCGTCGCATGCGGGCGTTCACGGCCTCGTCGGTGTCACGGGGCGACTGCATCAGCTCGGCGTTCAGGATGAGCAGGTGCCGCGCATAGTCCGGGGTCTGGAAGAGGCCCGGGATGACGGTGGCCTCGTAGCCGCGGACGGTCGCTGTGCACCGGTACTCGGCGACGTACCGGTCTTGCACGGCGCGGTGCCCGGTGGCGAGCTGGCGGCGCCAGGAGCGCTGCTGAGACTCCAGCCCGCGCAGTCGGCTGTGTAGGTCGGCCAGCTCGCCGGGAGCATCCAGGGCGAGCGCCCACGCTTCTAGGTCGGCGGCCGTGGCGGTCTGCTTGCCGTTCTCCAGCCGGGACACCTTCGACCGCTGCCAGCCCAGCCGTTCAGCGAGGTCCTTGCTCTGCAGGCCGGCCTCGGTGCGCAGCTCACGCAGCCGCCCACCGAGGGCCTCGCGGCCGGACTGGTAATCGGTGCTCACCCGGCAGACGGTACCTGGGCTTGGAACTGCCTGGTAGGGACGGCGAAGTGCCAGGCTGCGTCCCGGGCTTGGCAGGCGCGGACGACGGTCGCAGGCTCCTCATGGACCTCCACCCCGAGGGTCACGCCATCCTCGTCGATGACGAACTTCACGACCGTGCGGGAGTCGAACAGCCAGAAGTCGTACTCCGGCAGGCCGAGCCGGACGGCGTCGGCGCGCCACAGGTTGCGGATGTCCTCGCCCGCGGCCTCGTTGCTCGGTGCGCGGGCGAGCAGGAACTGCTGTCCCTCGGTGGGTGGGTCGTCGACCAGGCGCACCCGCTCGAAGCGTTTCCCGGCGGCGGTCTGGGCGGCGATGTTCTGCCGCCAGGCGTCCAGCGGATCGTTCGCGAATTCCTCGCCCGCCTTCCACCGGGCCCAGTTGGGGCTCACGCGGTCGGTGGCATAGCCGCGTTGGGTCTCCAGCCGCCAGGCGGTGTGCTCGAACTCGGTGAACAGGTGGGTGATCTCGTCGAACGGGATCAGGTCGGGCACGCGGTCTACTCCTTGTCCTGCGCTGCGTTGTCGCGGGGCGTGAAGCGGGTGAGCAACTCGCGGGGGACCCGGACGAACGACTCGCTGGCCGCGCCGCACCACCACAGACACCACCCCTTCTCTTTTTCCTAAGAGAAGAGACGCTGCGTCACCCGCGTCACCACGGACCAGGAAACGGCCCCTGACCTGTGGCTAGATCGGTGACGCAGACGGCCGACACCTGCGTCATCTCGCGTCACCCGCGTCACGACTGACAGAGCCCCGCCCCGCCCTGCGACACGCCCCGAGCGACCCGCGTCACCGCATAGCAGCAGGTCAGAGCCACAAATGACGTGCGTGACGCGATGACGCAGAATCCCGCACCTAGGACAGACGCGGCCATGCCCTCCCCACTTGGAGTCCCTTTGGCAAAGCCGACAGACCCCGACCCCCGCGCCATCCTCCGGGGAGGTCTCCCGGACCGGTACCTCACCCCCGACGACATCGCCGAGATCTTCGAGGTGCCCAAAGAAACCGTCTACCAGTGGCGCAAGAAGCGCATCGGGCCGCCCGGCTTCCGCGTCGGCAAGCACGTGCGCTACGACCCCGCCGACGTGCACGCCTACGTCATCCGCCAAAAGGACGCCAGCACCGACGCGGCCTGACGCAGCCACCCATCGCACCACCCAACTCCCCGGGGAGGGTCACACCGTGGCCCTCCCCTTCCCATGCCCAGAAGGGGCTACGCCTTACATGGCTGGCCACATCCAAGACCGCTGGTACAAGACCGAGACCGACGCCAACGGCAAGACCGTCCGGGTACGCACCGACCGGTACGGCAAGGGCCTGCGATACCGCGCCCGCTACATCGGTCCGGACGGGACCGAGAAGAGCAAGTCGTTCCCCGACGGACAGAAGCGACTGGCCGATCAGTGGCTCGCCCACATCGAGGCGGACATGTCTCGGGGGCAGTACGTGGACCCTGCCGCCAGCCGAGTGACGTTCCGGCAGTACGCCGAGAAGTGGCTGAACACGCAGACCACCGACATGACCACGCGAGAGTCAGTGGAGTCCGCGATTCGCGGCCACGCGATCCCTTATCTGGGCCCGCGGCCTCTCGGCTCCTTCAAGCCGGAACACATCCGGGATTGGCTCAGCGAACTGGAACGGGCCGTCCCTGCGTCGTCGTACCGACGCGTGATCTACAACAACGTGTCGACGGTCCTCAACGCGGCCGTCGACGACGGCCACCTGCCGAAGAATCCGTGCCACGCGCAATCGGTGCGTCCGCCCGCTGCGGGAACTGGTCGCGTTGTGCCGTGGAGCGCAGAGCGCGTCTTCGCCGTACGGACCGCACTCCTGGAGCGATACCGCGCAACGGTCGACCTCGGAGGCGGATGCGGACTCCGGCAAGGCGAGATCTTCGGGTTGCCCGTCGATGAAATCGGCTTCGACTCCGGATGGCTACACATCGTGAACCAGGTCAAGGTGACGAAAGAGGGTCTCGTGTTCGCCCCACCGAAGCGGAACAAGGTCCGCGACGTCCCCTTGCCCGACCGCGTGGCGCACGTCCTCAAGCAGCACATGGAGGCGTTTCCCCCGGTAGAGATCACCCTGCCCTGGCTGCGGGTGGACGGCCCGCTCGTCACGAAGCGGCTGCTGTTCACCGGTCTCAACGGCGCGGGTGCGGTTCGCCGTACCGACTTCAACGACCGGGCATGGAAACCTGCTCTTGTCGCGGCTGGAGCGATCCCCCAGCCGAGGCCGGGCGAGCGTCACCAGGCTGCCCGCGAACACGGCATGCACGCGCTCAGGCACTTCTACGCCTCGGTTCTGCTGGACGCCGGCGAGAACGTCAAGGCTCTGAGCAACTACCTCGGACACAACGATCCGGGGTTCACGCTCCGGGTCTACACACATCTCATGCCGAGTAGTGACGCACGAGCCCGGAAGGCCGTCGACGGCCTGTACGAGGGCACCGATCCGGCGCCGGACGGCCCACAGACGGCCCAAGGCTAGTGAGACGCGATGGGGCCGACGGTCCACGACCGTCGGCCCCACGGGATCGTTTCGCCGGAAACCCGCTCCGACCTGCCCCTACAGCACCGGCAGATTCTTCCGCAGCTCGAACGCGGTCACCTCGGACCGGTACTCCTCCCACTCCGAACGCTTGTTGCGCAGGAAGAAGTCGAAGACGTGCTCGCCAAGGGTCTCGGCGACCAGGTCGCTGCGCTCCATGAGGGTCAGGGCCTCGCCGAGGTTCTGCGGGAGGGGTTCGATGCCCATGGCGCGGCGCTCGGCGTCCGAGAGGGCCCAGACGTCGTCCTCGGCGCCCGGCGGGAGCTCGTAGCCCTCCTCGATGCCCTTGAGGCCGGCGGCCAGCAGCAGGGCGTACGCCAGGTACGGGTTGGCGCCGGAGTCCAGGGAGCGGACCTCCACGCGCGCGGAGCCGGTCTTGCCGGGCTTGTACATCGGGACGCGGACCAGGGCCGAGCGGTTGTTGTGACCCCAGCAGATGTAGGAGGGGGCCTCGCCGCCGGCGCCGGCCGTGCGCTCGGAGCCGCCCCAGATGCGCTTGTAGGAGTTCACCCACTGGTTGGTGACCGCGGAGATCTCCGCCGCGTGCTTGAGCAGGCCCGCGATGAAGGAGCGGCCGACCTTGGAGAGCTGGTACTCCGAGCCGGACTCGTAGAACGCGTTCCGGTCGCCCTCGAAGAGGGAGAGGTGCGTGTGCATGCCGCTGCCGGGGTGCTCGGAGAAAGGCTTCGGCATGAAGGTCGCGTGGACCCCCTGCTCCAGGGCCACCTGCTTCATGACCAGGCGGAACGTCATGATGTTGTCCGCCGTGGAGAGCGCGTCGGCGTAGCGCAGGTCGATCTCCTGCTGACCGGGGGCACCCTCGTGGTGGGAGAACTCGACCGAGATGCCCATCGACTCCAGCATGGTGATCGCCTGGCGGCGGAAGTCCATGCCGACGTTGGTCGGGGTGTGGTCGAAGTAGCCCGAGTTGTCGGCCGGGGTGGGACGGGTGCCGTCCAGCGGGCGGTCCTTCAGCAGGAAGAACTCGATCTCGGGGTGGGTGTAGAAGGTGAAGCCCAGGTCGGAGGTGCGGGCCAGGGCGCGCTTGAGCACGTAGCGCGGGTCCGCGAAGGACGGGGAGCCGTCCGGCATGAGGATGTCGCAGAACATGCGGGCCGTGCCCGGCGTCTCCGCACGCCACGGCAGGACCTGGAACGTGGAGGGGTCCGGCTTGGCGATCATGTCGGACTCGTAGACCCGGGCGAAGCCCTCGATGGCGGAGCCGTCGAAGCCGATGCCCTCGTCGAAGGCCTGTTCCAGCTCGGCCGGGGCCACGGCGACGGACTTCAGGAAGCCCAGCACGTCCGTGAACCACAGGCGTACGAACCGGATGTCGCGCTCCTCCAAGGTCCGGAGCACGAACTCCTGCTGCTTGTCCATCTTCCGCTTCCCCATCCTTGCTGGTCAGGCCGCCTGGGTGCATCTCACCACAACACCGTTTCGAGCGCGTTGCGGACCTTGATCACCCTGGCGTCCCAGGCCTGAACGCCTGTCGTACGGCAGGTGTACTGCTCTGCCGCCCATCTTGCCTTCTCTCGCCGACATCCGTAATGGCCGGTCCTCCTCCCTGGTGAGCGAGGCCACATCTCTTTAATTTGCATCTCAGATGCAAGTTTTCATAGCGTGCCGATCAGCAGAGCCGATCCGTCGAGCCGAGCAGTCGAGCCGTGAGGAGTCACGATGCTGTCCGAGCAGTCCGCAGTCACCGTCCGCGCCAGCCTTCCCGCCGTCGGCGCGGCCATCGGCGAGATCACCGAGCGCTTCTACGCCCGGCTCTTCGCCGCCCACCCCGAACTGCTGCGCGACCTCTTCAACCGCGGCAACCAGGCCGCCGGCCTCCAGAAGCAGGCCCTCGCCGGCTCCATCGCCGCCTTCGCCACCCACCTGCTGGAGCACCCGGACCGGCGGCCGGACGCCCTGCTGAGCCGGATCGCCCACAAGCACGCCTCGCTGGGCGTGGCCCCCGAGCAGTACCCGGTGGTCCACGAGCACCTCTTCGCCGCCATCGTCGAGGTCCTGGGCGAGGCCGTCACGCCCGAGGTCGCCGCCGCCTGGGACGAGGTGTACTGGCTGATGGCGAACGCGCTCATCGCCATGGAGAAGCGGCTGTACGAGGAGAGCGACAGCACGCGGCAGCGGCCGTGGGAGGTCGTCGAGCGCGTCGAGGAGACCGCGGACGTCGTCACCTTCCGGCTGCGGCCCGTCGACGGCGGCCCGGTGCGCGACTTCCGCGCCGGCCAGTACGTCTCCGTCCAGGTCGAGCTGGCCGACGGGGCCCGGCAGATACGGCAGTACAGCCTGTCCGGCGCGCCCGGCGAGACGCTCCGCCAGTTCAGCGTCAAGCGGGTGCAGGGCGACGACGCGACGCCCGACGGCGAGGTGTCGAACCACCTTCACGCGCGCGTGCGCGAGGGCGACGTCCTCGACCTCTCCGAGCCGTACGGCGACCTCGTGCTCGGGGACAGTGCCGGCCGGCCGCTCCTGCTCGCCTCCGCGGGCATCGGCGTGACCCCGATGGTCGCGATGCTCGCCGCACTGGCGGCCGACGGACACGGCGCCCCGGTCACGGTCGTGCACGGCGACCGCTCCCCCGCCGACCACGCCCTGCGCACCGACCACGAGGCGTACGCCGCCAAGCTCCCTGAGGCGTCCACGCACTTCTTCTACGAGCGTGAGGCCGAGCCCGGCACCCGCACCGGCCTGGTCGACCTCACCGACGTCACCGTGCACCCCGGCACGCGCGCGTACCTGTGCGGTCCGCTGCCCTTCATGCGCGCGGTGCGCTCCCAGCTGATCGAGCAGGGCGTGGCCCCGGCGGACATCCACTACGAGGTGTTCGGGCCGGACCTCTGGCTCGCCCAGGGCTGAGGGACGACCCGGGCCACCGCCACGCAGGCCGTGCGTGGCGGTGGCCGCAGGGTTCTCAGGCCCCGAAGCGCCGCGCCCCCTCCCGGCCGATCTCCTGGTTCTCGGTCACGTACGGGCGCAGTTCCTGCTCGTAGGACGCGAAGGCCTTGGTGTGGTCGCCGGAGGCGGCGAGGTGGCGGGCGAGGGTGTGCGCGCCGATCAGGGCCTGGGAGGTGCCCATGCCGGAGGTCGGGGCGGCGCAGTGGCCCGCGTCGCCCACCAGGACCACGCGGCCCTCGGACCAGCGGTCCAGGTGCACCTGGCAGGCCGAGGAGAAGTAGAAGTCGGTGGCGGCGGACATGTCCTCCAGCAGGCGGGGCAGCAGCCAGCCCGCGCCGGCCATCCGGTCCCGGGTGATGCGCTCCTGTTCCGCGCGGTCCAGCAGGTCCAGCGCCGGGGAGTCGCTGGCGAAGGACAGGCTGACGGACATCCGGTCCCGGTCCGCCGCACTGAACAGGTAGACCGCGCGGCCCGGGGTCTGCCACAGCGCTCCCCGGTGGTCCAGGCCGAGGTGGTTGGCCGTGCTGAAGCCGGCGCCCGAGAGGCCGAGGTGGCGGATCACCTCGGAGTGCGGGGCGAAGACCAGACGGCGCACCACGGAGTAGATGCCGTCGGCCCCGACCACCAGGTCGTACGTGTCCGGGGCAGACCGCTCGAAGCCGACCCGGACACCGGTCGCGTCCTGTTCGATGCGGTTGATCGAGTCGTCGAAGACGTAGCGCACCGTCCGAGCCGTGTGCTCGTGGAGGATGCGGGTCACCTCGCGCTTGGGGACCTCCAGCTCACCGGCGAAGGTCTCGGGCGGCAGCTCGCCTATGCGGTCGCCGTCGGCGTCCAGGAGGTCGGTGCCCGTCATTCCGGTGGCGTGCGCGCGGACCTCCTCCAGGATGCCCAGTTCCTCCAGCACCTCGAAGGCCGGTCCCCGGAAGTCGACGGCGTAGCCGCTGTCGCGCAGGGCCGGGGCCCGCTCGACGACGGTCACCTCGTGACCGTCGCGGTGCAGGAACCAGGCCAGGGCAGGACCGGCGACACTCGCGCCGGAGATCAGGATCTTCATACGTACCCCCGTTGTCGATCCATGCGGAGGTCCCAGCCTTCCGGAGGCCTCTACCGGTGATCAACGGCCGTTCCGGCCAAACGGCGGCCCTTCAGTCGCCCCGCGGTCCCCTGGAGATGCCCAGCAGCAGGGGCCCCGTCGGTTCCGCCACCATGTCCCCCACCGTCACCGGGTCCAGCGTCGCGAAGAACGCCTCCTGGGCCCGGCGCAGGGCGCCCCGCAGACGGCAGGCGGAGTTCAGGGGGCAGGGGGTCGTACCGCCCTCGCAGTCGACGACGTCACCGTCCCCCTCGAAAGTACGGACGACCGTACCCACGGACGCCGTACGACCCCGTTCGGTGAGGGCGAGGCCGCCGCCCCTGCCGCGGCGGGCGTCGACCAGGCCCAGGTGCTGGAGTTCCGCCACGACCTTCGCGGCGTGCGTGTACGGCACGTCCATGTCCGACGCGACCTGGCGGGTCGTGGGACTGGTGTCGTCGGCGACGGCGAGCCGCATGAGGACTCGCAGGGCCAGGTCGGTGGAGCGCAGCAACCGCATACCGCGAGGGTAGGTAATGCGCATCCGGGGTTCAAATTATCCGGTTGCCGTGCCCTCCCTACGGACAGGCACTCCTTGCGCACTACGATCAGCGAGCCCCACCATCCACGTCCGTTTCCCCCAAGAAGGACACCTCATGGGTTCCGCCAAGAACAGCAGCAGCGCTGCGCGCAAGGCGCGCATCGAGGAGTTGCGGCGCGCCGAGCGTGCCCGGGAGCGTCGCAACCGGGCGCTCACCATCGCCGCCAGCGTGGTGGTCGTCGGTGGTCTCGTCGTCGGCGGTGTGGTCCTCGTGAACTCGCAGTCGGACAAGTCCGGCAAGAACGACACGGTCTCGAGCGGCGACGCCAAGGGCTCCGGGGACTCCGGGCACTTCACCACCGGCAAGGACGGGGTGAAGACCTGGTCCGGAAAGCTGGCGCGGACGCACGTGACGAACAAGGTGTCGTACCCGATGCACCCGCCGGTCGGCGGCAACCACAACCCGGTGTGGCTCAACTGCAACGGCGACGTCTACACCAAGCCGGTGCAGGACGAGAACGCCGTGCACGCGCTGGAGCACGGCGCGGTCTGGGTGACGTACACCGGCAAGGCGCAGAAGGCCGACGTCGACGCGCTCGCGGCCAAGGTGAAGAAGACGCCGTACTCGCTGATGAGCCCGTACGAGAACCAGGACGCCCCGCTGATCCTGTCGGCCTGGGGCCACCAGGTGGCCGTGAAGAGCGCCAGTGATCCGGAGGTGAACAAGTTCTTCGCCTCCTACGTGCAGGGCGCCCAGACCCCCGAGCCGGGCGCCTCGTGCACCGGCGGGGTCATGAAGTGAGGCGGCAGCACATCGGCTGGGTGACGGGCGCCGTGGCAGCGGTGCTCGTCGCCGCCGGGGCGATCACGTACGCGGTCGCCGAGGACGGCGGATCGGCCCCGAAGACGCCCACGGCCGAGTCCGCCGACGCCGGGTTCGCGCGGGACATGGCCGTCCATCACCAGCAGGCCGTCGAGATGTCGTACATCGTGCGGGACCGCACGAAGAACGAGGAGGTACGGCGCCTCGCGTACGACATCGCGCAGACGCAGGCCAACCAGCGCGGGATGCTGCTGGGCTGGCTGGATCTGTGGGAGCTGCCGAAGGTGTCGGCCGATCCGCCGATGACCTGGATGGGCATGGGCGACATGGCCTCCGGCAAGGACGGCGCGCTGATGCCGGGCATGGCGACCAACACCGACCTGAAGAAGCTCCAGTCGCTGAGCGGGAAGCAGGCGGAGATCCTCTATCTCCAGCTGATGACGGACCATCACAAGGGCGGCATCCACATGGCCGAGGGGTGTGTGGCCAAGTGCACCGTCGGGGTGGAGAAGCGGCTCGCGCAGGGCATGGTCGACGCGCAGCAGTCGGAGATCGAGCTGATGGCCGGCATGCTCAAGGAACGGGGCGCACAACCCCGTTCGTAAGCCACAACACGGACGAAAGCATCAAATCACCCTGGATGACGGTTCCTTGAGCTTCTCTTGACCTTTGCGTTCCCCTGGCATGAACGGTTCATCGAAAGAGTGGCCCCCATCGTGTGATCCCTTCGCGGGCCGACGCCGCCGCGGGCCGGTGTGCGGATCCACGACGTACCGACCACTACATGCATGCGAACCGCATCGCAGGGGGTTCTATGAGATCCAACCGCGCCAAGGTGCGCGCCGGCGTGAGCATGGCAGCGACACTGCCGATGATCGCCGGAGCGCTGGCGTTCGGTATATCCGCGGCGCACGCCGCGGACACCCCGGCCCGTGACGCACTGGCGGGCACCAAGCCCGCGTGGGCCACGGCCAAGGCGGACAAGGGTGCCACCGCCGACAACGCCCAGGTCAAGGCCCGTGTGTACCTGGCCGGCCGGGACCGGGCCGGACTCGCCGCCTACGCCAAGGCCGTGTCCGACCCCAGCTCGCCGCACTACGCCAAGTACCTGAGCGCCAAGAAGGCGCAGGCCCGCTTCGGGGCGACCAAGGCCCAGGTGGCCGCGGTCAAGTCCTGGCTGAAGGCCGCCGGGCTCCAGGTCACCGAGGTCACCTCGCACTACGTCGCCGTCTCCGGTGACGTCGCCGCCGCCGAGAAGGCGTTCGGCACCCAGCTGCACGACTTCACCAAGGGGTCGAAGACCTACCGCGCCCCGGTGAAGACCGCCTCGGTGCCGGCCGGTCTGCAGGGCGCCGTACTGACCGTCACCGGTCTGGACAGCGCGCCGCACAAGTCGACCCACGACGACCAGCTGCCGCCGCCGGACGCCGTGTTCAAGAACTCCGGGCCGTTCTCCTCGTACTTCGGCTCGAACATCGCGACCTCGCTGCCGGACGCGTACGGCCAGAAGATCCCGTACGCGATCAAGGGCTACACCGGCAAGCAGCTGCGTGCCGCCTACGGCGCGGGCGACTACACCGGCAAGGACGTGCGCATCGCGATCACCGACGCGTACGCCTCGCCGACCATCGCCTTCGACGCGGGCAAGTACGCGCTGAAGAACGGTGACGCGGCCTGGAAGACCGGCCAGCTGCACCAGTCGCTGCCGAAGAACTACACGAAGACCAAGGAGTGCGGCGCGGCCGGCTGGTACGGCGAGGAGACCCTCGACGTCGAGGCCGTGCACGCCGTCGCGCCGGCCGCCGACGTCACCTACGTGGGCGCCGCGTCCTGCTACGACGACGACCTGCTGGACTCGCTCAGCAAGGTCGTCGACAACCACCTGGCCGACATCGTCTCCAACTCCTGGGGCGACATCGAGGCCAGCCAGACGCCGGACCTCGCGGCCGCCTACGACCAGGTCTTCCAGCTGGGCGCGGTCCAGGGCATCGGCTTCTACTTCTCCTCCGGTGACAACGGCGACGAGGTCGCCAACACCGGTACGAAGCAGGTCGACACCCCGGCCAACTCGGCGTGGGTGACCGCGGTCGGCGGTACGTCGCTGGCCGTCGGCAAGGGCGACGCGTACCAGTGGGAGACCGGCTGGGGCACCCAGAAGGCGACCCTGTCGGCCGACGGCAAGAGCTGGACGAACTTCCCCGGCGCGTTCACCTCGGGCGCGGGCGGCGGCACCAGCAAGACGGTGGCGCAGCCGTACTACCAGAAGGGCGTCGTCCCGGACTCGCTCGCCAAGGCCAACAGCGCCGACGGCAACCGCGTCGTCCCGGACATCGCGGCCATCGCCGACCCGAACACCGGCTTCCTGGTCGGCCAGACCCAGACCTTCCCGGACGGCACCCAGCAGTACAGCGAGTACCGCATCGGCGGCACCTCGCTGGCCGCCCCGGTGATCGCCGCGGTCCAGGCCCTGGCCCAGGAGGCGCACGGCGGCAAGGCGCTCGGCTTCGCCAACCCGGCGATCTACGCCAAGTACGGCAAGAAGGGCGTGTTCCACGACGTCACGGACAACCCGACCGGCTCCGGCCTGGCGGTGGCCCGTATCGACTTCGTGAACGGCCTCGACGCCTCCGGTGGCCTCGCGACCTCGGTCCGCAGCCTCGGCAAGGACAGCTCGCTGTCCGCGGTGAAGGGCTACGACGACGTCACCGGCGTGGGCTCGCCCGCGGGCGGCTACGTCCAGTCGTACCGCCGTCACTGATCGGCTGACGCCGATCCGCTGACGCGGTAGGCGCCGCAGGGGGGCGTGGGGTATTCAACACCCCGCGCCCCCCATTGCGTCGCTCTGACGATTACACTGGGCCAGTGCCTCCGTTGAACTTCTGGTCGATCTATCAGCATGGCTTCGCACGCGTCGCCGCGTGCACGGGTCACACCGTCATCGCGGACCCGCAGGCCAACGCCCAAGCGGTCCTGCGCCACGCACGCCGGTGCGCCGAGGAGGGGGTCGCCGTCGCCGTCTTCCCGGAGATGGTGCTGTGCGGCTACTCGATCGAGGACCTGCTCCTGCAGGACGCGCTGCTCGACCAGGTCGAGGAGGCGCTCCGGGAGGTGGTGGCCGGGTCGGCGGACCAACTGCCGGTGCTGGTCGTCGGTGCCCCGCTGCGCCACCGCAACCGGATCTACAACTGCGCGGTGATCGTGCACCGCGGCCGGATCCTCGGCGTGGTCCCCAAGTCGTACCCGCCGAACTACCGGGAGTTCTACGAGCGCCGGCAGATCGGCGACGGCGCCGACGAGCGCGGCGGGTCGATCCGGTTCGGCGGCGAGACCGTGCCGTTCGGCGTGGATCTGCTGTTCGCGGCGGAGGACGTTCCCGGTCTCGTGCTCCATGCCGAGATCTGCGAGGACATGTGGGTGCCGGTGCCGCCCAGCGCGGAGGCGGCCCTCGCTGGTGCGACCGTCCTCGTCAATCTCTCGGGCAGCCCGATCACGGTCGGGCGGGCCGAGGACCGCAAGCTGCTGTGCCGCTCGGCGTCCTCCCGCTGCATCGCCGCGTACGTCTACGCGGCGGCCGGCCTCGGCGAGTCGACCACCGACCTGTCCTGGGACGGACAGACCATGATCTACGAGAACGGCGCGCTGCTGGCCGAGACCGAGCGGTTCCCGCTCGGCGACGAGTACGCGGTGGCCGACGTGGACCTCGACCTGCTGCGGCAGGAACGGCAGCGGACGGGCACGTTCGACGACAACCGCCGCACGCACCAGGCGCGGACCGGTGATTTCCGGACGGTCGGCTTCGAACTCGACCCGCCGCTCACCGACCTGGGGCTGCGCCGCCGCCTGGAACGCTTCCCGTTCGTGCCGGCCGACGCCGACCGTCTCGCCCAGGACTGCTACGAGGCGTACAACATCCAGGTCGAGGGCCTCCAGCAGCGCCTCGCGGCGATCGGCGGCCCGAAGGTGGTCATCGGGGTGTCCGGCGGCCTGGACTCCACGCACGCGCTGATCGTCGCCGCCCGCGCGATGGACCGCGCGGGCCGACCGCGCAGCGACATCCTGGCCTGGACGCTGCCCGGCTTCGCCACCAGCGACCACACCAAGGACAACGCCCACAAGCTGATGAACTCGCTCGGCGTCACCGCGGCCGAGCTGGACATCACGCCGACCGCACGGCTGATGCTGCAGGAGATGGGCCATCCGTTCGCCTCCGGCGAGCCGGTGTACGACGTCACCTTCGAAAACGTGCAGGCGGGTCTGCGCACGGACTATCTCTTCCGGCTGGCCAACCAGCGCGGCGGCATCGTCCTCGGCACCGGCGACCTGTCGGAACTCGCCCTCGGCTGGTCCACGTACGGCGTGGGCGACCAGATGAGCCACTACAACGTCAACTCGGGCGTGCCGAAGACGCTGATCCAGCATCTGATCCGCTGGGTCATCAGCAGCGGCCAGTTCGGCGAGGAGACCGGCAAGACGCTCGCCGCGATCCTCGACACGGAGATCAGTCCGGAGCTGGTGCCGGGCGAGGAGATGCAGTCGACGGAGTCGAAGATCGGGCCGTACGCGCTGCACGACTTCACGCTGTTCCACGTCCTGCGCTACGGCTTCCGGCCGTCGAAGATCGCCTTCCTGGCGTGGCACGCCTGGCACGACGCGGAGGGCGGTGCCTGGCCGCCGGGCTTCCCGGAGGCCAAGCGGGTGGCGTACGACCTGCCGGAGATCCGGCGCTGGCTGGAGGTCTTCTGCCGCCGCTTCTTCGGGTTCGCGCAGTTCAAGCGATCGGCCATGCCGAACGGGCCGAAGGTCTCGGCGGGGGGTTCGCTGTCGCCGCGTGGTGACTGGCGTGCACCGTCGGACGGCAACGCGCGGGCGTGGCTGCGGGACCTTGAGCGGTTCGACATCCCGGAGGGGTGAGGGTGACGGCCCCTGGGCCCTAGTTCACCTCTTGAGCGAGGCTACGAAGGGGGCCCAGGCGGTGGCGCTGAGGATTAGGGCGGGAGCTTGGAGGGTCTTGGAGTCGCGGACGGGGACGAGTCCGGGGATGTTGTGGGCGACTTCTAGGCAGTTGCCGCCGCTCGCGTTGCTGTAGCTGCTCTTGAGCCAGAGCGCGTCACTCAAGTCGACCCGGTTGCTTGCCATTTCGGTAGTCCTCTGCCGATGTCTTGATCATGGCCAGGGACGCCTCTGGTGACAGCGCGACGGCCCTGAGCCGATCGTACGACCGGCGGTACTCCTGTACGAGCGCAATATCGTCGATGGTGTCGCCGCTGTGCAGCGCCTCCGTGTAGAACAGCGGCGGGGCGTCGGGGAAGGTCATGATCATGGCCGAGCCGGTCATGAACGGGTGCGCTACGCACTTCCGCGGAAGAACCTGCGAAACGATCCGGCGGCGCTCGACCAACTCCACGACCCGGTCGAGCTGCTCGGCCATATCTCGGGCGGCCAGGAGCGGATCGAGGATCAGTGACTCGTGCAGGATCACCCAGTACTCCGGAGTGCGATGGTCCGCTTCGAAGAGGTCAGCGCGCGCCATTCTGGCGCTGACCTTTTGTTCCACCTCAGCGTTGGCGGACAACGGAAGACCGGCGAGGACAACGGCCCGCGCGTAGGCCGGAGTTTGAAGTAGCCCCGGGAAGAGCATCGGGCACCACTCCTCGATGGCCGTGGCGTGCTTCTCCGCTTCCAGGACCCTCTCGAAGTAGGCGGCATGCCCAGCCCTGCGCGCCTTCCGCACATCCTCGCAGTGCCGCTCGAAGAACCCATCGGTGTTGAGCACCCGGTCCGCATGCCGAGCCAGATCGATCGGCATCCTCCGTTCCCCACGCTCGATGTCACTGAGGTACGTCTTGCCGTAGAAGCTGCCCTCAAGGAACGCCTCCAACGACATCCCCGCCGCCTCCCGCTTCCACCGCAACTCCTTGCCGTAGAAGGTCGGGACGCTCATCGAGCCGTCGATGTCCTTGCGCCTTGCCATCGTTCACCTTCCGCTGTCCCGGTCGCGAACGCGAAACCCCTTTCACCGTAGCGAATCCCAACGACATTCTGTGAGGCGTTCGTCACGCAACGCACAGAAAGAGGAAGACGCAGCCTATGCCCGACCACTCCCCCACGGCCTATGACGTGACCCTCTGCGTCGAGGAACTCCGCACCGTCCTCGCCCTGCACGGCATCACGCTGCCCTCCCTGCGCGTGGACCTCCCGAGCTTCGCCGGTACGTACACCCCGCCCGCCGGCCTCATCGCACTCGGGAACTGCAACACCGCAACTGCCCAGGCACTGGCCACCGCCCTCCGGAAGACGGCAGCCGGGCAATGACCTTCGAACTCAACCTGCTCGCCACACCGAAGGCCGTACCGGAACTCCGCCACCACCTTCGCACCCACGACTTCGAAGTCCGCCTGTGTGCAACGGAGTTACTGACGAACGTCATCGACCACCTCGGCGAGGGCGCCCCGGTGACGGTCCGCGTCACCGCCACACCCCACGGCCACACCCGCGTCGAGGTCACCGACCCCGACCCGCGCACCCTGCCCGTCCTCGTGCCCCCCACCGACACGGCCGAGTCCGGCCGCGGCCTGGCCCTGGTCGGCCAGCTCTCCCAGCGTTGGGGCGTGGATCAGGGAGCGGACCGCAAGACGGTCTGGTGCGAGCTGGCCGAACCTGGGCGGTGATCAGCCCTCAGACCCGGCAGCGCGAACACATCGGGATCGAAAATCAGTCATCTGTGATCACCTATCGCACCCCCGCCAGTCGTTCGAACGCACAGAAGTCTCACAGGAAAAACACAGACAGCCTGCGAGTGAGCACCACCTTCCAACAGGCTGACCTGCCGAAGGGTTCACGCCATCAGTCCGCCACACGAAAGTGAACACCCGTACGAGTACACGTGTGTGTGCCTAGAGTGTCGGCGTGCACCGGCGGAGCCTGACCACTCCGTACGCGCACACCAGTCAGCGACCGGGGGAACGCCGTCGCTCACGGGGAGGGGTTGCATCGCCATGCCGTCGCACCGGCCATCCGCGTGCGTGAGCCCGGCCAGGGATCTGCGCTTCTGAGTCTTCGTGAGAGTTCTTGCAATTCACTGCTCTGGGGAGCATCGGCCGATCAACCGGCGCATACACACTCTGAAGAAAGTGATGCTCCGTTGCCTTCCCGACCAGGAAGATCGCTCATACCAACGCCAGGCCGTTCAGGATTACTTGCCCGAATCATCCTTCTGCTGACCGCAGTTGCGGTCGTAGTCGGACTTGCTGTGCGACCCGACCTCGCTGGCCTCTCGGACCACGACGATGCAAGCCTCGTAGGAGATTCCTACGACGGCTACGACACCAAGGCCGCTGAACAGCTGCGCGGGGATCAATGCGTGGCTGTCGACGCCCTGCGCAAGGGCGGACCGAACCTGTTCGCCCTGGCTCAGGGCGCCGTCGGGCTCCCGTCCGACCAGCTCCATCAGAAGCTGAACCGGGACCTGCACGACGTCAGGACCCCCCTGCACCAGGCCTTCGATGCCGATGAGGACAACAGCGGCCAATGGCAGAAGAAGGTCGAAGACCAAGGACAGGCGTGGACCAGCGCTGTCAGTGGCCTGGATTCGTACCCCGGCGCGCCGCAGGGAGCGAACAAGATCTACGACAAGGTCGGGCTGCTTCCGTGGATCTACCAGACGTGGGGCCGGGGCATCGACCTGTTCTCGCCCTTCTACGAACCCTCTCCCACTGCTGACGACAGCACGAAGGCTGCCGCGGTCGCGATCGGTGACCAGCTGTACACCACTGGGGGGACACCGGAGGAGCAGCAGGCATGGGCGCTGTGGAAGAGGAACTCCGGCAAGGTCGAGCCCAACCAGTTGTTCGTTCCCAGGGTGTTCGCCGATGACGCCCGCATCTTCCTGTCCTCAGGTGGCTTCCCCCGCACCGCTCCGGCCCCGGACACCCCGGAGTTCCGCGTCGCGGTCGAGGACCTGAAGGCCCGCTTCGCCGCGTGCGCGTGGCACGACCCGGGTTCTCGGCAAGGAAGTGGCCCAGGCGTCCACCGAGTGGCAGCAGGAGATCGCTTCGCAGGCCACGCAGCGACAGCAAATCCTCGCCGCCAACGTCACCGCCACGAAGGCGCTGCAGGACGGCACCTTCGCCCTGGGCAAGCTCCTGGGCCAGTCGTGGATCGCGGACTACTCCACCCGCTGGCTGGACCACTACACCGAGGGCGGCATCAACTGGATCGGTGACGCCCCGCTGGAGATCCAGGTGCCGGGCGCTGCCGGCAAGTGCCTCGACGTCCAGGGATCCGGGAAGGCCAACGGCACCCCGGTCCAGATCTACACCTGCAACGGCAGCAGCGCCCAGAAGTGGCAGCTGTGGGGGGTCTACGACGGCCACTACACCCTCCTGAACGTCAACGCGCAGAAGTGCCTGGAGGTGCTGAACGGCGCCAATGCCAACGGCACGAAGATCCAGATCCGGGACTGCGGCAGCAGCAAGGCACAGCAGTGGACGTTCAACGTCCGCGCCGCGGACGAGCTGCGCAACATCGCCACGGACAAGTGCCTGAACCTGGCCGCGTTCGACAACGGCAAAGACGCCCAGCTGAACACGTGCAACGGCTCCAACGCACAGAAGCTCCGCATCGTCCCCAAGGGCCACACCGGCAGCGCGCCGTCGAAGGCCGACGTGGACAAGGCCAAGGCGAACGTCACGAGTGCGCAGTCGGAGGCGAAGAAGCAGCTCGCCGCCGTCAAGGCACAGCTCGCCGCCGCGCAGAAGGCCGCCACCACCTCGGACACGGCCATCCAGGCCGCCTACACCATCGCCGACACCAACGGCGCGCCCCGGGGCCGTGGTCTGCTGGTCGGTCAGCAGAAGGACCAGGTCACCAAGGGGTCAGTCGCCGCACTGCAGGCGATGGAGAAGGCCGCCGAGACCGCCGAGGCCGCCACCCGCGCCTCCGCCGGCGACACCCAGACCATCACGCAGCGCGCCCTGGCCCAAGCCGCCCAGTCGAAGGCCGAGTTCCGCAAGGAGGCCGCCAAGGCGGCCGAGTGGCAGGCGAAGGCCGCCGCCGACGCGGCGAAGATCCACCGGGACAACGCGAAGAAGGACAAGGAGACGGCTGAGGCCAAGCTCTCCGACGCGCTGAAGGCCGAGGGCGACGCGAAGGCGGCCGCCGCCGACGCGCACGCCAAGCGGCTCGCGGCGGAGGCCGAGGAGAAGACGGCCAAGGCGGAGAAGGAGAACGCCGCCGCCAGCCGGGCCGAGGCCGCCGAGCACCGCAAGAACGCCGAGTCCGAGGCAACGAAGGCGAAGGACGCCAAGGACAAGGCGGAAGCTGCCGAGAAAACCGCCGAGGGCAAGCGGGACGACGCGGTCAACGCAGGCGACCACGCCAAGGCCATGCGCAACGACGCCTGGGACGCCGAGCAGAAGGCCGACGCGGCGCGCGCCAAGGCCGACGCCAAGGACGCCTACGCCGACAAGCTGGACTCTGGTGACGCGGCGGACGCCGCCCGCTCCGCGGCGAACGATGCGGACAAGGCCGCCGACGACGCAGAAACCGCAGCGGCCAAGGCCCGTTCCGAGGCCGACGCGGCCACCCAGGCGGCGGCCGACGCCGATGCCGCGGCCACCCGCGCCGAGGCGGCCGCCAAGCGGGCCCGCTCCGACGCGGACGCCGCCCAGGCGGACAAGCTGAAAGCGGACGCGGCGGTGAAGACCGCGACCAGCGCGGTAGCGGACGCCATCAAGGCCTCCCAGGACGCCTCCGCCGAGGCCAAGACAGCGGTCAAGCTGGCCGATGAGGCCGAAGCGCACGCCAAGGACGCCAAGACCCAGGCCGACGCCGCCAACAAGGAGGCCGGCAACGCCCTCGTAGCCTCGGCAAAGGCAGCGGGCTACGCCCATGTCACCGCGCAGGCTGCCGTGGACGCCGGTGAAGCGGCAAAGCAGGTCGCCAAGCCGGCCAACGACGCGATCCAGCTCGGCTCCCCCTACGTCGACACCGACTCGGCCGCCGGCCTGGTCGTGCTGACCGGCCAGGCGTCGAAGTCGGTCGCCGAGCAGCAGCAGGCCGTCGCCGACGCCCACGCCAAGAACGCCGCCGCCGAGGCCCAGGCCGCCAAGAACCTCGCCGACCAGGCCAAGGGCGACGCCAAGGAGGCGTATCAGCACGCGGCCAACGCCGCCGAGTACGCGGCTGACGCCCGCACCTACTCCAAGGAGGCCCTGGGCTACGCGGCCGACGCGGCCAAGGCGGCGTCCGCGGCCGCCTCTTCACTGGCCCGGACAGTCGAGTACGACAAGCAGGCAGCCGCCGACGCGGCGGCCGCCGACAGGGCGGCCGGAAACGCCGAGGGCTACGCCAAAGACGCCCGTGACTCGGCAGACGCGGCCGAACTCGACGCCGAAGCCGCCCGCTCCGCCGCCGCCCAGGCCGAACAGGACGCCAAGGACGCCCGAGCAGCAGCCGACCGCGCCGACACCGCCGCAACCGAGGCCGAACAGGCGGCCAAGGACGCCGACAAGTACGCCAAGGAAGCCCAGGATGCAGCCGACCGCACCGAGCGGGAGGACGCCAACAAGCAGGTACAGACGGGTGCGGCGACCGGTGTCGGAGGGGTCTTCTCCGTCATCGACGACATCAAGCAGCACGGCGAGCCGGAACGCCTCCCCAACGAGTGCCACGGCATCAACTGCAACACGCTTGTGTTCATTGCGCACTTCGACGCAGTGGTCAGTTACTACCTGTGCCTCAACCCGGACGTGCCTGCCACCGAGGCCGGCTGCCCAGCCGAAGACACGCTCTTCCTCAAGACGCAGACGTTCCCGGACCTCACCAAGAAGGTCAAGGTCTCCGCGTGGGACGTGACGGTGGATCTCTGGAAGGGAATCTTCAAGTCGATCAAGAGCGACTTCACAGGCTGCTACCACAAGCTCAACGGTGACGGCAGCGGAAGCTTCGGCGACTGCGCCTGGGCAGCCACTTGGCTTCCGATCGGCGGCCCGATCGGGAAGATCGCCGAGGCGATCCGAGGCGTGGACGCGGCCCTGCGGTCCGGGGAAGGCGTTGCCGACGCGTTGAAGGCGCTGAAGGCGCTAGACGTGGACGCGGAGACGCTGGCGGACATCGAGCGATCGGTGCAGGTGTGGGAAGAGGCCCGTACAGCGTGCAAGGTCAACAGCTTCCCCGGCACCACCGAGGTCGTCCTGGCCGACGGCAGCCGCAAGGCGCTGCGTGACGTGCGCAACGGCGACCTGCTGCTGGCCACCGACCCGGAGACCGGACGCACACGGGGTGAGCCCGTCACACGCACCTTCCACCACAGCGCCGTCGACCTGGTCGACGTGACGCTGACGGACGGCGGCCGCCTCACCAGCACACCTGGACACCGGTTCTTCGTGACCGGCCGCGGCTGGACCCTGGCCTCCGATCTTCGCCGCGGAAACGCCCTGCGCACCCCGGACGGCGTGCACACCGTGGCCGCGCTGCTCGACCGGCACGAGGCGAGGCCCCGGACCGTGTACGACCTGACCGTCTCCGGCCTGCACACCTTCTACGCCGTGGCGGGCGGCAGCCCGGTCCTGGTCCACAACTGCAACGACCTCGCGGCCGACGCAGAGAATTTCCCCGGACTGGCTCACACGCTCGACGAGCACACGGCAGGCCTCGTCACTCCTCAGCGCGCGAGGGAGCTTGCCGAAGAAAAGACGGAGAGGCTCGGATATGTCGTCCCGAACAGCCTGTTCATCGACGAACAGACCGCCCAACAGGTCGTGGACTACGCGCTGACCAACAACGCTAACAGGATTCGTACCTGGCTTCGGGGACCCAACCCGGAACTGTCATGGAGAGGTACCTTCGGGGCGAGGAACTCCCTCGGCAAGGCCTACTATCCGGACGGCACGGTGAAGGAAGCCGGCAATGCGTACCGCATCAAACTTGTCCGAGCCAGGGGGCACAAGTCGGGCTACTACGTGCAGACATGTTTTCCGGAGTAAGAGAGGCGAGGCGCAGTGGCACGTTTCACGGAGTTCGACTTCGGTGTGTCCTGGGTTATGGACTTCTTCCATCAGGACGGGACCCACTACGGGGACACAGCCGCTGAAATCGTTGCGAATCACCTCGCGGGGTGGAGCGACGAGGCAGCCCAGGCAGTACGCCGTGACGCCCAGACGCTCCTCGACAACCTCCCCTCGGGGACGCTCGAGGTGCTGTGGGAGGCCGGAACGGAGTACATGGCGAACTGGGAGCGGCTCGGGAGTGGAACGCAGTGGACCCGGGCCGTCGTCGACCTGTGCGACGCCCGGCTGTCCACAGCAACAGGCGTACGCCCGCTCACCGGCGCGGACACCGAGGACGGCATGACCTGCCTCGACGCGGTCGTGGCTGAGATCGAGGCAACCCGATTCCTGGCTCCTGACGTGCGGGCGGCGCTCGTCGACTGCGCGCGCCGGTGCACTCCGGACCTGGCCTTCCGGGTGCTGCTGAGAGCGATCAGCTGCGCCACGGATGTCTCGCTGTCCCCGGAGCAGTACACAAGGCTGGAGGCCATCGGATCGGCTCTCCACTACGGCGAATTCGTCGTGGACTTCGTCAAGTACCTGGTCGAAAACGACTAGCCGGCGGCTAGAACCTGAGCGCGCTACGGGACCGCTGCCCCCGCGTGGTGCGGCGGTCCTTCGCGTTCCACAGGACTGGCGACAAGGGCGTGGAGGTCTGCGACCTCGACGCACTCGTTGTCGGCTGGCGCCGCTGGATACCCTCCTGGCGCCAGTGGCTCGGTTACCTCAACTTGCCGAATTCACAGACTGGTCGGCGACTGTCGGTTGCAGTCAGGAGGATGTGGTGGGCATCAGGTCGTTGACCAGGACCATTCCGAGGCCGGCCGCGCTGATGAAGGCTGTATTTCCAGCGCGGATCCGATCCCATGTGGTTGCATCGTGCGAGACGTCAGCGACCAGGCCACGGCATTGAAGGTCCCGGGAATCTCCCTATGCCATCACGGGACCAGCATGCAAGAAGCGTTGCAAACCCGCAGGTCACGGCATTTCGTTGGTCGCCCTAGTCGTGCGGGTCCAGCAAGCGCGTCGCCCGCTCCGTACGCAGATGCAGCGCCGTACGCCCCCTCCGCCGCGTCGTCACCAGCCCCGCCCCCCGCAGAGCCCCCAGGTGCTGGGAGACCGCGCTCGGGGTGATGCCCAGACGGTCGGCCAGGGTCGCTGTCGTCAAGGGCTCGGCCAAGGCCGTGAGCAGGGCAGTCCTGGTGCGGCCCAGGACCGGGACGAGGCCCGCCAGGGCCGGTGGGGGCGGTTCCCAGAGCAGGCCGACGCCCACGGCCGGGTAGCGGATCGACGCGGCGGTGAGCGGGGACTTGTCGACGCCCACGTGCGGCCAGTTGAAGACACTGGGCAGCAGGACCAGGCCGTGCCCGCCCGTGTCCACCGTCCAGACCGAGTGCGGGGTGCGCCGGCCGTGCACCACCAACTGGCCGCCGTCCCAGGCGATGTCCCGGTGCAGCTCGGCGAAGAGGGCCTGGACCCCGCCGTCGACCAGGGTGAGCGCGCGTCTGCCGACGTCCGCCTCCAGAACGGCCCGCATCCGGACCCAGTGGGGTGCAACGACCAGTTCGTGGCAGCGGTGCAGCGCTGCGGCGAGCCGCGGCAGTACCGCCTCCGGCTCGGGAGTCTCCTCCTGCGGGATGCCCAGGACCGCCGCGTATTCCTGCCGGAAGAAGGCGCCTTCCGTGGCTCGCAGCACCTCCAGTTCCGCCGTCATCGACGGCAGCCGCTCCTGCGGCACCGGGAACAGGAACGACGGCAGCGGCCCGGCGATCAGCGCCCGCAGCAGCGGCAGTTCACGCTCGCCCGCCAGCAGCGGCCGCGCCCCGCGCACCCACGGCTCGTGCACCGCGTGGCCACCCGTGCCGAGCAGGATCCGCAGCGCCAGCACCGTCTCGCCCAGCGGCGAGAGAGCGAACCGCACCCTCGCGACCGAGGCCGCGGTGAACCGGATCTCTACCGCCATACCGTCATCCGTGCCGCCGCCCCGTCATCCCCATCATGTAGCTGGAGCTAAACGATAGTTGGGCGCCCATCGCCACCCCCAGGCTGCCCGCCATGGACTTGAACTTCTTCACCTCGTACGACGGCACGAAGCTCGCCCACCACGTGACCGGCGACGGCCCCGCTCTCATCTGCCTGCCCGGCGGGCCGATGCAGGACTCGGCCTATCTCGGCGAGCTCGGCGGCCTCGCCGCCCACCATCGGCTGATCCGGCTGGACCTGCGCGGCACCGGGCGGTCGGCACGGCCCGAGGACTCCGCCGGCTACCGCTGCGACCGGCTCGTCGACGACGTGGAGGCCCTGCGCCGCCATCTCGGCCTCGACCGGATCGATCTGCTCGCGCACTCGGCCGGCGCGAACCTGGCCGTGTCGTACGTGAGCCGCCACGCGGAACGGGTCGGCCGTCTCGCGCTGATCACGCCGAGCGTTCTGGCCGTCGGCGTCGCGATCGACGGAGAGGACCGGCTCCGGGCCGCGCGCATGCGCCGGGACGAGCCGTGGTTTCCGGAGGCGTTCGGGGCCCTTGAGGCGGTCGTCGCCGGGCGGGAGACGGCCACCTCCTGGCAGGCCGTCGCCCCCTTCTGGTACGGCCGCTGGGACGGCGCGGCCCGCGCCCACCAGGCTGCGCAGGACGAACAGCGCAACGCCGAGGCTGCGGCCGCCTACGCTGCCCCCGGCGCCTTCACCCCTGACACCACGCGTACGGCCCTGGCGCGCTTCCGCTCGCCGGTGCTGGTGCTCGCCGGGGAAGCCGACGTGGCGGGCCCGCCCCGCGCGATGACCGAGGTGGCCGGGCTCTTTCCCCACGGCCGGCTGGTGATCCAGCCCGAGGCCGCTCACTTCCCGTGGCTGGACGACGGGGACCGGTTCGCGGCGACGGTCGGGGGTTTCCTGGGAGGATCTTGACCGACCGAGACGGGTGGGCGGGCAGACTCAGTGCTGCAGCGCCCCCGACTGCTCGGGCACGTGCGCAGCGACGACGCGGCCCACCGAGGCCGAGGCAACCTCCCGACGCCGGTCCACCAGGTGAGCCACGCTCGCCACGCCCAGCCCCAGTACAGCCAACGCCGCCCCGGCCACCGCAGGCGACGTGACTCCGAACCCCGCCGCCAGCGCCAAGCCACCGATCCAGGCGCCGCCGGCATTCGCCAGGTTGAATGCCGCCTGGTTGGCGGAGGAGGCGAGGGAGGGAGCCGCCGCGGCCTTCTCCATGACCATCAGCTGGAGCGGGGATCCGGTGACGAACGCCGCCATGCCGAGCAGCGCCACGGCCAGGGCAGCGCTCCACTCCGACCGCATCAGCAAGGGGAACAGGAGCAGTACGGCCACCATCGAGGCGAGCCCGCCGAACAGCGTGCCCCGCATCGACTGGTCGGCCAGGCGTCCGCCCAGCAGGTTGCCCGCCGTCGCACCCACACCGAACAGGGCGAGCAGCACCGTCACGCTGCCCTCGGCGAACCCGGCGGAGTCCGTCAGCATCGGGGTGACGTAGCTGTAGGCGGCGAAGAGCGCGCCGAAGCCCGCCACCGTCGTACCGAGGGCCAGCCAGACCGGCAGGGACCGCAGGGCGGCCAGCTCGCCGCGCAGGCCCGTGGTGGGGGCGGCGACGCGGTCGCGCGGGATCAGGAGGGCCAGCGAAGCTATCGCCGCGAGGCCGATCGCGCTCACGCCGAGGAAGGTCGCCCGCCACCCCAGGTGCTGGCCCATCAGCGTGGCGACGGGAACGCCCACGACGTTGGCGACCGTCAGGCCGAGGAACATCAGGGAGACGGAGCGCGCCTTGCGCTCCGGCGGGACCATGGCCGTGGCCACCACCGCGCCCACGCCGAAGAAGGCGCCGTGCGGCAGGCCGCTGAGGAAGCGGGCGGCGAGCAGGGAGTCGTAGCCGGGAGCGAACGCCGAGAGCGCGTTGCCCGCGACGAACAGGGCCATCAGAGCGATGAGCACCGTGCGGCGGGACATCCGGGCGGTGAGCGCGGCCAGCAGCGGGGCGCCGATGACGACGCCCAGCGCGTACGCCGAGACCAGGTGGCCGGCGGTGGGGATCGAGATGTGCAGGTCGTCCGCGACGTCGGGCAGCAGGCCCATCATCACGAACTCGGTGGTACCGATACCGAAAGCGCCGACGGCCAGAGCGAGCAGGGCCAGGGGCATTGAGGGCCTGTGCCTTTCGAGGTAAGAGAGCGGAGTTCCGTCACCAGTTTATGTTCAGCTACGGAACAAAGTCTCCCGGGCCCAGTATTCCAGCCGGTTACGAGGACGTGTCCACCTTCACACGAGCAGCCACCGGGAGGTGGTCACTGTTCGTGCGCGGCAGCGTCCAGGAGCTCTCCGGCTCGACGCCCTTGACCATGATCTGGTCGATCCGGGCCATCGGGAACGACGCCGGCCAGCTGAACCCGAAGCCGCTTCCCGCCGCGCCCTGGGTGGAGCGCAGCTGGGAGGTGACGGCGTTGAGCGAGCGGTCGTTCATCGTGCCGTTCAGGTCGCCGAGCAGCACGACCCGCTGCAGGGACTCGTGGGCGATGGCCTCGCCGAGCGCGTCGGCGCTCTTGTCCCGCTGCCGGGCGGTGAACCCGGCCTCCACCTTCACCCGCACCGAGGGGAGATGCGCGACGTAGACGGCGAGCGGGCCCTCGGGGGTCGTGACGGTCGCACGCATCGCGCGCTTCCAGCCGAGCTTGATGTCCACGTCCCGTACGTCGGTCATCGGGTACTTGCTCCACAGGCCGACCGTGCCGACGACCGAGTGGTACTTGTACGTCGAAGCGAGCGCCTTCTCGTACACCGGGACGGCGGACGCGGGCAGCTCCTCCAGCGCCAGCAGGTCGGCCCCGGAGCCGGCGACGTCCTGGGCGGTCGCGGCCGGGTCGGGGTTGTCGGCGTTCACGTTGTGGGTGGCCACCATGAGGTCGCCGCCGGTGGCCGTCCGGTCGGTGAGCAGTCCGCCGAAGAGGTTCAGCCACACGATCGCCGGGAGCAGGATCGTGAGCAGGGCGGTCGCCGACTTCCGGAGCACACCGAGGACCAGCAGGACCGGGATGGCCAGGCCCAGCCAGGGCAGGAAGGTCTCCGTGAGGCTGCCCAGGTTGCCCACCCGGTTGGGGATGTGCGAGTGCAGCAGCATCACCAGCGCGAGCAGCAGCGCGAGGACGGCGAGGACGATGCCCCGGCGCCAGATGCGTGGATCGCCGCGCCAGCCGCCGAACAGGCGGTGCATCAGGCGCCGAAGCCGGGATCCCGGTCGCTCGGGCCCCGAGCCGCCGTTGTCCGTCTCCGTCATGTACGCCTGCTGCGCCATACCGTCTGCCTCACTGCCTGCCGTGCACACCGTCGTTCCCCTGTGTTCATCCGACCCTAGGGGATGATCGACCTGGTTCCCGCCGTCCCATGACGGCCGTACGGAAGACGAGGACGAACGAGTCGGCGCCCGGGGTTCCGGTTACCCCCAGGACCGGCGTGGTCTGTGACGAAACGTGCACATACGTGCTACGAGCCTGTCGAGCTGACGGGCCGTAGGCCTTCCAGGACCGTGTCGACGATCTGTTCCGCGAGCCCCTCGGGCAGGTCGTCGTCGGGGCGCATGACGGAGCGCACGAGCATGGGGCCCATGAACATGTCGTTGGCCAGCTCCAGGTCGACGTCCGCCCGGAGTTCGCCGCTCTGCCGTGCGCGGCGCAGCACTTCCAGGGAGAGGGCGCGTCGGGGCGCTATGACGCCGGCGTGGTACGCCGCCCAGATCTTGGGGCTGCTCTTCATCTGGGCGTACACGTTGTGCAGGATCGCCGACGAGCGGCTGGCGAGGCCGCGTTGGCGCAGGGACTCCAGCAGCACGACCAGGTCGTCGCGCAGGGAGGTGCCGGGGAGTACGGGGTCGGGGGGTTCGGCGGCGCGCACGACGTCGACGAACAGCTCCTCCTTTCCGCTCCAGCGGCGGTAGATGGTGGCCTTGCCGACCCCGGCCGTGCGCGCGACGCGCTCGATGGAGAGCTCGGCAAGGGGCACGCCGTCCTCCAGGAGCTTCACGACGCCCTCCAGGATGGCGCGTTCCACGGCCTCACTGCGCGGGCGGCCCCGCACGGGCCCGTCCGGTCGCGGCCGGCTGTCGGCAAGGCTCACTCGTCCGTCCTTTCACTGTGCTGCGGGAATTCTCCCGCAACAGCCTCCTTCCCCCGTGGACCACGTCGTTTTCGGTCAGTCCGCGGCTACGACCAACTCCTGCTCCTTCTTGTCCTCCTGACCGGCCGACGGCTTGCCGGGCAGGAAGAGGGCCGTCACCAGGGCGCCGACGAGCGCCACGCCCGTACCGCACAGGGCGGTGATGTGCATGGCGTGCAGGAAGGCGTCGTTGGCGGGGGTGACGAGGGCCTTGCCCGGGGCGCCGAGCTTCTCGGCGACGCCGAGCGTGGCCTCGATGGACTCGCCGGCCGTGTCCCTGAGGCCGGGCGGCAGCAGGCCGAGCTTGCCCTCGATGCCGTTGCGGTACGAGGTGGAGAGCACCGAGCCGAGCACGGCGATGCCGAGGGCGCCGCCGACCTGGCGGAAGGTGTTGCTGAGCGCGGAGGCGGAACCGGCCTTCTCGCGGGGCAGGGCCTGCATGATGACGACGGAGGTCGGGGTCATGATGTGCGCCATGCCGGTGCCCATGAGGAAGAAGACGACCTCCAGCACCCAGATCGGCGTGTCGGCCTCGAAGGAGGAGAACGCGGCCAGCGTCGCCGCGATCAGCACCAGGCCCGCGGTGGTCGTGGCCTTGTTGCCGAACCGGTCGACCAGCAGCCGGGCGCGCGGCGCGAAGATCATCTGGGCGGCGGCCAGCGGCAGCATCATCAGGCCGGACTGGAACGGCGAGTAGCCGCGGACGCTCTGCATGTAGAAGACCGAGAAGAACGTCACGCCCATCAGTGCGAAGAAGACGAGCGCGATGGCGGCCATGGCGGACGAGAACACCTTGTTCTTGAAGTAGGTGACGTCCAGCGACGGGTGGTCGCTGCGCTTCTCGAAGATCACGAAGCCGGTGAGGACGGCGAGACCGGCGACGATGGTCGCCAGCACCTTGGCGTCGGTGAAGTCGGCCAGCTCGCCGCCCTTGATGATGCCGTAGACCAGCAGGACCAGGCCGACGACGGACAGGACCACGCCGACGGGGTCGAGCCGGCCGGGACGGGGGTCGCGCGAGTCGGGCACGAGCCACACCATCAGGGCGAGCGCGATGAGCACGATCGGCACGTTGATCAGGAAGACCGAGCCCCACCAGAAGTGGTCGAGGAGGGCGCCGCCGGTGATCGGGCCGATGGCGATGGCGAGGCCGACACCGCCGGCCCAGATGCCGATGGCCTTGGGCTGCTCCTCGCGCTCGAAGACGTTCATGAGCACGGCGAGGGTGGCGGGCATCACGAAGGCGGCACCGAGGGCCATCAGGGCGCGGTAGGCGATCAGCTGGTTCGGGGAGCCGGACTCGGCGGCCAGGGCCGAGCCGATGCCGAACACGACGAGGCCGCCGAGCAGGACCTTCTTGCGGCCGAGGCGGTCGCCGATGAGGCCGGCGGTGAACAGCAGGCCGGCGAAGACCAGGGTGTAGGCGTTGATCGCCCACTCGATCTCGCTCTGGGTGGCGCCGAGGCCGGTGGGCGCCGGAGTGGAGATGGTCTTGATCGCGACGTTCAGGATCGAGTTGTCGAGCACCACGATGAGCAGGCTCAGCATCAGCACGCCGAGGATCGCCCATCGGCGCCGGTGTACCGCTTCCGGTATCCGGGGGGCAGGGACGGAACTTGTCATGCGTTCGAGCCTACGACCATTTCGATACGGAACCGTCTCGTATCTTATTCCTTTACCGAGGCCTTACCCGGCGGGGCCACAGCGGGGACCCGCCGAAGGGATCACAGGGGGCTCCTCTGGCCCTCACTGGCACGAGGTGCCACCATGGAAGCGATCCGGGGACGCCGTCAGGGCGCCTCGAGATGACTGAAGGAGCCGTTGCCATGACGCAGCTTTCGGCTGCCCAGAACAAGCCTTCCGACGGCAGCAAGGCGCTGTACGGGGGGAAGGGCACTCGCCGCATCACCGTCCGCGACATCGCCCTCGCCAAGGAACGCGGCGAGAAGTGGCCCATGCTCACCGCCTACGACGCGATGACCGCGTCCGTCTTCGACGAGGCCGGGATCCCGGTCATCCTGGTCGGCGACTCGGCGGGCAACTGTCACCTCGGGTACGAGACCACCGTGCCCGTCACCCTCGACGAGATGAGCATGCTGTCGGCGGCCGTCGTACGTGGCACCCAGCGCTCCCTGATCGTCGGCGACCTGCCCTTCGGCTCGTACCAGGAGGGCCCGGTGCAGGCACTGCGCTCGGCGACCCGGCTGGTGAAGGAGGCGGGCGTCGGAGCGGTCAAGCTGGAGGGCGGCGAGCGCTCGCACGAGCAGATCCGGCTCCTCGTCGAGTCCGGCATCCCGGTGATGGCGCACATCGGGCTGACCCCGCAGTCCGTCAACGCGATGGGCTACCGCGTCCAGGGCCGGGGCGAGGAGGCGGCGGCGCAGCTGCTGCGTGACGCGAAGGCCGTGCAGGACGCGGGCGCGTTCGCGGTGGTGCTGGAGCTGGTTCCGGCGGAGCTGGCGGCCGAGGTGACGCGGGTGCTGCACATCCCGACCGTGGGCATCGGCGCCGGGTCGGAGACGGACGCGCAGGTGCTGGTGTGGACCGACATGCTCGGACTGACGTCCGGTCGCGTCCCGAAGTTCGTGAAGCAGTACGCGAACCTGCGTGAGGTCATGGGCAACGCGGTGAAGGAGTTCGCCGAGGACGTCGTCGGCGGAACGTTCCCGCTCGAGGAGCACTCCGTCCACTAGCCACTGCGGCAACACCCCGGACAGCCCGCCGACCGTCCCCCGTCGGCGGGCTGTCCCCCTATGTGTGCCTGAGCCGGTGCCGCTCTCGCGGAGGTGGTTGCTCGCCGTCGTGGTCGCTCAATTGATGGTTGCGGTGGTCGTCGGCATGTTGTCGGTGGCTGTCGGCGGCCTGTCGGTGGTTTGTCGGTGGGGCCTGGCACCTTCATGGGCATGACGCGAATCGAACACAACCCCGTCGGCGGAAGCCACGCCGTGACGGTGCGGGGACTGGTCAAGCACTACGGCGAGACCAAGGCGCTGGACGGGGTCGACCTGGATGTGCGGGAGGGCACGGTGATGGGGGTGCTCGGGCCGAACGGCGCCGGGAAGACCACCCTCGTACGGATCCTCTCCACCCTGATCACGCCGGACGCCGGGCAGGCCACCGTGGCCGGGTACGACGTCGTACGCCAGCCCCGGCAGCTGCGCCGGGTGATCGGCCTGACCGGGCAGTACGCCTCGGTCGACGAGAAGCTGCCCGGCTGGGAGAACCTCTACATGATCGGGCGGCTGCTCGACCTCTCCCGCAAGGACGCCCGCGCCCGCGCCGACGAGCTGCTGGAGCGGTTCTCGCTGACGGAGGCCGCCAGGCGCCCGGCGAGCACGTACTCCGGCGGCATGCGGCGGCGGCTGGACCTGGCCGCCTCGATGATCGGCCGGCCGGCCGTCCTGTACCTCGACGAACCGACCACCGGGCTCGACCCGCGCACCCGCAACGAGGTGTGGGACGAGGTCAAGGCGATGGTCGGTGAGGGGGTCACCGTGCTGCTCACCACCCAGTACATGGAGGAGGCCGAGCAGCTCGCCTCCGAGCTGACCGTCGTGGACCGCGGGAAGGTCATCGCGAACGGCGGCATCGAGGAGCTGAAGGCCAGGGTCGGCGGGCGCACGCTGCGCGTGCGGCCGTTGGACCCGCTGCAGCTGCGGCCCCTCGCCGCCATGCTGGACGAGCTGGGCATCACCGGGCTCGCGGCCACCACCGTGGACCCCGAGTCCGGGACGCTGCTGGTGCCGATCCTCAGCGACGAGCAGCTGACCGCCGTGGTCGGCGCTGTCACCGCGCGCGGCATCACGATCTCCTCCATCACCACCGAACTGCCCAGCCTGGACGAGGTGTTCCTGTCCCTCACCGGCCACCGTGCCGGTGCCCCGCAGGACGTCACGCCCGCCGAGACCCGCGAGGAGGTCGCCGTATGAGCTCCCACCCGTCGCCCACCACCACCCTGAACGAGGCGCTTCGCGCCGCCCCTTCCAACACCCTTACCCCGACCGCCGCTGCGAAGACCGACGCGCCCATCCCGCTGCGTGCCCACCTGCGCCACACCGGCGCGCTCATCCGCCGCAACCTGCTGTGGATCCGGCAGGACCCGGAGTCGATGTTCGACGCCATCCTGTTCCCGGTCATCTTCACCCTGCTGTTCGTGTACGTCTTCGGCGGCTCCATCGGGCAGTCCCTGGGCGGCGGTCAGGAGCGGTACGTGCAGTACGTCGTGCCCGGCCTGATGGCCATGATGGGCATGAACATGGCCCAGGGCGTGGGCACCGGCTTCAACCAGGACTTCAACTCCGGTGTCATGGACCGCTTCCGGTCCCTGCCGATCGGGCGCGGCTCCGTGCTGTTCGCCAAGATCGCGGTGGAGCTGATGCGGATGCTCTTCGCGACCGTCGTGCTGATGATCGTCGGCGTGCTCGTGGGCTTCCACATCACCAACTGGCCGGGGCTGCTCGCCTCGGTGGGCCTGTCCGCGCTGTTCGGCTCGGCCCTGATGTGGGTGTTCCTCACCCTCGGCGTGGTGATGAAGAGCGCGCAGTCCGTGCAGGCCATGGGCTTCCTGGTGCTGATGCCGCTGCAGTTCGGCTCGTCGATCTTCGCGCCGACCCGCTCGATGCCGGGCTGGCTGCAGAACTTCACCGACTACAACCCGCTGTCCGCCCTGGCGGACGCCGCGCGCGGCCTGATGGTCGGCGGACCGGTCGCACACGGTCTGTGGGTGACCCTGCTCTGGTCGGCCGGCCTCACCGCGGTGATGGCCCCGGTCGCGATCCACAAGTTCCGCACGAAGAGCTGACGTACCAAGAGCAGACGTACCAAGAGCAGACGTACGAAGAGCCGCGCTCAGCGGCTCACAGCAGGGCGGTGGCCTCCGCGAGGGAGAGGCCACCGCCCTCGGCGTATGCGGCCGCGTACGCGGGGCCGTCGAGCGTCTCGCGGATCCGGGACTCGGTCAGCTCGTACGTCCGGCGCTCCAAGCCGGAGGAGACGTGCTCGGCCGGCAGCAGGGCGTCCGCGGCGGCCAGGCAGCGGGCGGCGTCGGCGGCGCGGGTGCCGCCGTCCAGGCTCGCCAGGGCCATCGCCCCGATGGTGAGGCAGATGGAGCCCAGATGCGGGGTGACCACCCGGGACAGCGGGTCGTCGGCCCGCCGCAGTGCCGTGCGGACCCGGTCCAGTGACTCCTCGGAGCGGCGGTCGAGGGCGTCCAGCCAGGCGTCCTGGCTGAGGATCATGACGTCGAAGACGACGAAGTGCGCGATCGTGAACTCCTCGCGCAGCAGCCGGAGTTGCTCACGCGCCTCCTCGATGCGCTCGGTCAGGCCGAGCCAGGCGGCGAGGAAGAGCCGGGCGGCCGGCATCGCCTCGTTGACGGCGCCCTCCTGGTTGGCGATGACGTCCCGCAGCATGCGCTCGCCGCGTTCGGTGTCGCCCCCCTCCAGGAGCACGCTGCCGAGCCGGGCCCGGAGCACGGCCATCTGGGCGCGGGCGCCGAGGCGTTCGGCGTGCACGATGGCCGCCTCGTAGTCGGCGGCGGCCGTGCGGTAGGCGCCCTTGCGTTCGTTGGCCTCGCCGCGCGCCGACAGCGCCTCGGCGATGCCCCACCGGTCGCCGAGGCGGCGGAAGATCTCCAGGGCCTCGTCGGCGTCGCGGGTGGCGTCGCCCGCCCAGGCGGTGCGGTTGGCGAGCAGGTTGGCGCGCAGCTGCAGGGCGCCGGCCAGCTCCCACTCGAAGCCGGGGGTGTCCCGGCAGGTCCGTATGGTGGCGTCGGAGATCGTGCGCATCCGGTCCGCGCCGTCGGTGAGGATGACGGCGTAGAACCATATGGCGCCCGGGGCGCGGCAGGTCTGCGGCAGGCCGGGCTCGTAGACCTGGGCCATGACCCGCAGCTTGGCCTGGGCCTCGGGGGTCTGCCAGCTGTTGATCTCGGTGTCCATGCAGGCGAGATGGGCGAGGTGGACGCCGCGCCGGGCCTCGGCGAGGAGTTCGCCGGTGAACGGGGGCGGGGTGTCGGTGCAGCGCTCCCAGACGGGGAGGGCGGGGCGGACCGGCTCGGCGAACGGGTCGGGGCCGAGGGCCATGGCCTCCTCGCACCAGGTGCGGCACTCGATGCGCAGGTCGCGCATCTGCCAGTACCAGACCAGGGACAGCACCAGGCTGAGCGCCTCCTGCTCGTCGCCGAGGGCGACGGCGTGCCGCAGGGCGGTGCGCAGGTTCTCGTACTCCAGTTGGAACCTGTCGATGGCGGCGCGCTGCTCGCTGCCCCGCAGCAACGGGTCGGTGGTGCGGGCGAGTTCGCGGTAGTAAGTCAGATGGGCGCGCTCGGCCCCGGCCCGGCGCCCGGTCTCGTCCAGCCGTTCGGCCGCGTACTCGGCGACGGTCTCCAGCAGCCGGTAGCGCATCCCGCCGTCCGCCGACGGGGAGGCCACGACCAGGGACTTGTCGACCAGGGAGCCGAGCGCGTCCAGGGCGGCCGGGCCGCACACGCCCTCGGCGGCGGCCAGGTCGCAGCCGCCCGCGAAGAGCGACAGCCGGCACAGGACGTCCCGTTCGTCCGCGTCGAGCAGGTCCCAGGACCAGTCCACGACGGCGCGCAGGGTCTGCTGGCGGGGCAGCACGGTGCGGCTGCCGCTGGTGAGCAGCCGGAAGCGGTCGTCCAGCCGGCCGGCTATCTGGCGCGGGGTCAGCATGCGCAGGCGGGCGGCCGCCAGCTCGATGGCGAGGGGCAGCCCGTCGAGCCGCCGGCAGATCTCGGCACAGGCCTCGGGGTCTTCGTCCAGGCGGAATCCGGGCCGGGCCGCGGCACCTCGCTCGGCGAACAGCCGCAGCGCGACCGGCTCGGGCAGCGGCTCCACGGGACGCACCAACTCCCCGGGCACGCCGAGCGGTTCGCGGCTGGTGGCGAGCACGGTCAGCTGCGGGCAGCGGGCCAGCAGCCGCTCGGCCAGCCGGGCGGCCGCCTCGACGACATGCTCGCAGTTGTCGAGGATCAGCACCATCCGGCGGCGGGCGCAGTACTCCACGAGCCGGTCGATCGGGTCGTCCACGTCGGTGATCGCGCGCATGGCCTCGACGCCGGCGCCGTGCAGCACGGTCTCGCGGGCGCCGATCGCGGTCAGCACGGCCTGCGGTACGGCGTCCGGGTCGTCGACGGGCGCCAGTTCGGCCAGCCACACCCCGTCCCGGGCGGTGTGCCGTACGGCCTCGGCGGCCTCCTGGGACAGCCGGGTCTTGCCCGCTCCGCCGGGCCCGAGCAGCGTGACCAGCCGAGCCGCCGCGAGGTCGGCGCCGATGGCCGCGATGTCGGCCTCCCGGCCGACGAAGGAGGTGAGCCGGGCGGGCAGGTTACCGAGGGCGGCGGGCGGCGCGGGCTGCGGTTCCCGCTCGGCCTCGGTGAGCAACTCGGTGTGCAGGGCGCGCAGTTCGGGGCCGGGGTCGGAGCCGAGCCGGTCCGCGAGGAGCTCGCGTACCTCCTCGTAGGCGGCCAGCGCCTGGGCCGGGCGGCCCGCGTCCCGCAGGGCGCGCAGCCGCAGTGCCTGGAGCGGCTCGTCCAGGGGATGGCTGTCGCACAGCGCCGCCAGCTCGGGCAGGGACTGCTCGGCGTGGCCGAGGGCGAGGGCGGCGGTGTGCCGGGCGCGCAGAGCGTCGAGGCGGCGGGTCTCCCAGCGGGCCGCGTCGGCGGTGTGGTCGGGCAGGTCGGCGAGGGCGGGGCCGCGCCACAGGGCGAGCGCGTCGTCCAGGACGGCGGCGGCCTTGGCGGGGTCGCCGTCGGCCAGGGCGCCGAGGCCCTCGCCGGTCAGCCGGTCGAACCGGCCCAGGTCGATGTCGTCGGGGGCGGCGGCGAGCCGGTAGCCGCCCTCGGCGGAGGCGACCGCGTCGGCGCCGAGGGCCCTGCGCAGTCGGCCGACCAGCGCCTGCAGCGCGCCCGTGGCGTCGGCGGGCGGCTCGGCACCCCACACCTCGTCCACCAGCAGGTCGGTCGGGACGGTCCGGCCGGCCCGCAGCGCGAGCACGCTCAGCAGGGCACGCAGGCGCGCCCCGCCTACCGGGACGGGCGTGCCGTCGGGGCGGAGTGCCTGGGTGGGGCCGAGGAGGCGGTAGCGCACGGGGTTCATTGTCTCCGGAGCGGTCGGTACGGGTCACCGGGTTCAGGCGGCGTGCCGCCCGGGACCTCCGGCGTCGTCCGGGATTTCCAGGGTGACGAGGACGCCGACGGCGCGGCGGACGCGATAGGGCACCCGGCGCGGTGGCTGTTCCTCGTCCTCGAAGCCGCCGAACCACCTCGGGCAGCTGTCGACGGGCTCCAGGGTCCGTGCGCCGGGCACCGGCTCCAGACTGCGCCCGGTCGACCGGAAGACCACCGTGCCGGGCTCCAGATCGGCGAGCGCGGCGCGTTCCGCGGCGCGCGGATCGTGGTGCGCGGCGTACTCCTGGTGCACCAGGTCGATGGAGCGCACGCGGCCGACGGTCTTGTGCTTCGGGCCCCCGTGGTTCTCCACCCACGCCTCGGCGCCGTGCCAGTGGTCGTTCCCGGCCTCCTCCCCCTCGACGGCGACCAGCCGCCAGCCGACCTCCTGGCCCACGCTGAACGGCTTGCCGCAGCACTCCATCTGCCAGTCCTCGTAGAACACCCTCATCAGTGCCATTCCCCCACCCTCCTGGAACCGGACGGCCACCGCGAGACGTTTTCCTCCTGAGTCCCCGGCCGGTACGGTCGGCCTCCCGACCGTACCCGCCCCCTGGAGCCGCTCATGACGACCGCCACCACCCGCCGCGGCGAGCGCCGGATCAGCCCCGTGTTCCTCGGGATCGCGGCCGTCACGGCGGTGACCGGCTGGGCCACCTGGACCGGGTTCGCCGAGCAGCCGGGTATCGCGGTGTTCCTGTTCGTGACGGCGGCCTGGATCGTCTCCCTGTGCCTGCACGAGTACGCGCACGCGCGCACCGCCCTGCACAGCGGGGACATCACGGTCGGCGCGAAGGGCTACCTGACGCTGAACCCGCTGAAGTACACGCACGCGCTGCTGAGCATCGTGCTCCCGGTGCTGTTCGTGATCATGGGCGGGATCGGCCTGCCGGGCGGTGCGGTCTTCATCGAGCGCAGCCGCATCCGGGGCCGCTGGCGGCACAGCCTGATCTCGGCGGCGGGCCCGCTGACCAACGTGCTGTTCGCCGCGGTGTGCACGGCGCCCTTCTGGCTGCACGCGCTGGACGGGGTCCCCCGCGACTTCCGTTACGCGCTGGCGTTCCTCGCCTTGCTCCAGGTGACGGCGGCGATCCTGAACTTCCTGCCGGTGCCGGGCCTGGACGGGTACGGGGTGATCGAGCCGTGGCTGTCGTACCAGGTGAAGCGGCAGGTGGAGCCGTTCGCGCCGTTCGGGCTGCTGTTCGTGTTCGCGCTGCTGTGGGTGCCGTCGATCAACAGCGCGTTCTTCGACGCGATCGACGCGATCCTGCGCGGGCTGGGCATCGACGGCTTCTCCCGCGCCTGCGGCTACGAGCTCTACCGCTTCTGGCGCGGCACCCCGGAGATCTGCACGATCAGCCCGTGACCGACTTGCCCTGCGCCGCGGTGGCCCGGCCGCGCTTGACGTAGTACCAGGTCATGTTGGACGACAGGCCCGCCAGCAGCACCCAGACGATCCCCAGCCAGCTGCCCTGGACGAACGAGACGACCGCGGCCGCGACGGCGAGGAGGCAGACGGCGAGGGTGTAGAGAGCGATGCGGGGCATGGGGTCGGCTCCTTGCGGGGGACACTGCTACGACGACCAGTGTCCCCCATGCCCTCAGACGTCCGTGACGCGGAGCCCGGCGTGTGCCTTGTAGCGGCGGTTGACGGAGATCAGGTTCGCCACCAGCGACTCGACCTGGTGGGCGTTGCGCAGACGGCCCGCGAAGACGCCGCGCATGCCGGGGATGCGCCCGGCAAGCGCCTGGACGATCTCCACGTCGGCGCGCGCCTCGCCGAGCACCATCACGTCGGTGTCGATCTCCTCGATGTCCGGGTCCTGGAGCAGCACGGCCGACAGGTGGTGGAAGGCAGCGGCGACCCGGGAGTCCGGCAGCAGGGCGGCGGCCTGCTGCGCCGCGCTGCCCTCCTCCGGCTTCAGCGCGTAGGCGCCCTGCTTGTCGAAGCCCAGCGGATTCACGCAGTCGACGACGAGCTTGCCGGCCAGTTCCTCGCGCAGGGACTCCAGCGTCTTGCCGTGGCCGTCCCACGGTACGGCGACGATCACGATGTCGCTGCGGCGCGCGGTCTCCGCGTTGTCGGCGCCCTCGACGCCGTACCCCAGCTCCTCGGCGGCGGCCCGGGCGCGCTCGGTGGCGCGCGAGCCGATGATCACCTTCTGACCGGCCCGGGCGAGCCGGTAGGCGAGGCCCTTGCCCTGCGGGCCGGTGCCGCCGATCACGCCGACGACCAGCCCGGAGACGTCGGGCAGGTCCCAGGGGTCCTTGGCGGGGGCCTTCGCGGGAGTCTGTGCGCTGTCGGTAGAGGTCATGGGCCGACTCTAGTGCCCCGGCAGGCAACGTTTGCCCGTCGAGGAGCGGCGTCCGGTGCGTGCGGCGAGAGGGCGTGCCGGGCGTCGCGACGGGGCGAACGTTGCCTGTCGGGGCACTGGTCCGTGGGGCGGACGGCACCGGGTCAGGTGAGCCGCGTCACGGGCACCCGGCGGAAGGTGATGGTCTCGTAGGCGCTGAAGTCCCCTGTCTCGTAGAGGAGTCCGACCGTGCCGCGGTCGACGCGGACCAGGTCGGAGTAGGCGGCGGGCAGTCCGTCCACGGAGAGGGCCTTGCGCCAGGTGGTGCCGCCGTCGCCGGAGACGCGGAGGGTCATCAGGGCGCGGGCGGCGGGGTCGGCCGGGGCGGAGAGGAGCAGCAGGTCGGGATCGCGGAGCTGCAGGACGGAGGCCTCGCAGACCGGGGTGGTGAGTCCGGCCTGCGGGCGGAAGGGCTTCACCAGCGTCCTGCCGCCGTCCCTGGAGTGGGCGTCGGCCCGGTTGCCGGGCGCCGGCGAGTCGTTGCGGGTGTTGAAGTAGACGCGGCCGTCAAGGAGTTCGGCGGCCGTGGTCTCGTTCACGTTGATGTAGCCGTCGGTGTTCTCGTCCAGGTAGCCGAGGTACCAGGTCTCGCCGCGGTCGTCGCTGAGCAGGCAGTGGCCGCTGTTGTACCTGGCCTCGGCGCCGGTGTCGGTGCCGGTGGGCGGCAGGGTGTGGTTGCCGGGGACGAGTACCCGGCCGGAGCGGAGCTGGAGGGCGTGGCCAGGGGTGGTGGCGTACCAGCGCCAGCCGGGCTTCTTCACCTGCGCGGTGATCTCCTTCGGCTTGGACCAGGTCGCGCCGTCGTCGTCGCTGTGCTGCACCCACACCCGGCGGCCGTCGGCGTCGCTGATCTGCCCGCGCAGGATGGCGGCCTCGGTGGCGCCGGCCGCGGCACGGACGTGCACGAGCAGGATGCGGCCGGTGTCGAGGACGACGGGGGCGGGGTTGCCGGCGAGGTTCTTCCCGTTGCTCGCGGCGACCCGCAACGGGCCCCAGGTGCGGCCGCCGTCCGTGGACCGCTTCAGCACGATGTCGATGTGCCCGTGGTCGGCGGCGGAGTCGACCCGCCCCTCGCAGAAGGCGAGCAGCGTGCCCTTGTGAGTGGCCACGACGGCCGGGATGCGGAAGCCGGCGTAGCTCTCCTGGCCGGCGCGGAAGGGGACGGACACGTCGGTCATGGGGGCGGCTCCTCACACGGAAACGGACAGTGACGGGCCGTCAACATCCCCAGGTTGGGCGAATTCGGGGTGAACTCCGCGTCACGAGTGACCGGTTGGGGCAGGATGCGGGCGCATGGACGCCGTACGGGTCGCGCTGCTGCGCGAAGTACTCGCCGGGACCGAGTGGTTGGGGGCCACCCGGCGGTTCGCGGGCGTGATGCGCGGGTCCGTGGTGGCGCACGGGGGCGGACTGCTGCTGGTGGGCACGCCCGAGTACGAGCCCTGGCATCTGGCCGCGCATCTGGTGGACGAGGCGGCCTGGTCCGGCACTCCCGAGCTGGCTCCGACCCTCGTACGACACCACGCGCGCCCCTCCGATCCCGCGCACCTCGCTGTCGGACCCGGCCGGATCGAGGAGGCACGGCGCGGCGAGACCCTGCTCGTGGTCGCCCCCGAGGAGCCCGCGGAGCTGCTGGAGCGGGTGCACGCGGCACGGCGGGCCGGGGTGACGGTACTGGCGCTCGGCGCGGGCGGGCCCGAGCTGTCCGCGATGGCCCACGACACGCTGGCCGTACCCGAGGGGGCGGAGCTGGACCTGGACAGCGTGCAGCACCTGGTCACTGCGGCGGCCGGCGAGAACGGAGGCTCTCCGAGGGTCCGCCGGGGCTTCCGCGACCGTCTGTCGAGGCTGGCGGAGATTCTTACGGCACCGCCGGCTGCCCCCTGGTGAGAAAAGCAGTTGCCCCAGCCTCCCCCCGAGCCGAGCATGCCGAAGTGGCTTCAGCTCTCCTCCCCGACCTCGCCCCCTGGAAGGCCTCCGCCGACTTCCGCAGACTCTGGGCATCAGGTCTCATCAGCAACTTCGGCAGTTTCCTGACCTTCGTCGCCGTGCCGGTCCAACTGAAGGACCTCACCGGCTCGGCGGCAGCCGTGGGCGCGATCGGAGCCGTGGAGCTGATCCCCCTCATCGTCTTCGGCCTGTACGGCGGCGCCCTCGCGGACGCACTCGACAAACGCCGGCTGATCGTGTGGACGGAGGCCGGCCAGGGCCTCCTCAGCGCAGCCCTGCTGGTCAACGCCTTGCTGCCCAGCCCCGCCGTCTGGCCGCTCTACCTCGTCGCAGCCCTCTCCTCCGCACTGGTCTCGGTACAGCGCCCCGCCCTGGACTCCCTGCTCCCCCGGATCGTCGCCCACGACCACCTGCCCGCGGCGTCCTCCCTGAACTCCCTGCGCTGGACGGTCGGCGGAGTGGCCGGACCGGCGATCGCGGGCGTGGTCGTCGCCTACGCCGGCCTCGGCTGGGCCTACGCCGCCGACCTGCTGACGTTCGCCGTGTCCCTGCTGTTCATCGTCCGCATCGCCCCCTCCCCCGCCTCCCACGAGGCCGCGAAGCCGAACCTGCGGGCCATCGCCGAGGGCGCCCGCTATGCCTGGAGCCGCAAGGAACTCCTCGGCACCTACGTCGTCGACCTCGCCGCGATGTTCCTGGCCATGCCCCTCGCCGTCCTGCCGTTCCTCGCCGACGAGCTGCACGCCGAGTGGGCGCTCGGCCTGATGTACGCGGCCGTCCCGCTGGGCGCGATGGTGGTCGGCCTGACCAGCGGCTGGACCTCCCGGGTGCACGGGCACGGACGCATGGTGGTGCTGTCGGCCGCGCTGTGGGGCGTGGCGGTCGCGGCCGCGGGAGTCGTCGGCAACGTGTGGCTGGTGCTGCTGCTCCTGACCGTCGCCGGCGGCTGCGACATGGTCAGCGGGGTCTTCCGGGCCGCGATGTGGAACCAGACGATCCCCGACGAACTGCGCGGCCGCCTCGCCGGCATCGAACTGCTGTCGTACTCGGTGGGCCCGACGCTGGGCCAGGTCCGCTCGGGCGGGGTCGCCGCGTGGGCGGGCGTACGCACGTCCGTGTGGTCGGGCGGACTGCTGTGCGTGGGCGCGATGGGGCTGCTGGCCCTGTGTCTGCCGGGGCTGATGACCTACGACGCCCGGACCAACGAGCACGCGGTGCGGCTGCGCGAGCAGCGCACCGCCACCGCACCCACGCAGGTGTGATCAGTCCTGGTCGGCGTCCTGGTCACCGCGTGCCGAGGCGTCGTGCCAGCGGGGGTCGGTGTCCCACTCCAGGTTGCGCTCGGCCGCCGTGTCCATGGCGCGCTGGGCCTCCTCCCGGGAGGCGTACGGCCCGAAGCGGTCCTTGCCCGGGCACTCCGGGCCCTCTTCGACCTTCTTGTGCTCCAGGCAGTAGTACCACTCGCCCGGCTTACCGACGGTGCGCTTCTTGAACAGGGGCATGAACAGCTCCTCTCGCCACGGCCATGTTCCCCCATGCCCGCTGGTTAGACTCGCTGGCATGTCTGGCCAGTCGCTGCTCGTACCAGGGGAGCTGTCTCCCACCCGTTCGGTACCCGGAAACATCCGCCGCCCCGAGTACGTCGGCAAGCCCGCGCCGACGCCGTACACCGGACCGGAGGTGCAGACCCCCGAGACCGTCGAGGCGATGCGCGTCGCCGGCCGTATCGCCGCGCAGGCGATGGCGGAGGCCGCGAGGATCATCGCGCCGGGTGTGACCACCGACCAGCTGGACAAGGTGGCCCACGCGTACATGTGCGACCACGGCGCCTACCCGTCCACGCTCGGCTACCGCGGCTTCCCGAAGTCGCTGTGCACCTCGGTCAACGAGGTCATCTGCCACGGCATCCCGGACTCGACGGTCCTCAACGACGGCGACATCGTCAACCTGGACGTGACGGCGTACATCGGCGGGGTGCACGGTGACAACAACGCCACGTACCTCGTCGGTGACGTGGACGAGGAGTCGCGGCTGCTGGTGGAGCGGACCCGGGAGTCACTCAACCGGGCGATCAAGGCGGTCCGGCCGGGCCGGCAGATCAACGTCATCGGCCGGGTCATCGAGTCGTACGCCAAGCGCTTCGGCTACGGGGTCGTACGGGACTTCACCGGGCACGGCATCAGCTCGTCGTTCCACTCGGGCCTGATCATCCCGCACTACGACAGCCCGCACGCGACGACCGTCATGCAGCCCGGCATGACCTTCACCATCGAGCCGATGCTGACGCTGGGCACGCACGAGTACGACATGTGGGACGACGGCTGGACGGTCGTGACCAAGGACCGCAGGCGGACGGCCCAGTTCGAGCACACGCTGGTCGTGACGGACACGGGCGCGGAAATCCTCACCCTGCCGTAAACCACCGCCACCTTCCCGCAGCCCGCCCTGACCCCCGGGGGCGGGCTTTTCGCTGCCCGGATGTTTTTCCGACAGCCTGTCGGTAAACTTACCGACAGCAGGTCGGCAAACCGAGGAGAGCCCATGGAGTCGTTCTCGTCCCTCATCCGCACCGCGTCCCACGAGCAGCACGTGGAGGCGGAGACGTCGACGTTCATGAGCGACCTGCTGGGCGGCCGGCTGGGCGTGACCGCGTACGCCCGCTACACGGAGCAACTGTGGTTCGTGTACGAGGCGTTGGAGAGCACGGCCGGGCGGCTGGCGGCGGATCCGGTGGCGGGTCCTTTCGTGCGCCCCGAGTTGTTCCGGCTGGCCGCGCTGGAGCGGGACCTGGCGCACCTGCGGGGGTCCGGATGGCGAGCGGGACTGAGCGCGCTCCCGGCGACGCGGGCGTACGCGGACCGGGTGCGGGAGTGCGCCGAGCGCTGGCCGGGCGGGTACGTCGCCCATCACTACACCCGCTATCTCGGCGACCTCTCCGGCGGGCAGATCATCCGCGACCGGGCGGAGAGGGCGTGGGGCTTCGCCAGGAAGGGCGACGGGGTCCGCTTCTACGTGTTCGAGGGAATCCCCAACCCGGCGGCCTTCAAGCGTGACTACCGGGGCCTGCTGGACGGCGTCTCCGCGGACGACCTGGAGAAGCAGCGCATCGTGGCCGAGTGCAGGAAGGCGTTCGCGCTGAACACCGCCGTCTTCCGGGCCCTGGGCGAGGAGTTCCCGCTGAGCGCCTAACGCTCCAGGAAGACCCGCCCCCCGATCTCCACCCACCCGTGCGGCTGAGGCGCCGTGAGGATCTGGGACCCCCTGCCCTGCGTGATGTTCAGCGCCCGCCCCAGCTGGTCGGTGAGGAGCAGCGCCGCCGCACCGGTCGCCTCGTCCTCCCCGATCCCGTCATCACGGCCGGGAAAGCCACGGGCTCGAATCCGCCCTGCCGCCTCGTCCTCCCACGCCCAGGCGTAGACCCACTCACCGGGCGGCGGCACGTCGAGGGCGTCGACCTCGGCGGCGGTGGAGTACTGGCGCAGGGTGCGCGGCGGCGCCCACTCCGCGCGGGCCTCGATCCAGCTGAACTCGCCGTCCAGCCGGGCACCCACCAGCCCGGCGGGCGTGACCAGTTCGGGCACGTCCAGCAGCCAGGCCGTGCCGACGCACGGGTGACCGGCGAAGGGCAGACGCAGGGTGGGGGTATAGATGTCGATCACCCCGCGCTCGGGGTCGTCCACGAACACGGTCTCACTGAACCCGAGTTTCGCGGCGAACTCCTGCCGCTCACTCCGCTCGGGCACCACCGATCCGTCCCGGACGACACCGAGTTCGTTGCCGTAGCCGCCGTTCGGCGCACAGAACACACGGAGCACGTCGTAATCAGTCACTCCGGAATTGAAACATCGTGGCGCGAGCGAAGCGCGTCCCAGGCGGGGGCGCCACCCGGGAGGGGCCAGGAGCGGGTGGGGGCCGGCTCGTACGGCAGCGAGGACATGACGTCGCCGTACGCCCGTACCAGCGTGTCCCGCTGCCGCTCGGTGTCGGGGTCGGCGGGGCGGGCGGTCAGCCGCTCCATCCCCCGCTCGTGTCCCCGGGTCACTTCGTCGGCGGTCCGGCGCCAGTCCTCCTCGTCCGGCAACCGGGTCAGGACGACGCAGGGCGGGGTCCGGCCTTCCGCGAGGGACGCGACGGCCCGGTCGTGGCCGTCCAGGATCATCCAGCCGTCGAGGAGTGTGACCCACCACAGGAAAACCGGCGCGAGCGTGCCCTCGCGCGCGTGCTTCCGGTACGCCTTCACCCGTGGGTCGTCCTCCGGCGACAGCGGTCGCAGCGGTACGACGCCCTCCCAGCCGCCACGGCACCAGTCCAGGTGGCCGCCGGGCCAGTCCCGCAGGAAGTCGCCCCACCAGACGTAGGTCGGAAACCGGTGGCGCTCCCCGAGGAGCCACCACCCGTTGTGCAGGGGCCCGTCCTGGGGCGCCTCCTCCAGCCAACGCGCGTACTGGTGGACCCAGTTGCCCGGTCGGCGCTGCCGCGCCGAGCGGGGCGGCGGCAGCGGTGAGCGGTAGCCCGCAAGGCGGTGCACGAAGAGCCCCTCCCGCGAGCAGCCGCCCTGTTCCTCGCGGCCCAGCAGCACCGGCCGCTCCCCCTGCCGCAGCAGCAGCCGACCACCGGGCGCGCACTCGAAGCGCAACGACGGAGGATCCGGCCGGTCCCGTACGTCCAGCACGATGCCACCGGCCCCCAGCAGCTCCCTGCGCACACTCCCCATACCCCCCACCCTCCCATCACTTGACTTTCCCTTTACCTTTCCTTGGGATCTCTTTTGAGACGTCGAGATCAAGCCGTGCCTGTGAGATTTCCGTGAGAGCTGAATCACGACCCGGGCGGGTATTGGTGAGGTAAGCCTCATGTAAGTTAGGCCAGCCTCACCACACCGCCCCGCTTGGAGCCTGCATGCGAGCCGTCCGACTCACCGTCACCGCCGCCGCCACCGTGGCCGCTCTGACCGCCCTCTCGGCGTGCACGGCGAAAAGCGACGCCAAGGACGGCGACGCGATCCAGGTGACCGCCGCCGACTCGAAGTGCGAAACCTCCGCCAAGTCGGTCCCGGCCGGGCAGGTCACGCTGAAGATCGAGAACAAGGGGTCGAAGGCCACCGAGGTCGAGATCCTGTTCCCGGACGACCGGATCGTCTCCGAGAAGGAGAACATCGGCCCGGGCACCAAGTACACGCTGACCGCCGAGGTCAAGGCGGGCTCGTACGAGATCGCCTGCGTCCCGGGCATGAGGGGCAAGGGCGTCCGGCAGAAGCTCACGGTCACCGGCTCCGGCAAGGTCGCCAAGCGGGACCCGCAGCTGGACAAGGCGGTCGCCGACTACCGCTCCTACGCCCAGGAGCAGGCCGACGCCACGCTGCCGCTCGTCGAGACCTTCGTGAAGGCGATCAAGGACGGCGACGTCGAGGCCGCCAAGAAGGCGTACGCCCCCTCGCGCCTCGGCTGGGAGCGCACCGAGCCGGTCGCCGAGTCCTTCGGTGACATCGACCCGAAGGTCGACGTCCGCGAGGACGGCCTGGAGGACGGTCAGAAGTGGACCGGCTGGCACCGCCTGGAGAAGGCGCTCTGGGCGGACAAGAAGATCGGTGCCGAGGAGAAGACCCTCGCCGACCAGCTGGTGACCGACCTGAAGGACTGGCAGGGCCGGGTCGGCAAGGCCGAGATCACGCCGACCTCCATGGCCAACGGCGCCAAGGAGCTGCTCGACGAGGTCGCCACCGGCAAGGTCACCGGTGAGGAGGAGCGCTACTCGCACACCGACCTGGTCGACTTCAAGGCCAACGTCGAGGGCGCGCAGAAGTCGTTCGAGCTGCTGAAGCCGGTCGCGCAGAAGAACGACGCCGCGCTGGCCACCGAGCTGGACAAGCAGTTCGCGGCGCTGAACACGCTGCTCGACAAGTACCGCACGGACAAGAACTCGTACGACTTCACCTCGTACGACAAGGTCGGCAAGGCCGACCAGAAGCAGCTCTCGGACGCGGTGAACGCGCTCGCGGAGCCGCTGTCCAAGCTCGCCGCCGCGGTTGTGAAGTAAGGGGAGACGCGTCATGACCGAGACCCGGGAAAGCCAGGACAGCCAGGACAGCCAGGGCGGCTCCTCCCCCTCGCGCCGGACGCTGATCGGCTGGGGTGGTGCCGGCCTCGCGCTCGGTGCCGCCGCGGCCGGCGGTGCCGTGGCTGCGGCCAAGGCGGGCAACGACGTGGAACCGGCCGCCGCCGAGGTGGGCGCCGCCGTGGAGTTCCACGGCGCCCACCAGGCCGGCATCGCCACGCCGGTGCAGGACCGGCTGCACTTCGCCGCGTTCGACGTGAAGACCGAGGACCGCGCCGAGTTCGTGCAGATGCTGAAGGACTGGACCGAGGCCGCGCGCCGGATGACCGCCGGGAAGGCGGTCGGCGAGGGCGCGTACGGCGGGCTCGCCGAGGCGCCGCCGGACGACACCGGTGAGGCCCTGGGCCTGAAGCCCTCGCGGCTGACGCTCACCATCGGCTTCGGACCGTCGTTCTTCGACAAGTTCGGACTGTCCGGCAAGCGTCCCGAGGCGCTGGTCGACCTGCCCCAGTTCCCGGGCGACAACCTCGACAGGACGCGCACCGACGGCGACCTGTGCGTCCAGGCCTGCGCGGACGACCCGCAGGTCGCCGTGCACGCCATCCGCAACCTGGCCCGCATCGGCTTCGGCAAGGTCGCCATCCGCTGGTCCCAGCTCGGCTTCGGCAAGACCTCGTCGACGACTCCGGACGCCCAGACGCCCCGCAACCTCATGGGGTTCAAGGACGGCACCCGCAACATCGCGGGCATCGAGACGGACCGGCTGAAGAAGTTCGTGTGGGTCGGCGAGGGCGACGGCACGCAGTGGATGACCGGTGGGTCGTACCTGGTCGCCCGGCGCATCCGCATGCACATCGAGACCTGGGACCGGACCCCGCTGCAGGAGCAGGAGGACATCTTCGGCCGCGACAAGGGCGAGGGCGCCCCGGTCGGCAAGGCCAAGGAGCACGACAAGCCGTTCCTGAAGGCGATGAAGCCGGACGCGCACGTGCGCCTCGCGCACCCCGAGTCCAACAACGGCATCACGATCCTGCGCCGGGGCTACTCCTTCACCGACGGCACCGACGGCATGGGCCGCCTGGAAGCGGGCCTGTTCTTCCTGGCCTACCAGCGTGACGTGCGCAAGGGGTTCATCCCGCTGCAGCGGCAGCTGTCGGCCAAGGACGCGCTCAACGAGTACATCCAGCACGTGGGTTCGGCCGTCTTCGCCGTCCCGCCCGGTGTCCGGGGCAAGGACGACTGGTGGGGCCGCACGCTGTTCTCCGAGGAGGCGTAACCCGTGTTCTCCAACTACCTGATCGGCCTGCGTGAGGGCCTGGAGGCGTCGCTCGTCGTCTGCATCCTCATCGCCTACCTGGTGAAGACGGACCGCAGGGACGCCCTGAAGCCGATCTGGATCGGCATCGGCATCGCGGTCGCCATCGCGATGGGCTTCGGCTGCGCCCTCGAATTCGGCTCGCAGGAGCTGACGTTCGAGGCGCAGGAGGCGCTGGGCGGCTCGCTGTCCGTCGTCGCCGTCGTCCTGGTGACCTGGATGGTGTTCTGGATGCGGCGCACCGCCCGGCACCTGAAGTCCGAGCTGCACGGCAAGCTGGACGCGGCCCTCGCCATGGGCACGGGCGCGCTGGTCGCCACCGCGTTCCTGGCCGTCGGCCGGGAGGGCCTGGAGACCGCCCTGTTCGTGTGGGCCTCGGTGCACGCGGCGAGCGACGGCACCCCGCGCCCGCTGATCGGCGTGGCCCTCGGCCTCGCCACGGCGGTCGTCCTCGGCTGGCTGTTCTACCGGGGCGCGCTGAAGATCAACCTGGCCAAGTTCTTCACCTGGACCGGCGGCATGCTGGTCGTGGTCGCGGCGGGCGTGCTCGCGTACGGCTTCCACGACCTGCAGGAAGCCAACTGGATCCCGGGCATCCGGGACCTGGCCTTCGACATCAGCGACACGATCGAGCCGGACAGCTGGTACGGCACGCTGCTGAAGGGCGTGTTCAACTTCCAGCCCGACCCGACCGTGGTCCAGGTCACGGTGTGGCTGCTGTACCTGATCCCGACACTCGCGATCTTCCTCGCCCCGGTAGGGTTCGCCTCCGGGAAGGGGAAGGTGAAGGCACCTCATGACCAGGGAACGCAGCCGTCGAAGGCTCCGCAGGCGTGACCGGAACGGACTCATAGCGGTCTCACTGACCGTCATGTCACTGACGGCGAGCGGATGTGTGGTGGTGCACGGGGAGCGCGAGATGCTTCCCGCCACCACCCGCGCCGAGGCCGCCAAGGCGCTCACCCAGTTCACGGACGCGTACAACAAGGCCGACAAGGCCTACGACCGCTCCCTGGACAAGGACCATGTCACCGGCGCCCTCGCCGACATCGACGGCGCCCGGCTGAAGGCCGGGCACGCCAACAGCCCGTCGGGCAACGCGCATCACGTGCAGCTCACGCTGACGGACGCCCATTTCACGATCCCGAAGAAGGCCGGCTGGCCGCGCTGGTTCGTCGCGGACGCCAAGGGCAACCTCGGAAGCAGCAACGCCCGTTGGCTGCTGGTGTTCACCCGCAACGACCTCGGCGACCCGTGGCGGGTGGCCTATCTGACGCTGGTCGCGGCCGGTGACGTACCGGAGTTCAAGAAGGACAAGGACGGCTGGGCCGAGGCCGTGCCCGCCGACTCCACGCAACTGGCCGTGGCCCCCGGCGACCTGAGCAAGGGCTACGCGGCCTATCTGAAGAACGCCGGCACGACGTTCGCGGACGGCCGGTACACCAGCGGCCTGCGCACGGACCGCAAGAAGCAGACGACGAAGCCGGGCCTGGTCCGGCAGTACATCGACGAGCCGCTGACCCGCGGCGACTACGCGCCGCTCGCGCTGCGCACGGCGGACGGCGGGGCGCTGGTCTTCTTCACCACGCACCACTACGAGAAGCAGACCGCTGCCGCGGGCACCTCCGTACCGACCCCGAACAAGGACGTGCAGGCCCTGACCAAGGGCGAGATGAAGCAGTCGCTGACGCTGGAGATCATCTCCAACGAGGCCGCCCTCGACCCGGCGGGCAGCGGTCCGGTGTCGATCCTGGGACGGGTCCAGGGCCTGACGGCGGCACAGGGCGAGTAGAACGCCCCAAAGGGGCGCGGGGAACTGCGCGACGAGCCACAACGGACCCGCAGCCGCCCGACGGCCTGTCGCGGCACCCCGTGAAGCGCCCGCCGCTCGACCCGCGGAGCGCTCAGTGCCGCAGCGGCCAGGCGGCGCCCGCGTGGTCGGCCTCCGCGCCGGCGTGGCGGGCGCAGGCGTCCGTGAGCACCTCCAGCAGGCTCAGCGGGTCGGGCAGCGCGTGCTCCGGGCCGCGGGCCCAGCGCACCTGCCGGTCGTCGCCGGGCAGCCGGGCGGGCGGTACGAGGACGTAGGAGCCGCGGCAGTGCCAGCGCAGCCCCGGGTGCTCGTCCATGGTCTCGGGGTGGCAGTCCAGCTCGCACGGCCACCACTCGTCCTCGTCCTCGGGGGTGCCCCGGGTGAGGGTGAAGAACAGCATGCGGCCGTCGTCGCTCTCGGTGACCGGACCGACCTCCACACCGGCGCCGAGGAGGCGGTCCAGCGCCTCCCGGCCGGCCTCCAGCGGCACGTCGAGGACGTCGTGCACCATGCCGGTGGCGGTGATGAAGTTGGCCTGCGGCTGGTGCCGGGCCCAGCGCTCGATCTGCGCGCGGTCCGTCGTGGACTGGGTCTGCCAGGCGAACGACACCGGGTGCCGGGCCGGGGTGGGACAGCCGACACGGTCGCAGGAACAGCGGTAGCCGGGGGCGGGGTGCGCGGCGGGCGCCAGGGGCAGTCCCGCGGTGGCGGCGGTGAGCAGCAGGGCCTCACGGCCGCCGTCGTCGGCGGCGGTCTCCTTCGGGCGGCGTCCGAGCAGCCACTGGGAGAGTTTGCCCTGCCGGCCGGACCGGCCGCCGAACGTCGCGCTCATCTATACGCCTCGCCTCGCTGGTGTCCGGACAGCATGCCCTATCGTCCCACCTTCCAATGCTTCGGGGGGCCGGAGCGGGGATCCGGAGGAACCGGACGAGACGTGCCTCACAGCACCTCAGCGGGGGGCGAGACCGTACAGGGCGTAGTCGACCAGGGTGTCCGTGTACGCGTGCGAGATCGGCCCGGTGTGCTGCAGCCAGCGCTGGGCGAGCGGTGAGACGAACAGCTCCAGGGCGATGCGCGGGTCGACATCGGGGCGTACCGCGCCGCTGTCCTGCGCGGAGCGCAGCCGGTCGACGTACAGCTGGAGCTGGGGTTCGAGGAGTTTGGTGACGAACTCGCGGCCGAGCTGCTCGTTGACCACGCCCTCGGCGGCCAGCGCGCGGCTGGGTGCCTCGAAGCGGGGGTCGTACAGCTCGTCGACGGTGGCCCGCAGCACCGCCTTGAGGTCGGCGGCGAGATCGCCGGTGTCCGGGATGGCGTACGGCTCCTGCCCCGCCGCCCGGGCCGCCTGCTCGCCGAGGTCCAGGAAGGCCTCCATCAGCACGTCCGCCTTCGACGCCCACCACCGGTAGATGGTCTGCTTGCCGACCCCGGCGCGGGCGGCGATCCCCTCGACGGTGGTCTTCGGGTATCCGACCTCGGCGACCAGGGCGAGGGCGGCGTCGTAGATCGCTCTGCGGGACTTCTCGCTGCGCCGGGTGGCGTCGGGGGCGGGCTTCTTGACCATGGGGTGACGCTACAAGCTCGGCCGGTTCAGCAGTGCGCCGGGAAGTGCCGCGCTGTGCCGTCGATCGGCTGCGGCGTCAGGGCGCTTCCTCCCGCGGCGGCCAGGCGTCGCCCCAGTCGGCGTCCCGGGCCGCCTTGTACAGGTCGCCGTGGCGCTTGGTGACCGTCGTGCGGCGCAACTGCTCGTCGGCCTCGCACAGGTCGAGGAGCACCTGGCCCTTGCGGATCTGCGGGCGCCGGACCACCCGGGCGGGGGCCGGCTCGGCGGGCAGCCGGGTGGCGGCGACGTAGCTGAACTTCTCGTCCTCGTACGCCAGGGAGCCGCCCTTGACCTGGCGGTGCAGAGAGGAGCGGCTGACCCGGGCGGAGAAGTGGCACCAGTCCGTGCCGGGGACGATGGGGCAGGCGGCGCTGTGCGGGCAGGGCGCGGCGACGCGGAACCCGGCGCGGACGAGGCGGTCACGGGCCTCGATGACCCGGGCGTAGCCGGCGGGGGTGCCGGCCTCCACGATCACGACGGACTGGGCGGCGGCCGCGGCCGCGTCGACGAGGGAGGTGCGGTCGGCCTCGGCGAGTTCGTTGAGGACGTACGACACCGTGACGAGGTCGGCGCTGTCGAGGCTGAGCGCCGTGCCGATCCGGGCCCGCTGCCAGCGGGCGTCCCGCAGCGCGGGGTTGGCTTCGGCGATCTCCCGGCCGAGGGCGAGTGCGGGCTCGGCCCAGTCCAGCACGGTGACGCTGCGCTCGCCGGGCCAGGTTGCGGTGACGGCCCAGGTGGCGGCGCCGGTGCCACCGCCGACGTCGACGTGGCTGCCGGGCGTCCAGTCGGGCACGGCGTCCGCGAACGCCTCCAGCGCCGAGCGGACCGCCTCGAAAGTGGCCGGCATGCGGTAGGCGGCGTACGCGGCGACGTCGGCGCGGTCGCGCAGGATCGGGGCGTCGGTCGGGGTGGCCCCGCGGTAGTTGGCGATCAGCCGTTCCACGGCGCCGGCGGCCTGCGATGGCGGTAGCCCCGCGAGCAGGTCGGCAAGGGTGGCGCGGAGTTGCTCGGCCGGGCGTACGGGGTCGTTCACCCGGCGATTCTACGGCGCCCGGTGCCGGTGCCGGCCTCGCTGGGGGCTCCGCCTCCAGACCCCCGGCCCATGTCCACCCACCACCCGTCTCGGTCGGCTGGAAAGGCGCCGCCACGGGGTCCGACTCGGGCGGCCGGGAGGTGCGCCTCAGACCACCGCTCTCGCCAGACGCGTGGCCGCAGCCGCCCTCGGCCGGCTGTCCGGCGGCCTGCGTACGGGGTGCACCGTGTTCGCCAGCAGCACCAGGAACGTGTCCGTCGCCGGGTCGAGGACCAGCGAGGTCCCCGTGAACCCGGTGTGCCCCGCCGCTCCCCTGCCCGCCAGCTCGCCCATGAACCACGGCTGGTCCAGGGCGAAGCCCAGGCCCGGCGGGGCGAAGAGGAGTTCCACGAAGTCGGGGCCGAGGATGCGCGCGGGGCCGTACGCGCCGCCCGCGAGCAGGGCGCGGCAGAAGACCGCCAGGTCGTGCGCGGTGGAGAAGAGACCGGCGTGGCCCGCCACCCCGCCGAGCGCCCAGGCGTTCTCGTCGTGGACCTCGCCGCACAGCATTCCGCGGTCGGCCTTGGCCCAGGGCCGCCGCTGGTCCTCGGTGGCCGCCGCGCCGGGGCAGGGGCCGAAGGCGGTCGCCGTCATCCCGAGCGGGCGGGTGATGCCGTCCTCGATCAGGACGTCGAGCGGGCGGCCGGTGATCCGCTCCAGGACGAACTGGAGCAGGATCATGTTCAGGTCCGAGTAGAGGTACCGGCCGGGCTCGGACGTGGGGGCCTCCGCGCGGAGCATCGCGAGGAGGGCGCCGGCGTCCGGGCAGTCGTACAGCGGGAGTTCGGGGCGCAGTCCGGAGGTGTGGGTGAGCAGCTGCCGTACGGTGACGCCGTGTGCGGCAGCCGCGGTGAACTCGGGCAGGTAGGCGCCGATCCGGGCGTCCATGCCGAGGGTGCCGCGCTCGATCTGCTGCACGGCGGCGACGGACGTGAAGAGCTTGGTGAGGGAGGCCAGGTCGAACGGGGTGTCGACGGTCATCGGGACCCGGTCGGCGGGCGGCAGTTCGACGCCGGTGTCGGTCTCGGGATCGTAGGAGGCATAGCGGACCGCCCAGCCCGCGGCCTCGGCCACGGCGATCACGGGCCCGCGTCCGGCCATGACGACGGCACCGGCGGCCCAGGGGCGTGCTCCGGTGGTGAGGGCGTGCACCTCACCGGCCAGGTGCTCGAGTTCCCGGGGGGCGAGCCCGGCGCGTTCGGGTGTGCCGGCGCGCAGTCTGGGTGCGCTCAGTTGTCCTCTCCCTCCGACCCCGCACGGGTGTTCCAGGGACGGCACATTCCCACGAAGCAGGCCGCCGCTACCAGTGCTCCCGCCAGTTGGACGACCGCCATGGGCACGGCGGTGTGCTCCCCGGCCACGCCGACGAGCGGGGAGGCGACCGCTCCGACGAGGAAGGAGGTGGTGCCGAGGAGGGCGGAGGCGGAGCCCGCGGCGTGCCGGGTGCGCAGCAGGGCGAGGGACTGGGCGTTGGGCAGGGTGATGCCCATCGCCGACATGAGGACGAACAGGGCGGCGGCGATCGGCGCCAGGCCGACCTCGCCGAAGGTGCCCGCGGTCATCAGCAGCAGGGCGGTCGCGGCCAGCACGATGATCGCGAGGCCGGTGCCGAGAACCTTGTCCAGGCTGACCCGGCCCACCAGGATCCGGCCGTTGACCTGCCCGGCGATCATCAGCCCGACCGAGTTGACGCCGAAGAGCAGGCTGAAGGTCTGCGGGGAGGCGCCGTAGATCTCCTGGACGACGTACGGGGAGGCGGATATGTAGGCGAACAGGGCGGCGAAGGCGAAGCCGCCGGCGAGCATGTAGCCGGTGAAGGGCAGGTCGGCGAGCAGGCCGCGCATCGAGCTCAACGCCTGTCCCACTCCCCCGCCGTGCCGCTCGGCGGGCGGCAGGGTCTCGGGCAGCCGTAGCCAGACGAGGGCGGCGAGCGCGGCCCCGACCACGGTGAGGACGACGAACACGCCCCGCCAGTCCGTCACCCGGAGGATCTGCCCGCCGATCAGGGGCGCCACGATCGGCGCGGCCCCGGAGATCAGCATCAGGGTGGAGAAGAAGCGGGCCATGGCCACACCGTCGTAGAGGTCGCGTACGACGGCCCGCGCGATGACGATGCCGGCCGCGCCCGCGAGCCCCTGGGCGAGACGGAAGGCGACCAGCGCCTCGACGGTGGGCGCGAAGGCGCACAGAGCGGTGGCGACGAGGTAGACGGCGAGGCCGGTCAGCAGCGGACGGCGGCGGCCCCAGCGGTCGCTCATCGGGCCCACGACCAGCTGCCCGAGCGCCATGCCGGCCAGGCACGCGGTGAGGGTGAGCTGGACGGTGGCGGCGGGGGCGTGCAGGGAGCGGGTGACCTCCGGCAGGGACGGGAGGTACATGTCCATCGCCAGCGGAGGTGTGGCGGTGAGGCCGCCGAGGACGAAGGTGACGAGCAGACCGGTGCGGCGGGTGGCGGCGGCCGAGCCGGGTGCGGTGGTGGACTGGCGCTCCGTTTCCGGTGTCGGTGCCGCCGCGTGCTCGGGCATGTGTCCCTCCCTCTCCTGCTGGATCGGCCTCTATGCTCGCAGCTCGTACACACTGCCGTGGCACACATGAACGAGGGCGGGGCGGGATGGCGGAGCAGAGCGTGCGGTGGGGGATCCTGGCGACCGGCGGGATCGCGGCCGCGTTCGCGGCGGACCTGGTGGACCTGCCGGACGCGGAGATCGTGGCCGTGGCCTCGCGCAGCCAGGAGTCGGCTCAGGCGTTCGCCGAGCGGTTCGGGGTCACGCGTGCGTACGGCGACTGGGAGCCTCTGGCCGCGGACCCGGACATCGACGTCGTGTACGTCGCCACCCCGCACACGGCGCACCGGGCGGCGGCCGGGATGTGCCTGACGGCCGGGCGGAACGTGCTGTGCGAGAAGGCGTTCACACTCAACCTCCGCCAGGCCGAGGAACTGGTGGCGCTGGCCAAGGAGCGCGACCGCTTCCTGATGGAGGCGATGTGGATGTACTGCAATCCGCTGGTCCGGCGGTTGAAGGCGCTCGTGACGGACGGCGCGATCGGCGAGGTGCGCACGGTGCAGGCCGACTTCGGTCTCGCGGGTCCCTTCCCGCCGGCGCACCGGCTGCGGAATCCGGCACTGGGCGGCGGGGCGCTGCTGGACCTCGGGGTGTATCCGGTGTCGTTCGCGCAGCTGCTGCTGGGTGAGCCGGACGAGGTCGCGGCACGCGCGGTGCTGTCCGACGAGGGCGTCGACCTCCAGACGGGCGCGCTGCTGTCCTGGGAGAGCGGGGCGTTGGCCTCGGTGCACTGCTCGATCGTCGGCGGTACGGGGGTCACCGCCTCGGTGACCGGCTCGCGCGGCCGCATCGACATCCCGTCCGGCTTCTTCCACCCCGACCGCTTCGTGCTGCACCGCGACGGCCGTGACCCCGAGGAGTTCACCGCCGACCCCGCCGACGGCCCGCGCACCACCCTCCGGCACGAGGCCGAGGAGGTCATGCGGGCACTGCGGGCGGGCGAGAAGGAGTCGCCGCTGGTGCCGCTGGACGGCAGCCTCGCGGTGATGCGGACGCTGGACGCGATACGGGAGCGGACCGGGGTGCGGTATCCGGGGGAGGCCCGCGGGGAGGCCGTGGCCACCGTCACCGGGTAGCCGTATGGCGGACATTGCATTCCGCATCGCGGACTTCCCGCCTACGCTGCGGAGCCATGACTGACAGGCAATCGAAGATCGCGGTGGTGACCGGCGCCGGCTCCGGTATCGGGCGGGCCGTCGCCGTGGAGCTGTTGGGCGCCGGCTGGTCGGTGGTGCTGGCCGGCCGGCGCGTCGAGACGCTGGAGGAGACGGCGGCGCTGGCGCCCGGGTCGCCCGCGCTCGCCGTGCGCGCCGACGTGTCCCGGCCGGAGGACGTGGAGGCGCTGTTCGCGGCGGCCGTGGACCGGTTCGGGCGCATCGACCTGCTGTTCAACAACGCCGGGACGTTCGGCCCGGGCGGGGTGCCGGTCGAGGAGCTGGCCTACGAGGCCTGGCGGCACGTGGTGGACACCAACCTCAACGGGGCGTTCCTGTGCGCGCAGGCGGCGTACCGGCGGATGAAGGAACAGGACCCGCAGGGCGGCCGGATCATCAACAACGGCTCCATCTCCGCCCATACGCCCCGCCCGCACTCGGTCGCCTACACCGCGACCAAGCACGCGCTGACCGGCCTGACCAAGTCGCTGTCGTTGGACGGACGGCCGTACCGGATCGCGGTCGGGCAGATCGACATCGGCAACGCGGCCACCGACATGACGGCCCGGATGCAGACCGGGGCACTGCAGGCGAACGGCGAGGTGGCCCCGGAACCGGTGATGGACGTGGCCGACGTGGCGCGCACCGTGCGACACATGGCCGAGCTGCCGCTGGAGGCGAACGTGCAGTTCGCGACGGTCCTGGCGACGGCGATGCCGTACATCGGGCGAGGCTGAGGACGGGGCTCGGGAGGGGCCGGAATCGAGCCCCTCAAGTTACACAAACGGAATTTCAACGTCCGCACTATTGCGGCCCGTCGGCCGCATATGCTCAACTTTCCTCCACAAGAGCTTCACACTTGGAACATGGGGGTTCCGTAGCCATACCGAGGGGGGGAGTCGGCAGTCGTTCCACCGGACCGGAGTTGGGGGTGGACCTCGCGTGGGACCGCGGGGTACGCACCGGTCGGTGGAACGGCTGCCGCAGTACTCGATCCGGTACCTCAGCGCCGATGCCGTGGCCCCGACCCGGACTCCGGCTCCACCTCGGCCCGAGTCTCTTCGGCCCGAGCCTCTTCGGTCCGCGCCGTCCTGGCCCGAGCCACCTCGGCGCGAGCGGCCTTGGCTCGCACCACGCGCCGCCGCAGCGCCCACGCACCCACGCCCAGCAGTGCCGCCGTACCGGCCGCACCCTCCAGCAGCCGCCACGACGAGGGGTGCCCGGAGGACGCCGAGCCGGGAGCACCGGCCGCGGCCCGGGCCGCCTTCCCCTCGGGCGCCGGGCTCGCGCTCGCCCCGCCCTCGCTGATCGGATCGACGAGCGTGCCCACCGCCTGCGCCGAACGCCCGGCCCCGAAGCCCCAGTCGAGCAGCGCGGCGGTCTGCTCGTAGACGGCGTTGCTGCCCTCGGCCGGATGCATCACGGTGACCAGCAGGGTGCGGCCGCCCCGGGTGGCCGCGCCGGTGAAGGTGTTGCCGGCGTGGCTGGTGTAACCGTTCTTCACGCCGATGAGACCGTCGTACGTGTGCAGCCCCCAGGCCCCCGTGAGCAGGCGGTCGGTGTTCTGGATCTGGAAGGTCTTCTTGCCGCCGGCCGGGAAGTCGGCGGTCCTGGTGCCGCAGTAGCCGCGGAAGTCGGCGTTCTTGAGGCCGTGCCGGGCGAAGAGCGTGAGGTCGTACGCCGAGGAGAGTTGGCCCTTGTGGTCGAAGCCGTCGGGGCTGATCACATGGGTGTCCAGGGCCTGCAGGTCCTCGGCCATGGCCTGCATCTCGGCGACCGTCTTGGCCACGCCCCCGTTCATGTGCGCGAGCACGTGCACCGCGTCGTTGCCGGAGCGCAGGAACACGCCCTGCCACAGCTGCTCGACGGTGTAGGTGATGCCGGGCTTGACGCCGACGAGGCTGGAGCCGGCCGGGATGTCGGCGAGGTCGGCGTCGGTGACCTTGTACCGCTCGGTCCGCTCGAACTTCTTCAGCACGGTGTCCGCGAACAGCATCTTCAGCGTGGACGCGGGCGCCAGCGGCCGGTGCGCGTCGAAGGAGGCGAGCACCTCGCCGGTCTCGCCGTCGGCGACCAGCCACGAGCGGGCGGAGAGCTTCTTGGGCAGGCCGCCGGCGCCGCGCACCTGGACTCCGGTACGGGCCAGCCGCTCACCGCCGATCACGGTCGCGGCGGAGGCGGGGGCGGCCACGGACAGGGGGAGGGCGGCGGCCGTCAACCCGAGGGCGGCACGCCGGCTGAGCCGGGAACATTCACGCACCCGGGGACCGTACACCGCACCCAACAGGCATTTCCTGGCAGGAGGCCCTCCCTGGCATAGGAATTTGCTGTCTTATGAAAATTTGACCCCCCATCCTGCTTTCTCAGCTCTGACACATCCTTTACTCAGCGCGCCTCAAAGGTTCCTCCCTAGCTTGTGGCCGCGCCCACAGCGGGCGCCAAGAACCTTCGAGGAACGGGATGTTTGGCATCTATCTCAAGCGTGAGCTGAGCCGCCGCAAGAAGGCCGCTCTGGTCATCGCGATGGGTCTGGCGCTCGGTATCGCGCTGGTCATCACCGTCAACTCGGTGTCGGCCGGTATGACGCAGGCGCAGGACAAGGTCCTGAAGTCGCTCTACGGCCTCGGCACCGACATGACGGTCACCAAGGCGCAGTCGGCCCCCAAGGCCGGCAGCTCGCAGGGCCCGAACTTCAAGTTCGACGCCAGGTCCAGCAGCAAGAGCTCGCAGAGCTCGGACCGGGTGATGACACAGGGCGGTCAGGCTCTGAAGTCCTCACTGGTCGAGAAGGTCGCCGCGCAGAAGGGCGTGGCGAGCGCGGTGGGCGCCCTCTCCCTGAACGTCACCAAGGTCGACGGCTCCTTCACCCAGGGCAAGGCGAAGTCGTCCACCTCGTCGTCCGGCTCCCAGCAGCAGGGCGGCCCGGGCGGCGGCACCGGCGGCGGCAGCGGGCAGCCGCAGGTGCAGGGCGGCGGCGCCAACTTCAACGTCAACAGCTACTCGGTGGCCGGCGTCGACGTCACCGACCAGGCCCTCGGCCCGCTGGCCACGATGAAGATCACCTCCGGGAAGACCTTCACCTCGGCACAGACCGACGCGAAGGTGGCGGTCGTCGGCAAGTCGTACGCCAAGGAGAAGAAGTACAAGGTCGGCTCGACCTTCAAGATCTCCGGCACCAGGTTCACGGTCATCGGCATCGCCACCCCGGACAGCAGCGAGTCCACCACCGACGTCTACCTGCCGCTGAAGCAGGCCCAGTCGCTCGGTGACGCCAAGAACAAGGTCACCACGATCTACGTCAAGGCGACCGACTCCAAGCAGATCTCCACCGTCAAGAAGACCATCCAGAGCAACATCTCCGGTACGACGGTCACCACCTCCTCCGACCTGGCCTCCACCGTCTCCGGCTCGCTGTCCACGGCCTCGAACCTGGCCGGCAGCGTCGGCAAGTGGCTCTCGATCACCGTCCTGGTCGCCGCTTTCCTGGTGGCCGCGCTGCTCACCTCGTCGGCCGTGTCCCGGCGGGTGCGCGAGTTCGGCACCCTGAAGGCGCTCGGCTGGCCGAGCCGCAAGGTGACCCGGCAGGTGGTCGGCGAGTCCATGGTCAACGGCCTGATCGGCGGCGGCCTCGGCATCGCCCTGGGCCTCGCGGCCGCCTACACGGTCACCGCGATCAGCCCGAAGCTGCAGGCGGAGCTGGGCAGCAGCGGCGGCGGTGGCATGGGCGGCGGTCCCGGTGGCGGCGGCCCCGGCCAGCAGGCCACCAAGAACACCCTGGAGATCGCGCTGACCGCGCCCGTCTCCCTGACCACCATCGCCCTGGCCGTCGGCCTCGCGGTCGCCGGCGGTCTGATCGCCGGCGCCATGGGCGGCTGGCGCGCCTCCCGGATGCGCCCGGCCGACGCCCTGCGCAGCGTCTCCTGACCCACCCTTCTGTTCACTCACGGAGCACCCATGTACAGACTCACCGGCGTCACCAAGCGGTACTCGCGGGGCAAGGAGACGGTGGAGGCGCTGCGCGGCGTCGACCTCACCATCGCCGACGGCGACCAGCTGGTCATCCAGGGCCCGACGGGCGGCGGCAAGTCCACCCTCCTGCAGATGATCGGCGGCCTCGACCGCCCCTCGTCCGGCAGCGTCGAACTGGACGGCGTCGACCTCGCCACGATCAGCGAGGCCAAGCTGACCCGGCTGCGCGCGGAGAAGATCGGCATCATCTTCCAGGCGTTCAACCTCATCCCGACGCTGACCGCGCAGGAGAACGTCGAGACGGCCCTGGTCCCGCTCGGCGTCAAGCCGGCCGAGCGCCGCGAACGAGCGGCCGACGCCCTGTGCTCGGTCGGCCTGGGCGAGCGCCTGACCCACGTCCCGTCCGAGATGTCCGGCGGCCAGCAGCAGCGCGTCGCCATCGCCCGCGCACTGGTGAAGAACCCGAAGGTACTGCTGGCCGACGAGCCCACCGGCAACCTCGACGAGGGCACCCGCGACGACATCATGGCCCTGCTGGAGGGCCTGTGGCGGGAGCACGGGCTGACCTTCGTCATGGTCACCCACGACTCCTCCATCGCCCGCCGCGCCCCGCGCCTGGCCACCATCAAGGCGGGCCAGATCACGCTCACCGAGCAGGGCGGGGGCGGCGCGGGTCGACAGCAGGCGTACGGGCAGCAGGCGAACGGGCAGTATCCGCAGGAGCAGTACGCGCAGCAGCAGTACGGCGGTCACGGCTACTGACGTCGCAGTAGGCCCTGTTGGGCCTCGTACGGGACAGACCACTGGACCCGCTTCTACGGCTCGCTGGGGCCGCTCATCGCCCGAGCAGGCGATCGATCTCGGTCAACTGCTCGGCGGTGAGCGGTCCCTTCGCGATCGCGCCGGCGTTCTGCTCGGCCTGGGCGACGGTCCGGAAGCCCGGGATCGGCACGGTGCGCGGGCTGCGCGCCCACAGCCAGGCCAGGGCACCCTGGGCGGGGGTACGGCCGCCACTGGTGAGGATGTCCCGCAGGGCCTCGACCCGACTCACCCACTCGGGATCGGCACCGGACCCGTCGCCCCCGAACCCCTGGAGCCAGGCGGGCGGCCTGCTCCGGATGTCCCCGGCCTCCAGGGAGGTGTGCCGCTTACCGGTCAGCAACCCCATGGCGAGAGGGCTCCGGTTGATGCTGGCGAGCCCCGACTCCTCGCACAGGGCCAGCATGTCGGGCGCGTCCTGCAGCACGTTGAGCGCGTGCTGTACGGCCGCGCAGTGCTCCCCTTCGGCGAAGACGGCGGCGCGGGCGGGGTCGTCGGTACTCCAGGCGTAGGCCCGGACAAGCCCCTCCTTGACGAACTCCTCACAAGTATTGCGGAGTTGAGCCGCACGCTCGGGCTCGGCGTCGGAGAGGTGCAACTGGTAGAGGTCGACGTGGTCGGTGCCGAGGCGGCGCAGGGAAGCGGTCAGGGCCCGGCGGGCGTAGGCCGGGGAGTCGTCGGCGCCGGTGAGGGTGCGGGTGTCCGCGTCGAAGACGTTGCCCCACTTGGTGGCGACGACGACCTGGTCCCTCCGCTTCCCCAGCGCACGACCGAGGATCTCCTCACTGTGCCCGGTGCCGTAGACATCGGCGGTGTCGAAGAAGGTGACGCCGAGGTCGAGGGCACGGCGGACGGCCCGTACCGACTCCTCGTCGTCGACCTTCCCCCACCCGAGGGGCTGCCCGTCGGGTGCCTGCCACTCGCCGCCGATGGCCCAGCACCCGAATCCGAGGGCACTCACTTCGATCCCGCTGCGTCCCAGTGTCCTGCTGGTGGTCTCCATGCCGCAGAACGCTAGGAGTTGGAGCGCACACGAGGGCAAGCGGTTTCACAGGGGGGACTACTCGGGGGATTGCTCGGGAGGATTACGCCTGCCCGGTCCCGAACCGGGGACTAGGCCTGCCCGGTCTCGAACCGGGAGATCCTGCCGTCGTCCTCGATCTCGAAGTGCCACTTGGTGCGCATCTCGCCCCAGGCGTCGTTGCGGTAGCGGGCGATGAGGTCGCGGCCGCCCCGGGACTCGTTGTCGACATCGATGTGACCGTTGGAGGTGAAGATCTCCCGGTCGATCCACTCGGCGAGGTCGGTGTCGGAGCCGTCGTCGGCCATCGTCGCGCCCGGCGAGAGGAGGGACATGAAGCCCTCGCGGTCGTGCGAGTTCACGGCGTTGACGAAGGCCCGGACGGACGGATCGCTGAGCTTGGCTGGCTGAATCGTCATGGCGTCAGACTCACACCGCTCCCCCGCCCCCGCCACCCGAACGCCCTCCACGACGGGCCCGCAGGAGCACGGGGTGCGACGGTGGCAAGGGACTTCATAGGCGCTGACAGGAGTGACGACCGTGACCTGTTACGACCGACGTGATCTGGGCCTGCTGCTGCTCCGGCTGGGGACGGGCGGGGTGCTCGTCGCACACGGCACGCAGAAGCTGTTCGGGTGGTTCGGCGGCCACGGCCTGGAGGGCACGGGCCAGTTCATGGAGTCCGTCGGCTACGCGCCCGGCAAGGCGAGCGCGACGGCGGCGGGCCTGGCGGAGGCGGGCGGCGGCACCCTGCTGGCGCTGGGCCTCGCGACCCCGGCGGCGGGCGCGGCGGCGGCCGGCGCGATGGCCGGGGCTGCGGCGGTCCACAAACCCAACGGCTTCTTCGCCCAGGAGGGTGGCTACGAGTACGCGGCCACCCTGGGCCTGGCGGCAGCGGGCCTGGCCATCGCGGGCCCGGGCCGCCTCTCCCTCGACCACGCGTCCGGGCATGTCTTCGACCGGGGGTGGATGGTGCCGGTGGCACTGGGGGTGACGGCGGCGGCTACGGCGGTGGTGGTAGGAGCACGAAACCGTCGGGTGCGACAGAAGACGGAGGGCGAGCAGGAGGTCCTGTTCGAGGACTAGCCCCGTCCGGGGCATGAGGTGCTCTTCGCGGACTGGCCCCGTCCGGGGCATGAGGCGCTGTTCGAGGAGTAGCCCAGCCGGGGCATGCCAAGCTTCGGGGCATGAGCGACCCGGACACCTCCCCCGCCCTCTGGCCGACGATCGACGAACTCTGGGACCGCCTGGAGGCGACCCGCAGGCACGCCGGCCCCGAGGGCGTACTGCTCCGCATCCTCAAGCTGTCGGAGGAGGTGGGCGAGGTGGCCGAGGCGGTGATCGGCGCGACCGGCCAGAACCCACGCAAGGGAGTCACCCACACGTGGGAGGACGTCCAGTCCGAACTGTGCGATGTGGCGATCACGGCGCTGGTGGCGCTGCGGACGCTGGCCCCGGACGCCCGGGAGGTCTTCGACGCACACCTGAAGGGTGTGCGGGAGCGCCCGTTGACTCCTCCTGCCTGAGCGCGCGCCCCTTTGCCCGAGCTCAGCCGACGAGGCGGCCCCGCAGGCGAGTCAGGGTGGATCCGTCGAGGCCGAGCCCGTTGATCAGGAAGGCCCCGAAGCTGCCGTAGTCGTGCACGGCCTGGTCCCGGAAGGCGGCAAGGTAGTCGCTGCGCACCTCCTGGAGAGGGATGAGCAGGTCGGGATTCTGCATGTAGCCGGCCGCCTTGAGCTGGTCTCGCAAGGCCTGGTCAGAGGCAGCACGCAGCTGATTGGACAGCAGGTAGTCGATTTCGGCCGTCGACGCGGGCACGCCCACAGCACGCAGGATCGTGTCGGCGACGACTCCGGTACGGTCCTTGCCCGCCGAGCAGTGGAACAGGACCGGCTTGGTGGAGTTCGCGACGGTACGGACGGCGGCACCGAGGGCGGCCCGATTGGCGATGAAGGCGAAGAGGCTGGTGTCGTCGACGGGCTGAGGGACGGGGGTGACGCCTGCCGGGAGCCGGTCGGTTCCGTCGGCCTGCACCTCGGTGAGGGTGCGAAGGTCGATGACACTGCCGAGCCGCAAGCCGGCCAGGGCGGTGACACCCTCCGGACGAATCTTGGCCAGACTTTCGGACCGGTACAGGGCGGAGCCTTCGCCATCTCTCCTGGCCTTCCAGTCGTGGATCGTAACTGGGCTGGTGTCGGCTCATGCTTTCCTCGGCTTGCGGGGCTTGGTCCAGTTGCCGTGCGGCCGGTTTCGTTCCCGGGCAAGCCTCGCGGTGTCGAACTGGGCCTTGCTTGTGACTGTTCGTGGTTCGGGTTCGAGCACGGCTGCACTTGCTCGCCACGGGGCGGCCGAGGCCCAGCCGACGAGGGGCATGGTCTCGTTGTAGTGGGGGGCGAACCGTGCGGTGATGAGCGCCGGCATCCGGTAGTTCAGCTCTCGCACATGCTCGACGAACGCCTCGGGAAGCGAGACGTGGTGCGTCTCGACGTAGTGGGGGAAGTCCTGGCGCCAGAGCCAGGTGCCGTCGGTCACCAACGACGAGCATCCGAGGGAGTGGCGGTGCGCACTGCCGGTGATGACGTCATGGCCCGCTTCCATGACGTCGATGAGGATGTGGCCGGCGTCCAGGTAGGCCACAAGGTCCGCCTCGTCCGGTTCGCCGAAGGGCCGGACGGCGTCGCGGATGGATCCGGTCGGCCGACCGGGGAGGTCGTCGAGTTCGTCGTAGAAGCCCAGCAGTCCCAGCACCGTATTTCCCTCGACTTGGTCAGTACCGGATCTCGACGACGTGCCCCTCCCCATCCAGCTCCGGCACCTCCGGAATCCGCCCCGCGCCCCCCAGCGCGATCCGGTGCGCCGACCAGGCCGCCGCTGCGGCATCGAGTACGTCGTCCGCAGGAACGCGATCCGCCTCGCCGAGCTGATCCGGCAGCACGATCCCGGCTGCGGCCAGCAACTGGCGGCGCGCGTTCTGGCCACGCCACGTCTTCTTGGCGTGGTCCAACGGCACCCCTCCGGCCAGAGCGTAGAAGGACACCTCGGGGTGCACCTCATGGATCCGCTCGTCGGTGAGCCAGCACGCCCGGGCCTCGATGAGTTTGGGAGCCAGGGCCCACGCCTGTCGGCTCAGTCGGTGGCCGGTGAGTTCATGGCAGCGGTCACCGGCCGCCATGTAGTCCGGTTCCTGCCAGGCCGGGCGCGGTGCCACGAGGAAGACGCTGTTGCGCCGTGCCCCCAGGAGTGACCTCGCGCCGAGATCAGCCGCGCGCCAGCCCTTCTCGATCAGGCCCAGGGGCATGTCCACCGCGATCGCCTCTGCCCCGGCGGCACGCTCGATCAGCGCATCGAGACGGAGGTCCACGAGGCTGCCCGCGAAGTCGCCGTCCCTGAGCCGGATCCCTGTCCAGCCCTGCTTGCCGCAGGCGTCGACCCCCAGGACTTCCATCCCGCCTCGCCTCTCGCGCAGGACGAACAAGAAGAAGAGGCAGACGAGTCGGGCTGTACGCCGGGTTCTGTTCTCCGGGGTCCTCGCGGACCTCGAAGCGACGGCCATCCATCTAGGACCGACGTTGCCGTCGGCCTCGTGCGGTCTACCCGCGGACTCGGGCGGGCAGCCCTCGAACGTCCGCGCAGAGCCGCCTTTTACAGCGGCTCCTCTTGACCTTGCTCCGGGTGGGGTTTACCTAGCTGCCCAGGTCACCCTGGGCACTGGTGGTCTCTTACACCACCGTTTCACCCTTACCGAGGGCCGAAGCCCCCGGCGGTTTGCTTTCTGTGGCACTGTCCCGCGGGTCACCCCGGGTGGCCGTTAGCCACCACCCTGCCCTGTGGAGCCCGGACGTTCCTCGGGAAGCCCCCTAGGGGGACTCCACGCGGCCGTCCGCCCGGCTCGTCTGCCGTGTCGACCATGGTACCGGGCGTGCGGGGCGGCGTGGGCCGGCGGTCGCCGTGGCCAGTACCGAGCCCGCCAGGATCAGGGTGAAGGCGACCGCGATGCCCGTAGTCAGGGATTCGTCCAGGAACAGCGCGCCTGCAGCCACCGCCACGGCCGGGTTGACGTACGTGATGACCGTCGAGCGGGTCGGGCCGACCTCCTTGATCAGTTCCAGGAAGGCCACGAAGGCCAGCGCCGTGCAGATGACGCCCAGGCCGGCGAGGGAGGCCAGGACCTGACCCGACGGTACGGCGGACGGCCAGGTGGCCGCTGCCGCGGGGGCGTAGACCAGGGCGGCCAGGGTCAGGCACGGGGCCGTGAGCTGGAGGGTGGGAACGTCCTTCAGCCATCGCGCGGCTATCAGCGGGGCCGTCGCATAGCCCAGGACGGTCAGCAGGACCTCGCCGAGCGAGCGCGCGTCGCCGCCGGTGAGGTGGGGAACGGTGAGGACCGCCACGCCGGCGAGGCCCAGGGCCAGGCCCGCGACCCGCCGCACGCCGAGGCGTTCCGTGTCGCCGAAGAAGCGGGCCAGGAGCACCCCGACGATCGGTACGCCTGCGATCAGCAGGCCCGCCGTGGAGCTGGACAGGTGGCGTTCGGCGTCGGTGAGGGTGAACCAGGGGCCGACGATCTCGATGCACGCGAAGGCCAGCATGGGACGCCAGTGCGTGCGGACGACACGGATCAGGTCGCCCTGGCGGATCGCGAACGGGAGCAGGAGGAGCGCGCCGAGCGCACAGCGCGTGAACACCACCATGGCGGGGGACAGGTCGCCCACCGCCACCTTGATCATCAGATAGGGAATGCCCCAGACCACTCCCATCAGGGAGAACAGGAACCAGCCACGTGCAGTCATGGGGTCGAGTTTCGGCTGCCCCCTGCCCAGGTGTCTTGAACGCTGTTGCGGTACGCCGCCGGGGTCACCCCCAGTACGCGGCGGAACCAGCGGGTGAGGTGCGCCTGGTCCGCGAAGCCCACCAGGCCCGCCACCTCGGCAGGACGCAGTCCTGCCTCCAGCAGGGTGCGTGCCCGCGTCACCCGGTACTGGGCCAGCCAGGCGTACGGCGGTACCCCCATCGTCGTACGGAAGGCACGGAGGAGCTGGTAGCGGGAGAGGCCGAGGTCTGCCGCGAGGAGGGAGAGGGAGGGTGGGGCCGTCAGTTCGTCTGCCAGGCGGTCGCGGACCGTCAGGGCAAGGGTGGTGGCGCCTGGGATGTGGTGCGCGATCGGCCTTGCCGTGGAGTGGCGGTGGGACAGCGCCGTCAGGAGCCAGGGGAGGCGGGATTCGACTTCCAAGGGGTCGGGGCACGTGCTGAGTTCCGTGTGGGTCACGCGCAGGGCCTTGGCCAGTTCGGGGTCCTCCAGGAGTGGTTCGCGGAAGTGCGGGAGGGTGCCGAGGGTGCCGTCCGCCAGCAGGGACGGCTCCGCGTACAGGGCTCGGTAGGCGTAGCCGTCGGTGGGGGTGCCGGGGCCGCCGGTGTGCATCTCGCCCGGTTCGAGGACGACGATCGTGCCGGGGCCGGTGCGGATGTGGCCGCCGCGGTAGTCGATCACCTCGGAGCCGCCCACGCAGACGCCGATCGTGTACTCGTCGTGGGCGTGCGGGGCGTAGGTGTGCCGGTGGAAGTTCGCGGTCAGGAGGTCGAGCGGGGGGCCGCAACGGCCCAGTCGCGCTCTCGTCCACAGCGCCTGTTCCGCCATCGCCCACTCCCCTGCCGTACTCCCTGCTAAGGGTGCAACGCCTTCAGGCCCCGCTTCCATGCCGCGTCCAGGTCGGCGTCGGCCGGAAACCGGCCGTGGATCTCCAGGATCACCATCCCGTGGGCGAAGGCCCAGACCGCGCGGGCCAGGTCCAGGTCGCCGGCGCAGGCCCGCAGCAGGGGCAGGGCGGCCCGGTCTTCCAGGCCTTCGGGGAGTTCGGGGCGCGGGAGGGGCTGTTCCATGGCCAGGCAGTACAGGTGCGGGTGGGCGAGGGCGTAGGCGCGGTAGGCCCCGGCCAGTGCTTCCAGGGAGCCGGGCGTGTGCGCCTCCGCGGCCTCCAGGGTCTCGGCCGATTCCGTCAGCATCTGCGCCGTCAGCTCGACCTCTACGGCGTGCTTGTCGGGGAAATGCTTGTAGAGGGAGGGGGCCTTGATGCCGAGGCGGTCGGCCAGGGCGCGCATGGTGAGGGCGGCGGCCCCGGACTCCTCCAGGAGGGCCCGCGCCGCCGTCGCGATCTCTCGTGCCCTCGGCGTCAGACGCTCAGCCACGCTGGAAGCCCTCCTTCGTCCGCAGTCCGTATCCGAAGGCGCGATCGTACGAGATGTGGGCCAGCCAGCCGCACAGGGCCGCGAAGGCGGGGGCCCAGGTGAAGGGGCCGAACGCGTACGCCGCCAGCAGCGCCAGCGGGACCGGGGCTCGGTGCATCGCGTTGTAGTACGGCACCGCGCGCGGCGCCAGTTGGCCCTTCGCCATGTGAGGCGCCTCGTCCAGTGCGACCAGGAAGGTGAGGTCCGGCAGAACGAGGAGGACGAGCGCGAGGGCGCCGGCGAGCCAGCCGTGGTTGACGGCTTCCAGGACCGCGAAGGCGGACCAGAACAGGGCTCCCGCGAGCCAGGCCGTGCGGCGCAGGACGGTGAGGGGCGAGGTGGCGCTCGTGGTCGTGGCGGACATGGCTGCCTCCGGGGTCGTACGGCGTCGGGCCGGGCTGGCTAACACCGTTAGTCATGACGGTATGGCTAACGCCGTTAGCCGTCAAGGGGTGGCAGTCCGGGGCCCGGGGGCGACTAAGGGGTCATCCGCTCCAGCACGGCGAACGCGGCCTCCAGTCGGGCGCGGTGATCCTCCGCGACCTCCTCCACCGGATCCCCCGCCATCAGCCGGCGCGCCGAGGTGACATACACCGTGCGGTACGCGGCGACCGTCAGGGCGGCCAGCAGGTGCGGGTCGGCCACTTCCGTTTCGGCCAGGGCGGCGGCCAGGGCGGACTCGACCTCCTCGACCCCCTCGCGGGCGCGGGCGCGCAGGGCCGGTGAGTCGATGACGACCCGCCAGAAATGCACGAACCTCTCCGCCATGGCACTCAACGGGTGCCGCTCGTCGAGGAGTTGGAGTGCGAGGCGGTGCAGGGCGGCCAGCGGGGGTTCGCCGGGGGTGCGCTCGCGTACGGCCGTGGCGAACAGTTCGACCGCCTCGGGGATGCGGTCGAGGAACAGGTCCTCCTTGCGCGGGAAGTAGTTGAAGACGGTCATGGTGGAGACGCCCGCCTCGTGGGCCACCTCGGCGACCGTCACCGCGTCGAAGCCGCACTGCCCGAAGAGCAGCGTGGCGATGTCCGAGATCCGCTGCCGCGTCTCCCGCTTCTTGCGTTCCCTCAGCGAAGGCTCTGGATCCCGACCCTTGTTCATGGACAAAATTATAGCCGCTCGAAATTTTTAGTGACTACAGTAAAGCCTGTGACGGCGAACGAGAACATGACGACGACGGATTACGACGTGGTGGTGGCGGGCGCCGGGCCCGTGGGGCTCTTCCTCGGCTGTGAGCTGGGGCTCGGCGGGGCCCGGGTGCTGGTCGTGGAGCGGCTGACCGAGGTCGACGAGACGATCAAGGCGGGCGCGGTCAACATCCCGAGCGCGGTGGCGTTCTACCGGCGGGGCCTGCTGCCGGAGATGGCGGCGGTGTGGGAGGCGGCACTGGAACGGATGCGTGCCGTCCGGAAGGACGGCGGCGAAAGCGACCGGCCTCGCATGCCCCCGAAGTTCGCCGGGCACTTCGCCGGGATCATGATGGACCCCGATCTGTTCGACGGCTCCGACCCGCTGTGGGCGGAGGTCGGCCCGGCCGCCGAGGCCGGACTCGGCGTGCCGCAGGCCGAGTTGGAGCGGATCCTGGCCCGGCGGGCCGCGCAGCTCGGCGTCGAGGTGCGCCGGGGCGTGGAGCTGACCGGCTTCACGGCGGACGGGGACGGGGACGGGGACGGGGACGGGGACGGGGACGGGGACGGGGACGGGGACGGGGACGGGGACGGGGACGGGGACGGGGACGGGGACGGGGTGACCGTACACATCCGTGATCTTGAGAGTGGCCCCGAGGAGATCCGGGCCGGCTGGCTCGTGGGATGCGACGGCGGCCGTAGCACCGTGCGCAAGCTCGCCGGGTTCGACTTCCCGGGTACGGATCCGGAGATCACCGGCTACCAGGCGGTGGTGGAGCTGGCCGGCACCGAGCGGCTGGGCGCGGGCTGGAACACGACCGACGTGGGGACGTACGTCCACGGGCCCTTCCCGGGCCGCGTCCTGAGTGTGGAGTTCGACGGGCCTCCGGCCGACCGGTCGGCGCCCGTCACCGCCGAGGAGCTGCAGGCCAGTCTGCGCCGGGTGTCGGGCGTGCCGGAGGTAACCATCACGAAGGTGGTCACGGCGACCCGGTTCACCGACAACGCCCGCCAGGTCACCGACTACCGCAGGGGCCGGGTGCTGCTCGCGGGCGACGCGGCGCATGTGCACTCCCCCTTCGGCGGGCAGGGGCTCAACCTCGGCATCGGGGACGCGATGAACCTCGGCTGGAAGCTCGCCGCCATGGTGCGCGGCCGGGCGCCCGAAGCGCTGCTGGACACCTACACCGCGGAGCGGCACCCGCTCGGCGCCTGGGTGCTCGACTGGACCCGCGCCCAGATCGCGCTGATGCGCCCCGACCGGCACGCCCGGGCCCTGCGCAAGGTGGTGACCGACATGGTCCTGACCACCACCGGCACCACCTACGTGGTCACACAGATCTCCGGGGTCTGGCAGCGGTACGACCTGCCCGGCGACCACCCGCTGACCGGCCGCAGCGCCCCCGACCTGGAGCTCGCCGACGGCACCCGGCTCGGCGAGCATCTGCACACCGGCCGGGCCCTGCTGCTCGACCTCGCGGACGACCCCGAGCTGCGCGCCCGCGCCGAGGGATACGGCGACCGGCTGGACGTCCTGACCGTCGCCTGCCCAGACCGGCCGGACCTGGCCGCGCTCTTCGTCCGGCCGGACGGGTTCGTGGCGTGGGCGGCGGACGGCCGGGAGGACCGCAAGGCCCTGCCCGAGGTCCTGGAGCACTGGCTCGGCGCACCCGCCGACACCGCCCGGCCCGCCGCTTGACCCTGCCGCGGCGTCAACGTCTGTACTGGTGCCATGCGGATCGGAGAACTCGCCACCGCCGTCGGCGTCACGACGCGCGCGGTGCGGCACTACCACCACCTGGGCCTGCTGCCCGAACCCGAGCGGTTGTCGAACGGGTACCGGCACTACACCCTCCGGCACGCCGTCGTCCTCGCCCGGATCCGGCGGCTGACGGAGCTGGGGATGGGCCTGACCGAGGTACGGGACGTGCTCGCCGACGATGCCGGCAAGGACCTGGTCGAGGTGCTCACCGAGCTGGACGAGGACCTGGCCCGGCAGGAGGCGGAGATCCGGGAGCGCCGACAGCGGCTGCGGGCGCTTCTGGAGGCCGGGGAACTGCCCGCCGAGGGGCCGTTCTCGCCCGAGCTGACCGGGCTGCTCGCCGGCCTGCCGGGCAGCGACTCCCCCATGGCCGCCAAGGACCGCGAGATCCTCGCGCTGATCGACACCGGCGCCGCGCCCGAGGAGCGGGAGCGGCTGCTGTCCGCCCTGCGCGGAGCTCTGGACGGCCCGGACGCCCTGGCGCGGGCGCAGGAGACGTACGCGTTGCTCGACGCGCTCGCGGACGCCGCGCCGGACGACCCGCGCGTGGAGCAGGCCGCGCGGACGCTGGCCGGTCTGCTCCCCGCGGAACTGATGTCCGCGACCGACCTCGGCCCGGACAACGCCTTCCTGCGCGCCCTGTACGCCGACTTCGCGCCCGCGCAGGCCGAGGTGATCCGCCGGGTCCTGCGGATCCTCGCCGGGGAACGGCCATGAGGAGCCGGGGAACGGCCGTGAGCAAGCGGGGTGCGGCCATCAGGACCGTCCACGGCCTGGCCCGGCACGAGGTGCGGCTCCTCGTCAGCCTCGCCCTCTGGCTGACCCGGCGCACCCACGGCACGGCCGGCGGGCGGGCGTTCGGGTACGCGCGCGGGCAGGGCACGACCCTGTTCGGGCTGGGCTTCGTGTGTGTGGTCGAGTCGCTCACCATGTCCGTGCTGCTGCGCAACTGGCCCACCGCGCACCGGATCGTGCTCCTGCTGGACCTCTACACCCTGCTGTTCGTCGTCGGTCTGCACGCAGCCTGCGTGGTCCGCCCGCACGTGGTCACCCCGGACGCCCTGCGGGTGCGGTACGGCGCCCACGTCGACCTGCGAATACCGCTGGCGGCGATCGGGGCCGTACGACGGGAGACACGCACCACCCACGAGCGCACGGCGGGCGAACTCGACCTCCCCGTCGCGTCCCGGACGACGCTCACCCTCGAACTCACCGCCCCGCTCACCCGGACGACCCTTCTCGGCCGCCGCCGGACGGCGAGTGTGATCCGTCTGCACGCCGAGGACCCGGACGGTCTCGTACGGGCCCTCACGCGGGTGTGAACAGGATCTTCGCGGTGCCCGGATCCGCTCGGGCGAGGCGGACCCGCAGGCGTTCGCCGAGCGGCAGGTGTTCGCCCTCGATCCGGCCGCTCACGGCCGGGGACTCCAACTGCACGGTGCCGACGGTCGGTTCGCGATCGGAGAGGTCCACCACACAGCCGTCGAAGACGTCTCCGACCCGGCCCTTGAGGAGGGCGGCCTCGACGATGTCGACGCACTCCCGCTCGACCGTGCCCGCGCGGCGGGTGCCGTCGGCCATCCGCCGGGGCAGCGCGTCGAGCGCGGCGAGGACCCAGTCGGGCGAGGTGTGGCCGGCGGCGGCCGCCAGGCAGAGTTCGGCGGCGTAGCGGTCGGCGAGGCGGCGCAGCGGGGCGGTGCAGTGGGCGTAGGGGGCGGCGACGGCGGCGTGCGTGGTGATCGCGGGCAGGTTCCCGTCCCGGAAGACGGCGTAGCCCGCGCCGCGGAGCAGGGTCGTGCACTCCTGGAGGAAGGCCGCGTGGCGCGGGTCGTGCGGGTCGAGGGTGCGGATCAGCGCCGCGTACGACAAGTGGTGCGGCCAGTCGATGTGCAGGGCGACCGCGGTACGGCGCAGCCGGGCCACCGCGCCGTCGGGAGCGGCCGGGAGGGTGCGCAGGATGCCGGTGCCGGTGGCCACCATCAGGTCGGCCGCGGCCATGCCGGTGAGCAGGGAGAGCTGGGCGTTCCAGCCGTCGGCGGGCAGCGGGGCGCGGAAGGACAGCTCGTAGGTGTGGTCCCGTTCGGTGATCTCCTGCTCGGGGACGCCCAGCGAGATGCCGCCGCGCTCCACCTCCAGGCGCTCCCGGGCCTGCCCGATCTCCTTCAGCAGCGCGACCGGCTCCTCGGCCGTGCCGCTGTCGATCTGCCGCTGCACGCCCGCGTAGTCGAGCTGCGCCCGGCTGCGCACCAGGGCCCGGCGTACGTCGACGGCGACGGTACGGCCCTCCGCGTCCAGGTCGAGCGTCCACAGCACGGCGGGCCGGGTCCGGTCGGGCAGCAGGCTCCCGGCGCCCTCGCTGAGCACGGTGGGGTGGAGCGGGACCTTCTGGTCGGGGAAGTAGAGGGTGTTCACCCGCTGGTGCGCCTCCGCGTCCAGTGGTCCACCGGGTACGACGAAGGCGGCGACGTCGGCGATGGCGTACCGGACCCGGTAGCCGGTGCCCCGCCGGGAGAGGTGCGTCGCCTGGTCGAGGTCGGTGGAGCCGGGCGGGTCGACGGTGAAGAAGGGGAGGTCCGTGGCGTCGTACGACGGCAGGGTGGGCGCCTGCGCCGACCGCTCCGCCTCCGCCTGAACCTCGGCCGGGAAGGCGTCCGGTACGCCGAGTTCGGCGCGGAGCGCGGCGAGGGCGGCCCGGAGGGGGGCCTTGGGGGCGCCGGTCACGCGGATCTTGCGGCGGGGCATGTGTCGAGCGTAGGTCGAAGGGGCTGGGGCAGCACCCCGTACCCTGACGCAGAACCGGAGAGAAGGAGTACCACCCGTGCTTGTCCTGCTGCCGCCCTCGGAAGGCAAGGCGTCCTCGGGCCGTGGCGCCCCGCTGAAGCTGGAGTCGCTGTCCCTGCCGGGGCTGAGCGATGCGCGGGAGGCAGTGCTCGGGGAGCTGGTCGAGCTGTGCGCGGGGGACCCCGAGCAGAACGAGAAGGCGCGCGAGGTGCTCGGGCTGAGCGAGGGGCTGCGCGGCGAGGTGGCGAAGAACGCCGGACTGCGTACGGCCGGGGCGCGGCCCGCCGGGGAGATCTACACGGGTGTGCTGTACGACGCCCTCGAGCTGGCCTCCCTCGACGCGGCCACGAAGAAGCGGGCCGCACGGTCTCTGCTCGTGTTCTCGGGGCTGTGGGGCGCGGTGCGCGTCAACGACCGCATCCCCTCCTACCGGTGCTCGATGGGTGTGAGGCTGCCGGGGCTCGGGGCGCTGGGCGCCCACTGGCGGACGCCGATGGCGTCGGTGCTGCCCGAGGCCGCCGGGGACGGGCTGGTCCTGGACCTGCGGTCCGCCGCGTACGCGGCCGCGTGGAAGCCGAAGGGTGAGGTGGCCGGGCGTACGGCGACCGTACGGGTGCTGCACGCGCCGACCCGGAAGGTCGTCAGCCACTTCAACAAGGCGACGAAGGGGCGGATCGTACGGAGCCTGCTGTCGGCCGGGGCTGCGCCGAAGGGTCCGGCCGAGCTGGTGGAGGCGCTGCGGGACCTCGGGTACGTCGTGGAGGCCCAGGCGCCGGTGAAGGCGGGGCAGGCGTGGTCGCTGGACGTGCTGGTGGAGGAGATCCACTGAGCCTTCCCTGAGGGCACCTGCTCGGCGTTGCAACATGCGCAATGACCTTTGCGCACCCTGCAGGGCGTCGGCAGGATGAGCGGCATGCCCTCGTCAGTGCTGGACCTCGCGCCCGTCGTGCCCGTCCTCGTCATCGAGGACGCCGCCGACGCCGTACCGCTCGCCCGTGCGCTGGTGGCCGGCGGGCTGCCCGCGATCGAGGTGACGCTGCGGACGCCGGCCGCGCTGGACGCGATGCGCGCGGTCGCCGGTGAGGTGCCGGACGCGGTGGTCGGGGCGGGCACGGTGATCGCGCCGGAGCAGGTGGGCTCGTGTGTGGCGGCCGGGGCGCGGTTCCTGGTCAGCCCCGGGTGGACGGACGCGCTGCTGACGGCGATGCGGGCGTCCGGGGTGCCGTTCCTGCCGGGGGTGTCGACCACTTCGGAGGTGGTGGCACTGCTGGAGCGCGGGGTGCGGGAGATGAAGTTCTTCCCCGCGCAGGCGGCGGGCGGTACCGCCTATCTGAAGTCCCTGTCCGGCCCGCTGCCGCAGGCGCGCTTCTGCCCGACGGGCGGGATCGGGCCCGCGACCGCGCCGGAGTATCTGTCCCTGCCCAACGTCGGCTGTGTGGGCGGGAGTTGGATGGTCCCGGCGGACGCGGTGGCCGCCGGGGACTGGACCCGGATCGAGAAGCTGGCGCGGGCCGCCGCCGGGCTCAGGGACGCAGGTGGGACGTGTCGTTGAACAGCCGCACGCTCGCGTTGCCGTCCGCGTAGTACGCCACCGCCGACAGGGAAGCCGCGGAGAGTTCCATGCGGAACAGCGACTCGGGCGGGGCGCCCAGGGCGAGGCGCACGAGCATCTTGATCGGGGTGACGTGCGTGACCAGCAGGACCGTGCGGCCCGCGTAGGCCGCGACCAGCTTCTCCCGGGTGGCCTCCATCCGGGTGGCGGTCTCCGCGAAGCTCTCGCCGCCTCCGGTGGGGTGGGCCCCTGGGTCGGCGAGCCAGGTGTTCAGGTCGTCCGGGTGGCGCTCGCGGACCTCGCCGAAGGTGAGGCCCTCCCAGGCGCCGAAGTCGGTCTCCCGCAGGCCCTCTTCGATCGTGACGTCCAGGCCCAGGCGGGCGGCGACGATGCCGGCGGTCTCGCGGGTGCGGGCGAGGGGCGAGGCGAGGATCGTCTGGATCGTGCCTCGCCTGGCGAGTGCCTCTGCTGCCCGGTGGGCCTGCTCGCGGCCTGCGTCCGAGAGGGAGGGGTTGGTGCCGCCGCTGCCGGAGAAGCGCTTCTGGGGGGTGAGGGGGGTTTCGCCGTGGCGGAGGAGGACGAAGGTGGCGGGGGCGCCCATGTCGGGGGCGGCGCTCCAACCCGGGGTTGAGGGGTGCTGCTCGCCGGCCGGTGCCGCCTCGGCCGTACGGCTGCCCGCGGCTACGTCGGCTGCTGCGGCATCGGCTGCGCGGCCCTGCGCCAGTGCCGCCCGCGCCTTCGCCGCGCCCGCTGCCGCGTCCCCGGGGGGCCCGGACGGCTCGGGTACGGCGCGCGGGGTGTCCAGCGCAGCCCTGGACTCGGACGGGGACCACTGGCCCCCCTTGGCTCCCGCGTCCATGGCCTCGTTGGCCAGGCGGTCTGCGTACTTGTTCTGCTCGCGGGGGATCCACTCGTAGGTGACCCGGTCCCGCGGGAAGACCTGGCCCGCCTCCGCCGCGAGGGGCTTCATGGAGGGGTGCTTGATCTTCCAGCGGCCCGACATCTGCTCGATGACGAGTTTGGAGTCCATGCGGACGTGGATCCGGGCGGTGGGGTCGAGGTCGTGCGCGGCGCGCAGGCCGGCCAGCAGGCCCCGGTACTCGGCCACGTTGTTCGTGGCGATGCCGATGTACTCCGCGGTCTCCGCCAGGGCCTCCCCCGTCACCGCGTCGATCACCACGGATCCGTAGCCCGCGGGCCCCGGGTTGCCCCGCGACCCGCCGTCGGCCTCGACGATGAACTCCCGCACCGCCCCGGCCCCTTACAGACCCGACTCGGCCGTACGCACCAGGATGCGGCGGCAGTTCTCGCAGCGGACCACCGTGTCCGGCGCCGCCGAACGGATCTCGTTCAGCTCGGTGATGGCCAGCTCCTGGCGGCAGCCCTGGCAGGTGCGGGCGTACAGCTTGGCCGCACCGATGCCGCCCTGCTGCTCACGCAGCTTGTCGTACAGCTTGAGCAGGTCCGCGGGGACGGAGGCGGCGATGACCTCGCGCTCCTTGGTCACCGAGGCGACCTCGCCGTCGATCTCCTCGAAGGACGAGTCCCGGCGGGCGCTCGCGGCGTCGATCTTCGACTGCACGGACCCGACCCGCTCGGTCAGCTCGGTCACCCGCTCCTGCGCGGCCTCACGGCGCTCCATGACCTCGAGGACGACGTCCTCCAGGTCGCCCTGGCGCTTGGCGAGGGAGGTGATCTCGTGCTGGAGGTTGGACAGGTCCTTCGGCGAGGTGACGGCGCCGGAGTCCAGGCGCTGCTGGTCGCGGGCGGCACGCCGGCGCACCTGGTCCACGTCCTGCTCGGCCTTGGTCTGCTCGCGGGCGCAGTCACTCTCCTCGGTCTGCGCGGCCACCAGCAGGTCGCGGATCTGCGTCAGGTCCTTGTTCAGCGACTCGATCTCGGCGTGCTCGGGCAGCGACCTCCGCTTGTGTGCCAGCTGCTGCAGGCGGACGTCGAGGGCCTGGACGTCGAGGAGTCGGATCTGGTCGGCGGGCGCGGCGTTCAGTTGGGGGCTCCCGATTAACTAGTGGTGACGTTGGACGCCGCGTGGGCGGTCCAGGGGTCGGTGACCGTCTTGGACACGTGGACGCGCAGGTCCCAGCCGTGACGGTCGGAGATCTCGTCGAGCTGGGCTGCGGCCAGCTCGCACCAGGGCCACTCGGTGGCCCAGTGCGCCGCGTCGAGCAGCGCGAGGGGACTTTGGGCCACCGCCTCGGAGACGGGGTGGTGGCGCAGGTCGGCGGTGAGGAAGGCGTCGACGCCGGCCGCGCGGACCTGGTCGAAGAGGCTGTCGCCCGAGCCGCCGCTGACGGCGACCGTGCGGACGACGGCCTCGGGGTCGCCGGCCACCCGGATGCCCTGGGCGGTCGCGGGCAGCCGCTCGGCGGCGCGGGCGGCCAGCTCGCGCACGGTCAGCGGGTGGTCGAGTTCGCAGACGCGGCCCAGGCCCCGGCGGCCCTCGGGGTCGGTCGGGTCGGGCACGAGGGGTCGTACGACACGGAGGTCGAGCGCGCCGGCGAGGGCGTCCGAGACGCCGGGGTCGGCGGTGTCGGCGTTGGTGTGGGCGACGTGCAGCGCGATGTCGTTCTTGATCAGCGTGTGCACGGCCCGGCCCTTGAAGTGCGTGGCCGCGACCGTCGTCGTACCGCGCAGGTAGAGCGGGTGGTGGGTGACGAGCAGGTCGGCGCCGAGCTTCACCGCCTCGTCGACGATGTCCTGCACCGGGTCGACGGCGAACAGGACCCGGGCGACCTCCTGGTCGGGGTCGCCCACGACCGTGCCGACCGCGTCCCAGGACTCGGCCCGCTCGGCGGGCCACAGGTTCTCCAGCGCGGCGATGACTTCAGACAGACGGGGCACGGGGAAAAGGCTACCTGGCTGTTCTGCCGGGCTGTACCGCATCCGCTCCCGCTGGTCCCGCTCAGCACAAACGTCCCGGCCCCCTCAGAGGAATCGCTTCTGCACCACCCGTATGTGTGAAGCCGGGGCCGGGCGATCCCACGTCTGTGCGGCCGAAAACTAACTTCGTCGCCGGAGGTGACCGAACGATGACGGCCTGTGCGATCGAACCCCCCTCCATCGGTGAGGACGACGGTGTGCCGGGGACGCGGTGCGCCATCACGGCGGACGGCGCGTACGCCGCCCGCCTCGCGCTGGACGGCGACTCCTGGTTCCCGGAGCGCTGGACCCTGGACGGCCCGGAGCCGTACGCGGTGCCGCTGCCCGGCAACCAGCCGGAGGAGCCCGGCACCCAGGTGCAGCCGATGGCGGACGGGCGGGTGCTGATCCAGCGGCCGGTGGAGCGCCGGCACACCTTCTCGCTGCTGTACCCGACCGGCCCCGGCACCGGCGAGCTGCCGCTGGGCGCGGTGGAGTGCCCGGAGCCGGGCACCCGGCTCACGCTGCTGCCGCCGGCGCCGGACGGGGTGCGCGCGTACGCCCTCGCGGTCGGTCCTCGGTCGAGCGCGGTGTGGCTGGTGGCGGGCGGCACCTTCGGGCCCGAGCAGCTGGCGGAGGTGCCGGGGCGCTGCTCGGGCGGGGTCTGGCTGGACCGCGGCGGGCGGATGCTCGCGCTGGACCGGGAACTCGGCGGGTGCACCAAGACGGTCGTGGTCGACCTGGAGCGCGGCGGCGAGATCTCACCCCTGCTGCAGATCGCTGAGGGCAGCGACGACCGGTTGCTGCTCGCCGACCCGGACAGCGGGCTGCTGCTGATCTCCTCGGACGCGCCCTCCCCCGGGCAGGAACGATTGGGCTGGGGGGTCATGGGCAGCACGCTGCCGGTGCGCTTCCCGGAGTGCCTGCGACTCCAGGACTGTGCGGTGACGCCGTTCGCGATCCAGCCTGGGCAGGTGCTGATGCCGGAGAGCTGCGCGGTGGCGCTGTGCATCGGGGGGCCGTTCGCCTGCTGGGTCGGCATCTGGCGGCCGGCCGAGCGGCAGGTGTGCCATCTCCCGGCGCCCGAGGGGTGGTTGACGGGGTCCGGGTTATGGACACAGGACGGGGTGCTGCGGCTGCCGTACGCCACGGGGGAGGTCCCGTGCGGCGTGGCGGAGCTGACGGCACCCAGGGGGGACGTGGGCCCGGAGGATCCGGTCCGGAACGGCACGGCTGCCGGGGTGCCCGAGGTGCCCTGGAAGGCGGCGGAACCGGACCCTCCGGGACCGGTGACGGCCCGTCCGGTACCACTCCAACAAGCACCTCTCGGCCGACTTGTAACGAAGTAGCACCGGTCGGCGTGCCCGCCTGGATTCGGCCCGTGGTGTGCCGGTTAAACTCGCCGCGCTGTAAGAGATCTTGTTAACGGGGTGAATTCTTCCGATGAGCGACACCAGCACGACTCAGCCGCTGTCTGCCGACTCTCAGAACGCGGCCGGACACGGCCGGCACCGGGGCCCGATCGCGGCCCAGGACAGTGAGACGGCTCCGCACGGGCGTCACCGTAAACCGGCCCAGGAGACCGCCGAGGCGGCTGCCTGACGGTAGATGAGAAAAAAAAGGGGGTGCCCGTCGACCGGCGGGCACCCCCTTCCTCGTTCTCCCGTTGCGTTCAGCCGCACTTGAGGCCCGAAGGCCCTCAGTCGCGCCTGAGACCCAGCACCTCGGCCGCGGCGAACGTCTCCCGCGGCGGCCGCTCCGCGTAGTGCGGGGTGAGCAGCGCGTCCAGCTCGTCGTAGGTGAACGTCTCCTGCTTGCTGTCGAACTTCGCCTGGACCCGCGGCCGTTCCACCACGGCGACCATGCCGCCGTGGACGACGAGCAGCTGCCCGTTGACCCGGGCGGCGGCGGGTGAGGCCAGGTAGCCGACGAGCGGGGCGACATGCTCGGGCGCGAGCGGGTCGAGGCTGCCCTCGTCCGGCTCCTGGAAGCCCTCGAAGACGTCCGCCGTCATCCGGGTCCGGGCGCGCGGGCAGATCACGTTGGCCGTGACGCCGTACTTGGCGAGGGCGAGGGCGGTGGAGGTGGTCAGGCCGACGATCCCGCCCTTCGCCGCCGCGTAGTTGGGCTGTCCGGCGGAGCCGGCCAGGAACGCCTCCGAGGAGGTGTTCACGATCCGCCCGTACACCTCCGCCCCGGCCGCCTTGGCACGGTCCCGCCAGTGTGCGGCGGCGAAGTGGGTGGTGTTGAAGTGTCCCTTGAGGTGGACGCGGATCACCGAGTCCCACTCGTCCTCGGTCATGGAGAAGATCATGCGGTCGCGCAGGATGCCCGCGTTGTTGACGAGGATGTCCAGCCTGCCGAACTCGGCGACGGCCAGGCCGACGAGTTCCCGGGCCTGCTGGAAGTCGGCGACGTCCCCGGTGTGCGCGACCGCCCGGCCGCCGCTCTCGCGTATCTCGGCGGCGACCTCCGCGGCGGGGCCGGCCGAGGCCTGGCCGGAGCCGTCGCGGCCCGGCTGTCCGTAGTCGTTGACGACGACGGCCGCGCCGAGCCGGGCGAGTTCGAGTGCCTCGGCCCGGCCGAGACCGCGCCCGGCGCCGGTGACGACGGCGGACAGTCCCTCAAGTGGCAGTGGCATTCCGGTCCGTCCTCAGATCTCGATGCACGTACGCAGGGCCGTCCCGGTACGCATCTGGTCCAGGGCCTCGTTGATCTCCGCCAGCGGCACCCGGTGGGTGATCAGGCCGGCCAGGTCGACACGGCCCGCCCGCCACAGGGCGATGGTGCGCTCGTAGGAGCTCAGGACGTCCCCGCCGCCGTACATGGACGGCAGGATCCGCTTCTCGTCGAAGAACAGCTCGAACATGTTGAGCTGCAGGAAGTCGTCCATGGCGCCCGCGCCGACCACGACGAGGGTGCCGCCGCGCCGGGTGTTCTCGTACGCGGTGCGGGCGGTGGCGGACCTGCCGACGACCTCGAAGACGTAGTCGAAGCCCTCGCCGCCGGTGACCTGCTGCTTGGCGTCGGCCAGCTCCTCCGGCGAAACGGCCTTCGTGGCACCGAACTTCAGCGCGGACGCGCGCCGGGAGGCGACCGGGTCCACGGCGACTATCTCGGCGGCGCCCTTGAGTCGCGCCCCCTGAATCGCGGAGATGCCGACGCCGCCGCAGCCGATGACGGCGACGGACGAACCGGCCTCCACGTCGGCGGTGTTGAGGGCGGCGCCGAGTCCGGTCGTCACCCCGCAGCCGATGAGGGCCGCGATGTCGAAGGGCACGTCGTCCGGGATCGGCACCGCGCAGCCCGCGTCCACGACGACCTCCTCGGCGAAGGTACCGGTGCCCGCGAAGCCGAAGACGTCACCGCCGGAGCGCTTGAAGTTGGGGGTGCCCGCGTTCATGAACCCGGCCAGGCACAGCTCGGTCTGGCCGCGTTTGCAGGCGGGACAGGCGCCGCAGGCGGGCAGCCAGCAGATGACGACCCGGTCGCCGGGCTTCAGGTGGGTCACGTTCTCGCCGACTTCGAGGATCTCTCCCGCGCCCTCGTGACCGGGCACGAAGGGGGCCGGCTGGGGCAACACCCCGTTCATCGCGGACAGGTCCGAGTGGCACAGCCCGGTGGCCCGCACCCGGACCCTGACCTTGCCCGGTCCGAACCCCACCGCCTCGATGTCGTCGAGGATCTCCAGCTTTTCCTGGCCGATCTCGTGCAGTACGGCTGCGCGCATGGTGCGGCTCCCCTCGGAGGCTCTTCAGGAGTGCTGAACGATGGTGTCGGCCAGGACGGGCGCGTCCTCCCTCCCCCACTCTCGGCTTCGCTCGAGCGGGGGGACCCCCATGCCTGCGCTCACGACGACCCGGACCTGCCCCTGCTCGCGCCACATCCGGATGCGCAGGGTCTCGCCCGGGTACACGACCCCGGCGAACCGCGTGGTGTACGCGCGCACCCGGGTCACATCGCCGCCGAGCAGCGTGTCCACGACCGCCTTGAGCGTGATGCCGTAGGTGCACAGGCCGTGCAGGATGGGCCGGTCGAACCCGGCGAGCTTGGCGAACTCGGGGTCGGCGTGCAGGGGGTTGTAGTCGCCGGAGAGGCGGTAGAGCAGGGCCTGGTCGGCGCGGACCGGGCGCTCGACGGTCCGGTCGGGCTCGCCGGTGGGCGGCTCCAGTCGGGTGGAGGGGCCGCGGTCGCCACCCCAGCCGCCTTCCCCGCGTACGAAGATCTGGGCGTCGTTGGTCCACAGCGGGCCCTCGGCGTCGGCGACCTCGGTGCGCATGACGAGGACGGCGGCCTTGCCCTTGTCGTACACGGCGGCGATGCGGCCGGTGGCGTCGGCGGTGCCCTCGGCCGGCAGGGGCCGGTGGATCCGCAGGGTCTGGCCGCCGTGCAGGACCCGGGCGAGGTCGACGTCGACGCCGGGCATGGACAGGCCGCTGATCACCCCGGGCGAGCCGGCACCGGCGACGGTGGCGAAGCTCGGCAGCACGTGCAGCCGGGACTCCAGGGTGTAGCGCAGCTCGTCGGGGTCGGTGGCGGGGCTGCCCTTGTCCGGGTTCGCGCCGGCGCCGATGCCGAGGTGGTAGAGCTGGACGTCCTTGGTGGTCCAGGTGATCTCGCCGGTCCGGGGCTCGGCGGCGAGGGCCTTGGCTGCGTCGATGGGCATGGGGCTCCTGACGGGGTCTCAAGACCTCGGTGCGGACGTCCGCACCGTCGGCCGCACCGAGGTCGTCCACGGGCGGATCTAGAACGCGTTCCAGTCCGGCGCCCCCTGTATAGCCCAGCACTCAGCACATGTGAAGACTCCTGACGCCGTGTCAGGTGATCTGGGAGTGACATTTGTACTGCCCGAGTGCGGACATCCGCATCTACCGGGACCGGGTCCGGGTTCCTATCGTCGTAGAGGCAGGGGCCCAGCCCGATGCGATCATCGTGCTACCGCCGCAGGGCGGGAACCATCTGATCGGGGGACGAAGAGATGTCGTGGTGGACGCGGGCGAGACGCCGGATCCGGGCCGTACGGGAGGCACGGGCCCGGTGGCAGGCGGACATGGAGCGGTTCAAAGTGGCGCAGCGGGCCGCCCGGAAGAACGGGGGCGCCACGGACGTCGACCACCCGGGCCCGCCGCCCACCGGCTTCGCGCTGCTGCCCTGGCTGCTGATGGGGATGGGGTCCTTCTCCGACCTGCTGCAGGGCAAGACCCCGAACCCGTGGATCGGCGGCCTGGGGCTGCTCGCCTTCAACTCGCTGTACATCTACGTCACTTTCCGCTCCTTCGACCGGGAGAAGCGCGAGGCCGTCTCCACCCGGGTGGCGCTGGGGCTGATGGGCCTGCTGACCACGGGCCTGGCCATCGGATACGGCGGCAACTGGCTGCTGTTCTTCCCGCTGCTGGGCCTCGCGACCGGCGCCACCCTGCGCGGCCCCTGGCTGGGCCGCACCGGCGTGCTGCTCTCGGTGTACGCGGGAGCCGTCTCCGGCGTCCGGGACGGCTGGGGGGACGCGACGAACATCGGCTACGCGACCTTCCTTTCGAGCATGGTGACCGCCGCGATCCTCGGCCTGTCCGAGGCCGTGCGGGAGCTGCGCGCCGCCCGGGAGGAGCTGGCCCGGCGGGCCGTGGAGAAGGAGCGGCTGCGCTTCTCCCGCGATCTGCACGACCTGCTCGGCCACACCCTGTCGGTGATCGTGGTGAAGTCGGAGGCCGCCCGGCGGCTGGCCCCGCGCGACATGGACGCGGCGCTCACGCAGATCGGTGACATCGAGTCGGTGGGCCGGCAGGCGCTCACCGAGATCCGCGAGGCGGTGACCGGCTACCGCGAGGGCAGCCTGGCCACCGAGCTGACCCGGGCGCGCTCGGCGCTGTCCGCGTCCAGCGTGGAGCCGGTGGTGCGTCAGTCCGGGACGCCGCTGGCCCCGCAGACCGAGGCGCTGCTCAGCTGGGTGGTGCGCGAGGCGGTCACCAACGTGGTCCGGCACAGCGACGCCACCCGCTGCGAGATCACCATCGAGAGCACGACCGAGCAGGCCCGGCTCACCGTCACCGACAACGGCACCGGCGAGGCCGTGACGCGCCCCGCGGAGGGCATCGGCGGTACCGGTCTGACGGGCCTGACCGAGCGCCTCGCGGCGGCGGGCGGCTCCCTCAGGGCCGGCCCGTCGCCGCGCGGCGGCTTCACGGTCACCGCCGAACTCCCGGTGGAGTCGACGGAACTGACCGCCGTGGCTGCGGCTACGGCGCCCAGGGCGAGCTGACCGCCCAGCTGACGTCGTCGCTCCACGAGGTGCTGCTGTCCCAGGCGTTGGAGCCGCCGTTGCTCGCTATGTAGACGGTGAGGTTGTAGTGGCGCAGGTATCTCGTCGGGTAGTTGTACGAGGCGAACGAGGTGCCCGTGCCGCTCTTGCCGGTCTGCGGACAGAAGGTGGCGTCGGCCCGGAACTGGCTGGTGCCGTCCATGGGCTGCCGGTAGAGCCGGTAGTTGTAGTGACGCAGGAAGTCGCCGGGGTAGTTCCGCGACTCGAAGGAGACACAGGCGCTGTCGGCGAGCCCCCGGCGCACGATCCAGGTCGCGTCGTTCTTGTCGAGGGACGAACTGCTCGACGTGACCGGGGAGATGGCGGCCGCGTCGTTCTGGTGGCGGACGTAGTCGGTGGTGCAGCAGGAGGTCGTCGCGCGCAGCGCGATCTCCGAGCCGGCGCCGAGCGTGCCGGTGCTGCCGGTCGGGCCGCCGTAGCCGACGGAGACGATGTTGGACTGGACGGCGTCGTCGGCGGCGTCCGTCGGGATGCCGGAGGTCATCACGCCCTCGAAGAAGGACCCGATGGAGCCGTTGCTGTTGTCGCCGCCGGTGCCGAGGACGATCGCGCCCTCCTGGTGCATCGGCGAATAGCCACTGGTGGTCGGCTCACCGCCGGAATAGGTCGTGGTGAGCCCGCCGGACTGCGCATTGCCGTATTTCAGCGCGAAATGGTTCTGCCCGTTGTTCTTCAGCAGCGCGGTCACGAACGGCAGCGGTCCGGTGCCGGTGTCGGACGTGTTCTTGCTGTACCCGGCGTCGGACTGGAACAGCCCGTTCTCCAGGTCGGCCTGCACCCACGGCCCCTGCCCGTAACAGGGCGAGAACCAGCACTCGGTACCGAAGTTGATGGCGTCCATGTGGCCGTTGCCGGTGTCCAGGTTGTTCGTCTCGGCGTTGCCGTAGTCGAAGCAGCAGCGGCCGTTGACGTGGGTGCCGGAGGTCACCATGTACATCCCCTCGGCCTGCCCGTTCACGGCCACGCCCGAGGTGGAGTTGTCGCGGTAGCCCATGCCGGCGGAGATCTCCAGGCCGTAGACCTGGTGACCGCCGACGGTCACCGGCAGGGCGTCCGCGGGCGCCCCGACGTCGGCCGCGCCGGCCCCGCCCGCACCCTCGACGGTGAGGTGGTTGTGGCGCGAGGACTGGTCGTAGATCTCGGTGATGATGCAGGTCGTGCCGGAGCAGAACGAGTCCTGGGCGGCCGCGTTGGCGTAGCCGCCGGTGGCCAGCAGGCCGATGTTCGCGGTGGCGCCGTCGGAAGCCCGCTTCACCTGGTAGAGCGAGCCGCTGTACGACGAGTACAGCGCCCGGACCAGGCTGTGCGCGGCGACGCAGGGCGTGCCCGCGGCCGCGTAGACGTCACAGGGCAGGGAACTCGCGGCGGCGGCCTGCGGGGCGCCGACGCCGACGACCAGCGCGGCGACGGTCGCGAAGGCCGCGAGTACGGACAGGGCGGCTTTTGTGAGCCGCCGCGGACATGAGCGCAGGAGTGTGGGGAGCACGTGCACCTCTTCGGTTCCTCGTAGGGCGGTGCGGGGGGGGGTGGCCGAGCGAGTTGATCGATATACCGAACGTCGTTCGATCGAAATACCGAACCCATTCGACGTCGAAATGCCGAACAATTACCGGAAATGCAGAGGCGATTGTTTGCGGGTCCCCGTGGACCGTCAACCCCTGCGGACTCGAACCATGACGAGTCTTTAATTTCCCACCCTTGGCTACGCTGGGACCGTGAAGAACATCCGGGTCCTCCTCGCCGAGGACCAGGGCATGATGCGCGGCGCGCTCGCCCTGTTGCTCGGCATGGAGGACGACATCGAGGTGGTCGCCCAGGTCGCGACCGGTGACGCGATCGTGGCGGCCGCGCTGCTGCACCGGCCGGACGTGGCCCTGCTGGACATCGAACTCCCGGGCATCAGCGGCCTGGACGCGGCCGCCGAGCTGCGCGAACAGGCGCCGGACTGCCGGGTGCTGATCCTGACCACCTTCGGCCGGCCCGGCTATCTGCGCCGGGCCATGGAGGCCGGAGCGGCCGGCTTCCTGGTCAAGGACGGGCCGGTGGAGGAGCTGGCCCAGGCGATCCGGCGCGTGCTCACCGGGGAGACCGTGGTCGATCCGGCGCTGGCCGCGGCCGCGCTCAGCGCCGGGCCGAATCCGCTGACCGCCCGGGAGCGCGATGTGCTCAAGGCCTCGGCGGACGGGGCGAAGGTCGCCGACATCGCCGACCGGCTCCATCTGTCCGAGTCCACGGTCCGCAACTACCTGTCGTCCGCCATCGGGAAGACGGGCACGCGGAACCGGGCGGAGGCGGTGCGGGAGGCCCGGCAGCAGGGGTGGCTGTGACCTCCGGGCGGTGCTACTTCGTCACCTCCGCCGACCCGTAGGACGTCCCGGCCGGTGCCGTGCACACGAACCAGTTGGCCCCCTGGAAGCCGTCGATCGAGCGGATCGCGGATCCCATGTCGTCGGCGGAGAAGCCATCGACCCGCTCGGCCACGGCCGTCCTGCCGTCCTGCCAGTGGCAGGTGACCTGCCGGGCGGTCTTGGCGACGATGCCGATCACCAGCCGGCCGGAGCTCTCGCCGCCTTCCCCCAGCCGGGTCGCCGCGGCCGTGAGGTCCGTGCCCGAGTAGCGCTCGAACTTCTCGACCGAGTTGAACATCACCTGCTGCGGCCGGTCATAATCGCCCCAGCCCCGGGTCGCGAAGTACGAGATCTTGCCGATCAGGTCGGCGGGCTTGTGCGCATCCGCCGGCTGGATGCCCAGCCCGGCCATGGCCTCGAACTGCCGGGCCGCCTCGTCCTTGTTGCGCGGTGCTCCCCACACCTGGACGACGACGTGCCACTCCTTGCCCTTGTAGACGCCCCGGGCCAGCTCGGTCCGCTGCGGCTCGTACACATGCCGGGCCTCCGCCGAGGCCGGCGGCTTCGCCACGTGCGCCTGCCGGTCCGCAGGGCCGCCGCCCGGCAGCCCCGTCACCGCGAGGGCTCCCGTCGTCCCGGCCACCACCAGCGCCGTGGCCGACGCCACCGCCCAGCGCCGTGCTCTGCGTCGCCGGCCGCCGCGGATGACCGCCTGCACCGGGGCTGTACCGATCTCGACCTCGTCCGCGGCGTCCGCGAGGAGGAGGGCGATGTCCGTCTGGCTCATGTCGTGGTTCCTGTTCCGGTCCGCGCTCATCACTTCCGCCCTCCCTGCGTCACCATCTCGGCCAGTCCCGGTACGGCGCGGAGTTTCGCGATCCCCTTGGCCGCGTTGCTCTTCACCGTGCCGACCGAGCAGCCCATCGCCTCCGCCGTCTGGGTCTCCGTCAGGTCCTCCCAGTAGCGCAGGACCACCGCCTCGCGCTGCCGTGCGGGCAGTTGGGCGAGCGCCTTGAGCAGGGTGCTGCGGTCGTCGGCCTGCGCGATGCGGTCGCCCGTGTCGGGCACCTCGTGCACCAGGCCCGAGTCGTCCCTCGGCGCGAGGAACTCCTTCAGCCTTCTTCTGTGTTTGCGGGCATGCGCGTTGATCATCACGCGCCGTACGTACGCCTCCGGGTCGTCGGCCGAGCCGACCCTGCGCCAGGCCACATAGACCTGTTCGAGGGTCGACTGGACCAGGTCCTCCGCGGCGTGCTGCTCCCCCGTGAGGAGATATGCCGTACGCATCAGCCGCGGCCAGCGGCCGATCATGAAGCTCTGGAACTCCTCGTTCCGAGCCTGCTTCCCGTCCCCCATGGGCACCTCCTAGATGTCAAAAGGAGTCCATGGGCCGCCCGGACCGTTGCCTCACCGCACGGAACTCGCCGAATTTTTTCTCGGCAGCCACAGCAGCATGAGCACCACCCCGCCCAGCAGCACCCCGGCCCCGGTCCGGAAGGCCAGCGCGTACCCCTCGGTCAGCGCCTCGTCCCCGACGCCGTTCCCGGTGTGCGCCGTACGCGCCGCCGCGATCGTCGACATCACCGCGAGCCCCAGCGAACCGCCCATCGTGCGCGAGGTGTTGACCAGACCGGACACCAGCCCGGCGTCGGCGGCCGACGCCCCCGAGGTGGCGAGCGCGGCCAGTGGCGTCGCCGAGAGCCCGGCGCCCAGCATCATCAGGATCCCCGGGCCCATGACGGAGCTGAGGTAGGCGCCGTGCGCGGTCATCGTCGACTGCCACGCGAACCCGGCGGCCGCGATCAGCGCCCCCACCACGGCCACGGTGCGCGCGCCCAGCGTGGGCAGGAAGCGGGGTGCCAGCTTGGAGCCGAGCACCACCGCGAGGGAGCTGGGCACCAGCGCGAGTCCGGCGACCAGCGGGGAGTAGCCGAGCACGTTCTGCGCGTACAGCGTCATGAAGAACCACATGCAGAACATCGCCGAACCGCTCAGGAACATCGCCGTGTTCGCCGACGCCACCGAGCGCAGCCGGAACAGTCCGAGCGGCATCAGCGGGGCCGGGGTGCGAGCCTCGACGGCGAGGAACAGCCCGACCAGCGCGAGCCCGGCGACCAGCGGCACGAGCGTGGCCGCCGCCGTCCACCCCTCGCTCTCGGTCCGCGAGATGCCGTACGCCAGCGTCGCCAGACCCGCCGTCACCAGCAGCGCGCCCGGCAGGTCGAGGCGCCGTCCGTCCCCCGCCCGGCTCTCCGGCAGCCACCGCAGTGAGCCGGCCAGCACCACCGCGCCGACGGGCACGTTGATCAGCAGCACCCACCGCCAGTCCAGCACGTCCACCAGGGCCCCGCCGACCAGTCCGCCCGCGGCCCCGCCGCCGGCACCCACCGCGGTCCAGGTCGCGATCGCCCGGGCCCGGGCCGGTCCCTCGGGCACCGCGGCCGTCAGCAGCGTCAGGGTCGAGGGTGCCAACACCGCCGCGCCCAGCCCCTGCACGGCGCGCGCCAGCAGCAGCTGCCAGCCGTCCTGGGCCAGCCCGCCGCCCAGCGACGCCAGCGTGAACAGGCCGAGCCCGACGAGGAACATCCGCTTGCGGCCGTAGAGGTCGCCGGCCCGCCCGCCGAGCAGCATGAAGCCGGCGAAGGCGATGGCGTACGCGTTCACCACCCACTGGAGGCCCGACGTGCTCAGCCCGAGGTCGGTGCGCATCGACGGCAGGGCGACGTTCACCACGGACACATCGAGCACGACCAGGAACTGTCCGGCACAGGCGAGCGCCACCACCAGCCAGGTGGGCAGGGCGACGCGGCGGGATATGAGGGGCGAGGTGTCGGCGGCTTCCAGCATGGGTGTCATGCTCTCAACCCGGTTACGGTCCTTGCATCGGCATTTCGGACCACCGGGTCCTGGGTCGTACGACCTACACCTGGCCTATGCCGCCCGCAGCAGTGTGACCACCGCCGCCCCGCCCAGCCCGATGTTGTGGGCGAGGCCCACCCGGGCTCCGGGCACCTGCCGCTCCCCCGCCTCGCCGCGCAGCTGCCAGACCAGTTCGGCCGCCTGGGCGAGGCCGGTCGCGCCCAGCGGGTGCCCCTTGGAGATCAGCCCGCCGGAGGGGTTCACCACCCAACGGCCGCCGTACGTCGTCGCCCCCGACTCCACGAGCTTGCCCGACTCGCCCACCGGACACATGCCGAGCGCCTCGTACGTCAGCAGTTCGTTGACGGAGAAGCAGTCGTGCAGCTCCACGACGTCCACGTCCTCGATGCCGAGCCCGGCCCGCTCGTACGCCTGCCGTGCCGCCTCGCGGGACATGGGCTGTCCGACGACGTCGATGCACGAGCCGGACGCGAACGACGCCTCGGTGTCGGTGGTCATGGCCTGCCCGGCGATCTCGACCAGGCCGGTCAGCGAGCGCTCCTCGGCGAACCGCTCCGACACCACCACGGCCGCCGCCGCGCCGTCCGAGGTCGGCGAGCACTGCAGCTTGGTCAGCGGCCGGTGCACCATGCGCGCGGCGAGGATGTCGTCGACCTCGTACACGTCCCGGAACTGGGCGTAGGGGTTGTGTGCCGAGTGGCGGTGGTTCTTGGCGGCGACCGCGGCGAGCTGGGCCTCGGTGGTGCCGTACTTCTCCATGTGCTCGCGGGCCGCGTCACCGAAGATCTGCGCGGTCGGCGGGGTCATCTCGAAGCCGTGCCGGGCGGCCATGATCCCGTAGTGCCGGGCCACCGGCGAGGTCGAGCTCCAATCATCAGCGGCTCCGCCGCGGGCGCCGGTGTCGGCCCCTCCCCCGAGCGCCCCCTTCTTCATCTTCTCGAAGCCCAGCGCCAGCACGCAGTCGCAGGACCCGCCCTCGACCAGCTGGCGGGCCAGCATCAGCGCGGTGGCGCCGGTCGCGCAGTTGTTGTTGACGTTGTAGACGGGGACCCCGGTCAGGCCGAGTTCGTACGCGGCGCGCTGGCCGGCGGTCGAGGGCTGGAAGCAGTAGCCGACGGGAACCTGTTCCACATCGGCGTACGCGACTCCGGCGTCGGCGAGCGCCGCTCCCCCTGCCTCCCGCACCATGTCCCAGTACTGCCATTCCCGGGTCTCGGGCTTCTCGAAGCGGGTCATTCCGACCCCGGCGACATAGGCCTTCATGGCGCGCCAGACTAGAACGTGTTCCATCAACATGCCAGGGCCTGACGGCGGTTCAGAAACCCATGAGCCGGTCAAGGATTCATTAGAGGCCCGAAGCAACGGAATAGTTGCCTGTGCATACGAGGTTTACCGGGCACTTATGTATCGCGGGAGGCCTCACTCAATGACGCACACGACGACCGACAAGCCCCACCGGAGGGCCGGCGGAGCCGTGGTCCCGGTGCTCGCCTTCGCGGGCATCGTGGTCGCGGTGATGCAGACGCTGCTCGTACCGGTCATCAAGGACCTGCCGCAACTGCTGGACACCGCCCCCAGCAATGCCACCTGGGTCCTCACCTCGACCCTGCTGTCCGGCGCCGTGGCCACCCCGATCATGGGCCGCCTCGGCGACCTCTACGGCAAGCGGCGCATGCTGATCCTCAGCCTCGCCGTGATGGTGGCCGGCGCCCTGGTCAGCGCGCTCACCAGCCAGCTGCTCACCATGATCGTGGGCCGCACCCTCCAGGGCTTCGCCATGGGCGCGATCCCGCTCGGCATCGGCCTGATGCGGGACATGCTGCCGCGCGAGAAGCTCGGCTCGGCCATGGCCCTGATGAGCTCCTCGATCGGCGTCGGCGGCGGCCTCGCGCTGCCCGCCGCGGCCCTGGTCGCCCAGCACACGAACTGGCACGCCCTGTTCTACGGCGCCGCAGGCCTCGGCGCCCTCTCCATCGTCGTGACCCTCCTCGTCGTACCGGAGTCCCCGATGCGCGCCGAGGGCTCCTTCGACCTGCTCGGCGCGATAGGCCTGTCGACCGGTCTGGTGCTGCTCCTGCTGCCCGTCACCAAGGGCAGCGACTGGGGCTGGTCCTCCGGCACGACGCTCGGCCTGTTCGCCGCGTCCGTCGTCGTCCTCGTCCTGTGGGGCCTGTTCGAGCTGCGCGTCAAGGCACCCCTGGTCGATCTGCGGACCACCGCCCGCCGCGAGGTGCTGCTCACCAACCTCGCCTCGATCATGGTCGGCGTCAGCTTCTACGTCGTCTCGCTCGTCCTGCCCCAGCTGCTCCAGCTGCCGAAGGCGACCGGCTACGGCCTCGGCCAGTCCATGGTCGTCGCGGGCCTGTGCGTGGCCCCGCTGGGCCTGACGATGATGTTCACGGCGCCGGTGTACGCCCGCCTGTCCGCCCGCTTCGGCCCCAAGGTCACCCTGATCATCGGCCTGCTGATCATCGCGATCGGCTACGGCGGCGGCCTCGGCCTGATGGACGCGGCCTGGCAGACCATCGTCACGTCCGTGGTCCTGGGCGCGGGCATCGGTCTGGCCTACTCCTCCCTCCCCGCGCTGATCGTCGGCGCGGTCCCGGCCTCGGAGACCGGCGCGGCCAACGGCCTGAACACCCTGATGCGCTCCATCGGCACGTCCGTCTCCAGCGCCGTCATCGGCATGGTGCTGGCCAACACGGCGAACAACGTGGGCGGGCTCGCGATCCCGACCATGCACGGCTTCCACGTCTCCTTCCTGATCGCGACGGCCGCGGTGGCGGTGGGCCTGCTGCTGGCCCTCTTCCTGCCGAAGCCGGACCGCGCACCGCAGCTGCGGGCGAGCAGCGAGGAGGACGCGAACCTGAAGCGCGCGGAGGAGGTCCTGCGCGGCTTCCGCGGCCGGGTCCTGGACGCCGAGGGCACCCCGGTCGCCCGAGCCAAGGTCACCCTGATCGACCGCCGGGGCCGCCAGGCGGGCGCGACCCTCTCCGAGGCGGACGGGACCTACGCCCTCGGCGTCCCGGCCCAGGGCGCCTATGTCCTGGCCGCGCAGGCCACCGGGCACGGGCCGCACGCCTCGTCCGCCATCCACACCGGGGACGAGCGGGCGGTGGAACTGGACCTCTCCCTGCCCGGTGAGACGGTGACCGCCTGAGAGACATGCCACTCGTACCCCCTGTCGCTTCGGTGCCAGGGGGTACGACAGCATGGGGCGCCGAACACATCGGACACCCCTGACACGTCGTGCAGCCTCGACATGTCGCACAACCGAAAGGCCCCCCATGCCCGCCGCACCCAAGCCCGAGATCCTGGCCGCGTTCGAGGCCGCGAAGGGCTTCATGCCCGTGGACGAGGGGCTCGCCCTGTACGCGGCCGCGGTGGAGGCGGGACGGCTGGGGCTGCCCCTGCTGGAGGTCGGGACGTACTGCGGACGCTCGACGGTCCTGCTCGCGGACGCGGCCCGGCAGGCCGGCGTCAGCGCGCTCACCGTCGACCACCACCGGGGCAGCGAGGAGCAGCAGCCGGGCTGGGACTACCACGACCCGGAGACCGTCGACCCCGAGATCGGTCTGATGGACACGCTGCCGGCCTTCCGCCGGACCCTGCACAGGGCGGGGCTGGAGGAGCACGTGGTGGCGCTCGTCGGCCGTTCGCCGCAGATCGCGGCGATCTGGAACTCCCCCCTCGGTTTCGTGTTCGTCGACGGCGGCCACACCGACGAGCACGCCACCGCCGACTACGAGGGCTGGGCACCGCACGTCGCCGAGGGCGGCCTGCTCCTCATCCACGACGTCTTCCCGCACCCCGAGGACGAGTTCACCGGCCAGGCGCCGTACCGCGTCTATCTGCGCGCGCTGGAGTCGGGCGCGTTCACGGAGGTCTCCGTGACCGGATCGTTGCGCGTACTGCGGCGGACCGGAACGGGCGTCTGACCCGGGCTCACCCTTGATCACCCGTCGTCCGTGGTTCCCGTGGCGGCCCAGCCACCCGCCCGGCCCTCTCTGCCATGTGAAGGACTTGTGCGGCCGCTAGGGTGGCAGGCGTGTCGTACGTAGGCCCGGACTTCGATCCCCCGCAGCCCCGCCGTCCCCGGCGAGGGCCGCTGACCGTCGCGCTCGCCGCGCTCGTGCCCGGCGCTCTGCTGGGCTGGCTGGTGTACGAGGCGGTGGGCGGGTCCGGGGGTTCGGGCTCCGGCTCGGACACGGCGGGCCCGCAGACCTCCGCCGCCTCGCCGAGCACCGCCAAGCCCTGGTCGGCGCCGGCCACCGACGACAAGCAGAAGAGTCCCTCGCCGTCGCACACGTCGCGCACGTCGACCGCCGACGGCCCCCTCAAGGGCAAGGTCGTCGTCATCGACCCGGGCCACAACCCCGGCAACTTCTCGCACGCGGCCGAGATCAACCGCCAGGTGGACATCGGCACGAACAAGAAGGAGTGCGACACCACCGGCACGTCCACCAACTCGGGTTACACGGAAGCCCGGTTCTCACTGGACGTGGCCCACCGGCTGCGCACGATCCTGGAACAGCAGGGCGCCACGGTGAAGTTGACGCACGACGGCGACTCCCCGCCCTGGGGACCCTGCGTCGACGAACGGGCCCGGATCGGCAACAGCGCGCACGCGGACGCCGCCATCTCCATCCACGCCGACGGCTCCGCCGAGGGCGACCGCGGCTTCCACGTCATCCTCCCGGCGTCCGTGCACGCGGGCGCCGCGGACACGCGCCCGATCGTCGGTCCCTCCCGCGACCTCGGCGAGCGCGTCGCGGGCAACTTCCTCCGTGTCACCGGTGAACCGCCCTCCAACTACGTTGGCAAAGGTACCGGTCTCGTCACACGTGAGGACCTGGGCGGTCTCAATCTGTCAACGGTTCCCAAGGTCTTCATCGAGTGCGGCAACATGCGCGATAGCAAGGACGCGGCACTGCTGACCAGCGGCGCCTGGCGGCAGAAGGCCGCGCAGGGAATCTCTGAGGGAATCGTGAGTTTCCTGCGCGAGTCGTGACCGGCGGGCGGAACCGGCCGGACAGTGCGATCTTCCGGACGATAGTGTCTACCGACGACGAGACGACTCACGAAGGACCTGTTGTGAATATCCGCTCCCTCACTAGAGGCGACGGCGTGGTGATCGGAGCAGCGGTGTTGCTGTTCATCGCGTCGTTCCTCGACAACTACTCCGATGACAAGCTCCCGGACGGCTTCGACATCCCGAACCTGTGGGAAAGCGGACCGGTTCTGCTCAGTGTCGTCCTGGCGGGGATCATCGGCGCGGGGCTCGTCGTCTTCGCCCGGACCCAGTCGCAGCCGCTCAAGGTGGCGGGCCTGGACCTCGGCCAGTTCGGCGTGGCGTTCACCGTGTTCGCCGCATGGAGCGCCCTCGGCAACGTCATCGACCCGACCGGCGGTGTGAACAACCTCGGCAGCTCTTCCGACGGGCCGGACGCCGGCACGGGCCTGATCCTCGCCCTCATCGCCACCCTGGTGATGGCAGGCGCGGCCGTCGCCACCCCGCTGGTCCCGGCCCTGCAGGCGGGCCTGGCCCCGGCTCCCAAGCCGGCCGCCCCGCAGCCCTACGGCGCCCAGCCGCCCGGTGGTTACGGCTACCCGGGTGCCGCCCAGCCGCAGCAGCCGTACGGTGCCCAGCCGCAGCCGGGTCAGCCGTTCGGGCAGCCGCAGCCCCCGCAGGCCGCCGCTGCGCCGGCCCCGCAGCCGGCCGCCGGTGGGGACTTCTCGCCGTTCTGGTTCGCCGTGCCGGTGCCCCGGCAGCTGTTCGCCGAGGACGGTTCGCCCACGCCGATCGCCGAACTGGCGCCGGGCGCCTGGTACTTGGCTGTCGAGCAGCGCGGTGCCGCGTTGATCGCGCAGACCCAGGACGGCCGCCGTGGCGTGCTGCAGGACACCTCCGGGATCCAGCGCGGCTGAGCCCCACCCGTACCATCGCCGACGGCCCCTCGCCCTTCCGGGTGGGGGGCCGTTGTCGTACAGTCGCCTCCCGCTCATTGACTGACGTACCGTCAGGAGGCAGGCGTGCGGCTCGGTCTCGCGCTCGGCTACTGGGGCCGCGGCCCCTCCCCGGACCATGTGCCTCTCGCGCAGGAAGCGGAACGGCTCGGATATCACTCCGTGTGGACGGCCGAGTCCTGGGGCTCGGACGCCTTCACCCCGTTGACCTGGATCGCCGCGCAGACCTCGACGATCAGGCTGGGTACGGCCGTTGCCCAGATGGCGGCCCGCTCGCCGACCGCGACCGCGATGCACGCGCTCACCCTGGACCATCTCTCCGGGGGGCGGATGATGCTGGGGCTGGGTCTGTCGGGGCCGCAGGTGGTGGAGGGCTGGTACGGCCGCCCGTTCCCGAAGTCGCCGCTGACCGCGACCAGGGAGTACGTGGACGTCGTACGGCAGGTGCTGCGGCGGGCGGCGCCGGTGGAGTCGGACGGCCGCTTCCATCCGCTGCCGTACCGGGGGCCGGACGGCACGGGACTGGGCAGGCCGCTGAAGCCGATCACCCATCCCCTGCGGCACGACCTGCCCGTTCTGCTGGGTGCGGAGGGCCCCAGGAACGTGGCACAGACGGCCCGGATCGCCGACGGCTGGCTGCCGCTGTACTGGGCGCCGAGCCGGCCCGAGGTGTACGGGGACGTGGTGCGGGAGCTGCCCGAGGGGTTCCTGGTGGCGCCGATGGCGCGGGTGAAGGTGTGCGACGACGTGGCCGAGGGGTTGCTGCCGGTGAAGGCCATGCTCGGCTTCTACATCGGCGGGATGGGCCACGCGGTCCGTAACTTCCACGCCGACCTCATGGCGCGCATGGGCTACGAGGAGGAGGCCCGGCGGATCCAGGAGCTGTTCCTGGCCGGGCGCCGTGAGGAGGCCGTGCTGGCCGTGCCGGACGCCTTCGCCGACGAGATCTCCCTGGTCGGCCCGCGCGAACGGGTCGCGGAACGCCTCGAGTTGTGGCGGGGGGGTCCGGTGACGGACCTGCTGGCCCTGTCACCGGACCCGCACACCCTGAGGGTGCTGGCGGAGCTGAACGCCTAGCCGCCGCTCAGCTGCGAGGCGGACGGCACCTGGTTCTTGACCGGGGCGCCGGCGCTCTGGCCCGCGTCCTTCACCTTGTTGATGATGTCGTCGAAGGCACCGGCCGCGCCCTCGTCGCCGCTCCGCAGCCTGGACGGCAGGCTCTTGAGCCCCGCGATGCCCGCGGTGAGCGGCGCGAGGGCCTTGGAGAGCGTCGGATCGCCCTGGGCGTTCTTCTGGGCCGCCTTGAGCCGGTTGTAGGCGAAGGCGCCGGCCAGACCGGCCTTCACCAGGGTGAGCTTGCGGCCCTGGGCGCCCCTCTTGAACTTGCCCTCCTTCGCGGGCTTGACGATCCACTGGTAGACCGCGCCGGCCGCGAGGCCCGCGTTCGCCACGAACCGGGTCTTGGCGAACTTCTGGCGCTCGGCCGACGTGGTCGGACTGGGCGTGGCCGCATCGAGGGCGGCCACCTGCGAGGTGTCCTTCGTACTGGTCTTCTCGCTGCTGCCGCAGGCGGTGGAACCGGCCAGCAGGGCGCAGCACAGGGTGAGCGCCACGCAGAGACGCCGTATCGGTACGGGCACGAGGTCCTCCGGACGTGTCTCCCCGAGCGGGTGTTTCCTCCGGAAGCCTCACTCGGACGGCCGGTGTCCGCCACTCGGGCGGCGCCGTCCGGGTTCGTCGCCGCCACGGTTCGTGGGTCACGCCATCGCCAACCGGATGCACCACCGACACCGAGCGCCGTCCCGGCGTCCCGGGCGCCAGGCACCGGCAGCAAGCTCGGGCAGGTCAGAGCCGTGGGACGTCCCGCGTCATCCCTGGGACGGTGGCGTCCGTGGTGCACCTTCCCGCCCGGTCCCACAGTGGTGACCGGCCCCGGGACGGTCCCGGGAACCCGAGGGGGATGCGCGGTGAGACGTCGAGTGTGCCCGCAGGGCGGCCGCAACAGGTTCTACGCAAGACCCGATGCCCGGCTACGGCCGGGCATCCTCGGTTACCGGGGATTTCGACTGGCCGACGGCCCCGCACGGGAGCGGTTGGTCGTGCCGCGGGGGACGGTGTCCCTGCTGATCGGTTTCCAGGGTGAGACACACGTCGGCCGCCACGTGGGCAGGCTGTCGAGGACAGTGCCCGCCACCGACTTCCGGCACACCTCGGTGGTGTCGGGGCTGCACACCGGCGCCCGGGTGCTCGCGCATCACGGCGAGCTCCGGGGGGTGGAGGTCACCCTCGCCCCGTGGGCCGCCCAACGCCTCCTCGTCGGCACCACTCTCGGCGAGCTGACGGACGGCGTGGCGGATCCGGCAGAGGTGCTCGGGCAGCGTTTCCACCGCCTCGGGGAGATGCTGGAGGCCGCGCCGTGCTGGCAGGACCGATTCGCACTGCTTGACCGTAGCCTGCTGCGCTGGACAGCCGACTCCGGCCCGTCCCGCGAACCGTCCCCAGCCGTCCTGCACGCCTGGGACATCCTCACCCGCACCTCGGGCGCCGTCTCCATCCGTGAGGTGGCGGCGCGGACGGGTTGGGGGCTGCGGCACCTGGAGACCCGGTTCCGCGAGCAGATCGGGCTCGCGCCCAAGGGCCTCGCCCGCGTGCTCCGCCTGAACCGCGCGATCTGCATGCTGTCCAGGGGCCGGAGACAGGCCGACACCGCGCTCGACTGTGGGCTGTACGACCAGTCGCATCTCGCCCGCGAGTTCAAGGCGATGACGGGGATGCCACCGGGCCGATTCCTCGCCACCAGGTCGCAGTCCAGCTACTGGCTGGCGGGCTGAGCGGGAGATCACCCTGGCTCGTTTTCGTCCAATACGCGGTCGCGGGGCGGGTGTCAGTCTTCGGTCCGCACGGCTTGCCCGGCCGATCGCACCACTCGCATTCCTTCAGGAGCAATCGATGAAGAAGTCCCTGGCCGCTCTCGCGGTCGTCGGCGTTGCCGCCGCTTCGCTGGTCACCACCGCCCCGGCGGCCTCCGCCGCCGGATGTGTCACCAGCGGCATCACCACCGGATACCAGGGCCCCGGATCGGTGGCGTACAAGGCTGCCAGCGGTTGCAGGGACCTCAACCTCACCTACTCCTACGACTCGGCCGGCACTGGCTGGGACAGCTACGCCGGCTACTACAAGAACTCCTCAGGGACTTGGACCCGAGGCTCACGGGGCTACACCGGCCTGCTCAGTGACGGTGCCTACAGCCTCGGTTCGATCGTCCTCGTCTCGGACCTGACGAGCGGCCGAGCGTTCAGCGTCGCCAGCGACTACAACGGCGGTGACTGGGTCGTCATCACTCACTGAGATCCCGGCGGGCGCCGCCGGGTGCGGCGGCGCCCACAGGCGTTCCCTGCTGCCCTGAATCCTCCCGGAGGTACCGCAAGTCATGCCCCGCACTGCCCGCAGCACACGGGGCCCTCTTGGCCTGGGCATCGCACTGGCGTGCGTCGTCATGTCGTCTACGCTGACCGCGTGTTCGAACCCTCCGGCCAAGGCGGCGCCCGGGCCGGCCCTGTCGCTTCACCCGACCGCCGTGACGTACGGAATGCCGGCGGACCTCACCTCCATGGTGTTGCCGACGACCGGCGAAGAGACCCGCGCGACGCAAGGCCTTGAAGTCTTTGGCAAGCTGGCCGCCGCCTGGGTGGTCTTCGACTGTGCCCGGCAGCATGGCGAGACTCTGCCCGACGGGCCACCACCGATGTTCACCCGCTACTCCATGCTGCCCGACCTGGAGTTCCTCCGGGTCCACGGCTTCGACGGCGGGACCTTCGCTCCCGGTGCGCCACCGGCGAGGCGAGACTCGTCCGACGGTGCGGCCACTCCCGGCGCGGAGCTGCGGCGATGCATGGATCGGGCAACGCCCGTCACCCGTGAACTCCAGCAGGTCTACGCCCCCTTGCAGTCCCAGTGGTTCGCACGGTTGGCACCGCTCGACCGGGATCCCACTGTGCGCAAGGCCTACCGCTCCTTCGCGCGCTGTCTCGGCGACCACCATGTGAACGCCAAGGACGAGAACGACTTCTTCGGGCTCGTCGACCAACGCCTCCAAGCCTCGGACACCTCTGGGAGCCGCAGACTGGCCGCCGTCTATGCGACCTGCATGAAGCCCGTGGAGGCCGCCCGAAAGCCCTTGCGCAACGACCTCGCCCGCAAGTTCCGCGTCACCCACGCCGAGGAGATCGCTCAGGTACGTGCGGAACTCCCGGAGAAGGTCCACGAGATGGAGAAGGGCTACCGGATCCGCTTCTCGATCCCGAAACTGTGAGTCACTGCTGTCGACCTGATGGCATCGCGGCGCCGACCGCAAGGGCCGGGGCCGCCACCGCCGTCAGTCTCGGGCTTGGCAGCAGTCGGGGTCCAGGCCGGCAGGCAGGTGTTCCCCTCCGAAGACCGCGCAGGTGGCGTCGTGGCCGCCCAGGGCGGCGACGGCCAGCAGGAGGGAGCCCGCCGTCCAGGTGGTGAGCTCACGGGGCCAGATCGCGTCGTCGTCGAAGACGTAGCCCGTCCAGTACAGGCCGGTCTCCGCGTCGCGCAGGTGCTGGATGGACTGGAGGATCTCCAGGGAGCGGTCGGACTCGCCCATGGCCCACAGGGCCAGGGCCAGCTCGCTGGACTCGCCGCCGGTCACCCAGGGGTTGGGGACCACACAGCGCACGCCGAGGCCGGGTACGACGAAGCGGTCCCAGTCCGCCTCGATGCGGGACTTGGCCTCCGCTCCGGTCAGGGCGCCGCCGAGGACCGGGTAGTACCAGTCCATGGAGTAGCGGTCCTTGTCGAGGAAGCGCTCGGGGTGGAGGCGGATCGCGTGGCGCAGGGCGCCCACCGCCAACTCCCAGTCCGGCTGCGGCTCCTCACGCTGCTCGGCGATGGCGAGGGCACAGCGCAGGGCGTGGTGGATGGAGGAGCTGCCGGTGAGCAGCGCGTCCGTGGTGGGCGTGCCGTCGTCGTCGCGGCGCCAGCCGATCTGGCCGCCGGGCTGCTGCAGCCGCAGCACCCACTCCATGGCCGCGTGGACGGTGGGCCACATGCGGTCCAGGAAGGTGTCGTCGCCGGTCGACAGGTAGTGGTGCCAGACGCCGACCGCGATGTAGGCGACGAAGTTCGACTCGCGGGCGCGGTCGGTGACGTCGTCGTGGGCGCCGTCGGCGTAGGCGGCGTACCAGGAGCCGTCCTCGTTCTGGTGGGCGGCGAGCCAGGTGTACGCCCGCGCGGCGGCCTCGTGTTCGCCGGCCGCGTCCAGGGCCATGGCGGCCTCGGTGTGGTCCCACGGGTCGAGGTGGTGACCGCGGAACCACGGGATCGCGCCGTCCTCCCGCTGTACGGCGAGGATGCCGCGCACGGTCGCGGCGGCCTGCTCGGCGGTGAGGACCCCGGGCAGGACGAGGTGTTCTGTCCGGGGCGTCGTCACTTGGCGGACGCCCCGTCCGTCTCGGCGAGCCGCGGCAGGTGCGGCTTGGTCGCGTAGGCCACGAAGCTCTTGCCGATCAGCGGGTTCAGCGCCTGCTCGGCGACCCGGGTGGCGAGCGGCTTCTTCATGATGTCCCAGACCAGCAGCTTGTGGTACGCCCGCACCGGCAGCGCCTTGTCGTTGTCCACGCCGAACGCGCACTTCAGCCACCAGTACGGCGAGTGCAGGGCGTGCGCGTGGTGGGTGCCGTACGGCCTGAGGCCCGCCTCGCGGATCTTGGCGAGCAGTTCGTCGGCCTTGTAGATGCGGATGTGGCCGCCCTCGACCTCGTGATAGGCGTCGGAGAGGGTCCAGCAGACCTTCTCGGGGCCGTAGCGGGGCACGGTGATGGCGATGCGGCCGCCGGGCTTGAGCACGCGGACCATCTCGGCGAGCACGCCCTTGTCGTCGGGGATGTGCTCCATCACCTCGGAGATGATGACGACGTCGAAGGACTCGTCCGGGAAGGGCAGCGCCAGTGCGTCGCCCTCCATGGCGGTGGCGGTGGCGCCCGTGGGGGCCTCGCCGGCCTCCTTCATCGCCGCGAACCACTTGGCGACCTCGCGGATCTCCTCGGCGTTCTGGTCGAGGGCCACGACGTGCGCGCCGCGCCGGTAGCACTCGAAGGCGTGCCGGCCGGCCCCGCAGCCGAGGTCCAGGACACGGTCGCCCGGGGCGAGCGGGAACCGGGAGAAGTCGACGGTCAGCACGTGGCCCTGCTTTCGGAAGAGATGCCGGTGTCGGTCATGGCGGCTGCCGGGGCAGCGCTCGCTGCGGCCGCGGAGCGGCCGGGTTCTCCGACCGTGGAGCGGTGGACTCCTGCCACGGAGCGAGCGATGGCCTCGCGGTACCGGGACACCGTTCCCTCGGCGGCGCGGGCCCAGGTGAACCGCTCCAGCACTCGTTCGCGGCCCGCCGCACCGAGCCGCACGCGCAGCTCCGGGTCGCCCAGCAGTCGGCCGAGCCCGGCGGCCAGTGCTCCCGCGTCGCCGGGCGGTACGGCCAGGCAGGTCTCGCCGTCGCGTCCGGCGACCTCGGGGATCGCGCCGCCGGTGGTGGCGACCAGCGGGGTGCCGGTGGCCATGGCCTCGGCGGCGGGCAGCGAGAAGCCCTCGTAGAGCGAGGGCACGCAGGCGACCTCGGCCGAGCGGATCAGGTCGACGAGTTCGGCGTCGGAGATGCCCTTGACGAAGTCGACGGCGCCTTCGAGGCCGTAGCGCTCGACGGCCTGGGCGACCGGGCCCTCCGTGGGGCGCTTGCCGACGACGACGAGGTGGGCGGCCGGGTGCTCGGTGCGCACCTTGGCGAGGGCCTCGACGAGGAAGACCAGGCCCTTGAGGGGCACGTCCGCGCTGGAGGTGGTGACGATCCGGCCGGGCACCTCGGGCACGGCGGGATTCGGCGAGAACAGGTCGGTGTCGGCGCCGATGTGGACGACGTGGATGCGGTCGTCCCGGACGCCGAGGTGGTCGACGATCTCCTGGCGGGAGGTGCCGGAGACGGTGAGCACGGAGGGCAGGCGGCGGGCGACGCGCTTCTGCATGCGGGTGAAGGCGTACCAGCGGCGCACCGAGTAGCGGCGCTGCCAGCCCTCGGCCGCGTCCAGCTCCAGCTGCCGGTCGACGGTGATGGGGTGGTGGATGGTGGTGACCAGGGGGGCGCCGATGTCCCCCAGCAGCCCGTACCCGAGCGTCTGGTTGTCGTGGACGACGTCGAACTCGCCGCGGCGGGCGCGCAGATGGCGGCGGGCGCGCAGGGAGAAGGTGAGCGGCTCGGGGAAGCCGCCGGTCCACATGGTGGCGACTTCGAGGGCGTCGACCCAGTCGCGGTACTCGTCCCGCTTGGGGGTGCGGAAGGGGTCGGGCTGGCGGTAGAGGTCGAGGCTGGGCAGCTCGGTCAGGGTCAGGCTCGGGTACCCCTCGTCGAGGACGGGATAGGGCTGTGAGCCGATGACCTCCACCCGGTGGCCGAGGCGGGCCAGCTCGCGGGAGAGGTGTCGTACGTAGACGCCCTGGCCGCCGCAGAACGGGTTCCCTTTATAGGTGAGAAGCGCGATGTTGAGCGGTCGCTCGCCGTCGGCTGCAAGGTCCTTCGGGGACCCGGCCTCCCTGGCCTCAGCGGTCACTCTGGACCCCCTTCTCCCTGCACTGTCCCGCGAGACTACGACGGGACGCTAATCTAGAACAAGTTTCAGACTTGATCGTTCAAGAGGCTCTGAATCTACCGGCAGGTAGGGGCCATGTGAGCAGTGGATCAGGTGATTCACGCCACGACGACGACCCCCGCCGTGCAGGATGATCACAAGCCCTACAGACACCCTCACCGACTGTCACGGAACGGGACCCATGCCTGCGGAATCCAAGCTGGAAGCCAATAGCGTCCGGCCCCCTTCGGCGCCGCTGACCGAGCGGCAGGAGGCCCGCCGCCGCCGGATCCTGCACGCGAGCGCGCAGCTGGCCAGCCGGGGCGGTTTCGACGCCGTACAGATGCGCGAGGTCGCCGAGTCCTCACAGGTGGCCCTCGGCACGCTGTACCGCTACTTCCCGTCCAAGGTGCATCTGCTGGTCGCCACGATGCAGGACCAGCTGGAGCACATGCACGGGACGCTGCGCAAGAAGCCGCCGGCGGGCGACACGGCGGCCGAGCGGGTGGCGGAGACCCTGATGCGGGCCTTCCGCGCGCTGCAGCGCGAGCCGCACCTGGCCGACGCGATGGTCCGCGCCCTGACCTTCGCCGACCGCAGCGTCTCCCCCGAGGTCGACCAGGTCTCCCGGCAGACCACGGCGATCATCCTGGACGCGGTGGGCCTGGAACACCCGACCCCCGAGCAGCTCTCCGCGGTCCGCGTCATCGAGCACACCTGGCACTCGGCGCTGATCACCTGGCTCTCGGGCCGCGCCTCCATCGCCCAGGTGAAGATCGACATCGAGACGGTGTGCCGACTGATCGACCTGACGGAGCCGGACGCGACGAACCGTCGCTGAACAGGCGAAACCTACGAGACGGGTTCCCTTCGCCGGCATGGTCCGGATCAGGTGATGGGGGTCGCCGTCGAGCCTGACTGCTGCTTTTCGGCCTCTCAGCCCTACCGTCGCTGTCGGCCTCGGCGGATGCATGTACTTCACGCCAAAGTCGGCTACTCCGGTCGGACTCCCTCACTCGCCTCGTAGGCTGCTTCCAGGATAGTCCCGATGCCGCACGAAAGAACCAGGCAAATCGGATTATTTTCTGCCATGGTGCCGACCTGCAGCCACGCCTGGGCGACCGGCTCCAGCCCGCTCCAGCTCCGCCCCGGCAGCACCTCGCCGGCCCACTGCTCCAGCAGGCGGCGGGCCTCCGACTCGGGGGCGGCCAGGGACACGCTCTGTGCTCCCGCGTGGACCGTGCGCTCCTGTTCGTGGGTGCCCTCGCTGCAGCAGGCGCACAGGACCTCGAAGCTGCTCGCCGGCTCGGCGCCGTAGCCCTGCTCCAGGAACAGACCGATCAGGGCACGTTCTCCCCCGAGCTCTCAACTTCGTTCGAGCAGGGAGGTGCCCCCATCCCGGCCGCGGGTAGGGCAGAGGCGGTCGATCCAGACGACCTCGCGTTCGCCGCCGGTGTCCAGGCGCACACAGGCCGCGCCGAAGCGGCCGTTGATCTCGCCCTCGCCGTCCGGGAGGTCGATGCCGAAGCCGGCCCACGCCTCGCGGGCGGTGGTCCAGTCGCGCTGGATGGTGGCGGCGATGCCGAGGTTCCAGTACGCCGGGTCGCCCTCGCCGCGCGGGGCGCGGGCGGCGGCCTCGCGGCCCGGCTCGTACGCCTTCGCCCAGTTGCGCAGCATCTTGTGGGCGAGCGCGGCGTCGTACCACCACACCGCGCTGCGCTTCTCGTCCGGGTAGTGCGCGAGGACCCGCTCCAGCAGACCGGCCGCGGTGAGCCACTCCTCGGCGTCCCACGCCTCGTAGGCCTCGTCGATCAGCCGCTCGGCCTCGGACCTGCGCACGCTTTCCCACCCCGGTCGGTACGAAGATCTTCGGAACCGCAGGAGAGTGCCCCGCGGCTCCGACACCGCTAGTCCTCGGGCGGGAACACCGGCTCCGCGCTGCCCACCAGCGTGATCATGATGGCTTCCACCGGGCAGCTCTCGGCGGCCTCCAGGACCTGTTCGCTCGCGTCGGTGTCCGGTTCCACCGGGTGGGACTGGCGGGCGGAGTCGAGACGGAAGCCGTCCGGGGCGTGGTGGAGGCACTGGGCCGAGCCGATGCACACGGACCGGTCGACCTCGACGTGCCAGCGGTCGCCCATGAGCTATGCCCCCGCCGGGAGGTGGATCATCTTGTGTTCCAGATACTCGCCGTAGCCCTCGGGGCCGAACTCCCGCCCCAGGCCCGAGTTCTTGTAGCCGCCGAACGGGCCGAGCATGTCCAGGCTGAAGGTGTTGACGGAGTAGGTGCCGGTGCGGACCTGCCGGGCGACCTCGATGCCGTGCTCGACGTCGGCCGTCCACACACTGCCGGACAGGCCGTAGTCCGAGTCGTTGGCGATCTTCACGGCCTCCTGCTCGTCGCCGTACGGCAGCAGGCAGATCACGGGGCCGAAGATCTCCTCGCGGGCGATGCGCATGGAGTTGTCGACGTCACCGAAGAGGGTCGGTTCGACGTACCAGCCGCGCTCCAGGCCGGGCGGACGGCCGCCGCCGGTGAGGATCTTGGCGCCCTCCTCCTGGCCGATGCGGATGTAGTCGAGGTTGCGCTGTTGCTGGCGCCGGGCGACCAGGGGGCCGACCTGGGTGGCCGGGTCCAGCGGGTCGCCGAGCTTCAGGGCGTTCGCCGCCTGCGCGAAGGCGTCCGCGAACTCGTCGTAGCGGGTGCGCGGGACGAGGATGCGGGTCTGGGCGACACACGCCTGACCGTTGTTCATCCAGGCCGCCGGGACGATGCCCGACACGGCCGCCTGGACGTCCGCGTCCGGCAGCACGACCGCCGCCGACTTGCCGCCCAGCTCCAGGGTGACGCGGGTGAGGTTGCGGGCGGCCACCTCCATCACCCGCTTGCCGGCGGCGACCGAGCCGGTGAAGGACACCTTGTCGACGCCGGGGTGCCCGACCAGGTACTCGCTGACCTCGCGGTCGGCGGGGAGGATGGACAGGACGCCCTCGGGCAGCCCGGCCTCGCGCGCGATCTCGCCGAGGAGGTACGCGTCCAGCGGCGACTCCGGGGACGGCTTGAGCACGACCGTGCAGCCGGTCAGCAGCGCGGGCGCGAGCTTGGCGGCGGCGACGAACTGCGGGACGTTCCACGGGACGACGGCCGCGACCACGCCGACCGGTTCGCGCGTCACGAGGATCGGGCCGAGGACGCCGTCGCGGCGCTCCTCGTACGGGAAGCTCTGCGCGACCTTGATCGCCGAGTCCCACACCATCATCGCGCCGAGCGCCTGGGCGAGGACGCTCCAGGAGTACGGCGAGCCGTTCTCCGAGGAGATCACGCGGGCGATCTCCTCGTGCCGGGCGAGGATGCCGTCCTTGATCCGGGTGACGACCTCGATCCGCTCGGCCAACGAGGCGCGTGGCCAGGGGCCTTCGTCGAAGGCGCGGCGCGCGACGGCCACCGCCCGGTCGACGTCCCCCTTGGAGGCGTGCGGCACCCGGCCGATGACCTCCTCGGTGTGCGGGGAGATCACCTCGATGACGTCCCCGCCCAGCGGGTCGGTCAACTCCCCGCCGATGAACAGCTGTCCGTGTTCCACGAGCTCCGTCATGGCCGACCGCCTCCCGCCGCACCGCCTGTTTCTGACGCTGTTTCAGAACTGATACCAGTTCTAGTCGCGGTAGGCCAGACGTCAGAGGTCGAGCTGGTACTCGAACGTCGTGTGGGTCGGCGCATAGCCGAGGGCGTCGTTGATGCGCATCATGTACGGGTTGTTGTCGGCGGTGTCGGTCAGCAGGCCGCCGAGATCGGGGTGCCGTTCGAGGGCGTGCCGGACGGAGGCGGCCTTCATCCAGCGGCCGAGGTCATGGCCGCGGTGCCGGGGGAGGACGCCGGTGCCGTAGTGCTGGCCGTCGCCCTTGCCGTCGCCGGGGACCACCAGTTCGGTGAACCCGGCGATCGAGCCGTCCGACTCGTCGACGGCGGCGACGGTGTGCAGCAGATCGCCCCGCTTCTCGACGGCCGCGGCGGCGGCCCTGACCCGCCCCAGGTCCCAGGTCACCGTGCCGAAGTCGGTGCTGCCCATCGGCATGTCGTCCATGGCGTGACGCGACTCGACATACGTCTCGGCGAGGTCGTCGGGAACCGTGCCCTCCCAGGAGGTCAGCCGGTAGCCGGGGTGCGGCTCCTCGATGATCGCGGTGAGAGCCGTGGCGTCCGCCTCGGCCAGCGGGAGCCGGGTGAAGACCAGGGTCAGGACCCTGTGGAAGCCCCGGGCCGACAGGAACCCGGCACCGGGAGAGCCGGCCTCGGCCTGGGTGATGACGCAGCGCCGGCCGTCCTCGCGCGCGGCGGCCACGGCCGCCTCCAGGAGCCGGGTGCCGATGGCCCTCCGCCGCTCGGCCGGGTGGACCCGCAGCTCCAGTTCGGCGAGATGCTCCTGCCCGGCCCTCGTGAAGAGGCGCAGGAACGCCGACCCGACGGGGACTCCGTCGGCGTCGGAGGCCAGCCACGCCGGACGGCGGGAGGACGGTCCCGCATCGGGGTCGGTCAGCGGGGTGATGCGTATGGTCAAGATGTCTCCATCGGCCTGGGTGATCGGCGGCCCGGAGAACGTAGTTGCTCCGGCTCGGACGCGGCAAAGGGTTAAAGCAGCGGCACTTGGATATCTGACGATCAGTCAGTTCTGGTTATAGTGGGCACCGGTCGTGGGGTGCGGGCGGCGGGGTGGAGGGCACATGACGGAGACGTTCGATCACGGCGGGGGCGTACGGTCCATCCAGGTCCCCATTCCGGACAACCCGCTCGGGTACACGCTGGTGTACGTCGTGGACACCGACCGGGGCCCGGTGCTGGTGGACTCGGGCTGGGACGACCCGGCGTCCTGGGAGGTCCTGACCGCCGGGCTGGCGGCCTGCGGCACCTCGGTCGCGGAGGTGCACGGGGTGGTCGTCACCCACCACCACCCGGACCACCACGGTCTTTCGGGGCAGGTCCGCGAGGCCTCCGGGGCGTGGGTGGCGATGCACGCGGCCGACGCGGCGATCGTGCGCAGGACGCGCGAGACGCGTCCGGAGCGCTGGTACGCGTACATGGCCGCCAAGCTCACGGCGGCGGGCGCGCCCGAGGAGCACGTCGCTCCGCTGCGCGCCGCCCGCCGCCGCACCTTCCCCGGACTCACCCCCGCCCTGCCCGACCGCGAGATCGTCCCCGGCGAACTCCTCGGCCTGCCGGGCCGGCGGCTGCGCGCGATCTGGACCCCGGGCCACACACCCGGCCACGTCTGCCTGCACCTGGAGGAGGAGCATCCGGCCCAGCTGCCCGGCAGCGGCAGCGGGCGCCTGTTCTCGGGCGACCACGTCCTCCCGGAGATCACCCCGCACATCGGCCTGTACGAGGACCCCGACGACGCCACGGTGACCGATCCTCTCGGCGACTACCTGGACTCCCTGGAGCGGGTCGGCCGCCTCACCCCGGCCGAGGTGCTCCCCGCCCACCAGTACGCCTTCACCGACGCACCGGCCCGGGTACGACAGCTGCTCACCCACCACGAGGACCGCCTCACGGACCTGTTGGCCCTCCTCTCCGAGCCGCTCACACCCTGGCAGCTGGCCGAGCGCATGGAGTGGAACCGCCCCTGGCAGGAAATCCCGTACCCGTCGAGGAACATCGCGGTCTCGGAGGCCGAGGCCCACCTGCGGCGTCTGGTGAAGCTGGGGCGCGCGGAGCCGGTGGCGGGGAGCGAGCCGGTGGCGTATGTGGCGGTGTGAGTGGATCGCGGGAGGGAGAGGGGGCTGTTGGATGGCCTCATGGACCCTCTGGAGCAACTCTTCGGCGAACGCGCCTGCGAGCGCCTGATCCTCGACTTCGTCCACCGGCTCGATCTCGGTGAACCGTCTTCCGTGGCCGAGCTGTTCACCGAGGACGGCAGCTGGGCGTGGCCGGCGGGCGAACGCCTGGTCAAGGGCCGGGAGGCGCTGCGCGAGTACTTCGGCTCCCGCCCGGCCGACCGGCTCTCGCGCCGCCTGATGTCCAACGTCCTCGTCACCGTGACGTCCCCGGACACGGCCACCGCCGTCTCGTACTTCTCGACCTACCGCGTCGACGACCATCGGGGCGGCCTCGTCCCCGCCGAACCACCCGTCCAGGTCGGCCACTACGAAGACGCCTTCCGGCGGACCGACGGCCGATGGCTGCTGGAGACCCGCGTTCTGCACCTGGCGTTCGCGGGCCCGACGCCGAAGGTCAGCTGAGCCCGGCCGCCTCCCGTTCGGTCCGGCTCAGCGGCGGGCCGGGCAGGGGGCCCCTGCGGGGTCCGAAGCAGATCGTCCACAGCATGTCGGGGGCGAAGAGGCGGGTCGGCGGGGTCTTCAGGCTCATCACGTCCAGCAGGCCGCGCAGGGCGCGCGGGTTCCCGGATCCGGCGGCGACCGCCTTGTCGACGTACGCGGTGAGCAGCCGCTCGACGGCGGTCGGCGGCTGGGGTGCGGCGCCGGGGTAGTACGCGTCCTGGCCCACGGCCAGGTTCCAGGCGTTGCCGACCGGCCGGGCCACCGCGCGCTGGATGCGGCGGGCGGTGCCGGGCGCGGCGGGGCCGTGGCGGTCGAGGACCCGGCCGAGTTCCTGCACGCTCTGCGCGGCGACGGAGAGGCCGTGGCCGTAGACGGGGTTGTAGCCGGCGACGGCGTCCCCGATGACCGCGAAGCCGTCCGGCCAGGTGTCGGAACTCTCGTAGTAGCGGCGGCGGTTGGCGGTGCTGCGGGTGGTGACCGGGTCGGTGAGCGGCTTGGCCCCGGCGATGAGGTGGCCGATGATCGGGTCCTTGAGTCCGGTGAGCGCGAAGTGCTCGAACTCGTCGGGGTCGGCGGTCGGCCGGCCGCCACGCGTGCCCGAGAGTGTGACCAGCCAGCGGTCGCCCTCGATCGGTACGACGACTCCGCCCCGCCCGGGCGCGTCGCGCGGGTCGGCCTGGACGTTCACGACCGGGTAGCGCAGGGCGGCCGTGCCGTCGGGGGCCGCGTAGACCCGGCTGGCGTAGGCGACGCCCGCGTCGACCACCCGCTCCTCCACCGGGGCGTGGCCCAGCTCCCGCAGCCACTTGTGCGCCTGGGAGGCGCGGCCACCGGCGTCGATCACCAGGTCGGCGTGGAGGGTGGCGAGTTGTCCGCGCGGCCCGTCGGGCACGCGGACTCCCGTCACCCGCCCCTTGTCGCCCGCGAGGCCCGCGACCCGCGTCCCGTCCCGCAGCGTGATCCGGCGCCGGCCGAGGACGTCGGCCCGGATCACCGCGTCCAGCAGGTCCCGGCTGCAGACGATCATGTGGTGCCGGGAGTCGGTGAACCGCCGGAACCACTGCCCCGAGGGCGCCTTGCTCACCAGGTCGGTCATCACGTCGATCAGCCCGGCCCCCCTGCCGACCAGTTCCCCGGTGACACCCGGCAGCAGTTCCTCCAGCGCGGCCACCCCGCCGGACCACAGCAGGTGGGCGTGGCGGGCCTGCGGCAGCCCCTTGCGCGGCTCGGGGCCCTCCGGCAGCCGGTCCGCCTCGACGATCGTGACCTCGTGGAAGCGGCTCGCGAGCACGGAGGCGGCGAGCATGCCGGCCGTGCTCCCGCCGATGACGATCGCGGTACGGCGGGCGGTGGCTGTGTCAGGCATGAATGGTGAGACCTTCTGTGGCGACCGCCTCCCGGCGGAACGTTTCGACAACCGACGAGTGGAACCGCAGAGCCTGCGCGATGCACTCCAGCTCGCTGTCGCGCTCCGGGCTGCCGCCGGACACGGGGCCGGGCCCGAACCCGGACCCGTCCGCGGGCGCCGGCTCCATGTGCCCTGTCTCCGGCGGCTCGTCCCCGGTCCCCGGCGAGCGCAGGATGTCCGTGGCGATCAGGATGTCCACCGCCCCGGCGATGCCCCGGGCCACGGAGTCGGGGTGGCCGGCCGCCGTCGCCGCCTGATGGGCCCGGTGGCGGCGGGCGGGGCTGAGGTGCGGGGAGAGTTTGAGGAGGCCGTCGTTGATGGCGGCCCGGCGCAGTTCCAGGCGCAGGTCGGCGCCGCTGACCCGGCCGGTCGCCGGGGCGGCCGGGGGCGTGACGACGAGCATCGCCTGCCACAGGGGCTTGAGGCGCCGGTGGGTGCGGACGAGGCTGCGGCGCTCGTCGACGACCGGGCCGGCCTGTCCGGCGATGAAGCCGACGGCGACCAGTCCCGCCTCGGCGATGGCGAACGGCGGGGCGACGTACGTCGACAGCCAGTCCCAGTCACGGCCGCTCCAGCGCGCGCCGATCGCGGCGAGCTTGGCGACGTCGAAGATGAGCCCGAGCGCGTAGGCGACCTGGAGGAAGACCACGGCCCGGCGCAGCCAGGTGTCCTCGACCTCCTTGAACCAGGCCCACAGGATGCCCGCCGCGACCAGCGCGGACACCATGTGCGCGACCAGGTAGAGCAGCGCGAACTCACGCATCCAGGGCGTGTTGGCGTAGTAGGTGTCGAGGTCCCGCAGCCGCTCGACGTGGTGGTCGCCGAGCAGGAACGTCGTCCACAGGCCGAGGATGATGGCGCCGTAGACCATCCACACCGTGCGGGTACGCCGGCTGCGCACCGCGGACGGGGGCTCGCGCCAGGTGATGATCAGCCAGAGGCAGGCCCCGCAGTAGGCGGTGAGGAGTGAATAGACCCAGAGGCCCGCGAAGTTGGGGATGCCGGTGATCTCGTTGAGGTGGTGCAGATTGCCCGGCGGCAACGAGGCGAAGACGACCGCGCCGATGCCGAGCAGCAGCGCGGTGGCCCGCAGGATCGGGTCCTGCCAGGCCCGTCTCAGCAGCGGCAGCTTGATGACGAAGGCCACCGCGAGCAGCACCGCGGGGACGGCGTAGGCGGCGAACGAACCCGCCATGTCCCAGCGCATCACGGCCCGCCGATGTTGCCCAGCGAGGACGACAGCCGCCCGGTGAGGGTGTCCTGCGTCGTCCACCCGGCCGCCGCGCCCGGACCGACGACCTTGGAGAACTTGGCCGCCAGCCGCAGCCCGCACTCCTCGGCCTCCCACTCCGCCTCGGCCGCCGCCGCGGCGGGCGACCGGGTGGCCATGGCGACCACCTGGTCCCAGGGGATGTCCTCCTCGGCCTGGGACAGCAGCCGGCGTGCCGCGGCGGGCATGCCGGCCGGGTAGTGCACGTCCAGCGTCTGGTAGTGGATGTGGCCGATCTCGTGCCCCGCGATGACGAACTTGTGCTCGTCGGGCGCCCGGTCCTCGACCACGACGACGTACTGCTCGTCCATGGCGAAGGTGACCCCGGAGACGTCCAGGCCCGGCGGGAAGTTGACGAACTTCAGCCGGACCGGGCGGTCCAGCTGCGGGCTGAGCGTGGCGCAGACCGCGTGCAGGAACGCCTTCGGCTCGGTGGGCGGGGTCAGTGTCCGGGCGGTGTCACGGACGAGCCGGTCGAGGAACCGCTTCGGCGACCTGGTGGGTCTGCGGGACTTCGGCGATCGGTCGGGGCTCATGCGTCGTCCTTGCGGTCGGCGGGCGTGCGGCGACCATAAGGCGGGGAAGAAGGTAACGGCACGTTCCCGCACTCGCAACGATCATTTACGGCCAGATCTGGATCAGTTACGGCCGGAAGCGCATCAGACACGCCCGGCGCCCCTCAGGTCCCCGCCCTTCGCGGCCCCGGCACCCGCCGCTTCCCCGGCGCCCCCGGCCTGCTCGGACGCGATGATCATCTCCGCCAGGTCCGCGAGCGTGGCCAGCTGACGGGCGTTCATCTGCGGCGCCCGCGCGGCCAGTCGGACCAGTCCGCTCTCCCGCAGCCGCAGCAGCGGGTCCGCCTCCGCCTCCAGGACCTGCAGCACCGGCTGCAACGCCTCGTGCAGCGCCTCCGGTTCGTCCGCGGTGAAGAAACCCGCGGGCAGACCGAAGAACCTGCGCAACCGGTCGATGTGTTCGAGGCTCGGCATTCCGCTCTTGCGCCACTCGCTCAGCCACTGCCGGCTGGTTCCGGCGATCCGGGCCAGCTCGTCCAGCGAGTACCGCTTGCCGTCGGGCCGGCGCCGGGTCTCGCGGATGAAGTCCAGCCGTTGCCGCACCCGCCCGGCGAGGCATCCCTCCGACGCCCGGCCGCCCGAGAGCAGCTCGACGACGACGCCGACCGGGATGCCGGTGCGGTGGGAGAGGCCGGCAACGTCCAGGACCTCCGGCAGCCGGCCGGGCCGGCCGGTCAGCTCGCCGAGGCGGTCGAGTACATCGGCCAGCGGGGCGTAGGCGTCACTCACCGAGGTCCCCCCTGGGCGTGTCGTCCGTTCCGTGGCTGAGCTGACGCGAGGCTACCCGGTCACCAGTGCGCCGACCAGACGTGACAACTCTCGCTGCGGAATTAGGCAGCAATCGTTGACAGTTGAGGGTGCGGTGGGTGAGGATCGGGGCACAGAGAGCAAGATCGACCCGCCTCGGGTGCTGCCTATGGGGGAGCAGCATCCGGGGCGTACCTCTGTCCGCCTTCTCCCCACGAAGGTGAGCCCCCGATGCCGCATGCCGTCCTTCTCCTCGGAGTGAGCCACCGGGCCGCGTACGACGCGTACCCGCTGGAGCGGATCGCGGCAGTCCACCCGGTGGTGCTGGTCGACCCGTCCCCGCCCGTCTGGGCACGTCCGTACCTGGCCGGCCACATCGCGGCCGACCCCGGCCTGGACGCGGCCACCGCGGAGGCGATCGCGCGCTACGCGTTACGGCACGGGGTGAGCGGCGTACTGACCTGGACCAGGCAGTACCTGCCCGCCGCCGCACACATCGCGGCCCGGCTGGGCCTGCCCGGCATCCCGTACGAGACGGCCGCCGCCTGCGCCGACCCGACCGCGTCGCAGGTGCTGCTCGCCCGGCACGGGATCGCCCCGGCCGGCCGGGAGGACACCGAGGCCCCGCTCGTCCGCGCCGAGACCGTCGTCCTGGACGACGAGGTCCGCATCGCCGCACTGACCCGCACGGCACCGGGCCCGCCGCCCGCCCGGCAGCCGCTGCGGCACTCCGTGCACGCCCACGACGGGCTGCTGCACAACCGCTTCCTGCGGCAGACGGTGGAGCGGACCGTGCGCGCGCTCGGCCTCACGCACACCGTCGCCCACATCGGCCTGCGGCTCACGGCCCGCGGCCCCCGCGTCACGGACGTCCTGCCGCACCTGCCCGGCGATCTGATCCCGCTGCTGGTCGAGCGGGCCACCGGTGTCGACCTCGCCCGGGCCGCCGCCGCTCTGGCCGTCGGCCGGCTCCCGGACGTGACGCCGACCCGGCAGCGGGCGGCCTCGATCCAGTTCGCCTACCCGGCCACGACCGGCCGGCTGACCCACCTGGACATGGACCCGGCCGCCGCGTACGAGCCGTCCGCCGAGCGCATGGTCCTCACCCGGCAGCCCGGCGACCACGTCACGGCGGCCGCCCACGCGGACCCCGAGGACCGCCTCGCGCACTGGGTGGCGGAGGGCGAGACCCCGGCGGACTGCGCGCACACCCTGCGCCGCATGGCCCGCCACCTGACCGTGGCCGTCACCCCACCGGCCCCGCCGGCCCGGCCGTTCGCGGCCTAGCGGGCCAACACCCGCAGCGGACAGGCCCCTTCGACCCCGTGCCCGTCGGCCGGGCGCCACGCCTGCCGCACCCTCCCCCAGCTGCCATGACCGTGACCCCGGTCACCGTCTCCGTGTGCCCACAGCCACCCCTCGGGCCGCGCGCGGCTGCCGGTAAAGTGGCGGAGTCGTCATCACACCCGTACGGGGGGAAGCCGGTGCAATTCCGGCGCTGACCCTTCCCCAAGCTCTCGACTTCGCTCGAGCAGGGGATACCCCAATCGTGAACTGTCCCCCCGGGACGGTGAGCCGGACTGCCTCGCCCGGGACGTTGACCGGCTCGCGTGCGCGGCGACCCGCAGCGCACGGCACCGTCGAGGTTTACGGAGCCGAGCCGCCCGGGTGTTCCCGTGCGCTGCCGGTTCCCCGCAGGAGAGGCAGTCGCCGACCATGAACGTCCGCCGCAGTGCAGCGGCTCTCGCCGCCGTAGGTGTGCTGGCCACCGCCGCACCCGCCATGGCCGCCGACCCGTCCCCGTCCGCGCCCCCGAAGGTGACGGTCCCGGCCGGCCTGTTCGGCAGGACGGACCCCACGTACGACGGCGTCTGGCGCCAGTCGTTCGCCCTGCTCGCCCAGCGGACGCTCGGCTACCGTCCGGCCGCCTCGGCCGTGAACTGGCTGGTCGGGCAGCAGTGCGACAAGGGCGGCTTCGCCGCGTTCCGGGCCGACACGGCCAAGGCCTGCGAGGGCAAGGGCGGCGCCCAGCCCGACACCAACAGCACGGCCGCCGCCGTCCAGGCGCTGCAGGCGGTCGGCGGTCACGACGCCGAGGTCCGCAAGGCCCTGGTCTGGCTGACGACGCTGCAGAACAAGGACGGCGGCTGGGGCTACACGCCCGGCGCCCCGAGCGACACCAACTCCACCGGCGTCGTCGTCGGCGCGTTCGCCGCGGTCGGCCAGGACCCCGCCCAGCTGCACCTGAAGGGCAAGAACCCGTACGACCTGCTCGCCGAGTGGTCCCTGCCGTGCGACGGCACCGGGGGCGGAGCGCTCGCCTACCAGCCGGACAAGAAGGGCAAGCTGGCCGCCAACGCGGACGCGACGGCGGCCGGCGTGCTGGGCGCGCTCGGCAAGGGCTTCGCGCCGAAGGCCGGGAAGGCCCCGGAGCAGGGCAACGCCTGCGCCGACTCCGGCAAGCCGCTCACCCCGGAGCAGGTGGCGCGCAACGGCTCCGCCTACCTGGGTGCGGCCATGACCGCCGACGGGTACCTGAAGTCCGCCCTGCCCGGGGCCAAGGACCAGCCCGACTACGGCAACACGGCGGACTCGGTCGTCGCCCTCGCCGCGAACGGCTGGACCCGGCAGGCGAAGAAGCCGTACGCCTGGCTGGAGAAGAACGCGGTGAAGTGGGCGCAGCAGAGCGGCCCGGCCGCCTACGCCGAGCTGGTCTTCGCCGCGCACGCGATGGGGGACGACCCGCACGACTTCGGCGGCACGGACCTGGTGCAGGCGCTCGACGCGACGGGCCCGGCGCCGCAGAAGGCCGCCCCCACCGCTGAGCCCGGCAAGCGCGCCGAGCACGACTCGGGCATCAATGTCTGGTGGATCGTCGGTGCCGGCCTCGTCTTCGGCGTCGGCATCGGCATCCTGCTCAGCGGCCGCCGGAAGCGGCAGCAGCTGTGACCGCCGTCCGCCGTGCCGCGGCCCTGCTGGTCGCCGCGCTCGTCCTCGTCGCCGGTGCCGCCCAGGCGCACGCCACCGGTTACCGCTACTGGTCGTTCTGGGAGCGGGACGGCGGCCGCTGGACGTACGCCACCCAGGGCCCGTCGACCGCGCGTCCCGACGACGGCGCGGTCCAGGGCTTCCGCTTCGCGGTGAGCGAGGACTCCGCGGACGCGAGCCGGCCGCGCGGCACGGCGGACTTCGGCACGATCTGCGCGGGGACGCCCGCGAAGCCGGGTACGAAGCGGGTCGCCCTCGTCATCGACTTCGGCACGCCCGCGGACGCCCCGTCCGGCGAGACCCCGCCCACCCGGCGCAGAGCCTGCGCACGCGTCTCCCCCGACGCGACGACGGCCGAGGCCCTGGCAGCCGTCGCCAAGCCGCTCCGCTACGACACCAACGCCCTGTTGTGCGCGATCGCCGGGTATCCCCACAAGGGGTGCGGGGAGCAGGTGTCGGCCGACGGCGCGGAGCAGAGGCCGACGGCTGCCGGCGGGCAGCCACAGCCCCGACAGAAGGACAGCGGCCCCTCCCTCGGCCTGCCGATCGGCGTCGGCGCGGTCGTCCTCCTGGGCGGGGCGGCGGTGTGGCAGGCCCGGCGGCGCAGGAATGCGTAGTCCCCGGACGCGGGCTGGTGGGGGCTGGTCGCGCCCACGCGGCGGAGCCGCAGATCGACACGGCCCGCGCCCCTGGGGAGTTGCGGCCCCGTCGGCCGCATCTGCACCCCGCCGGCGCGGGCAGGCGAAGCCCACCCCCGCCCGGCAGCAGCACCGCGCCCCGCTCCACCCCGGCGCCTGGTGGCTCTGGTCCCTCGGGCTCGGTACCGCCGCCACCCGGACCACCAACCCGCTCCTCCTCGGCCTCCTCATGGCCGCGGCGGGCTATGTGGTGGCCACCCACCGCTCCAGCGCGCCCTGGGCCCGCTCCTACACCGCCTTCGTCAAGCTCGCCGTCGCCGTGCTGCTCATCCGCCTCGCGTTCACGGTCGTCCTCGGCTCCCCGATCCCCGGTACGCACGTCCTGCTCACCCTCCCCGAAGTGCCCCTCCCCCACTGGGCGCAGGGCATCCGGCTCGGCGGCGAGGTCACCGCGGAAGCGCTGCTCTTCGCCGGCTACAACGGTCTGAAGCTCGCCGCCCTCCTCATCTGTGTCGGCGCCGCCAACGCCCTGGCCGGCCCGGCGCGTCTGCTCAAGTCCCTGCCCGGCGCCCTGTACGAGATCGGTGTGGCCGTGGTCGTCGCGCTCACCTTCGCGCCGCACCTGATCGCCGACGTCCAGCGGCTGCGCGCCGCCCGTCGGCTGCGCGGCCGCCCGGACCGCGGGATACAGGGCCTGCTCCAGGTCGGACTGCCGGTCCTGGAGAGCGCGTTGGAGCGTTCGGTCGCCCTCGCCGCCGCGATGGACGCCCGCGGCTACGGCCGTACCGCCGCCGTCCCCGCCCGGGTGCGCCGTACGACGTCCGCGCTCACCCTCGGGGGCCTGCTCGGCGTGTGTGCGGGGACGTACGGGCTGCTCACCGCGGAGGGCGGTGCGTACGGGCTGCCGGTGCTGGGGGCCGGGGTCGTCGCCGCGCTCGCGGGCCTGCGCCTGGGCGGCCGCCGTACCCCGCGCACCCGGTACCGCCCGGAGTCGTGGGGTGTGCACGCGTGGCTGGTCGCGGGCTCGGGTGCCGCGGTCGCCGCGCTGCTCGCGCTCGCCTCCGTACGCGACCCGGACGCGCTGTACCCCGGCGTCGTACCCCTGGTGGCCCCCTCCCTCCCGCTGTGGCCCGCTGCGGCGGTCCTGCTGGCCCTGCTGCCCGCCTTCATCGTCCCCAAGGAACCCCAGGACCCCGAGGAGCCGTCGTGATCCGCTTCGAGGAGGTCAGCGTCACCTACGAGGGCGCGGCCGAACCGACCGTCCGGGGCGTGGACTTCGAGGTCCCCGAGGGCGAACTCGTGCTGCTCGTCGGCCCGTCCGGGGTCGGCAAGTCGACGGTGCTGGGCGCGGTCAGCGGGCTGGTCCCGCACTTCACCGGCGGCACCCTGCGCGGCCGTGTCACGGTGGCCGGCCGGGACACCCGGACCCACAAGCCGCGCGAACTCGCGGACGTGGTCGGCACGGTGGGGCAGGACCCGCTCGCGCACTTCGTGACGGACACGGTGGAGGACGAACTCGCCTACGGCATGGAGTCGCTGGGGATCGCCCCGGAGGTGATGCGGCGCCGGGTGGAGGAGACGCTGGACCTGCTGGGCCTGGTCGACCTGCGCGACCGCCCGATCGCCACGCTCTCCGGCGGACAGCGGCAGCGGGTCGCGATCGGCTCGGTCCTCACCCCGCACCCGCGGGTGCTGGTCCTCGACGAGCCGACCTCGGCGCTCGACCCGGCCGCCGCGGAGGAGGTCCTGGCGGTCCTGCAGCGCCTGGTCCACGACCTGGGCACGACGGTCCTGCTGGCCGAGCACCGCCTGGAGCGCGTGATCCAGTACGCCGACCGGGTCGTGCTGATGCCCTCCCCGGGCGCCGCCCCGCTGCACGGCGACCCGGCCGAGGTGATGTCCGTCTCCCCGGTGTACCCACCGGTGGTGGACCTGGGCCGCCTGGCCGGCTGGACCCCGCTGCCCCTGACGGTGCGGAACGCCCGCCGGCGCGCCGCTGACCTGCGGGAACGACTGGCCCAGGCTCGGCAGACCGGCGTACTGCCGCGGCAGTACGCCGCCACCGCCACCGCCACCCCGCACCTCCCGCTGCCGTCCCCCCGGCGCCGTCTCTTCCGCCGGGCCGCAGCCCCCGACTCCCCCACTCCCCCACAGATCGCCGAGGTCCGCTCTCTGGCGATCCGCCGGGGCGGGATCACGGCCCTGCGGCACATCGACCTGACCGTGGCCCCCGGGGAGACGGTCGCGCTGATGGGGCGCAACGGCGCCGGGAAGTCCACGCTGCTCGGCTCCCTCGTCGGGCTGGTGGAGCCCACCGCCGGTACCGTCCGCGTCGGCGGGGCCGTACCGCATCGGACCCCGCCCCGGGACCTCGTGCGCCGGGTCGGACTCGTGCCGCAGGAGCCGCGGGACCTGTTGTACGCGGACACGGTGGCCGCCGAGTGCACGGCCGCCGACCGGGACGCGGGCGCCGCGCCCGGCACCTGCCGGGCCCTGGTGTCCGAGCTGCTGCCGGACATCACGGACGACACCCACCCCCGCGACCTGTCCGAGGGCCAGCGTCTGGCGCTCGCCCTGGCGGTCGTGCTGACCGCCCGGCCTCCCCTTCTTCTGCTCGACGAGCCGACCCGGGGCCTGGACTACGCGGCCAAGGCCCGCCTGGTCACCGTGTTGCGGGAGCTGGCCGCCGAGGGACACGCGATCGTGCTGGCCACGCACGACGTGGAGCTGGCGGCGGAGATCGCGCACCGGGTGGTGCTGCTCGCCGACGGCGAGGTGATCGCCGACGGCCCGACGGCGGAGATCGTGGTCTCCTCCCCTTCCTTCGCCCCGCAGGTCACCAAGATCCTGGCCCCGCAGCCCTGGCTGACCGTCGCCGAGGTCCGGGAGGCCCTGGCATGACCACCACCTCCCGAGTCCGGGTCCGCGCCGTCCGGCTCGGCCCCCGTTCCCTCGCCGCCCTGGTCCTGGTCAGCGCGGTCGGCGTGGTCGGCTTCTGCTGGCCCTTCCTCGCCCCGCCCAGCTCGCAGATCGGCGCGCACACCGAGGACGCGCCCTGGCTGTTCGCGGGCCTGCTGATCCTGCTGGTCGCGGTCGTGTCGGCGACGATCTCCGAGTCCGGTCTCGGCCCGAAGGCCGTCGCGATGGTGGGCGTGCTGGCCGCGACCGGGGCGGCGCTGCGCCCGATCGGCGCGGGCACGGCCGGGATCGAGCCCATGTTCTTCCTGATGGTGCTGAGCGGGCGGGTGCTCGGCCCCGGCTTCGGCTTCGTGCTCGGCTCGGTGACGATGTTCGCGTCCGCGCTGCTCACGGGCGGGGTCGGCCCGTGGATGCCGTTCCAGATGCTGGCGATGGGCTGGTTCACCATGGGCGCCGGACTCCTCCCGGGCCAGGTCCGGCTGCGCGGCCGGGGCGAGCGGCTCCTGCTGGCGGTCTACGGCTTCTTCGCGGCCTTCGCCTACGGCACGGTCATGAACCTGGCCGGCTGGCCCTTCATGGGTGCCCTGACCTCGAACATCGCCTTCGACCCGGACGGGACGGTCCACGCCAACCTGGCCCGGTTCGTCGCCTACTGCCTGACCACCTCCATGGGCTGGGACCTGGGCCGGGCGGTCTGCACGGTCGTCCTGACCCTGGTTCTCGGCCCGGCGCTGCTGCGCGCGCTCCGCCGGGCCACCAGGCGTGCCGCTTTCGAGACCACGGTCACATTCGACGCACCCGCTGCGTGAGGGGGCGTATCCGGGCTGTCAGCTCCCCGGTGAAGCACCCCACATGACGCAGGTCACCTACGATCTGGGATCGTTGTTCGCTATGTCCGATTCATCCCTTCGTGCACCCCTTCCGACCTGCACTTTGAGACCCACGCCACACGAGCGACCTTTGCCGCCGATCCGGCCACAACTAGTAAAAGGGGTCATTGCGGACGCTCATCGAGCCTGCTTCTGTAGTGGACGTCGCCAGGCACCACGAGCCCGACCGGGTCGCGGTGCCGACGTATGCGGCAGGTCCCCACACAGGGGGCTGCGGCATACAGGCGATTCCTTGTCCCCGACGTAAGAGGTTCTCCGTGTCCGTCTCCTTCATCCGCCGCATCGCTTCCCCGAAGAAGGCCCTCACCGCCGCCGCTCTGGCTGCCGCCACCGCCGGTCTGGCCCTGACCGCGGCGCCCGCCCAGGCCGCCACCACCCAGGCCTCCTCCGCCCAGTCGATCGCGCACAAGATGATCCCGGACGCCGCGCAGTTCAACGCCTTCAGCAAGATCGTCGAGCACGAGAGCGGCTGGAACCCCGCCGCCACCAACAGCTCCTCCGGCGCCTACGGCCTGGTCCAGGCCCTGCCGGGCTCGAAGATGTCCTCCGCCGGTACCGACTGGAAGACCAACCCGGCCACCCAGATCAAGTGGGGTCTGGACTACATGAACTCCCGCTACGGCAGCCCGGTCCAGGCCTGGAGCTTCTGGCAGGCCAACGGCTGGTACTGAGCCACCCGGCTCCCGGCCCCCCCGGCCTCAGGCCACCCCGCGCCGGGCCACCGCGCCGCCGAAGAAGCGCGCGATGCCGGCCAGCGCCGCCCGGTACGACCCTCCGTGGTCGACGGGCCCCATATCCAGCACCCGCACCCTCGCCCCCTGCTCGGCGAGGGTGCGCGCGCATGTCCGGGCGTTGCCGATCGGCACGTCGGTGTCGTTGTCGCCGGCGTACAGCCGCACCGGCACGTCGGGCTTCCAGTCACAGGTGTGATCGTTGACCCGCAGCGCCTCACGGAAGGCCCCCGTCGGCCGGGTGAGCTGCCGGTAGAAGTCGTCCGTCAGCAGCTCCCGCACGTTCGGTGCGAGCTGCCGGACGATGTCCTCCTCCTCGTGCCGCCCGTCGAAGAGACCCTCGACCCGGCCCGCGTACGGCGCCCGGAACACCTCGGACGGGTCCTTGTACATGGGGTGCAGCCGGTTCTGCGCGACGAGGAAGTAGGAGATGTAGAGCACTCCGCTGATGTCGTTGACCCGCCCGTCCGTGAGCGCGGGCACCTCGGTCCCCGCCAGGTCGTACGGCCCCGCCACCGGCGCCAGCGCCTTCAGCCGGAATCCGGGCGCGTCCCCGTGCTGCACCGCCCGCCCCACGGCCATCGCGACCTGCCCGCCCTGCGAGAACCCGGTCGCGTACAGATCCCCGTTCACCGTGCGCCCGAGTCGCCCCGCCGCCGTCCGGGCCGCCCGCAGCATGTCGACGGAGGCCGTCACGGCGGACCGCGTGTCCATGTACGGATGACGGCCCGGCCCCTTGCCCAGCCCCAGGTAGTCGGGCGCGGCGACGGCGTGCCCGGCCGAGGCGAAGAGATACGACTGGGCCCGCGTGTCCTCCTCGACCGAGGGTGCGTAGGTGCGGTGGGTCATGGTCCCGTGCGTGTCGGAGACGAGGTCGAGGGTGCGGCCGCCGCCCACGGGCAGGGTGAGCAGACCGGTCGCGGTGGTGGGCCGTCCGTAGGGGTCGACGGTGCGGTACGTCACCCGGTACGCACGGACGCCGTACCGCAGCGAGTCGGTCCCCACCTGAAGCTTCTCCAGGCCGCGGGCGACCTCGGCACGGCTGTGCCGGGCGACCGGCACGACGGACACCACCTCTCCCCGGCGGTCGCCGCGCGGTCCGGCGACGGCGGCCGGAGCGGCGGCCAGGCCGGCGAGCAGCGCGACAGCCGCGGCGGCGCCCACCTTTCGCATCCGCCAACTGGGCTGCTTTTCCGCTGATTTGCGCGTGTCTTCTGTCATGTTCCGAACGCTACGGACGCACGCTTCGCCGGGACATCCGAGAGTCCCCCGCGGCCGTGGTGGACTTGTCACCACCCTGCCCGTCCGGCTGACCGGAGGAAGCATGACGACGCCGTCACCGCCCCTGCCCGACCCGGAGGCGCGGGGGGTGCGGCTGGTGGTCGTGCTCCTGGTGCTGACCGTGGTCAGCGGCCTGATCGACGCGGTCAGCTATCTGGGCCTGGGCCGGGTCTTCACGGCCAACATGACCGGCAACGTGGTGGTGCTCGGCTTCGCGGCGGCCGGTGCGCCCGGCTTCTCCGTCCCGCACACCGCGACCTCGCTGGCCGCCTTCCTGCTGGGCGCTGTGGCCGGCGGCCGGGGGGCGGCCCGGTACGGCAAGGGCTCGCGGCGCAGGTGGGCCCGGCTGACCCTGGCGACGGAGACGCTCCTGGTCGGCGCGTCGGCGGCGGTGGCCTTCGCCTGGCCGGACACCGCCGGCACCCGTTACGCGCTCATCGCCCTCACCGCGTTCGCGATGGGCCTGCGCAACGCGACGGTCCGCAAACTGGGCATCCCCGACCTGACGACCACGGTCCTCACCATGACCCTGACCGGCCTGGCCGCCGAGTCCCGCCTCGGCGACGCCACGGGCCACCGCTCCCCACGCCGCACGGCATCGGTGATCGCGATGCTCGCGGGCGCCGCCCTCGGCGCCTGGCTGGTCCTCCACCACGGCCTGGGCATCCCGCTGCTGATCGCGGCGGCGCTGTCGGGGGTGCTGGCCGTGGTGGCGTCGGGCCGGGAATAGCTCGACTGTTCGGAGTAACAGCCCGGGCGCACCGCGCTGTAGGGCATGAGCATGGCGCCATGGGACTCAGACCTCCCGCGAACCTCCGCGGAAAGATATCCGGCGCCGTCATGATCACCGGCCTCGTCGCGGCTTCGGCCGTGCTCATCTGTTTGGGACGGCAGGACATCATTCATGCGCTGTCCTACGCCGGCCGGCTTGCCGGGGGCCTTCTGGTCGCCGCGGGACTGACGGCCCTCGCCGCGGCCGTCTGCGTCGTCATGGACAGGCTCCTCCGACGCGGAACGAAATACACGACCGCGATCACTCTCTTCGGAGTACTGGCCGTACTGGGTGCCGGTCTGCTCCTTCTGACGGTTCAGATCGGGGAGTACACGCTCGCACTCTGGCTCTGGCTCGGCCTCGTGGTGTGGGCGTGCTGGGCGCTCTGGGATCTCCTTCACCGCCGGCAGGCGTGGCGGGAAATCACTTTTCGACGCAACTTCGCAGCCATCGTCTCTTTCACTGCCCTCATCACCGCCGCCAACTTCGTCTACTCGCAGATCTACGAGCCCTATTCGTCTCCCATGACGGTCGCCATCTCCGCGAAGATCGGAAGTATTCACAAAGATGAGGTCACCACGTACGTGCCGGTGACGTTCCAGTTGGAGAACACCGGCAAGGTGGGCGCGTACGTGGTCGGGGTGAGCTACTCGCTCACCGGGCTCGACTGGAAGTCGGCCTACGAGAACCCCAGGGACCTGAAGCAGTGGGAGAAGGACATCGACACCGACACATTGACCGATCTGCATACGTACGCCGACAAGCCGCAGACTTACACCGTCAGCATCGGATTGCTCCAGAGGCCCGGCGATTTCGATTTGAATCCGGGCGAAAAGACCACGCAAGAGAAAATCATCGAATTGCCCACCAAGACGTTCCGGGCTGTCCAGATCCAAAGCGAGGCTTATTTGCTGAGGAAGGACAGAATGACGTACAGCGCCGCCCCGACCACCTATTACTCATGGTCCGGCAAGAAGGAAAAGATCCCCAAGTGGGTCACGGATTACGCGGGGGCGGACGCCGGTTCCGACTACATCAGGTACCAGGTGCCCGTCCATTACAGCAATCAGATCCTGAACTTCACGAGAAGGCCCAGGCATATCACCGTGTGGTGGGTGCTGGGCAAGGAGAGCAGCACTCCCGTCGCACCACTGGTCGCTGATCTGGAGACTCCGGGAGGAGAGCAGACGGAACCGACTTTTTCCGAATGGGATCAGGAACGGGAGAAGTATGGATTCACGTATCTGACCAGCGGATTCACGGAGGCGGTCCTGTAGCCGACCGCCTCCGGAAGGCTGTGCCGACGTCAACGTGTGCGCTGCACGGCGCCGATCCGCTCGACCTGCTTCCGGATCAGGCCGGCCGGGAACGAGGCACGCCTGCCCAGGTCCTGTGCGCTGAAGGTGACGACGACGGAACCCACCCGGACCGCGGTGTACTGGATCTGGTCGAGCCGCTTGTCCTCGGGCATGGGCATGGCGAGCTGATAACGCACGGCTTCGTCCCCCAGGCGGGGTGCCTTCTCGGGTGTCAACTCCGCCTTGTACGGGCCGACCCAGCCGGTACCGGTGTAGGACCGGCAGGTCTTCAGGCCGCCCTGAAGACGCTCGAAGGCCGCGCCGGCCTTGCCGCCCTCATAGGACGCGAGGGTCGAGTTCCCCGGCCAGATGCTGTTCTTCCAGTTGAAGATCTGCGAGACCCGGGCGAACGACCCCTTCGCGTCACGGGCGTCCATCACGGCCTGGCACGCCGGATCCGACACCGGAGGGAACGTCCTGGCCTTGCCGCCCACTTCTGCCGGGCTCGGCTCGAACGGAACCTCTCCGCCCCGCACCTGAGGCACTTCCCCGTCGCGGAAGGCGAGGGCCTTGAGCTGCCGAACGCTCAGCGGCGCTCCATCCGCAGCGTGAGACGCCCGCGCTCGGGCCGTTCCGGTCGCGTGAGGCCGTCCCTGCGTGTCCCCGCACCCCGCGACCAGAACAGCTGCGATCGTGACGAGCACCCCGTGTCTCGCCGCCCGATTCCCCACGTGCACACTCCCCCTGTGACCGGAATCGCCGCCCCAGGGCGATCCATCGGGCCCAGACTCTAGCGTTGTTACCGAACGGGAGTTTGAACTTGGGTACTTGTCCGCGCAGAGCCTGGCCCGTCGCCGCGCTCGCCGTGGTAATGCTGAGCGCCTGCGATCCGGCGGGCATGGATCCCACGGACTCCGGCAACTTCAGCTCGGTCGTCTTCGTCAACGACACCGGCTCCCCGGCCGTCCTCTTCGAGTGCGGCGACAGCCGCGGGCACGACTGCCACGACATGAGCGGTCGGCTCGCCCCCGAAGAACGCTCCGAGCAACGGGTGTTCTGGGGGGCGGGTCCCGATCCCTGGCAGGTCCGGGACACACGGGGGCGGATCGTCGGCTGGCTGCTCGTGAGCACATCACGCCGTGAGTCCGGAGCCGTCTACGACCTCGGCGATGCCGAGCCCCGGCCCGGGAAGCCGACGACTCCGCGCGTCTCGCCGCACCCCGAACTCGGGGGAGGCAGGAACCGGGCATAGGGACGAGGTGTTCCTGCCTCCCTCGGGATGGGCCGGCGGCGCCGGGAGCCGTCGGCCCCGATCGGTGGGTCAGGCCGTGGTGACCTGGAGTTCCTTGACGCCGTTGATCCAGGCCGAGCGCAGCCGGCGGGGGTCGCCGACCAGCCGGAGGCCCGGCATGGCGTCGGCTATGGCGGTGAAGATGAGGTCGATCTCCAGGACCGCCAGGGACTTGCCGAGGCAGAAGTGGGGGCCGCCACCGCCGAAGCCGAGGTGGGGGTTGGGGTCACGGGTGATGTCGAAGGCGTCGGGCGAGGCGAAGACCTCCGGGTCGTGGTTGGCGGAGGCGTAGAAGAGGCCGACCCGGTCGCCCTTCCTGATGTGCACTCCGCCGAGTTCGGTGTCCTGAGTCGCCGTGCGCTGGAAGGAGTTGACCGGGGTCGCCCAGCGGACGATCTCCTCGGCCGTGGTCGCCGGGCGCTGACGCTTGAAGAGGTCCCACTGGCCGGGGTGGGTGAGGAAGGCGTGCATGCCGTGGGTGATGGCGTTGCGGGTCGTCTCGTTGCCCGCCACCGCCAGCATCAGCACGAAGAAGCCGAACTCGTCGGAGTTCAGGTTGCCTTCGTCCTCCGCGGCCACCAGTGTCGTCACGATGTCGTGGGCCGGGCACTGCTTGCGCTCGGCGGCCATGTTCATCGCGTAGGCGAGGATCTCGGTGGCCGACTGCGCGCCGACTTCCTCGGTGATGGCGTACTCGGGATCGTCGTAGGCGATCATCTTGTTGGACCAGTCGAAGATCTTGGACCGGTCCTCCTGCGGTACGCCGATCAGCTCGGCGATGGCCTGCAGGGGCAGTTCGCAGGCGACCTCGGTGACGAAGTCGAAGGGCCCGGAGCGGGCGCGGGCCGCCGCAACGATCGCCCCGGCGCGCGCCCGCAGACGCTCCTCCAGGGCGCGGATGGAGCGGGGCGTGAACCCGCGCTGCACGATCTGGCGCACCCGGGTGTGCTCGGGCGGGTCCATGTTCAGCAGGATCAGCCGCTGCGCGTCGATCGCGTCGCGTTCGATGTGTTCGTTGAAACGGATGATCGCGGTGTTGAGGGTCGAGGAGAAGATCTCGGGGTGCGTGGAGACGTACTTGACGTCCGCGTGCCGGGTCACGGCCCAGTAGCCGTCGTCGGCGAACCCCGCCAGGCCGTGCGGCTGCGGGATCCAGCGGACCGGCTCGGTGCGGCGCAGCTCGGCGAACTCCGGGAGGGGCACACGGTGGTGCAGCAGGTCGGGGTCGGTGAAGTCGAACCCGTCGGGCAGCGCGGGGCAGTGCATGGGCGACTCCCAGCCATCTGACGGTCCATCAGCAAGTGTCGTGAACGTAGTAACGGGTTCTAGAACTGGCAAGGGGTGCGGCACCCCCAATCCGTGCGGAGTTCGTGCAGATCGCGACTTCGGCACCTGCAAGACCCTTGCGGTGATGGACATCACGTCAGCAGACTGCACAGAGAACTAGAACGCGTACTAGTTCTGGAGGAGAGCCCTCTCGGAGAGGACCCGCACCCATGGCCGCCGAACCCGTGATCGTCGAAGCCGTACGCACCCCCATCGGCAAGCGCGGCGGCGCGCTCGCCAATCTGCACCCCGCCTACCTCCTGGGCGAGACCTACCGTGAACTCCTCGGCCGCACCGGTATGCCCGCCGACGCGGTCGAGCAGATCGTCGGCGGCACGGTCACCCACGCCGGCGAGCAGTCCATGAACCCCGCGCGCACCGCCTGGCTGACCATGGGGCTGCCGTACGAGACCGCGGCGACGACCGTCGACTGCCAGTGCGGCTCCTCGCAGCAGGCCTCGCACATGGTGGCCAACATGGTCGCGGCGGGCGTGATCGACGTGGGGATCAGCTGCGGGGTCGAGGCCATGTCGCGCGTACCGCTGGGCTCGGGATCCAAGCACGGCCCGGGCAAGCCGTTCCCCGACGAGTGGAACGTCGACCTGCCCAACCAGTTCGAGGCGGCCGAGCGGATCGCCCGGCACCGCGGTCTGACCCGCGAGAACGTCGACGCCCTCGGCCTCCTCTCCCAGGAGCGGGCGGCGCACGCGTGGGCGGAGGAACGTTTCAAGCGGGAGACCTTCGCCGTGCAGGTGCCCACCACCGAGGAGGAGCAGCACGCCGGACAGGGCATGTGGCGACTCGTCGACAAGGACGAGGGGCTGCGGGACACGTCGATGGAGGGGCTCGGCGGACTGAAGCCGGTGATGCCCACGGCGGTCCACACGGCCGGCAACTCCTCACAGATCTCGGACGGCGCAGCCGCGATCATGTGGGCCTCGAAGCGGATGGCCCGCGCGCTGAAGCTGAAGCCGAGGGCGCGGATCGTGGCGCAGGCGCTGGTGGGTGCCGACCCGCACTTCCATCTGGACGGTCCGATCGACGCCACGAAGGCCGTCCTCGGCAAGGCGGGCATGTCCCTGAAGGACATCGACCTGGTCGAGATCAACGAGGCTTTCGCGTCCGTGGTGTTGAGCTGGGCTCGGGTGTTCGAGCAGGACCTGGAGAAGGTCAACGTCAACGGCGGTGCGATCGCCCTGGGGCATCCGGTGGGAGCCACGGGAGCCCGGCTCATCACCACCGCCCTGCACGAACTGGAGCGCACCGACAAGGAGTTCGCCCTCATCACGATGTGCGCGGGCGGTGGGCTCGCCACGGGGACGATCATCCAGCGGCTGTAGACGTCCATGACAGGAACGTGGTGAACGCGGCGGGGTCGATCGTGAGGATCGGTCCCGCCGGGGTCTTGGAGTCGCGGATGGCGATGGTGGCGCAGGGGGTGTCGGCGATCTCTACGCATTGGCCGCCCTGGTCACCGCTGTACGACGACTTCTGCCAGGTCAGGCCGCCAAGCGCAGCGCATTCGACGCACTGGCCGCCCTGGTCGCTGCTGTAGCTGGACTTACGCCACTTGCTCTCCATAGCGGTCCTCCATCACCCGTCGGATCAGCCCCGCCGAATCCTTGATCGAGAGCGCGGCGGCTCGAAGATGATCGTAACGGAGCGAGCAGTCCTTGACGGTGTCCGGGTTCGCGGTCGGATGCCCGCTGCCGTAGCCCTCGGTATAAACGATGGTTGGATCGCCCCCAAAGCGGTAGAGGTCGAACGAGCCTTGCAAGCCTGCGTGTGCGCCTGCGGAGAACGGCAACACCTGGACGTTGATCCGAGGATTGTCCTCGAAGGTCAACAGGTGTGCCAGTTGACCTCGCATGGTCTCCGGACCGCCCAGCTCCAGGTGCAGTGCGGCCTCACTGAGGACGGCCCAGAAGACAGGCGGCTCCTCCTTGTCGAAGACGCGCTGTCGCGCCAGACGGACGGCGGTGCGGTCATCGAGGTCGCTTCGGTCCACCGCTCCGAGCACGGCACGTGCGTATGCCGGAGTCTGGAGCAGACCGAGGATCATGTGTGTCTGGAAGGAGCAGATTTCAACCGCCCGCACCTCCAGCTCTGCCACCTGCTGAAACCATGCCGGAAGTTGGCTCCGCATCACCAGCGTGACAAGCCGGGACAGTAGCCCGCCCGTCCCCAACGCCGCGTCCACCCGCTCGCTGAACTCCTGCGTCGGCAGCCTCCTCGCCGTCTCCACCTGCCCCACCAAGGACCCCGTGTAGTTGACGATGTCTCCGAGCTGCCGCTGCGTCAGGCCGGCCGCCTCTCTGCAGCGGCGCAGCTCATAGCCGTAGTAATCGAGCGGGGAAGCCCCCGGGTCGAGGGTGTTGATGTGGGCCACGGCGGTCCCCTCTCGCGCAACTCGGTCCACAGCGGAACCTGTTGTATTCGATCCGTAGCCGAGAGTAGTTGCGCGAGGTCAGTCTCGTACCGTGAACTACCACATCCCCCACTACCGCATGAGTCTCACTGTCGGCGAGCACTCGGTGCGACACATCCGCCGTATCGTCCGCTCGCTGCTGCACGAGTGGGAGCTGACGGAGCTGACGTTCGCCGTGGAACTGGGCGTGAGCGAGCTGGTCACCAATGTCGTACGGCATGTGCCCGACCGCCGCTGCACGCTCGCCGTGGCACGGCAGACCGCGGGGGTGCGGGCCGAAGTGACCGACGGCTCTGCTCGACTTCCCTGTCTGGAAACCGAGTTGGACCAGGAATCGGAAGGCGGGCGGGGTCTGGGCCTACTCGATGCCGTGGTCGACAAGTGGGGTGTGGAACCGGGCCCCGGCGGCGGGAAGACGGTCTGGTTCGAGTGCGGTGCCGGAGGGGGACAGGAGTGGCGGCTCGGGCAGAATCAGAGCCGTGCCCACCTCACCTGATCCCGCCGCCCCGCATCCCGACGTCGCGGCCTGCGGCAGTCTCGCCACGGCACTTCGAGCCCAGGCGGAAGGCTGCCTCGACACCGTCCCCGTCACGGCCTCGGTCTCTGACCCGTTGCGCTTCGCGAGCGCCGCAAGCATCCTGCCGCACCGCAAGCCGCTGCAGATCACCGCCTGGTCGCCCGAACAGCGGTGGTCGATCCGCGGTGAGGAAGTCTTCCAGGGAATGCCCCTCATCGACGGCAGTACGGACGACCTGGCGCAGGTCGCCGAGGCCGCCCGAGCGTGGCACGACGGGGCGGCCCTGAAGGACATCCGACAGGTGGCCCCATTCGTGCACCTGACGGGCCGGTTCGAGGTGCCCGACAACGATCCCGAGCGCCTGACGGAATCCGAATGGCAGGGCATGCGCCAGCAAGCGGCCGATCTGGAGTACCCCTGGCAGGAGACGTACCAAAACCTGATCGAGGCGGCGCACGCGGAGCCGGCGCTGCGCGCCCTCTACCCGTTCACGAGCCACTGGGCACTGCGCTTCTCGACCACCACCCGCCCGGACCTGACCATGGTCGGACCGTGCCTGACCGCGAACGACGGCACGTACGGAGTGGGCAGGGGGTTCATCACCCAGGACCTCGGCGTATTCGCCACAGCGCAAGAGGCCGTGGCAGTGGCAGTGCGCCGGCTGCCGTCGGGCCTCGGCCCCACCACGCTCGGCGGATGATCCCGCCCGGCAAGCACCCGGTCAGGCGCGACAAGGATCACAGTGCGGGGCCCGACTGCGGCCATGGGAGCGGGCACACGTAGCTGCATACAGCACATTTAGCTGCACTCTGCATCGATCCACGTACGACGCGTAACGGGGTGAAGTGCACCTAAGGTCGCTTTCCGTCCCGTCCCCGTCGAGAGGTAGGCGAGCCCCGTTTTGGCGACCGCCACAGCCGTCACCCCGCATCCGAAGGCCCCGCGGGCCGCACAGGCCCACGCCGACGTCACCGTCACCGACCCCGCCCTCGTCCGGCGCGCCGTGAAGGCGGCCGCGCTCGGCAACGCGATGGAGTGGTTCGACTTCGGTGTCTACAGCTACATTGCGGTCACCCTGGGCAAGGTCTTCTTCCCCTCCGGCAACCCGACCGCGCAGCTGCTCTCGACGTTCGGCGCCTTCGCCGCGGCCTTCCTGGTCCGCCCGCTCGGCGGCATGGTCTTCGGCCCGCTGGGCGACCGCGTGGGCCGCCAGAAGGTCCTCGCCCTCACCATGATCATGATGGCGGCGGGCACCTTCGCGATCGGCCTGATCCCGTCGTACGCGACGATCGGCGTCGGGGCACCGCTGCTGCTGCTCGCCGCCCGCCTGGTGCAGGGCTTCTCCACCGGCGGCGAATACGCGGGCGCGTCGACCTTCATCGCCGAGTACGCACCGGACAGGAAGCGCGGCTTCTTCGGCAGCTGGCTGGAGTTCGGCACGCTGGCCGGTTACATCGGCGGCGCGGGTCTGGTCACCCTCATGACCGCTCTGCTGTCCTCCGACGACCTGCTCTCCTGGGGCTGGCGCGTCCCGTTCCTGATCGCGGGCCCGATGGGCATCATCGGCCTGTACCTGCGGATGCGCCTGGAGGAGACCCCGGCGTTCGCCGCCGAGATCGAGAAGGCGGAGGCCGCCCGGCCGAAGGTGCCGCTGCGCGAGATGGTGGCCGGTCAGTGGAAGGCGCTGCTGATCTGCATGGGCCTGGTGCTCGTCTTCAACGTCACCGACTACATGCTGCTGTCGTACATGCCGAGCTATCTGACCAGTGAGCTGAAGTACGACGAGACGCACGGGCTGCTGGTGGTGCTCGGTGTGATGGCGCTGATGATGATCGTGCAGCCGTTCGCCGGCGCGCTGACCGACCGGGTCGGCCGTCGCCCGGTGATCGCGGCGGGCTGTGCGGGCTTCCTGCTGCTGTCCGTCCCGGCGCTGCTCCTGATCCGCGAGGGCAGCCTGCTCGCCGTCGCGCTCGGCATGGGGGCGCTGGGTCTGCTCCTGGTCTGCTTCACGGCGGCCATGCCGGCCGCGCTGCCCGCCCTCTTCCCGACCCGGGTGCGCTACGGCTCCCTGTCCATCGGCTTCAACGTCTCGGTGTCCCTGTTCGGCGGGACGACTCCGCTGGTCGTCACGGCGCTGATCGGTGCCACCGGGAACATGATGATGCCCGCCTACTACATGATGGGCGCGGCTGTCGTGGGCGGGTTCGCGGTGTGGCGGATGGCGGAGTCTGCGGGGCGGCCGTTGCCTGGTTCGGCGCCGTCCGTGGAAGCGGCGGAGTAAGCGCCTCCGGGCTGCGAGCCCGGTCGTCGACTGCAGGTGCGGGGGGCCGGCGATCCCCGCCCGGGGAGGCAGGCCCCGTTTCCCCGGGCGGTGGAGATCATCAGTGCGCGTGGGCGTCGTACAGGGTCTTGCAGTGGTTGTCGGCCTGCAGGGTCATCCAGTGCCACGTGAGCTTGTCGCGGGTCTGCGGGCCGTAGACGCCGTCGGGGTCGAGGCCGAGGCTCTTCTGGACGCGGGCCAGGGCGGCCGCCGTCTTCGGGCCGAACTTGCCGTCGAGCGTTCCGAGGTCCTGGCCGTAGCAGTAGCTCAGGGTGTCCTGGAGGTAGTACACCTGCATGCCGCTGGCGCCGGAGCGCAGGGTGCAGAAGTTGGTGCCCTGGGGACCGACGGTGGGGACCTTCGTGTACCAGGCGTTGCTGGAGCCGCTGTAGTAGATCGCGTAGTCGGAGCAGCCGGGGGTGGCTGCGTGTGCGGCCGGGCTGAGGCCGAAGAGGCCGACGGTCATCGCGGCGGCGGAGCCGAGAGTGGCGAGCGTGCGCTTGAGCTTCATGGTGGGTCGTCCCCCTGGGTGCGGTGCGGTCCGATGCGAGCCGAAGCGATCGGATGCGAACGGATGTGAGCGGTCGACGAGTTGCCGTCCGACGCCGAGAAACCTAGCCGCGATCCGGCACCCCGGATTCCGCCTGCCACGGGGCGTCCCGGGCCCGGCCGGCGTCCCGGGAAGGGACGGTGGGACGACCGCGGTGGACGGCCGTGCGCAGGTCCTAGGGGCCCCGCCCCGTCCTGCGGACTGCCTCGCGCCCGGTCCGTCCCGCTGTGTCCCAGGCGCGTCCCACGGGCGTCCCGACCTACGTCCCGACTCGCGTCCCGAGCCGCTTCCCGGTACGCGTCCAGTCCACCGACCCCGGCCCCACCCCGCTGCGGCGCCGGAACCGATCACGCACCGGCACCGTCTGTAGCCCCGTGAAACGCGGCCGCATACTCGCAGTTGTCCTCGCCCTCCTCGGCGTCCAGCTCAGCTGGCTGATCGCCCCCGCCTACGCCTGCGGGTGCGGCGCGATGGTTCCCTACCGCTCGCAGCGGATCGCCGTCTCCAGCGAGCAGTCCGTACTGCGCTGGGACGGCCGGCAGGAGCAGATCGTCATGCGGCTGACGGTCGGCGGCGACGCCGACCGCGCCGCCTGGATCATGCCCGTCCCGCACCGGGCGACGGTCCGCCTCGGCGACCCGGCCCTCTTCGACCAGCTGGCCACCGCCACGGCCCCGGTGCACCGCACCCGGTACCACTTCTGGCCGGAGAACGGCGACTGGCCCTTCGACAGCCACGACGGGGCCGGCGCCGCCGCGCCCCCTGCGGCGGGCGGCGTCGGTGTGGTCGGCCGGCAGCGGCTGGGCCCGTTCGACGTGGCCCGGCTGACCGCGACCGACCCGGCCGCGCTGGACACCTGGCTGCACGAGCACGGCTTCACCTTCCCGGCGAGGCTGAGGACCGCACTGCAGCCGTACGTCGACCGGCACTGGGAGTACGTGGCCGTACGGCTCGCCCCGAAGGCCTCGCGCACCCCGCTCTACGGCGCCCTCGACCCGCTCCACCTCACGTTCGCCAGCGACCGCGCGGTCTACCCGATGCGCCTGTCCCGCCTGGCCCGCACCCCGCAGTCCCTCGGCCTGTACGTGCTCGCCGCCCACCGGATGGAGACGCGCACGACGATCGGCGGGGCGCGGCCCGAGGTCGACTTCGCGGGCCGCCTCGACAAGCCGGGCGGCGCGCTGGGCAGGCTCGCCCAGGGGACGCCGTACCTGACGGCCCTGACCCAGCAGTTCCCGGACCCGGCCCGGATCTCCGGCGACCACGAGCTGCGCCGCGCGGCCGTCGACACCCGGGTCCAGAAGGTGATCTACGGGGACCGGCTGCGCGAGGTGGCCGGGATCCCGGCGTGGCTGATCACCGTCGGTGGCGGTCTGCTCGCGGCGCTCACAGCCGTCGCGCTGGTCGTCGTACGACGCTCGCGGCGGCCGGTGACTCCTCCGCCGCCCGTGCAGTCCCCGCCGCCGTTGCCCCCGTCCGCGCCGATCGGCTGAGACCATGCAAGGTGAAGCCAAGGAGCCTCGGGAAGAGACTCGAGGGGACACTCGGGAAAGGCAGCAGGCGATGAGCGGGTCGCAGCTCTGGGACGACGTCGACTTCTACTTCAGCAGCCATCTCTCACCGGAGGACGATGTGCTCCAGGCAGCCCTGCGCGACAGCGAGGCCGCGGGGTTGCCGCACATCAGTGTCACGGCCCCTCAGGGCAAGTTCCTCCGGATGCTCGCCGAGATCCAGGGTGCCCGGAACATCCTGGAGATCGGCACGCTCGCCGGTTACAGCACGATCTGGCTGGCCCGCGCCCTGCCGGAGGACGGCAGACTGATCTCGCTGGAGTACAGCGCCAAGCACGCCGAGGTGGCGACGCGCAACATCGCCCGGGCGGGCCTGGACCGGATCGTGGAGGTGCGGGTGGGCCCGGCCCTGGAGTCGCTGCCCAAGCTCGCCGACGAGAACCCGGCTCCGTTCGACCTGGTCTTCATCGACGCCGACAAGGCCAACAACCGGCACTACGTGGAGTGGGCGCTGCGGCTCTCCCGCGCGGGCAGCCTCATCGTCGTGGACAACGTGGTGCGCGGCGGCCGGATCGCCGACGCCGACAGCACCGAACCGGACATCGTCGGCACCCGGGCCGCCGTCGAACTGATCGCCGCCCACCCCCGGCTGACCGGCACCGCGGTCCAGACGGTGGGCAGCAAGGGGTACGACGGCTTCGCACTGGCCCGGGTGTTGGGCTGACGGCCCGCAGGCCCTTGCGGGCCGGGGCTCACGCCTCGTGGTAGAAGCCCACGTTGATGCTGCGCGGCGCGGTGCGGTCCTGCACGATGACCTCGCCGGAGCCGCCGCGCGGCAGCGTCACGACCCCGCCGTAGGAGATGGTCTGCGCGTACTCGCCGACGATCAGCCGGACTTCGGCGGACGGCTCGGCCTGTGAGCCGCGCAGCCAGGACAGTTGCCAGCCGCCGTCGGGGCCGCACAGGAACTCCAGGTGGACCCGGGAGACGAACAGCCAGTCCTCGGGCGTGACCAGCCGGCACACGGCCGCGTCCCGGCCCACCCGGAGCACGGCGCCCGCCTCGCTGGGCGCGTCGGCCATCATCATGCCGGCCGTGGCGCCCGCGTCGGCCCCGGAGACGGTGGCCATGGTCAGTTCGAGCACGTGCGTTCCCCCTGGAGAACCCGAAGAAGCCGAGACGTCGGAAACGTCCTTGTGCGGTGTCTGTGTGCACCGCCGCCGCATGATAAAACGCCCGGCCGGGCTGCGTCCGGCACAATGGGTTCATGACCGAGCGAAAGCCACCGGGTGTCCCGTTCGAGTCCTGGGTCGATCACCAGATCCGCGTCGCCCAGCAGCGGGGTGAGTTCGATCATCTGACGGGCGCGGGCGAGCCGCTGCCCGCCGACGTCGACTCCACGTACGACGAACTGTGGTGGGTCAAACGGAAGATGGCCCGCGAGGGGCTGGCGGTGCTGCCGCCGGCGCTGGCGCTGCGCAAGGAGGCGGAGGACGCGCTCGCGGCGGCCTACGCGGCACCTTCGGAGCGGATCGTCCGGAAGATCATCACCGACGTCAACGTGAAGATCCGCGACATGATGTTCAAGCCGCCGCCCGGCCCGCCGCTGGGCAAGAAACCGTACGACGTCGACGAGGTCGTACGGGAGTGGCGGCAGCGGAGGGCCACCGCCACGGGGGACGTTCCGGCGTCGGAGGGGTAGCCGGTCAGAAGTGCAGCAGGCGTCCGGCCAGCTCCTCGTAGTCCCGCAGGGCCAGGCGCAGCTGCTCGGTGTCGCTCTCCACTCCTTCCTGCCAGGACATGCGCAGGGTCCGACGGCGCCGCGTCACGGCCTCGGAGAACCGTGCGGCGATCTCCTCCAGCTCCCGGTCGGCCTCCTCGACCGCGGCACGCGGCGCGTCGACGAACCCGGCCGCCGTCTGCAGCAGCCGTGTCTCCCACTGCTCCCGCTCCTCGTGCGGCAGCAGCGGGACGCGCAGCCCGACGCCCTCCGGGCCGGGCGGCGCCGGCCAGGCGTCCGCCGCCCGGCCCTCCGTCGTCGCCGCCTCGCGTGCGGTGATCTCACCCGGCGAGGGCACGCCGAGCCCGTCCTCGGGCATCTCGTCGTCCACAGCGGGTGCGGGCCGCACGGGCCCGGCCTCCCAGTCCTTGACCATGGCCCACCTCTCCTTCCGCCGGTTCTCCCCCCGGGTGACCCCGGCGGGCGGGCCACAAACGGCCGTCAGGGCGCGAAGCGGCGCAGCCCGGTCACCGACCACACGGTCGCGATGCGCCCGTCCACCACCTCGAACAGGTCGATGCCGCTCTTGTGGACCCCGCCCGGCCCGGTCACGTACCAGCGGGACGCGACCTGCCCCAGAACACCGTCCACCAGCGGGGTCCCCTCGACCGCATACCTCAGTCCCGGCCTTTCCGTACGGAAGGCGGAGATGAAGGAGACGATGCCGGCCGGGCCGTGGATCCCGTCGGTGGCCGCGTCGTCGGGGTCGTTGCCGAAGCGGATGCGGAAGTCGGGCGCGAGGAAGGCCTCCGGGTCGCTGAAGTCGCCGTTCCACAGGGCGGTCCAGCGGTCGAAGAGGGTGCTGCCGGTGGCGGGGGTGAGGGTGCCGGCCGTCGGGTTCGGGGATGCCGTGGTCGTCATGTGTGGTGCCTCCGGTGTGGGTGATCGCTGTTCCGAACGGACACCAGCCTCCGCCTCGCCCACGACACCCCCCTGTCGGTGATTGCCGTCACATTCCCAGCTCGCCGAGGGGGACGAGGTCCGAGCCGAGGGTGTCGAGCGCGGCCAGGTCGACGGCGCGCTCCGGGGCCCGCTCGTCGAGCGCCGTGACCGTACGGATGCGGTCGAGGCGGAAGCCGCGCGGGGCGTCCCGCAGCCGGCACCAGGCGGCCAGGTACCAGTGCCCCTCGCCGCCGAGGAAGGCGAGCGGTTCGACGTCGCGGGCGGTGGCGGCGCCCGTCGCGTCGGCGTACTCCAGGCGCAGCACCTTCCCCGCCGAGAGCGCCTCCCGCAGCGCGGCGGGCACCACCGGCTCGGTGCTCCGGGCCGGGCGCGCGGCCGGTACGAGCAGCCGCACCCGCCCGGCCAGCTGTGCCGCCGCCCGCCGCTCCCGGCCGGGCATCACGGCCAGCACCTTGTGCAGCGCGCTGCGCGCGTCCGCCGCGAAGGGCGTCCCGGCGAGGGCGTGCAGCCCGACGGCCAGAGCGGTCGCCTCGGCCGGGGTGATGGTCAGCGGGGGCAGGGTGCGCTCCCGGTCGAGCACGTACCCGCCGGTGCGGCCCGGCTCCGCGTGGATCGGCACCCCGGACTGCTGCAGCGCCAGCAGGTCGCGCTCGATGGTGCGGACGCTGACCTCGAAGCGCCGGGCCAGCGCGCGGGCACTGCGCGGGTGGGGTGCGGCGGCACGCAACTCCTCGACCAGGGCGTAGAGACGATCGGTTCGGTTCACGACGGACAGTCTCGGTGAGGACACCCGGAGGGCGGTTCATCCGGGACTCGCCGGAGGTCCCGCATATTCGCTTGCGGAGGGTCCGTGACGGCGCCCGAGAATGGCCCGCATGACCTGGACGATCGCCCCGGAACCGTACGACTGCCCGGCCGCCGCCGCACTGTGGCGGGCGTACTACACGGAGGTCAGCGACCGCTGGTACCTCCTGCACGAGGGGCACCGCACCGACCCGGACGAGCTGGAGCGCGAGATCGCGGCCCAGGCGGGCGCCGAACTCGCGCCACCCGCCGGGCAGTTGCTGATCGCCCGGTACGACGGTGAGCCGGCCGGCTCGGCGGGCGTACGACTGCTGGACGCCGACACGGCCGAACTCACCCGGGTGTTCGTGTACGAGGGGATGCGCGGCCGGGGCGGAGCCGCGCTCCTGGTCGCCGCCGCCGAGGAGGCCGCCCGCGCCCTGGGGGCCCGGCAGCTGATCCTCGACACCCGCAGCGACCTGGTGGAGGCCCGCACCCTGTACGCCCGCCTCGGCTACGCGGAGACCGCGCCCCACAACGACGACCGGTACGCCGAACACTGGTTCCGCAAGGACCTGTCGGCCCCCGGGATCGTCAACTGAGCCTGGTCGGCGCCCCGTCGCGGGGTCGCTCACGCTCCGAGCCGCACAGTTCGCCGGTGAGTTCCTTCACCAGCTGGACCAGGTCGGTGGAGCGGCCCGGCTGCCACCAGTCGCCGAGCAGCTCGGCCAGGGACTCCTCGCGGGCCTCGGCGAGCCGTTCGGCGGCCTCGCGGCCGGACTCGGTGAGCGTCAGGTCCAGGCCCTGGCGGTCGACCAGGTGCCGCACCTCCAGCTGGCGTGCGGCGTCGAGGACGGTCTGCATCGGGACGTCGGTGCGCTCGGCGAGCTGCCCCGGCTCCACCGAGCCGTACCTGCGGATGCGCAGCAGCATCCAGCTGGCGGCGGGCAGCAGGTCGCACCCGGCCCGCTCGGTGATCTTCCGGTAGATCTCGCGGCGTCCCTCGCGGGTACCGAGCACGGACAGCGCGCGGCACACCTCGTCGTAGGAGGAGCGTTCGACCGGGTTGGGCGCGATGGTCTCGGAGACGTCCGGCGCGGTGACCGAGCCGCGCAGCCGGTCCTCCTTCAGGAAGCACGCCAGCACGAAGCCGAGGAAGGCGACCGGGGCGGCGTACAGGAAGACGTCGGTGATGGAGGACGAGAAGGCGTTCAGGGCCGCCGGGCGCAGCGAGGCCGGCAGGGCGGCGATGCCGCGCGGGTCGGACTGGAGCGCGTCGGCCGAGACACCGGGCGGCAGACGCACGCCCCGGAAGGCGTCGGCGAGATTGTCGCCGAGGCGGCTCGCGAAGACGGTGCCGAAGATGGCGACGCCGAAGGAGGCCCCGATGGAGCGGAAGAACGTGGCGCCGGAGGTGGCGACGCCCAGGTCCTCGTACGAGACCGCGTTCTGCACGATGAGGATGAGGACCTGCATGACCAGGCCGAGGCCGAGGCCGAACACGAAGAAGTAGATGCTCATCACCGCGGTCGAGCTGTGCGCGTCCAGCCGGTGCAGCAGGAGCAGGCCGATGGCGGTGACGGCGGTGCCCGTGACCGGGAAGACCTTCCAGCGGCCGGTGCGGCTGACGATCTGCCCGGAGGCGGTCGAGGACAGCAGCAGGCCGATCACCATTGGCAGCATGTGCACGCCGGACATGGTCGGCGAGACGCCGTGCACGACCTGGAGGAAGGTCGGCAGATAGGTCATCGCGCCGAACATGGCGAAGCCGACGATGAAGCTGATGACGGCGGCGAGGGTGAAGGTGCGGATACGGAACAGCCCCAGCGGCAGGACCGGTTCGGCGGCCCGCCGCGCGACGGCGACGAACACGACGGCGAGGACGACACCCAGCACGGCGAGCCCGATGATCTGCGGCGAGCCCCACGCCCATGTCGTACCGCCGAGGGAGGCGACCAGCACCAGGCAGGTGGCGACCGCGGCGATCAGGAACGTACCGAGGTAGTCGATGACGTGGTGCGCGGCCCGGCGCGGGATGTGCAGGGCGGTGGCGATCACGGCGAGGGCGACGACGCCGACGGGCAGGTTGACGTAGAACACCCAGCGCCAGCTGAGGTGTTCGGTGAACAGCCCGCCGAGCAGCGGTCCGAGCACGCTGGTCGCACCGAACACGGCGCCGAACAGCCCCTGGTAGCGCCCGCGTTCCCGCGGCGGCACGATGTCGCCCACGATCGCCATCGACAGCACCATCAGCCCGCCGCCGCCGAGGCCCTGCAGCGCCCGGAAGCCGATCAGCTCCGGCATGTTCTGCGCCATGCCGCACAGCGCGGACCCGATGAGGAAGATCACGATCGCGGTCTGGAACAGCTTCTTGCGCCCGTACTGGTCACCGAGCTTGCCCCACAACGGGGTGGCGGCGGTCGAGGCGAGCAGATAGGCGGTGACGACCCACGACAGATGTTCCAGCCCGCCCAGGTCGCTGACGATGGTGGGCAGCGCGGTCGACACGATGGTCTGGTCGAGCGCGGCGAGCAGCAGTCCGAGCAGGAGGGCACCGATCGAGACGAAGACGTTGCCGGGGACCTGCTCGGCCGCCTTCATCTCCTTCGCCGTACCGTGCGTTTCCAGGGTCATGGAGACCTCCCGGGGCTCGGGGACTCCTACCATCCTCGGCGGTGTGGCCGTTTATGGCCTGTTGAGGTCCCTCTGTGGCCGGTTTGCCGCGTGTCCCGGTTCGGTGGATGTGGAGGACCTCTGCATAAACTCGGGAGTTCCCGAGGGGAGGGGACTTACGCGTGACGGAACCGACGGGCCACACCTGCCCGGAATGCGGGGCGCCGAGGGGGGCGGACAACACCCCGTCCTGCGACTGCACCCAGCGGGCGTCGGACGCCCTGCGCGAGGCGCGTACGGCGCAGGCGGCAGCGGCGGAGGACTTCAACCCGCTGCGCATCCGCCCGTATGTCGAGGTCGCGGGCGCGGGTGCCGCCGACGAGAGTGCGGCCGCGCAGACGCGCCCGGTGCCGGCCGTCGAGGCCACGCTTCCCCTGCGCCCGATGCCCGGCGCGAGCACCGCCGACCTGAGCCTCTTCGAGCAGGAGCCACCGCACGCGTCGGAGGCGGGCCCGGCGGACGGGGAGCCCCGACGGCGTTCCCGCCGTACCGTCCTGCTGTCCGTCGCCGGTGCGGCGATCGCGGTCGTGGCGGCGGCCGGCATGGCGAGCGGGCTGTTCTCGTACCACCCGCCGGCCCGGGACCGGGCGGCCCAGCAGGTACGCCCGAGCGTCCCCGAGACGACGGCACCGGGCACCTCGTCGGCCCCGGCGGCGCCTGCCTCGCCCCACTCTTCCGCACCGCCCGCGTCCCCTTCGCCGGACCCGACCCCGACGCCCACGGCCACGTCGGCTTCTCCGACCCCGACCCCGACCCGCTCCCAGAGCCCGTCCCCCTCCGCCTCCCCCACCCCCTCGGCGACGGCCAAGGGCACCCCGAACGCGGCGCCCACCGCCTCCGCGCCGGTGCTGCAGCGTGGCGACAAGGGTCCGGAGGTCACGGAACTCCAGCTTCGCCTGAAGCAGTTGAACCTCTACGACGACGACGCGAACGGCGTCTTCACGCGCCCCGTGGAGGACGCGGTACGCACGTACCAGTGGGCCCGGGGCCTTACGGACGACCCCCTCGGCGTGTACGGGCCGGCCACCCGGGAGAGCCTGGAGTCGGAAACAACGGAGCCATGAGCCCCCGCCCCAGGGGGCTCCGCCCTATGCCCACCCACCACCCGACTCGGTGGGTCGAGAAGCGAGCGAAACCCGGCTCACCCCACGTGCAGACGGACGGACCCGTCCCCCACGACCTCGACCCGCACCTGCGTGAGATCCCGTACGACGGCATCGGGCCCATGGGCGCCGGCCCGCGGCCCTACGCCGACGACCTGCATACCAGCGGCCCGGCCGGCCGCGACACCGGCGCCGGAGTCCTCGAAGACCACACACTCCCCCGGGTCGATCCCCAGCTCGGCAGCGCCCTTCAGGAAGCCCTCGGGGTCGGGCTTGCTCGCTCCGACCGACTCGGCCGTGATCCGCACCTCGGGCAGCGGCAGCCCGGCGGCGGCCATACGCGCGGTGGACAGGGCGACGTCGGCGGAGGTGACCAGCGCGTGCGGCACACCCCGCAACGAGGCGAGGAACGCAGCCGCACCCGGGACCTCGACCACACCCTCCACGTCGGCGGTCTCCTCCGCGAGCATGCGGGCGTTGTCGGCGAGGTTCTGCTCCACCGGCCGCTCGGGCAGCAGCACCGCCATCGAGGCGTGGCCCTGCCGCCCGTGGACGACCTCCATCACCTCGTCGCCGTCCAGCCCGTGCCGCTCGGCCCAGCGCCGCCAGATGCGCTCGACCACGGCGTCCGAGTTGACGAGGGTGCCGTCCATGTCGAGCAGGAGGGCGCGGGCGGTGAGGACGGTGGGGGCGGTGGCCGACATCGGCAGCTCCAAAAAGGGAGAACGGGACAAGGCGGCCCCGCCCGCCGGTCAGGGAAAACGGGCGGGGGCCACTTTGTTCCTCCACGGTACAAAACATGGCCCGGCTCCGCCACCGGCTCCGCGGAGCGTTCACCGACCGTTCAACTCAGCCCGCCACGCCCTCGTACAGGCTCCACACGCCGAGCCCCAGCATCAGCAGGGCCGCGATCTGCGTGATCAGTCGCAGCGGCACCCGCTTCATCAGGGCCTTTCCACCGACGATGCCGAGCCCGGCCACGGCCCACAGGCCCAGGACCGCGCCGAGGCCGACAGAGATGGGGTCGTCGTAACGGGCGGCGAGGTTGGCGGTCATGATCTGGGTGAGGTCACCGAACTCGGCGACGAGGATGAGCATGAAACCCGTGCCCGCGACCTTCCAGAAGGACTGGTCGGCCGGCCTGCGGATCTCCTCGTCATCATCGGCCCCACCCTTCTGCATCAGCAGCACCGCGGCGCCACCGAGGAAGAGAACGCCGGTGATCGCGTGCACGATCTGCTGGGGCAGCAGGGTCAGCACGCTGCCCGCCGCGACGGCGAGCACGACGTGCAGCAGGAAGGCGGCGGCGACACCCGCGAAGACGTACGAGGCGCGGTAGCGGGTGCCGAGGACGAGGCCGGCGAGCGCGGTCTTGTCCGGCAGTTCGGCAAGGAAGATGACGCCGAACACGAGCGCCGTCACGGTGATGCTGATCAACATTCCTCAATCGGTCGGGGGCTGCCCCGCCGAGAGTGCTGAACCTCACATGAGACACCTCGGCATGGCAGCACACTCGGCGCCCATGCCGTGGGGCACGGGCGTGCACTGCTTGCCGAAGGTCTCGCTGGGCGGTCCTGGAAGGACCCGCCTCCGGGCGCCGGCTCAGGCTGGCTGAGCAGTATGTCGACGGTCCGGCGAAGAGCTACTCCCCTTCTGCGCATCCCAGTGTACGCGACACGAAAGTTCCGCCGTAAAGCTTGTCGTGTCATGAACACGTCACTAGGTTCTTACCGAGCGCTCACCTTCCAGTAACACGGCACCGCGAGCATTCCCTCGCTCGCGCTCCAACACCCCCACCCCACCAGGGAGTTCGCATGCCGAAGTTCTACGCGCGTCGACGCCTGAGCATACTCTCCGCCCTTACCGGACTCATAGCTTCCGTCGCCCTGTTCAACTCCCCGAGCGCCTCCGCCGCCCTCCCCACCCCGGTCAGCGCCGCCACCGCCCGCAGCTACCTCGCCCAGCTGACCGTGGCCACCGAGAACCGCACCGGCTACAGCCGCTCCCTGTTCCCGCACTGGATCACCATCAGCGGCTCCTGCAACACCCGCGAGACGGTCCTCAAGCGGGACGGCTCGAACGTCGTCACCGACTCCTCCTGCGCGGCCACCAGCGGCAGCTGGTACTCCCCGTACGACGGCGCCACCTGGACCGCCGCCTCCGACCTGGACATCGACCACCTCGTCCCGCTCGCCGAGGCCTGGGACTCCGGCGCCGGCAAGTGGACGACCGCCCAGCGCCAGGCCTTCGCCAACGACCTGACCCGCCCGCAGCTCATCGCCGTCACCGACAACGTGAACCAGGCCAAGGGCGACCAGGACCCGGCCACCTGGATGCCCTCGGTCACGTCCTACCGCTGCACCTACGTCCGCGCCTGGGTGCAGGTGAAGTACTACTACGACCTCTCGGTCGACTCCGCGGAGAAGACCGCGCTGACGAACTACCTGGCGAGCTGCTGACCGCTGCCGCTCCTCCGCCCTCCTCGACCCCGCCTCCGGGCGGGCCGTCGCGGAGGGCGGCCGGCTGTCCGGACGATTACGCCGGCCGCCGCCGCATCAGGTAGCCGGCCGCGGCCCCGGCCCCGAAGAGCGCCGCCACCGACACACCCGTGGCCAGCCAGGTGGCGCCCAGCCAGCGGGCGCCGTAGTAGCCGAGGGCGACGCTGTAGGCGGCCCAGGACAGACCCGCCAGGGCGGACCAGGGCACGAAGTCGCGGGCGCGGCGATGGGCGGCGCCCGCGCAGAACGAGACGACCGAGCGGCCGGCGGGGGCGAAGCGGGCCAGGACGACCAGGGCGCCGCCGCCGCGGGACAGGGCCTCGCCGAGACGTTCCTGCGCGGCGGTCAGACGGCGGGACCGGGCGATCGCGCGGTCCAGGCGCTCACCGCCCCGCCAGGCCAGCCGGTAGGCCACCAGATCACCGAGGACCGAGGCGGTCGCGGCGGAGAGGATCAGGCCGAAGATGTCCGGCACGTCACCCGTCGCCGCGCCCGTACCCGCCGCCGCCGCCGTGGCCGCCGTGATGACGAGCACTCCGCTCGGCAGCACGGGCACGAAGACATCGAGCAGTACCGACAGGGCCACCATGGCGTAGATCCATGGACCGGCGGCCAGTGACCCCACGCTCTCCCACACGACAACTCCCCCATTGCTCCCCCATGACAGCCATACAGCGTACGCCGGGGGTGTGACAGGAGGTTCGTGGGGGGCACATGTGATCGACACAGCGTGTTCACGCATCTACTCACGCACGAGGGCGCCCCTCCCCGCACAGCGGGACAAGGGCGCCGTCGCCGGGCGGGGCGGGGCGGTCAGGCGGCCACCGGGGCCCGCTCCGCGGCCGACCGCTGCGTCTCACCCGCGCGCCGGGTGAACAGCCGGTCCAGGCCGAAGGCACCGGAGCCGGTGAAGACCAGCAGGAAGAAGGTCCAGCAGAACAGGACCGACAGCTCGCCGCCGTTCTGGATGGGCCACAGGGCGGCCTGCTGGTGGACGTCGAAGTACGCGTACGCCATCGAGCCGGAGGCGATCAGCGCGGCGCCGCGGGTGCCGAGGCCGAGCAGGACCAGGCCGCCGGCGACCAGTTGGATCACGGCCGCGTACCAGCCGGGCCAGGTGCCGGACGGGATCGTGCCGCCGTCGGTGCCGGCGGCGCCGCCGAGGACGCCGAAGAGCGAGGCGGCACCGTGCACGGCGAACAGCAGGCCGACGACGATGCGGAAGAGGCCGATGACGTACGGCTGAGCGGAGTTGAGGCGTGCGGACATGGGGGGTTGCTCCTCTTCGGTGTCGGTGTGGCCGGCCGGCCGGGGACGGGCCGGTCGTGGGGGCGGCGGTACCGAACGAGGGACCAGGTTAGGCGAGCCTAACTCATGCTTGCAAGTTCAACATTTGGCCATGGTTCCACTTCCGCTTGCGGTTCCGTATCGGCCGCGGCCGCACGTAGGACGGCTCGCGCCACCGCGTCGGCATCCGAAAGCGTGACCGAATCCACCCCTGGACGGGCGCCCGCGGCGGTCACCCAGTGCACGCCCTCCGTCGGCACACCGAACGCGAACCGCCGTGCGTGCACCAGACTTTGACGGTCGATCAGACGGTAGGGCCGTCGTGTCACGTCCAGCCCTCCGGTTTCGTAACCGTCCACGGTGTGCGGCCGGCAGGCGCCGCTCGCCAGCAGTCCCGCGAGCAACTCGTCGGCCGTCCGCTGCAGATCGGGTTCCGGAAGACGCGCTTCTATGAGGGTCGTCACACGCACCGCCGACCCCGGTACGGCCGGCGAGTGGGCCACCCACGCCCCCTGCTCGGCCCGCACCTCCAGACGCGGCCCCAACACCTCGACCACGCGCGCCTCGACCAGGGCCGCCAGTTCCTCGATCCGGCGCCGGGGCGGGCCGATGGACAGGAAGGCGTTGAGCGGGGTGTACCAGCGGTCCAGGTGCGCACGCCGGGAGCCGCCGGTCAGGCCGCCGTGGTCGACCACCAGGCGTATCTCGTTGCGCAGGTCGCGCAGCACGTCCAGGGCCGCCTTCAGCGGTCCGCGTACGTTGCCCAGGGCGGCCTGGGCCGCGTCCTCGCGCAGATACGCCAGCAGCCACGCCCGCCACTGCCCGGCCTCGGTGAACTCCCGCTCCCCGTACGGCCGGGAGATCCGCTCCCAGCTCCAGCGGTCCTCGGCGCCGACCCCGAACTCCTCCAGCAGCGCCACCTCCCGGGGATCGCCGTGCGGCACGGCGAGGAAGCGGTCGGCGAAGTCGGGACGGCCGGTCAGCGCGCCGTAGTAGACCGTCTCCACCTCCTTCGCGACCAACGGCCATACCTCCGTGAGGAAGTCGGGCGCCGCACCGGAGTCGGCGCGCTTGCGGAGGCCCGCTGTCACCTCGGGGGTGAGCACCAGCGGGAGATGACGGCCGTAGGGGCCCTTCGCGTTGTCGCCGCGCGCCTGGTACGGCACCCCGCGCCGGGATCCCGCGTACAGGCGTGGCTCCTGCCCGGAGGGCCGATAGCGCAGGACGCCGTCGGCGGCGCGGGCGAAGCGGCCGCCCCGGCCGGTGGTCAACAGGGCCATGTGGTCGAAGAAGTTGAGGCCCAGGCCGCGCAGCAGCACCGGTTCACCGGGCGCGAGCGGGGTGAGGTCGACGTCGGCCGGATTGGCGGGCGGTATGTGGCGCAGGCCGTGCCGCTCGGCGTGTCCGGCCGCCCGCCCCTGTTCCGCGTCCGCCGCCGTCGGCAGGTGTCCCTGGGCCAGGACCACCGCGGTCAGTCCGGACAGCACCCGGCCGTCGTCGAGGGTGAGCGTCTGACCGCCGCCGGGGCCGTCGTCCAGCCGTACGGCGCGGGCCCGGTGGGTCTCGACGCGCACCGCACGCGGGGCCGTCCGGACGGTCCGCGCGAACACCCACTCCAGATAGCGGCCGTAGTGGGCGCGGGTGGGGTAGTCGTCCGGGCCCAGCTCGCCGTCCGCCCACTCGTGCAGGTTGGGGCCCGGGCGGATCGGGCCCGAGCAGTCCACGCTGGCGTCGGTGAACAGCGTCACCTGGCTCGCCACGGTGTTCATCAGCAGCTCGGCCGGCTGCGCGGTCCGCCAGACCCGGCCCGGGCCGGGCGGCGCCGGGTCGATCACGTGGACCGTCAGCCGGGCGCCCGGCGGAAGGAGTTCCGGCGCGGAGGCGCAGAGGCGCTCCAGGACGCTGGTTCCGCGGGGTCCGGCCCCGACCAGGGCGACGGAGACCGTGGGGGATTCCCGGATCGGTGCAGACAACGGCGTGACTCCCGGGCGTGTGGGGCGCATGGCAGCAGACCGCCCTCAGGAAGCGGACGGTCCGCCTCATCATGCCTGTCCGGGTCTTGCCCAGCGGAAAGACCCCTGGGCCCGTCCGCCTCAAGTCGCCTTTCGCTGGCCCGAGTTGTCCGTCATTCCGGTCATGGACGCACACTCAGGGCGCGACGGCTCCGTGCTCCTGGCCGTACTCCCGCGCATGCACATGCCCGGCGAGCGGGAAGGCGGGCGGCGCCGCCGGAAGCAGCCGGGCCAACGCGTACCCGCACTTCTGCGCGACCCGGCACGAGGCCGCGTTGTCCGCCTGGTGGAGCAGTTCGAGGCGGGTCAGCCCGTCCCCGCCGAAGGCCGCGAAGGCCCAGTCGGTCAACGCGTGCAGCGCGCGCGGCGCCACTCCCCGGCCGCGTGCGGGGGCCGCCGTCCAGTAGCCGACCTCGGCGGAGGGGGCGCCCGGGGCCTCGGCGAACTTCAGGACCGCGTGCCCCAGCACCCGCTCCGGCTCGGGGCCGGACTCCACGACGGCGAAGGCGAACCGGCGCCGCTCCTCCCACCCGCGCGCCTGCTCCCCGATCCACCGGGCCGCGCTCGCCTCGTCCTCCACCACCCCGCTGGTCCAGTGGCGCAGGGCGTCGTCGCGGTACGCCTCGACCAGCGCGGCCGCGTCTCCCGGGCGCCACGGCCTCAGCAGGAGACCGGGGCCCGAGGGGGTGGCGGCCACTTCCAGTCGTGCCGTGGACATGCGGTCCTCCCGATCGCTCGACGGCTCTGTCACCGGGCCTTTCCCGTGCTCAGCGCCTCAACTGCCCATTCGATCACGGGAGTCAGCGGTTCCGGTGCGGGCCAGCCGTTGATCACGGCGAGGAGTCGGGTGTACCGGTCCCGGCGGGGATCGTTCACCGTGGCCAGGCGACGCATCAGCCAGGTGCGCAGCTCGGCGTCGTCGGGCCGGCCGACGGTGGCCGCGCAGGCCGCGGTGAGCCGTGCGACGACGGGCTCGGCCCGCGGAGACCACGGGGCGACTCCCGAGGACACGGCCGTCGCCACGACGTCACGGGTGACGGCGACGACGTCCGGCCGCGGCGGCACGGCGGCGCCGTCGGACCGCTCGCCCGCGTACTCCTCGACCAGCCCCCGCATCCGGGCCCGGAAGTCCGGGTCCAGGGACAGCTCCGCCAACTCCACCCACGCCGTGACCTGCTCCTCCGTGGGCCGGTCTGGCAGCTCGGGAGTCAGCGACCGCAGGGCGGCCGCGGCCGGCCCCGTACGGTCCGCGCCGCCGCCGGAGACGGCACCGAGGAAGTCGTCGATCAGGCGCCGGCGTTCGGCCTCGGACAGGGTGGCGAGCTGGTGCATGCGTTCCATCTCCTCGAAGGTGGCCTCGCGCCCGGCCGCCGCGACCAGCACCGCCCGTCGCAGCCGCAGGATGCCGATCTGCGCGTCCAGGGCAGCGGCATGCTCCGCGGCGACCCGGCCGAGCGGGAGGTCCCGGTCCAGGACACGGCGGATCGTGTCGAGGCCGAGCCCCAGCTCGCGCAGGGTGCGTACGAGGGCGAGACGGGCGACGGCGTCCGGGCCGTAGCGGCGGTAACCGGCGGGCGTGCGGTCGGCCGGCGGCACCAGGCCGCGATCGGAGTAGAGCCGGATCGTCTTGACCGTCAGCCCGGTACGCCGGGCCAGCTCACCGATCGAGTACAGGGTGCCGCCGTCCATGACCCCACCTTCGGGTCTCCCCCTGCGGGAGACTCAAGCGCCCGGCGATGGCACGGGCGGCGCGACCCACCCGGGCGGCGACCGGCCGCCGCTGCGGGCATCTGCGCATGCGGGCCCTATCCCGCCGCGCCTCGCACGGACTGCCCCCGCACCTCCAGCCCGCCCAGCAGCTCCGCCGTGGCCTCCGCCACGGCCTGCACGGCCTGTTCGAACACCTCGCGGTTGTGGGCGGCGGGCGCCCGGAACCCCGAGACCTTCCGCACGTACTGCAGCGCGGCGGCGTGGATGTCGTCCTCGGTGGCGTCACCGGGCAGTACGGGCGGACGCAGCGTCTTGATACTCCGGCACATGCCCCCAGTCTCACGCACGGCGCGCGCCCCTGCGAAGATCCCACCGAAGGCGGCCACCGATTCCCGGGGCCGACCGACGAGAGGAACATCCTCATGACGAAGCACACCGTGGCGATCCTGGGCCCCGGCGGCACCGGCGGCCTCCTCGCCGCCCTCCTGTCCCGCGCCGGCAACCGCGTCATCTGCCTGGCCCGGCAGGCCACCGCCGACACCCTGCGCGACACCGGAATCCAGGTCCGCAGCCGCCAGTTCGGCGACTTCACCGCATCCGTGGAGGCGGACACCGAGCTGCGCGAGCCGGTGGACGCCTGCGTGATCGCCGTCAAGCACACCACCCTGGACGCCGCCCTCACCCGCGTCCCGTCCGCCGTCCTCGGCGACGCCCTCGTCGTACCGCTCCTGAACGGCGTCGAACACCCCGCGGCCCTGCGCACCGTCTACCATCCCGACCGCGTGGCCCCCGCGGTGATCCGAGTGGAGTCGACCCGCCTGGCCCCCGGCCTGATCGAACACGGCAGCGACTTCGTGGAGGTCGACCTGACCGGCGACACGGCCCCGCGCCCCCGCCTCGAAGCCCTGGCCGGCACCCTCTCCGGCGCGGGCGTGACCACCCGCGTCCTCGAGGACGAGACGACGGCCCTCTGGTCGAAGATGTCCTTCCTGGCGCCCTTCGCCCTGCTCACCACCCGTCACGGCCTGCCTCTCGGCGAGATCCGCACCCGCCACCGCGCGGAGCTGGAGGCCCTGGTCGCCGAGACCACCGCGGTCAGCCGGGCCTGCGGCGCCCCCACGGACCCGGCCCAGGCCCTGGCCCGGTACGACGCCTTCCCGCCGGCCGCCAAGTCCTCCATGCAGCGCGACGCCGAGGCGGGCCGACCCCTCGAACTCGACGCCATCGGCGGCGCGTTGCTGCGCGCGGCGGACCGGCACGACGTACCGGTGCCGGTGGCGGCCCGCCTGGTGCGGGAGCTGCGCGCCGCAGGCCACTGAGCCGGGGGGAGCGGGCACTACTCGTTCGCGTGAACCTCCCGACCGAACTCGCCACTCAAAATCGAACAGGCGTAGCATTGCCGCGTGGCTACGACCTATGAATTCCCCAGTGACCTCCTCGCCGGTCAGGAGGAGCTGCATCAGGTCCGGGCCGAGCTGTCGGCCCTGCTCAAGCGGCTGCCCTGGTCGGTCGAGCCGAGGGACGGCTTCAGCGACGACAACGGCTGGCGGAAGGTGGAGCGGCCCGCCTCCCCCGGCTGGACGGCGGACGAGCAGGCCGAGGTCGAGAAGCTGCGGCAGCGCGAGCACGAGCTGGCGGTGTTCGTCAGCGGCCACCGCTTCTGGTCCGAGGTCACGGCGACGGAGCGGGTCGAGGCCCGCACGAAGCTGAAGCACGCCCACGAAGAGGCGGCGGAGAACAAGGAGTGAGCCGGGGACAAGAGGTGACACGAAAGCCCCCCGACCGGGACCGGTCGGGGGGCTTCTCGCTTCTTCTGGTGGGCGCGGACGGTTTCGAACCGCCGACATCCTGCTTGTAAGGCAGGCGCTCTACCCCTGAGCTACGCACCCGGGACAGGTCGACAGCCTACATGGCCAGGGGGGCGGGGCCGCAAACCCCGTCCGGGGCGGGGACAGCTCCCGCCGGACGGAAAAGTGACGGTGCACACGGCGAACTGACCGGCCCGTGTGTTCGTCCTGAACGGGTGGGAGAATGACACCACCCAGGGCGAACAACAGCACGGGAGAGGGATGTGACGGCGACACCGGGCACGCCGGCGACGAGGTCGTACCCTCCTTCGGGAGCCCCCTCGGCTCTGCGCGACACCCTCACCCTGATGAGCCTGCCGGTGCTCGCCGCGCTCGCGCTGCCGGCCGCGTTCGCCGGCGGCGGCACCCGGCGCTGGTTCGGCGGTCGCGCGGAGAGCCAGCGGGCCGAGGCGCAGGCCGCGAAGGACGCCGCCGCGGCAGCGTTCTACGAGCTGGACACGGCCCAGCGGGACCTCCGGATCTCCATAGAGACCATCTCGGCCGTCGACGACTCCCCCGCCGCCCGGCGCGCGGTGGCCGACTTCGCGGCGCTGGGCGGCCGGATCGACGAGGTCAGCCAGCACTACATCCAGGCCGTGGACGCCCATGACCTGGACCGGGACGACCTGGAGGCCACGGCGGCCGCCCGGGCGCGCGGCGAGCTGACCGCGGCCAAGGACGAACTGGTCCGGGTCAAGCAGGAGCTGGACCGCTTCGGCAGCTCGCTCGGGCCGCTGCTCGGCAAGGCCGAGACCCAGCTGGCCCGGCTCGCCCCGGCCGTGGAGCGGGCTCGGCAGGCGCTGCTCGGCGCGAGCAACGCGCTGGACGCCGTACGGGAGAAGGGCCTCAGGGCCGACGACCTCGCCGCGCGGCTCGCCGTGCTCTCGCCCGAGCTGACCAAGATGAACCAGGGGGCCGGTCAGCACGGGGTGGCGCCGACGCTGGAGCGGGCCGAGCGGGTGCAGCGGGAGGCCGCTGCGATCCGGGCCGAGGCGGAGCGGCTGCCGGCGAAGGCGTCCGAGATCGACCACCGGCTGGTGAGCCTGCGCACCCGGGCCCAGGCGCTGACCACCCGGGCGGGCCAGGTGGACCCGGTGCTGAGCGAACTGCGGCGGCGGTTCGCTGCCGCGTGCTGGCAGGACCTGCAGCAGGTGCCCACGCAGGCCGCGGAGAACGTGCGGCAGGCCGAGCTGAAGCTGCGCGAGGCCCAGTCCGCCCGGGACGCCCAGCGCTGGCCGGACGCCACCTCGCTGCTGTCGACGGTACGGGCGCTGCTGAACACCACGGACGAGGCCGTGTCGGCCGCGGGTGACCGGCTGACCCGGCTGAACGCCGTACAGAAGGATCCGGAGCAGGAGATCCAGCGGACCCGGTTCGCGATCCGGGACGCCCAGCGGCTGGCCATGACCGGCCGTGCGACCCCGGATCCGCGGCACGCGCGGCCGCTGGACGACGCGGTGGCGCGGCTGGAGCGGGCGATCGGCACGCTGGAGGGCCGGCACCCCGACTACTGGCACTTCCTGACCGAGACGGACGCCGTGCGGCAGAGCACGGCCCGCGTGGTGGCGCAGATCCGGGAGGAGCGCGGGGGCCCCGGGCACTGAGCCGTTGCCCCCGAGCCGCGCCGGGCGGATATTGGGTGGAGGTACGTAGGGCCGCCGCCAGCACGCACAGGGAGGCGAAGATGGCCTCACACACCATGCACACGGGAGAGCGTCACCGGATCCGGTTCGACGATCATCTCCCCGTCGACCATCGCCTGAACACGGTCTACCGGATCGGCGCGGGCCTGATGGGCCTGTTCCTGCTCGCCTTCGGCATTCTCGGCCTCACCGACAACATCGGCTTCTTCGACACCGGTGGGAACACCGCCCTGGGCCTGAACACCAACGGCACGCTCAGCGTCCTGTCCGTCTGTGTCGGGCTGCTGCTCTGCGTCGGGATGGTGATCGGCGGGAACTTCGCGTCGACGCTGAACATGACGCTGGGCATCCTGTTCATCCTGAGCGGCTTCCTGAACCTGGCCCTGCTCGACGGCAGCTACAACTTCCTGGCCTTCAAGATCCAGAACGTGCTGTTCAGCTTCGTGGTCGGCGTGCTGCTCATGGTGTTCGGGATGTACGGCAGAGTCGGCTCGACCCTGCCGCACGACAACCCGTACTGGCGGGCCCGCCACCCCGACGCGGAGCAGCGGGCCGATGCGACCGGGGATCAGGTGCGGTAGGCGTAGAAAGCCGCGCTGGGGTACGACGCGACGAGGCTCGCCACCGACCGGTTGTAGGTGTTGTTGGAGTGGTACGTCACGTACGGCACGCCCTGCGGGCTGCGGTACGTGACGATCATGGAGTGGTCCTTGGACCCGTCCCTGTTGAAGTCCATCTGCAGCACGTCACCGATGTCCAGCTGGTACACGTTGGCCAGGCTGGTGACGCGCTTGGAGGACAGGGCGAACCAGGAGAACTCGTTGACGCCGACGAACGAGTCCGACTGGATGTCGGCGTTGCCGAACCACTTGTGGAAGTCGTTCGTGTAGCCGGGCACATGCTTCCAGCCGCCCGCCTTCAGGGACTGGCTGACGAAGTTGGTGCAGTCGCCGCCCGCTCCCTGCCCGTTGTAGTCCGGGTAGTCCGGGTTGTAGTTCTTCCAGTACTTGGTCGCGTACGCCACCATCGCCTTGTAGTCGTAGGCGCCGGTGGTGACGTTCTTCCGGTTGGCCGGCGCGGGCCACGTGGTGGCCGCACGGGGCGCATCGGGCGGACCGTCGTCGGCCGGGCTGGCCTTCACGGAGGACGGCTTCGCGACCTGGTTCACCGCGAGGTAGCCGCCGTCCGTGTCGCGGACACTGGTCAGCTGCCAGTTGCCCTGCTGGTCGGCCTTGAAGGTCAGTTCGTGGTGGGCCTGGAAGCCGGTGGTCTTCGGCTCGGTGCCCTTGACCTTCGCGTAGGTCAGCGCCGTGGTCTCGGTGACATCGGCCTTGGCCGTACGACCGGTCACGCGCGTCGCGTCGAGCGTGACGCGGGTGCTGGCCTTGCTGTACTTCTCGCCCAGCTTCGCGAGGCGGGACTGGCGGCCGCGCAGTTCGGTCAGCGCGGAGTTCTCCTGGCGCGACTGCCCGGAGGACAGCTTGACGTCTCCGGAGAAGGCGGAGACCAAGGGCTTGGACCGGTGCTGGTCACTCCGGTCCACCAGGGCGTCCGTGCGGTCCGTGAAGACCGCGTCGGCCAGCTTCTGGAAGGTCGCCTTGGTCGCGGCGTCCACCGTCGGGTCGTCCACGACCGCCGCACCCGCGCTCCAGTTGGGCACCAGGGCCACACCGGCGACGACCGAGGCGGCCGCGACCGAGACTATGCCGGCGCGACGCCCCTTACGGCTCAGTTTTCTCGATTTCAATGATGTTCCCCTCTACACCGGCACACCGACCGGGCGAGGGCATCTTCGCATGACGTGTGCGCCAGTTGTGAAGGGGGTTGCACAAGTGGAACTTGCGGCGCACCAAGGTCACTTGACCACCGTGGACCAGTCACGCGGCGACTGCGCAGGGTCAAGGGCGCGCAGCTGCTGCAGGGTCGCCGGCTTCTGCACGTCGAGCCAGTCGGACAGTTCCTTGAAGGACACGCACTTGACGCCCTTCTTGGTGCACACGTTCTTGACGACCTGGTCGATGGCCTTCATGTAGATGCCGCCGTTCCAGCTCTCGAAGTGGTTGCCGATGAACAGCGGTGCCCGGCTGCCGTAATACACGCGGTTGAAGCCGGCCATGTAGGTGTCGACGGTCTCCTTCTCCCACTGCGGGTAGTCGACGGGATTGCCGTCGGTCTGGCCGTCGGACTGGTTGGCGAGGAAGTTGAAGTCCATCGACAGGCCCTGGTAGTTGCCGCCCTCGTAGGGGAGCAGCTGGAGCGGGAAGTTCCAGACGCCGTTCTTCTTGGTGGGCCATATCTGGAAGTCGCCGGTGGAACTGGCGTCGTAGCGCCAGCCGTAGCCATAGGCCTTGATGGCCTTCAGCAGGTTCTTCTGGCCCTCCAGGCAGGGCGCGCGGCCGCCGGCGACCTCCTTCTTGAAGTCGAAGGGCAGCGCCGCGATGTCCTTGAAGCCGGTGTTGGTCTTCCAGTGCTCCACGATGTCGTAGAACTGGTCGATCTCGCTCTTCCACTCCTCGACGCTCCAGTCGCCGCCGCCCTTCTTCTCGCAGAAGTGGCCGTTGAAGTGGGTGCCGATCTCGTTGCCCTGGTCGTAGGCCTCGCGGAGCTGCTCCAGGGTGGTGCGTATGTGGTCGTCGGTCGCGTAGTCGATCGCGGCGTCGCCCGGCTCGTGCTGCGGGCCGTGGTAGAGGGTCTTCTTGTCCTTGGGCAGCAGGTAGATGCCCGTCAGGAAGAAGGTCATGTGGGCGTCGTACTCCTTGGCCAGCTCCCGGTAGTGCGAGAAGAGGTGGTCGCTGCCCTCCAGAGCGCCGTCCCAGGAGAAGACGACGAACTGGGGCGGCTTCTCGCCCGGCTTGAGCGGCTTGGGTACCAACTGCCCTTTCTGGGGGCCGGTGTAGGAGGTGGAGCCGTCGCCGAGGATCTTCGTCCTGCCGTCCCACGCGGGCGTCTTGCCGGGCTTCGGCGCGGCCTTTCCGGAGGTGTCCTTGCTGGCGGCGGTGGGCGCGGTGTTGTCCCGGTGGCTGAGCACCAGGTAGCCCGCGATCGCCGACGCGACGGCGAGGAGGGCGGCCAGGGTCCGCATCCCGAGGCCGTTCGGACGGGGGCGGGACTTTGCCCGGCGGCGACGGCCGGTCTGCGGCTTCTTGTTCATGCGGCGGCTCATTCTGGTGCGAGGGGAGGGAGGTCGGCGCGGGGCCTCGGGGGTCAGCCGAGGCCCGTGGCGTGCGCCCAGATGCCGTACGGGACGTCGACGTCGTCGGTGGTGGTTCCGGCGAACCCGTCGAGCGACAGGGGTTCCAGGGACTTGGTCAGGTCGATGCGGTAGACGACGACGGAGGTGGACACGGACGCGGAGGTGCCGACGTACCAGGCGGCGCTGTCGTCGTCGGTGGTGCCGGCCTTGCCCGACACCTGGGCCGTGCTCGTCGGGTGGGCGACGCGGTAGGACTGCGTCAGCGCGCGCTCGACCTTCTCGGCGACGTCCGCGCCCACCGCCCGTTGCGGGCGTGGGGTGGCCAGGGGCACCTGGGTGCCGTTGCGGGTGATGCGGCGCACCGAGTACGGCTCGGTGTGCGTGCCGGAGGCGGCGAAGGTGGCGTATCCGCTCGCCATCCGGATCGCGCTGGGTGTGGAGTTGCCCATCGACAGGGCGGGCACCTGCGGACCCATGCTGGAGGAGAGCAGGCCCGCCGCCACGGCGGTCTCGCTCACCTTGTCCAGGCCCGTGTCCATGCCGAGCTGCATGAAGGGCGTGTTCACCGACTGGGCGAGGGCGTTGCCCAGGGTGATCTGCCCGTAGGACTTCTCACCGTCGTTGTGGGCGGCGACCTTCTTGCCGCTGCGGTCCCAGTAGGGGCCCTCGGGCGTGGTGACCGGGACGCCGTCGTCGCCGTCGTAGACGGTCTCGGGTGTGACGGGCGTCGCGGGTCCGCCACGGGTCTTGTGGACCCCGTGTTCCAGACCGGCGGCGTAGACGAAGGGCAGGAACGCCGAGCCGGCCTTGACGGTGGTCGCGTTGGACTCGTTGTAGCCCTGCTTGCGGTGGTCGGGACCGCCGTAGACGGCGAGGATCCGGCCGTCGGCGGCGACCGAGGCGGCGCCGTAGTGGGCGGTCCTCGCCTGCTCGGGGTGGCCCTTCTTCCCCTGCTCACGGGCCTTGGCGACAGCGCTGGTCAGCGCGGTCTCCCGCTTGCGGTCGAAGGTCGTGTAGATCTGGTAGCCGCCGAGGTCGAAGTCCCGGTCGGAGATGTGGGCGGACTTCTTGGCGTACTGCTGGGCCAGCTCCACCAGATAGTCGCTCTGCGTGCCGGTGTCGTAGACGCGCCCCGACTTGAGCGGCTCGGGGAAGGTCTTGTACTGGGCCCGCTCGGCCGGCGACAGCTTGCCGATGTCGACCATCCGGTCCAGGATCCAGGACCAGCGCTCGACGGCCCGCTTGTGGTTGGCCTCGCTGAGGGTGGGGTCGTAGAGCGCGGCGCCCTTCAGCATGGAGGCGAGTACGGCCGCCTCGCTGGCGTTGAGCTTGCTGACGTCCTTGCCGTAGTAGGCCTGGGAGGCGCGCTGGATGCCGTAGGTGCCGCGGCCGAACCAGCTGGTGTTGAGGTAGCCCTCCAGGATCTCGTCCTTGCTCATCTTGTTGTCGAGCTTGAGGGAGATCATCGCCTCGGTGAACTTACGGCTGACCGTCTGGTTCTGATTCAGGTAGACGTTCTTGACGTACTGCTGGGTGATCGTGGAACCACCCTCGGTGTCCCCCTGTCCGATGGTGCGCCATACGGCGCGGGTGATGCCTTTGACGGAAATACCGGGATCCGAGTAGAAGCTCGCGTTCTCCGCGGCGAGCACCGCCCAGCGCACCTGCTCGGGTATGTCCTTGAGGGGCATGTCCTGGCGCCGCACCCAGCCGGTGCGGGCCATCGGCGTCCCGTCGGACCAGAAGTAGATGTTGTCCTGCTGCGTGGCGAAGGTGTTGAGGTTCTTCGGTATGTCCGTCATCTCGTAGGCGATGAACAGGGACATGCTGATCACGGCGAAGCCGGACAGCACGGCGCCGAGCCACTGGCGCCAGGAGGGTATCCAGCGACGCCAGCCGATACGGCCGGGGCGCGGGTACAGCGGTCTGAGGCGACGGGCGTACGGGGCGAGCGGCGCGAGCCGGGGGCCGGCGACGGCACGCAGCCGGGCGAGGGCGGACGCGGCGGCGACCATGACGCGGTCGCGCGCCGGGAGGCGTTCGCTGCGCCGACGCTGTGCGCGGCCGCCGGAGGCGGGAGGCTCGGGCGGCGGGGGCACACGCAGCTGCATCGTGACGTCCGCACGAAGGGCGTCGACCTTCAGATGCAGAGTCGCGTCCGTCTCCTGCGGCTGCCGCTCCTCGGGCCGGGGACTCTTGTCGTCCCCGTCGCCTTCCGACCGCTGCCATGACTTGGCCAAGGCTGCGTCTCCCCTCGCACTGGTCCTTGCGCGCGCGGTTCAGACTCAGCAAAAGGTGGACACCGCCGCAATGGTCTTCGCGGCGCGGTGAACCCCCCCTTTTCCCCCGGTCTTACGGCTCCTCGCGGCTAAGCTAAGTTATCAGCGATCTTTTCAAAATCTCCGCACCAGTTTCGGGCAAGAGCGAACACTCATAAAACTTTGAAGTGCTGTGACAAGCGCCACTCCGGTTAACCTGTGCGCATGCCTCGCTATGAGTACCGCTGCCGTAACTGTGGTGACACCTTCGAACTGAGCCGTCCGATGGCGGAGTCCGGCGCGCCGGCCACCTGCCCCGCGGGCCACGACGACACGGTCAAGCTGCTGTCGACGGTGGCCGTGGGCGGCACCTCCGCCGCGCCGGCCCCGGCGCCCAGGGCGGGCGGGGGCGGGGGCGGCTGCTGCGGCGGAGGCTGTTGCGGCTGACGCCGACCGTGCGGGTCAGGCCCTCGGGCGGGAGGCCCGCAGGAACTCCCGTACGATCCGCTCCCCGGCCAGCACGCCACGCTCGGGGAGCGCGCTGATCTCCGGTGCGCTCCAGTCGCTGTCTGCCAGTTCGCCGTGGCCGGGGCGCCAGCCCCGGTCGGCGGCCAGCAGCAGGTCGGCGTCGAGCAGCGAGTCCCCGGCGGCCAGGGTGAGGTGGGCGCCGGTGCGCCGGGCCACCTCGCGGACGGCCGCGCTCTTGGTGAGCGGCTTGGGGACGGCGTAGATCTTGCGGCCCTGGAGCGAGACCGTCCAGCCCCGGTTCTCCGCCCAGGCCGCCAGCTCCTTCACCCACTCCTCGGGCAGCAGCTCGCGTTCCACGACGAGATAGGCGAACAGGTCCTCGGCGACCCGGTGCTTGCGCACCCAGGCGGGGTCGGCGGAGGTCATCAGGTGCTCCCGGATCTCCTCCAGCGGCGCGCACTCCTCGGCGAGCCTGGCCAGCACCTGTGCGTGCCAGTCCTGGTCCGTGACGCCGTCGACCAGCAGATGCCCACCGTTGGCGCAGATCGCGTAGGCCGGCTGCGGGCCGGGCAGGTTGATGCGCTGGTACTGCTTGCGGGTGCGGGTCGTGGTCGGCACGAAGACGGCTGTGTCGCCGAGGTCGCTCAGCAGCTGGGCGGCCGTCTCGGTCATGTACGACAGCGGCCTGCTCTCGTGGACCTCGACGCACAGCAGCCGGGGCGCCCGCGCGTCCGGCATGGTCAGCGCGAGGGCCGCCGAGGAGTAGATCAGCGTACGGTCGAGATCGCTCGCCACCAGCACCGGCATCAGACATTCACCGCCTTGCCGTCGGCGCCCGTGGCGCCCCTGGTGTACTTCGGGTGGATCAGCCCCACGCAGGTGTACGGCAACTCGCCGACCTCCTCCACCGGAACCCCTCTCTGTTCGGCCAGCAGTCGCACATGGTCGAGATCGGCGCCCGCACCGGCCTTGGCCAGGATCTTCCACGGCACCCGGCGCAGCAGCACCCGGGTGGTCTCGCCGACGCCGGGCTTGACCAGGTTGACGTCGTGGATGCCGTACTCCTCACTGATCCGCTCGACGGCCTGCCAGCCCTCCCAGGTCGGGGTGCGGTCCTCGGCCATCAGCTCCTTGGCCGCCGCGTCGACGGTGTCGGCGACCTCGGGGAAACAGGCGGAGACGGCGTCGAGGAAGGCCACGGAGACGTCGGCGACAGCGAGTTCGCGGTAGAACTTCGCGCCGTGGAAGTCGTTCGGGCCGACCAGGTCCGCGCGCAGGACCGTACGGGATATCAGTCCGGACACGGTCGAGTTGAGGCAGGCGGACGGGATGAGGAAGTCCTCGCGGGTGCCGTAGGTGCGCACGCACGAGCCCGGGTCGGCGAGTACGGCGATCTCCGGGTCGAAGCCGGTGATGCCCTCCTTGTCCTCGAACTCCTCGATGGCCTGGGCGAGTTCGCGGGTGATGGCGCCCTTGCCGGTCCAGCCGTCGACGAAGACGACGTCCCGGGGGTCGTGGTGGGCGGCCAGCCAGCGCAGGGCGTTGGCGTCGATGCCGCGGCCGCGGACGATCGAGACGGCGTAGTGCGGGAGTTCGAGGCCGTGCCGGAACCCGGCCCAGCGGCGCATGAGCACGCCGACCGGGGTGCCGGCGCGGGCCAGCGAGACCAGCACCGGCCGGGGCGACCGCTCGGCGATGACGGCCTCCGTCACGACACCGACGGCCTGGGCGATCCGGGCGGCGGAGGCGTCCAGGGCACTGTGGAACAGCTCCTGGTACTGCTCGCTGGGCTGGTACTCGACCGGCAGCGACTCGGCGTAGTGGGCGCCGCCGCTCTGGATGGCCTCCTCGCGCTCCTCGGTCGGCGCCTCCAGGGTCACGTCCGAGAGGTCCTGCAGCAGCCAGCCGACCTCTTCGGGGGCGTACGAGGAGAAGGCGGGGCCGCGGAGGGGCTCGGGCAGCATGGCCGGCCTTTCGGGGGAGGCGAGGGGCTCGGGGACGTACGAGGGGACGACCGCGAGCAGGACGTGCGGGGTGTGGGCGGCCAGGCGGGCCGGCAGACCGTCGGGGGCGTGCAGCGCGGAGGTGTCGGCGACCGAGTCGACCACGGCGACGACGGCGTCGAAGCCGGCACCGGCGACGTTGTAGGCGTACCGCTCGCCGGGGCCGTCGGCCGGGTCGTCGTGAGCGGGGAAGACCAGACGGGTGCGTATCGCATAGCCGGGGTCGTCGACCGCGAGGACGGGCGAGCGGGTGGTGGTGGAGAAGCGCACCTCGGCGGGGATCACCTGCTCCAGCTCGCGGGCGATCCGCAGCGGGGCGTACATCAGCTCCTCGAAGCCGAGCACCAGTACCCGCCGGGCGTCGGCGGGCAGCGCCTCGGCGACCCGCGCGGCCATGGCAGGCAGCGCGGCCTCCAGCCGGGCCCGGTGGGCGGGGGTGAACCCGTGCCGACCGCCGTCGGGGAGGCCGGGGGGCCAGTGGAGGTCGACGTGGGTGATCCGGCCGTACGAGGGCTCGGGTGCCTCCTGGACGGGCTCGTGCCGGGCGACCAGCTGCTGCCCCTTCTCCAGCACGCCCTCCGGCAGCCGTACGGTCCCGGTCGCGGCCGCGACGAGGTCCACCCGGGCGCCGATCTCGGTGGCGAACCGCTCCAGGCGGGCGGTGTCCTCGGCGGAGCGCATGTCGACCAGGGCGACCACCACGTACCGCCGTCGCGGATAGCGTTCGTGCAGGTCACGGATGGTGTTGAGGACCGTGTTCCCGGTGGAGAACTCGTCGTCGACCAGGACCAGCGGGCCATCTCCGGCCAGGAGCCCCGCGTCCTCGGGGAGCAGCAGGTGGGAGGTGGCGTGGGAGTGGGACTCCTCGAAGCCGCCCGCCCGGGCGACCCCGGCCACCGGGCGGCGCGTGGAGTGCAGGTACGGGGCGAGGCCCAGACCGTCGGCGACCGAGTGGCCGAGGCCGGTGGCGGTCTCCGCGTAGCCGAGGACGACCGCCGAGGCGGCCTCCGTCTCGCCGAGCAGCTCGCGGACCCGGCGGCCGAGACGGAAGCCGTGGCCGTAGACCACGGACGGCGACTGCGGCACGTGCTTGCCGAGCACGTGGGAGACCAGCAGGTGGGCCCGCTTGGGGTTGCGGCGCAGCGCCAGCCCGAGCAGGGCCCGGAGCCCGTCGTCGCCCTCCAGTCCGACTCCGAGCCGCTCGGCGACCCAGGTGCCGGACCAGACCCCGTCGTTCACTGCGTTCTTCATGCGTTCCTTGGGTTGAAGAGGGTCAGCCGGGTATGCCGGCGGCGAGCAGCTCCACGAAGCCGACGTCCTCGCGTGCGACACCGAAGACCTCGGCGCGGAGCAGGGTCCGCTCGGCCCAGGCACGATGCGGCTTCACTTCATTCATCTTGTTCGTGTAGGCCGACCGGAGTACACCCCCACCGCCGCGTTCCGGCCGCAGAATGTCCTGGGCGTCACTGAACTCCTCGTGACTGACCACGGACAGCGCGTGCACGGGCAGCACGTGGGAGGGGTGGATGCAGGTCTTGCCGAGCAGGCCGTTGGCCTGGTCGAGGGAGATCTCGCGCAGCAGGCCGTCCATCGCGTGCTCGATGAGCTTCTCGCGCAGCTCGACGGCCTGGACCTCCAGGAACGGGCTCTGCCGCAGCTGCGGCTTGAACATGCGCTCGGGGACCCGGAAGTACTCCCAGACCGGCCCGGTCACGGTGAAGCCGGTGCCGTCCGCCCGGCCGAGCATGTTGACCACGTCGGCGATCACGGAGGCGACGACCTGGACGTCGTAGGCGGTCATGTCGGGGGCCCGGCGCAGGCCGTAGGAGGAGCAGAAGTCGGTGACGCCGAGGCGCAGGGCCAGCACCCGGTCGCGGAACTTGTCGACCGCGCGCGCGATGCCCTCCAGGGTGTCCACCCGGGACTCGCGGTACAGCAGCTCGGGCGACTCCAGGACGGGCATGGCGAACAGCCGGCGCCCGCTCTCGGCCTCGGCGGCGGTGAGGGCCTCCAGGAACGGGAGGCCGCGCTCCTCGGTGAACTTCGGCATGACGAAGCCCGACAGCAGCCGCGCGCCGGCACCGAGGCGTCGCACGAGGTCGGGGATCTGCTCGGGGGCGCGCACCCGGATGAAGAGCAGGGGCGGTTCCGCTCCCGGGCGGGAGTCGAGGTCCGCGAACTGCCGGACGAGGTTCTCCTCGCCGGCCGCGACGTCCGCGTCGTCGATCGAGTCCTCCAGGCACAGCACCATCGAGACCACGCCGTTGCCGGTCTGCTTGACGACGTCGTCGGCGAGCCGCGGCCGGGTTGCCGGGCTGTAGAGCGTGGCGCCCAGGGCCGCGGAGAGCAGCCGGGCCGGGGAGTCGGCGGTGAACTCGCACGGCTCCTGGTGGAAGAGGCGCTGCCGCACCTCAGGGGCGATGTGCCCGAAATGACGCATATGGCTCCTTAGTGCGCGCAAGCCGAGCTTGTGGATTGGGTAAAGGGTGGCCGGTAATAGTACGTAGGGATCCATGTCGAAGGTTCCCCTCGGGCATGAATTTCCGGTAACTCACCCGTGTCGGCGCCGACACCCCCGCATTGTCGTGGCCAGGACCAAGAAGGCAGGATGACCGCATGACGCACGCGATGCTGAAGGGGTCGAACGTCCCGCTCGAAGCCACCACGGTGCGCGCCGTGCTGCGCTGGACCCCCGGACAGGGGGTCCCGGACGTGGACGCGTCGGCGCTGCTGCTGGGCACCGACGGCCGCGTGCGCTCCGACGAGGACTTCGTCTTCTACAACCAGCCCCGGCACCCTTCGGGCAAGGTCTGGCGCCTGGGCAAGAAGCGGATCACCGAGGGCCTGACCGACACCATCCAGTCGGATCTCTCCGGGGTCGAGCCCGGCGTCGGCCGCGTCCTGCTGGTCGCCTCCGCGGACGGCGAGACCTTCGACCGCGTCCCGGCCCTGTGCATCCTGCTGTACGACGCCGCCGTCGTCGACGGCGAGCCGCTGGCCCACTTCGAGATCAAGCCGGAGACGGGCGCGGAGACCGCCATGATCTGCGGTGAGCTGTACCGGCGCGGGGAGGGCTGGAAGTTCCGCGCGCTGGGCGAGGGCTACTCGAACGGCCTCAAGGGCCTCGCCACGGACTTCGGCATCTCGGTGGACGAGTCGGAGCCGGAGGAGGAGGCGCACCAGCTCCTGCCCCTGCCCGAGACCACGTCCCAGCCGCTGCCTCCCGAGCAGCCGACGACGGTCCCGCCGCAGTCGGCCTACGGCTACCCCCAGCCGACGTCACCGCAGCAGCCGGCCTACGGCTACCCCCAGCCGACGTCACCGCAGCAGCCCGCCTACGGCTATCCCCAGCCGGCCCTGACAGCCCCGGACCCGAACTTCCGGCTGCCCCCTCAAGGGCCACAGTTCATCGGGCGCTAGGGCAGCCGACTCGTGGGCGACTACTTCTCGGCCTTGGCCTTGTATCCGCGCCCCCAGGTCAGCCCCCACCCGTACAACCGGTCCAGCTCCCCCTGGAACCCGTACACGAACTTCACCTCGCGCCGGACGACCAACTCCCCCTTCACGTTCTCGATCATCACAACCGCACATGACCGAGCCTGAGGATGCCGTTCGTCCAGGCCTATCTCGATACGAGGCCCATTGCTCGGGTAAAGAGTCACGATCGCGTGCGTACGGTCGAACGCCGGCGTCTGGTCGTAGATGTACACGAAGACCAGCAGCCTCTTGATCGCGTCCCGGTGGTCCAGGTTGATGTACATCGTCTCGCCGGACGCCGACCCGAACCGGTCGTCCCCGCTGAGCTTGATGTACGGCGGTGCGTTGACATCGCCGAGGTAGCCGCCGAGCGGCTGGACGACCCCCTTGGTGCCGTCGGTCAGCTCGTACAGACAGCCCAGGTCGAGGTCGACGTTGACCATGCTCTGCCCGTGCCCGAGCACCTCCGGCGGCTTGAGCGCCCTGAACGGGTGCCGGAAGAGGCTGGTGCGCTGGTTGCCGTCGAAGTCGGTGGTCCGCATCCGCCAGGTCAGGTTGACGCGCAGATGGCCGGTGGCCGCGTCCTGCTTGGTGAGCGACACCTGGTGGTGCCGCCTGGTCAGCTCGATCGCGTTGCTCGCCGCGCTGCCCGAGTCGAACTCGGCCCGGCCGCCCCGCAGCCCGTCGAAGAACCCCATTCCCGCCCCCACGTACTCGTCCCGAACGCCGTCGGGGCGGCCGACCACGTCGGCCGCCCCGAACAGAGCGTTCCTCACCGGACGGGATGCCACACCCCGCCACGTCCCTGATCTTGCCCGTAGGGGGCGCTCAGGGGGCGCCGGACGTCAGACTCCGGACGAGATCTCAGCCTTCTCGTCCGAGCCCGCTTCCCCCTCCGTGGCCGCCAGTGCGCGGTTGCGGCGGACGGAGGACCAGAAGGACCAGGCGATCAGGACGACGCCGACGAGACCGGTGATGACCTCGTTGATCTCGTACCGGATGGTGACCATGAGGATCACGGCCAGGGCGCCGATCGCGTAGTGGGCGCCGTGCTCCAGGTAGACGTAGTCGTCGAGGGTGCCCTGGCGGACCAGGTAGACCGTCAGCGAACGGACGTACATCGCGCCGATGCCGAGGCCCAGCGCCATCAGGACGATGTCGTTGGTGATGGCGAAGGCGCCGATCACACCGTCGAAGGAGAAGGAGGCGTCCAGGACCTCGAGGTAGAGGAACATGAAGAACGCGGCCTGGCCGGCCAGGACCACCGGAGAACGTTTCTTCCCGGTGCGGGCGGCCTCTTCCTCCTCCTCGTGCTCGCGCTCCTCCTCTTCCTCCAGCTTGTCCTCGAAGTAGCCGGAGAGACCGCCGACGATCATGTAGGTGATCAAGCCGGCGATGCCGGCGATCAGGACCGTCTGCGCCTTGTCGACGTGGGCGCCGCCGTGCTGGTGGGCGTGGGTGGCGAAGGTGAAGGAGGTGATGAGCAGGACGATCAGGGAGATGCAGACCGACAGCATGTCGACCTTGCCGAGCTTGGCCAGGGGCCGCTCGATCCAGCGCAGCCACTGGATGTCCCGGTCCTCGAAGATGAAGTCGAGGAAGATCATCAGCAGGAACATGCCACCGAAGGCCGCGATCGCCGGGTGGGCGTCCGTGACCAGCTCCTGGTAGCGGACCTTGTTGTTGAGAGCGAGGTCGACGGCCTCGATCGGGCCCATCTTGGCGCTGATCGCGACGATGACGACGGGGAAGACCAGCCGCATGCCGAAGACCGCGATGAGGACGCCGACCGTGAGGAAGATCTTCTGCCAGAAGGCGTTCATCTTCTTCAGGATTCCGGCGTTGACCACCGCGTTGTCGAACGAGAGCGAAATCTCCAGGACGGAGAGGATCGCCACGATGCCGAAGGCCTCCCACCCCCCGTAGAAGACCGCAGCGACCAGACCGATCGCGGTGACCGCGAACGACCAGCCGAAGGTTTTCAGAAGCACTGGCTACCCCATCGTGTTGGTACGGGTCTCCCCCGCGCCGTACTCAGCTTTACGAAACGTTGACTCCGAAGTCTAGAGCGATGCCGCGCAGACCGGACGCGTACCCCTGGCCCACGGCCCGGAACTTCCATTCGCCCTGGTAGCGGTAGAGCTCGCCGAAGATCATGGCGGTCTCGGTGGAGGCGTCCTCGCTGAGGTCGTAGCGGGCCAGCTCCTGGCCGTCGGCCTGGTTGACCACGCGGATGAAGGCGTTGGAGACCTGTCCGAAGGTCTGGCCGCGCTCGTCGGCCAGGTGGATGGAGACGGGGAAGATGACCTTCTCGCACTGGAGCGAGACCTTGGTCAGGTCCACCAGGATCGATTCGTCGTCGCCCTCGCCCTCACCGGTGAGGTTGTCGCCGGTGTGCTCGACCGAGCCGTCGGGGCTCGTGAGCTGGTTGTAGAACACGAACCACTCGTCGCCCAGCACCCGGTTCCCGGCGCCGCACAGCAGGGCGCTGGCGTCCAGGTCGAAGGGGGCGCCGGTGGTGGAGCGCGCGTCCCAGCCGAGCCCGATCAAGACGTTGGTGAGGTTCGGTGCGGCCTTGGAGAGGGAGACATTGCCTCCCTTGGCGAGCGTGACGCCCATGATGCTGGTCCTCCCCTTGTGGTGCTTCTTTGGTTGTCCTGCGCGTCCGGCGCCGACCGTAAACGGTGCGGCGCCGGACGGTATGGGCGTCGGAACCCTGCTGGGATCAGACGTTGACGCCGAAGTCCTGGGCGATGCCGCGCAGACCGGAGGCGTACCCCTGGCCGATGGCACGGAACTTCCACTCCGGGCCGTTCCGGTACAGCTCGCCGAAGACCATGGCGGTCTCGGTCGAGGCGTCCTCGCTGAGGTCGTAGCGGGCGATCTCCTGCTCGCCCGCCTGGTTGACGACGCGGATGAACGCGTTACGGACCTGCCCGAAGGACTGCTGGCGGTTCTCGGCGTCGTAGATCGAAACCGGGAAGACGATCTTGTCCACGTCGGCCGGGACCCCGGCCAGGTTGACCTTGATCTGTTCGTCGTCGCCCTCGCCCTCACCGGTGATGTTGTCACCGGTGTGCTCCACGGAGCCGTCGGGGCTCTTGAGGTTGTTGAAGAAGACGAAGTGCTGGTCGCTCGCGACCTTGCCGGACGTGTTCAGCAGCAGCGCGCTGGCATCGAGGTCGAAGTCGGTGCCGGTCGTGGTGCGCACGTCCCACCCCAGACCGACGATGACGGCGGTCAGGCCCGGGGCCTCCTTCGTCAGCGATACGTTGCCGCCCTTGCTGAGGCTGACTCCCACGAGTCCTCCATGTGGTGTCCAGGGGCGGGGAGCCCCTTCGTGCTCGGATATGGGATCAACGTGCAGATCCTAGTGACGGGTTCCCGCCCCCCGCAGACCCTGGACCCGATGACTCACAGGTGTCGGCCCCGAGGCCGGATCACAGGGTGTCGAGCGCCTTCACGTACTCGTTCAGGTCGCGCGCGTCCGGCAGGCCGTTGATCACGGTCCACCGCACGACGCCCTCCTTGTCGATGATGAAGGTGCCGCGGACGGCGCAGCCCTTGTCCTCGTCGAAGACGCCGTAGGCGCGCGAGACGTTGCCGTGCGGCCAGAAGTCGCTGAGCAGCGGGTACTCCAGGCCCTCCTGCTCGGCGAAGACGCGCAGGGTGTGGATGGAGTCGTTCGAGACGGCGAGCAGCTGGGTGTCGCGGTCCGAGAACTGCGGCAGGCTGTCGCGCAGCGCGCACAGCTCGCCGGTGCACACGCCGGTGAAGGCGAAGGGGTAGAAGAGCACCACCACGTTCTTCTCGCCGCGGAAGTCGGAGAGCTTCACGGTGCGGCCGTGGTTGTCCTTGAGCTCGAAGTCGGGCGCCTTGTCGCCGACCTGGATCGCCATCGTCCTGCATCCCTTCGGTGGACTGATCGGGTGAGAGCGAGCAAACGCTCGGAACCACCCTACGCAGCGATCACCGCGGGTTCAGCACGGACTTTCGGACGGGCCGGGCGCTCCCGGCCCGTCCGACGTCCTCGGGACGAGGCGGGTTACTTCTTGCCGGACTTCGCGGCCTTCGGCGTCGCCAGACGCGAGCCGCTCCAGTCCTTACCGACACTGACGCTCTTGGACGCCGTCAGGCCGGCGGTCGTCGCGGCCTCCGAGATGTCACTCGGCTCCACGTACCCCGTACGGCCGGTCTTCGGCGTGAGCAGCAGGATGGCGCCGCCCTCTTCGATGTACGTGGTGGCATCGACGAGCACATCGGTCAGGTCGCCGTCCTCGTCACGGAACCACAGCACGACGGCGTCGGCCACGTCGTCGTAGTCCTCGTCCATCAGGTCGCCTTCGATGGCTTCCTCAATGGCCTCACGGAGCTCCTGATCGACGTCGTCGTCGTAGCCGATCTCCTGGACCACCTGCCCGGGCTGGAACCCCAGCCTGGCGGCAGGGTTCGTCCGCTCCTCCGCGTGGTCCGCGGTCGCGCTCACGGGTTGCCTCCTGATCATGTCTTGGTGAATGTCTCAGCCACGCGCGTGCGCGAAGCATTGGCCGTAGTCCACACGGGCGGGACGGATCGCGCAAGTACCCGGCCGTTCAGACCGCCGAAACGGTGACGATCCCGGCCGTGTCGCCGCAACTTCTGGCACCGTACCCCGATTCGCCATGACCCACATCACACCGAAGTGCCCGCTTTGCGCCGTTCGGAATCATCCGGCACTACGAGCCTCGAACAAGTTTGCCAAGTCCGTCACGGCCCGGGCGTATCGTTGCGTTTTGACCGGACCCACGCTCGGTTACCCCACGGTAGAGATGACGTGGGCCTTCCCGAGGTACACGATGGGGATCGGTGTAGGCACTAGGAAAAAAGTGGCCCTCTGACAGGTAAGGAACAGCGTGGCTTCCGGATCCGATCGCAATCCGATCATCATTGGCGGCCTTCCGAGTCAGGTTCCTGACTTCGATCCCGAAGAGACCCAGGAGTGGCTCGACTCCCTCGACGCCGCCGTGGACGAGCGCGGCCGTGAGCGGGCCCGCTACCTCATGCTGCGCCTGATCGAGCGGGCCCGCGAGAAGCGCGTGGCCGTGCCCGAGATGCGCAGCACGGACTACGTCAACACGATCCCCACCCGGGCGGAGCCGTTCTTCCCCGGCAACGAGGAGATCGAGCGCCGGATCCTCAACGCGACCCGCTGGAACGCGGCCGTGATGGTCTCGCGCGCCCAGCGCCCCGGCATCGGCGTCGGCGGCCACATCGCCACCTTCGCCTCCTCCGCCTCCCTCTACGACGTGGGCTTCAACCACTTCTTCCGCGGCAAGGACGAGGGCGACGGCGGCGACCAGGTCTTCTTCCAGGGCCACGCCTCCCCGGGCATCTACGCGCGCGCGTACATGCTCGACCGGCTCAGCGCGGACCAGCTCGACGGCTTCCGCCAGGAGAAGTCGAAGTACCCGAACGCGCTGTCCAGCTACCCGCACCCGCGCTCCATGCCGGACTTCTGGGAGTTCCCGACCGTCTCCATGGGCCTCGGCCCGCTGGGCGCGATCTACCAGGCCCGGATGAACCGCTACATGCAGGCCCGCGGCATCGCGGACACCTCCAAGTCGCACGTGTGGGCCTTCCTCGGCGACGGCGAGATGGACGAGCCGGAGTCGCTCGGCCAGCTGACCATCGCCGCGCGCGAGGGCCTGGACAACCTGACCTTCGTCGTCAACTGCAACCTGCAGCGCCTGGACGGCCCGGTGCGCGGCAACGGCAAGATCATCCAGGAGCTGGAGTCGGTCTTCCGGGGCGCCGGCTGGAACGTGATCAAGCTGGTCTGGGACCGCACCTGGGACCCGCTGCTCGCCCAGGACCGCGACGGCGTGCTGGTCAACAAGATGAACACGACCCCGGACGGTCAGTTCCAGACCTACGCCACCGAGTCCGGCGACTACATCCGCCGGCACTTCTTCGGTGACGACCACCGGCTGCGCGCGATGGTCGAGAACATGACCGACGACCAGATCCTGCACCTGGGCCGCGGCGGTCACGACCACCGCAAGATCTACGCGGCCTTCAAGGCGGCCGTCGAGCACAAGGGCCAGCCCACGGTCATCCTCGCGAAGACCATCAAGGGCTGGACGCTGGGCCCGAACTTCGAGGGCCGCAACGCCACGCACCAGATGAAGAAGCTGACGGTCGACGACCTCAAGGGCTTCCGGGACCGCCTGCACCTGCCGATCTCCGACAAGGAGCTGGAGTCCGGCCCGCCGCCGTACTACCACCCGGGGCGGAACTCGGAGGAGATCCAGTACATGCACGACCGGCGCAAGGGGCTCGGTGGGTACGTCCCGACCCGCGTCGTGCGCTCCAAGCCGCTGCAGCTGCCCGACGACAAGACGTACGCGACCGTGAAGAAGGGCACCGGTCAGCAGTCCATCGCCACGACGATGGCCTTTGTCCGGCTCCTCAAGGACCTCATGCGGGACAAGGAGATCGGCCGGCGGTTCGTGCTGATCGCGCCGGACGAGTACCGCACGTTCGGCATGGACTCCTTCTTCCCGAGCGCGAAGATCTACAACCCGCTCGGCCAGCAGTACGAAGCGGTCGACCGCGACCTGCTGCTCGCGTACAAGGAGTCGCCGACCGGCCAGATGCTGCACGACGGCATCTCGGAGGCGGGCTGCACGGCCTCCCTGATCGCGGCGGGCTCGGCCTACGCCACGCACGGCGAGCCGCTCATCCCGGTCTACGTCTTCTACTCGATGTTCGGTTTCCAGCGCACCGGCGACCAGTTCTGGCAGATGGCCGACCAGCTGTCGCGCGGATTCGTGCTGGGCGCGACCGCGGGCCGCACGACCCTGACCGGTGAGGGCCTCCAGCACGCGGACGGCCACTCCCAGCTGCTCGCCTCGACGAACCCGGCGTGCGTGGCCTACGACCCGGCGTACTCGTACGAGATCGCGCACATCGTCCAGGACGGCCTGCGCCGGATGTACGGCAGCGACGCCGAGCACCCGCACGGCGAGGACGTCTTCTACTACCTCACCGTCTACAACGAGCCCATCCAGCACCCGGCCGAGCCGGCGAACGTGGACGTCGAGGGCATCCTCAAGGGCATCCACAGGATCAGCGAGGGTACGGCGGGCTCGGTCCCGGCGCAGATCATGGCGTCCGGTGTCGCGGTGCCGTGGGCGCTGGAGGCGCAGAAGCTCCTCGCCGAGGACTGGAACGTGAAGGCCGACGTCTGGTCGGCGACCTCCTGGAACGAGCTGCGGCGCGAGGCCGTGGCGGTGGAGCAGCACAACCTGCTGCACCCGGAGGAGGAGCAGCGGGTGCCGTACGTGACGCAGAAGCTGAGCGGTGCCGAGGGGCCGTTCGTGGCCGTGTCCGACTGGATGCGATCGGTTCCGGACCAGATCGCCCGGTGGGTGCCCGGCACGTACCAGTCGCTGGGCGCCGACGGCTTCGGCTTCGCGGACACCCGTGGCGCGGCCCGCCGCTTCTTCCACATCGACGCCCAGTCGATCGTGGTGGCGGTGCTGACCGAGCTGGCCCGGGAGGGCAAGGTCGACCGGTCCGTGCTGAAGCAGGCCATCGACCGGTACCAGCTGCTGGACGTCTCGGCGGCGCATCCGGGCGCGGCGGGCGGCGACGCGTAACGCCGTACAGCCTGCGCGGACCGAGGGCGGTGGAGTTGGATTCTCCACCGCCCTTACGTTTTCTTTACGATGCGGGCATGGAGCAACAATCGGCGCAGATGCGATGGGAACGGCGCACCCAACGGCCTCTGCTGGCGCTGGCCGTGGCCTTCGCCGTCGCGTATGCCGTGCCGATCGTGGACAGTTCCGCGGGGCAGGACCTGACGGCCGTGTGCACGGTGGTGGAGTGGACGGTCTGGGGTGCGTTCGCCGTGGACTACGTGATACGGCTCGCGCTCACGCCCCGGCGCACGGAGTTCGTCCGCACGCACTGGCTCGACCTGTGCGCGGTGGTGCTGCCGATCCTGCAGCCGCTCAGGCTGCTGCGGCTGGTGTCGACGCTGATGCTGGTGGGGCGGCGGGCGCGGATGGCTCCGCAGATCCGGCTGACGACGTATGTCGTGGGCTCGGTGGTCGGGTTGTTGATGTTCGGGTCGCTCGCGGTGCTGTCGGTGGAGCGGGAGTCGCCGAACGGGAACATCCGGACGCTGGGTGATGCCGTGTGGTGGTCCTTCACGACGATGACGACCGTGGGATACGGGGATCATGCGCCGACGACCGGTCTGGGGCGGATGATCGCGGTCGGGCTGATGCTGTCGGGGATCGCGCTGTTGGGTGTCGTCACCGCGAACATCGCCGCGTGGTTCATCTCGCGGTTCGAGAAGGACGATGTGGAGGAGCGGCGGCAGACGGAGGCGATCGCTTCTTTGACGGAGGAGGTTCGGCTGCTGCGAGCTGAAGTGGCTCGGTTGGCTGCGGACCGTGAAGAACAACGGAGTTGACCCGGCACCCGGTGCTGCGGCCGGCCGGGGGTGGGTCTCGCCGGCCCGCGCCGGCGGGGTGCCCGCAGCTACGCGCATGCACTGTGCGGGTGCGGCGACTGCAACATCCCAGGGGCGCGGGGCTGTGTTTGACATGCGGCTACCGCCGCGTGGGCGCGACCAGCCCCAACCGGGCCGCAGACGACGCACAGCCAAATCGCCGAAGGCGAAGGCGCGCGCAGCCCCCTCCGCAGCGCGCGCCGCAGCCCGGTCGTCCTCCCATGCCCTGCGGAGGACTTGACCCACTGTGACCTGCGGCGCGTGCCGAGTGCGAGGAATCTTTAGCGGAGTCACCCTGATAGGGGAAATCCGCCTCGGACGGTGCCTCAGATGTGGCCGACTCCCGCGCCCGCCTCCGCGTTCTGCCCCCGCTTGGTGAGCAGCGCGACGAGCACGGCGACCGCCGCCACGCCCGCCGCCACCAGGGACGCGAGGCTCATGCCGGAGATGAACGTGTCATGGGCGACGCCGGTGATCTTCTCGACGATCGGCTCCGGGGTGCCCTTGGCGACCGGGGCCACACCGACCTGAACGGCCTCGGAGGCCTTGTCCAACTGAGCCGGGGTCAGCTGCGGCAGCCCCGCACCGGTCCAGTTGCCCGGCAGGTCGCTGTCGACCTTGGAGGCCATCACGGCACCCAGCACCGCCGTGCCGAGGCTGCCGCCGATCTGCATGGCCGCCTGCTGGAGGCCGCCCGCCACTCCGGACAGCTCCATGGGCGCGTTGCCGACGATGACCTCGGTGGCGCCGACCATGACCGGCGCGAGGCCGAAGCCGAGGAGGGCGAACCAGATCGACATCACACCGCTGCCGGTGTCGGCCTCGAGCGTCGACATGCCGTACATGGCGATCGCGGTCGCGGCCATGCCGCCGGCCAGCGGGATGCGCGGGCCGAGCTTGGTGATCGCGGCGCCCGCGAGCGGGGAGCCGACGATCATCATGCCGGTGAGGGGCAGCAGGTGCAGACCGGCCTTGATGGGGCTCATGCCGTGCACGTTCTGAAGGTAGAACGTCACGAAGAACAGGCCGCCCATGAAGGCGATCGCCATCAGGACCATCAGCACGACGCCCGCGGACAGCGGAACCGAGCGGAACAGGCCCAGCGGGATCAGGGGTTGGGCGACCCTCGCCTCCCAGAAGGCGAAGAAGGCGAAGAGCAGCACCGAGGCGGCGATGAAGAGCCACGTCCGGCCGGAGCCCCAGCCCCAGCTCGGCGCCTTGATCAGGGCCCACACCAGGCAGAACATCGCGCCGGAGAGCAGGACGATGCCGAGGAGGTCGAAGGAGCGCGGGGCGTTCGCGGCGCGGTGGTCGCGCAGGATCAGCACGCCCAGGACCAGGGCCAGCAGACCGACCGGCACGTTGATGAAGAAGACCGACTGCCAGTTGACGTGCTCGACCAGGACACCGCCGAGGATCGGACCGCCGGCGGTGGAGGCGCCGATCACCATGCCCCAGATGCCGATCGCCATGTTGAGCTTCTCGGCCGGGAAGGTGGCCCGCAGCAGACCGAGCGCGGCCGGCATCAGCAGCGCGCCGAACAGGCCCTGGAAGACGCGGAAGGTGACCACCGCGGCGATGCTGTTCGACAGCCCGATGGCGCCGGACGCGGCGGCGAAGCCGGTCACGCCGATGAGGAAGGTCTGCCGGTGGCCGAAGCGGTCACCGAGCTTGCCCGCGGTGATCAGGGAGACCGCGAGGGCGAGGAAGTACCCGTTGGTGATCCACTGGACGTCGGCGAAGCTCGCCTTGAGGTCCTTCTGGATGGCCGGGTTGGCGATCGCCACGATGGTGCCGTCGAGGGCCACCATCATGACCCCTACGGCGACGGTGATGAGGGTGAGCCACGGGTGCCCGCGCAGCCCCGCGGCCGGGGTCGCCTCCGACGGGGCTGCCGGCGCCTCGTCCTCCGGCCCCGTCGTGTCGATGGTGGTCTGACTAGTCATGTGTTCGAGGCTAGTGACAGCTGCTGACAATTGACAAACCAATTCACAAGTCGGTAACTGACACATTATGGAAACACTGCGTGAGCGCAAGAAGCAGCGCACCCGGGACGCCCTGCTGCGCTCCGCCCTCGAACTGTTCACGACCCAGGGCTACGAGCACACGACCGTCGACGAGATCGCCGAGGCCGTCGACGTGTCGCAGCGCACCTTCTTCCGCTACTTCGCCGGCAAGGAGGACGTGGCCTTCGCCGTCCAGGACCTGGCGGAGGCCCGCTTCGTGGCGGCGGTGCGGGAGCGGCCGGCGCACGAGACCCCGATGGAGACGCTGCGGCAGGCCGTACTGGAGGGCTGGGACGGGCTGCGCGAGGCCGTCGAGGCGGTCGTACCGGTCGAGTTGTACGTGCGCATGTACCGGACCATCGAGTCGACCCCGTCCCTGCTCGCCGCCCACCTGCTGCGCTCGGTGGCCACGGAGGAGACCCTGGCGCGGCTGCTCGCCGAACGGGAGGGCGTCGACGTGGACACCGACCCGCGGCCGCGGCTGGCCGTGGCCGTCTTCGGCGGGGTGATAAGGGTCACCGAGCGGCAGTGGAGCACGGGCGACGACTTCAGCGTGGAGGCGATCCGCGAACTCACCGCGTCGTACCTCGATCAGGTGGGTTCGGCGCTCACCGGGAACTGGCGTATCACCTGAGGTCGTTCGGGGTTCGTTCGACGTCTCACGAAACGTGATGCCTGTCACTCGGTTACCGCGAGACCCTCCCGTTCTCCTAGTGTGTCCTCCCAGTGACTTCCTTCGACACCTCCCCGCAACTCAACGTCTGGCGCATGCTGCTCGCGCTGGCCGTGGTGTTCGTGATGCTCGCGACCACGGGCTGGACCGCGCTGCGCACCCACCGGGAAGCGACCGCGCTGCAGGCCTCGCTCGCCAAGTGGGAGCACGGCAGCATCCACGGCCTGCACCTGCCGGACCCCAAGGGCTCCCCCGCGCGACTCGCCCACTTCTTCGCCTCGCTCACCCCGCACGAGCAGGACCGCCTCGCCCACCGCTACCCCCTCGCGGTCGGCAACATGAACGGCGCGCCCGTCTCGCTGCGCTACCGCGCCAACCACGTCGCGCTGGAGCAGGCGCGCAAGGTCGAGAAGAAGCGCATGCACGACGGCCGGCTCAGCACGGCCGGGCAGCAGGAGGCGGGGCGTCGTATGCACCGCTACGAGTCGCTGCTGAACCCCGGGCGGCAGATCCTCGCCTTCGACCCCGAGGGGTCGGGCCGGATCGCCGAGGTGATCGGGAACCTCACCAAGGCCGAGCGGATCTCCGTCGTCGTCCCCGGCGTCGACACCGACCTGCTCACCTTCCAGCGCACGAACCGCAGGTACAGCGCCCCGGTCGGCATGGCCAAGGCCCTGTACGCGGCCGAGCGGGCGCAGAGCCCCACGACCCGTACGGCCGTGATCGCCTGGGCCGACTACACCGCGCCGGACGGACTCGGCGTGGACGCGGCCACGGGGCTGCGCGCCGCGGAGGGCGCCCTGCGCCTGAACGCGCTGCTGGACGCCCTGCCCGGCGAGGCGCCGGTGTCGATGTTCTGCCACAGCTACGGCTCGGTGGTCTGCGGAGTCGCCGCGCACGGCATGCCCCGCCGGGTGACCGACATAGCGGTGGCCGCGAGCCCCGGCATGCGCGTCGGCAAGGCCTCCGACCTGGGCACCTCGGCCCGGGTGTGGGCGATGCGGGACGCCACCGACTGGGTGCAGGACGTGCCGTACCTGGAGGTCGGCGGGCTCGGGCACGGCGCCGACCCGGTCTCCTCGTCGTACGGCGCGCGGGTGCTGTCGGCGCAGGACGCGCAGGGTCACGCGGGCTATTTCCAGCCGGGCACGGACAGCCTGCGCAACCTCGCGGACATCGGGGTGGGCGCGTACGACGCGGTCACCTGCGCACGCGAGAACGATGCGTGCCGGGCCGGTCTGCCCCGCACGTCGATGGCCCAACGCGCGTAGAAACAGCAGGAAGTGCGGTCTGCGCGGGTGGCGACGGAGGAGCACGTGCCGCATACGATGAGCCGCATGGGTGACGTACTGGCGGGTTTTCATGCCGTCTGGGAGTTCGAGTCCGACTCCGTGCTCATCCGCTACGAACGGGGGATTCGAACACCGAAGCTGTTCCAGGCGCTGGGCGAACGGCGGATCCCGCTGTCCGCGGTCGAGGAAGTGACTCTCACGCCGGGCAGGCGCGGCACCGTCGCGCTGCGGCTGCGGCCGCGCGTCGGCGCCGACCCGCTGTGGGAGGCGGCGGCCGGGCAGCTGCGCGAGGGATCCGACCCATACCGGCTGGCGCTGCCGGCCGAGCGGTCGACGCTCGCGGAGTACTACGCCGACGAGCTGAAGGGGCTGCTGACCGAATCCGGACCCACCGACCGGTACCTGGTGGCCGCGCCGGAGGCACCGCTGCAGTTCAAGGCGTACGACGGGAAGGCGTCCTTCGACGGGACGACCGTGCAGTTCCGGTGGTCCTGGACGGGGGCGTCCTCGGAGAAGTGGAAGGCCGGGGACCAGAGCTTCGCGGTCGCCGGCCTGAGCGGGGTGGAGTGGCGGTCACCGGAGGTCTTCGAGGGACATCTGCGGCTGCTGCCCCGCGAGGGCGGCTCCGCCCGGCCGGCACAGCCCGACCAGGATCCGGCGTCCGTCGTCTTCGGGCTCGGCTACGGCCCGGTGCACGAGTCGCTGCCGTTCGCGGCGGCCGTCCTGGAGGCCGTACGCACCCGCGGGCCGGTACCGGCGGTACCGGCCCCGGCACGCCGGGACCCGGCCGACATCGCCGAGCGGATCCGCCACCTCGGGGAGCTGCATCAGGCGGGGCTCCTCACGGACGAGGAGTTCTCGTCGAAGAAGGCGGAACTGCTCGCCGAGCTGTAGTCAGCGCTCCGTGGAGTAGAAGCTGATCTTCCGGTCCAGCACCGAGAGGGTGTCGTGCAGCTCCGCGATCCTGGCCAGCACGTCCCGGCGGGTCGATTCCAGCAGGGCCTGGCGTTCCGGGTAGGTCGTCTCGCCCTCGCGCACCAGCTCCGCGTAGCGGACCATGTCCGCCACCGGCATGCCGGTCAGCCGGAGCTTGGTCACGAAGTCCAGCCAGTCCAGGTCGCGGTTGCTGTAGCGGCGCTGGCCGGTGTGGGAGCGGTCGATGTGGGACATCAGCCCGATCCGCTCGTACCAACGCAGGGTGTGCGCGGTCAGGCCGGTGAAGGCGACGACCTCGCTGATCGTGTAGCGGTCCTGGCCGTCGGGGCGTGGGTGCCGCCGGGGCGGGGCTGCGCAGATGTCGGTACTGCTCGCGTTCTCCTCGGTCTGCATCACCGTCATGGCCCCCACGCTATGGCCTTCGAGTGCACTCCAAGCAAGCGGAACCCGGTAAGAAATACCCACGACGGGCCCGGGGTGCGGTCATTAGCGTGCGGGACATGACTCTCGTACGCCGGGCGCTGCCCGAGGACGCCGAGGAAGTGCTGCGACTGCGGCAGGTGATGATCGATTCGATGGCGGGCGCCGACCCTTCCACCGACTGGCACGAGGAGTCCCTGCCGGGACTGCGCGCCCGGCTGGGCGAGCCGGACGGGGGCTTCGCCGCCTTCGTCGTGGATCACCCGGAGCGGCCGGGGGCACTGGCCGCGCTGGTGGCCGGGACGGTCGACTACCGGATCGGGAAGGCGGGCGATCCGTCCGGGACGGTCGGGTTCGTCTTCAGCGTCGCCACCGACCCGGGCACCCGGCGCCGGGGGTACGCGCGGGCGTGCATGGACACGCTGCTGGACTGGTTCCGCGAGCGCGGTGCCGGTCGCGTCCACCTCACCGCGTCCGCCGAGGCCGCGCCGCTCTACGCCGACCTCGGCTTCCTGCCCAGGCCCGACCCCTTGATGGAGCTGAAGCTCTGAGCGCTTAGGCTCGACGGCATGTCGCTGAAGAGCCTCGCGTTGATCGAGAACTGGCCGGTTCCCACCGCCGCGGCCGGTGTCGTACGGGCCGACGGGACCGTCCTCGGGACCCATGGGCCCGTCGGGCACCGGTTTCCGCTGGCCTCGGTGACCAAGCCGCTGGCGGCCTACGCGGCGCTGGTCGCGTACGAGGAGGGTGCCGTCGAGCTGGACGAGCCGGCCGGGCCGGCCGGGGCGACCGTCCGCCATCTGCTCGCGCACACCTCCGGGCTGGCCTTCGACGAGCACAGGGTGATGGCGCCTCCCGGGGAGCGGCGGCTGTACTCCAACGCCGGGTTCGAGCAGCTCGGGGATCACATCGCCAAGGCGACGGACATTCCGTTCACGGAATATCTGCGGCAGGCGGTGCTGGAGCCGTTGGGGATGACGCGGACGTCGCTCGACGGGTCCCCTGCCAAGGACGGCGTTTCCACGGTGGACGACCTGCTGCGGTTCGCGGCGGAGGTGCAGGCACCGAGACTGCTGGACCCGCGTACGGTCGCCGAGGCGATGACGGTGCAGTACCCGGGGACGAAGGGTGTCCTCCCCGGCTACGGGCACCAGAACCCCAACGACTGGGGGCTGGGCTTCGAGATCCGTGACTCCAAGTCGCCGCACTGGACGGGGTCTTCGTCCTCACCGCGCACCTTCGGACACTTCGGCCAGTCCGGTACGTTCCTGTGGATCGACCCGGCCGCGGGTGTGGCCGGAATCGCCCTGACGGACAGGGCGTTCGGCCCTTGGGCGACCGAGGCGTGGCCGGTGTTCACGGACGCGGTGCTCGCGGAGCTGCGGGGCTGAGGTCCACTGCTGCCGGCCGGGGGTGGGTCTCGCTCACGGTGCGTATGCAGCCGGCGGGGCCACAACTCCCCAGGGGCGCGGGCTGTATCGATGTGCGGCTCCGCCGCGTGGGAGCGACCGGCCCCCACCGGCCCGCAGCCAAAAGACGCTCCCCTTACGGCGCCATCTCCCACAGCAGCAGTTCCGCCGACGTGACCCCGACCGCTTCCAGGCCCTCCGCAGCCGTGATCCGGGCCGAGTCGCCCGGGCCCAGGGTCTCCCCCGCCAGGCGGACGTCGCCGCGCACGACGTGGACGTAGACATGCGCCGCGTCCGGCACGGCCGTGCGCTCCCCCGGGGCCAGGCGGCGGACGTGGAGCATCGCGCCGGCGGCGGGGACGGCGTACGGGGTGGAGTCGGCGATGCCCGGGACGATCGCGTAGGACGGGTCGCCGCCGGGGGTCAGGGGGGCCAGCCACATCTGGAGGAAGGTCAGCGGGGTGGAGCCGTCGTTGCGCTCCACGTGGCGGACGCCCGCCGCCGCGCTGAGGTGCTGGACGTCTCCGGGGCGGACCCGGGTCTCGTGGCCCGTGGAGTCGCGGTGGGTCAGTTCGCCCTCGACGACCCAGGTGACGATCTCCGTGTGGCTGTGCGGGTGCTCGTCGAATCCGGCGCCGGGGGCGAGCCGCTCCTCGTTGCAGGCGATCACCGCGCAGAAGCGCAGGTTCTCGGGGTCGTAGTGCGGGCCGAAGGAGAAGGCGTGGCGGGTGTCGATCCCGGTCCCGGGGTCCCCTCCGGGGTAGCGCTCTGCGGCGCGCCGTACGTCCATCACGGCACCACCGTAGACCGCGCGCACACCCCTTCGGCCCGGCGGGGCGTCTCACCTGCTGACCCCGGCGACGCACGCTCAGGTCCGGATAAGGCAGTCTTGTCCACGTGCCCGAACCCGAATCCCGTCACAGCGAACCCGCAGCACACGTCGCCCACCCGCACTCCGCAACCCTGAAGCGGCTGGAGAAGTCCTCCGGGAGTCTCGCCGCGCAGGCCATCGCACGCATGGACGAGAGCCTGTCGTGGTACCGGGCCATGCCTCCGGAGAACCGTTCCTGGATCGGGCTCGTGGCCCAGGCGGGCATCGCCGCCTTCACCGAGTGGTTCCGGCATCCCGATGCTCCGCAGGCCATCTCGACGGACGTCTTCGGGACGGCGCCCCGTGAGCTGACCCGGGCCATCACGCTGCGGCAGACCGTGGAGATGGTGCGCACCACCATCGAGGTCATGGAGAGCGCCATCGACGAGGTGGCGGCGCCCGGCGACGAGAACGTGCTGCGCGAGGCGCTGCTCGTGTACGCCCGCGAGATCGCCTTCGCCACCGCCCAGGTGTACGCCCAGGCCGCCGAGGCACGCGGTGCCTGGGACGCGCGGCTGGAGTCGCTCGTCGTCAACGCCGTGCTGAGCGGGGAGGCCGACGAGGGGGCCGTGAGCCGGGCCGCCGCGCTCGGCTGGAACTCGCCCGAGCATGTGTGTGTCGTGCTCGGGACCGCGCCCGACGGCGACAGCGAGCTGACCGTGGAGGCGATCAGGCGGGCGTCGCGGCACGCCAAGCTCCAGGTGCTCACCGGGGTGCTCGGCGACCGGCTCGTCGTCATCGCAGGTGGCAGCTCGAATCCGCTCGCCGTCGCCAAGTCGCTGATCGGGCCGTTCGCGGCCGGACCGGTCGTCGCCGGGCCCGTCGTACCCGATCTGCTGGCCGCCACGCGGTCCGCGCAGGCCGCCGCCGCGGGGCTGAAGGCGTGTTCCGCCTGGCAGGACGCGCCGCGGCCGGTGCTGGCGGACGATCTCCTGCCGGAGCGCGCCATGGCGGGCGATCCGGGCGCCCGCGAGCAGCTGGTGGAGGAGATCTACAGACCGCTGGAAGAAGCTGGATCGGCGCTCCTGGAAACGCTGAGTGTCTACCTGGAGCAGGCGAGCAGCCTGGAGGGCGCGGCCCGGATGCTCTTCGTTCACCCGAACACCGTGCGCTACCGGCTCCGACGTGTGACAGACGTCACCGGCTGGTCGCCTTCGGATGTACGATCCGCCTTCACACTGCGGATCGCGCTGATCCTGGGGCGTCTGGCCGAAGGAGACGCCCAACCCTAGGCTTTTGTCGGGGGCCCACAAAAGCCCCCCGTGTTCTTCGTCCCTGTCCCCACGGGCGGCCTTGGCCGTCCCCAAGAGAGAGTGTGAGAGTGCTCGTACTCGTCGCTCCCGGCCAGGGCGCCCAGACGCCCGGCTTCCTGACTCCCTGGCTCGACCTCCCCGGTGCCGCCGACCGTGTCGCCGCATGGTCGGACGCCATCGGACTGGACCTGGTCCACTACGGCACCCAGGCCGACGCGGACGCCATCCGCGACACCGCGGTGGCGCAGCCGCTGCTGGTCGCCGCCGGCATCCTGTCCGCCGCGGCACTCGGTGACATCTCGGAGATCGCCCCGGGCGCCGTCGCCGGCCACAGCGTCGGTGAGATCACCGCCGCCGCCTTCGCGGGCGTCCTGGACGACACCGCCGCACTCGGCCTCGTCCGCAGGCGTGGTCTGGCCATGGCCGACGCCGCCGCGATCACCGAGACTGGCATGTCCGCGCTGCTCGGCGGTGACCCCGAGGTCTCCGTCGCGCACCTGGAGAAGCTGGGCCTGACCCCCGCGAACGTCAACGGCGCGGGCCAGATCGTCGCCGCGGGCACGCTGGAGCAGCTCGCCGTGCTGAACGAGGACATGCCCGAGGGCGTCCGCAAGGTCGTCCAGCTGAAGGTCGCCGGCGCCTTCCACACGCACCACATGGCTCCTGCCGTGGACGCGCTGGCCAAGGCCGCCGCGGAGCTGACGCCCGGCGACCCGAAGATCACCTACGTCTCCAACAAGGACGGCCTGACCGTCACCACCGGCGCCGAGGTGCTGGAGCGGCTGGTCGGCCAGGTCGCCAACCCGGTGCGCTGGGACCTGTGCATGGAGACGTTCAAGGCACTGGGTGTCACCGCGCTCATCGAGGTGTGCCCGGGCGGCACGCTGACCGGCCTGGCCAAGCGGGCCCTTCCGGGCGTCAAGACGCTGGCCCTGAAGACCCCCGACGACCTCGACGCGGCCCGCGAGCTCATCGCCGCAGCAGCTGATTCCGCTGCTGCCGCAGCGGGCGCCGACGCTTAAGGAGCCGTACCGATCATGGCGAAGATCAAGCCCAGCAAGGGCGCCCCGTACGCGCGCATCCTCGGTGTCGGCGGCTACCGGCCGGTCCGGGTCGTGCCCAACGAGGTGATCCTGGAGAAGATCGACTCGTCCGACGAGTGGATCCGTTCGCGCTCCGGCATCGAGACCCGGCACTGGGCCGGCCCCGACGAGACGGTCGCCGCGATGGCCATCGAGGCCTCCGGCAAGGCGATCGCCGACGCGGGCATCGCCGCCGAGCAGATCGGCGCCGTGGTCGTCTCGACGGTCTCGCACTTCAGCCAGACCCCGGCCGTCGCCACCGAGATCGCCGACAAGCTGGGCACCGACAAGGCCGCCGCCTTCGACATCTCGGCGGGCTGCGCGGGGTTCGGCTACGGCCTCACCCTCGCCAAGGGCATGGTGGTGGAAGGTTCCGCCGACTACGTGCTCGTCATCGGCGTGGAGCGGCTGAGCGACCTGACCGACCTGGAGGACCGGGCCACGGCCTTCCTGTTCGGTGACGGCGCCGGCGCGGTCGTGGTCGGCCCCTCCGAGGAGCCGGCGATCGGCCCGACCGTGTGGGGCTCCGAGGGCGACAAGTCCGAGACCATCAAGCAGACCGTCCCCTGGGACCGGTTCCACGTCGGAGACCTCTCCGAACTGCCCGTCGACAGTGAGGGCAACATCAAGTTCCCTGCGATCACGCAGGAGGGCCAGGCGGTGTTCCGCTGGGCCGTGTTCGAGATGGCGAAGGTCGCCCAGCAGGCGCTGGACGCGGCCGGAATCAGCCCGGACGACCTGGACGTCTTCATTCCGCACCAGGCCAACGTGCGGATCATCGACTCGATGGTGAAGACACTGAAGCTGCCGGAGCACGTCACGGTCGCCCGTGACATCCGCACCACCGGCAACACCTCGGCCGCCTCGATTCCGCTCGCGATGGAGCGGCTTCTGGCGACCGGGGAGGCGAAGAGCGGCGACACCGCGCTCGTCATCGGATTCGGGGCGGGTCTCGTCTACGCCGCCACGGTCGTTACCCTCCCCTAGGCACTCCGTGCCGGATCATGCGAACCGGTACGGGATCATCTGCCACAAACCGTCTGGATTATTGAAGAAGGAGCGCCAACATGGCCGCCACTCAGGAAGAGATCGTCGAAGGTCTCGCCGAGATCGTGAACGAGATCGCCGGCATCCCGGTTGAGGACGTCCAGCTGGACAAGTCCTTCACCGACGACCTGGACGTCGACTCGCTGTCCATGGTCGAGGTCGTCGTCGCCGCCGAGGAGCGCTTCGACGTCAAGATCCCCGACGAGGACGTCAAGAACCTCAAGACCGTCGGCGACGCCACCGACTACATCCTCAAGCACCAGGCCTGAGCCACCCCTTAGGCCACAGGCTGCAAGGCCCCGCCACCCGGCGGTGGCGCCGTATGAATCCCGCATCCGTTGGAGAAAGAATTCCCGTGAGCCCGACCAATCGCACCGTGGTCGTCACCGGTATCGGCGCAACCACACCGCTGGGTGGCGACGCAGCTTCGTTCTGGGAGGCCCTGCTCGCCGGCAAGTCCGGTGTCAGTGTCCTCGAGCAGGACTGGGCGGCCGAACTGCCGGTCCGTATCGCCGCGCAGATCGCCGTCGAGCCGGGCGAGATCATCCCCCGCCCGCAGGCCCGCAAGCTGGACCGGTCCGCGCAGTTCGCGCTGATCGCCGCTCAGGAGGCCTGGAAGGACGCCGGATTCACCGCCAAGGCCGGTGAGGACGTGTCCGTGAACCCGGACCGGCTGGGTGCGGTCATCGCCTCCGGAATCGGCGGTGTGACGACGCTCCTGGACCAGTACGACGTGCTCAAGGAGAAGGGCGTACGCCGTGTCTCCCCGCACACCGTGCCGATGCTGATGCCCAACTCCCCGGCGGCCAACGTCGGTATCGAGATCGGTGCCCGCGCCGGTGTGCACACCCCGGTCTCGGCCTGCGCCTCGGGCGCGGAGGCCATCGGGTACGCGATCGAGATGATCCGCACCGGGCGTGCGGACGTGGTCGTGGCCGGTGGTACCGAGGCCGCCATCCACCCGCTTCCCATCGCCGCGTTCGGCAACATGATGGCGATGTCCAAGAACAACGACGACCCCGAGGGCGCCTCGCGTCCCTACGACTCGGGCCGCGACGGCTTCGTGCTCGGTGAGGGCGCCGGTGTCATCGTCCTGGAGTCCGAGGAGCACGCGAAGGCCCGCGGCGCGCGGATCTACGCGGAGGCGGTCGGCCAGGGCATCTCCGCCGACGCCCACCACATCACGCAGCCCGAGCCGTCCGGCAACGGCATCGCGCACGCGCTGCAGAACCTGCTGGACAGCACGGACCTGAAGCCGGCCGAGATCGTGCACGTGAACGCGCACGCCACCTCGACGCCGCAGGGTGACGTGGCCGAGATCAAGGCGCTGCGGAAGGTGTTCGGCGACGACGTCGACCACATGGCGATCTCCGCGACCAAGTCGATGACGGGTCACCTGCTCGGTGGCGCCGGCGGTATCGAGACGGTCGCGTCGATCCTGGCGCTGGTGAACCGTACGGCTCCGCCGACGATCAACCTGCGCGAGCTGGACCCCGAGGTCAACGCGGACGTCGTCGTCGGTGAGGCGCGTGCTCTCCCCGAGGGTCGGATCGCTGCGCTGAACGACTCGTTCGGGTTCGGCGGGCACAACGTGGTCCTGGCGTTCCGGACCATCTGAGAGACATGAGGAAGGGCCCCCGCCTGCCGGCGGGGGCCCTTCCTCATGTCCCGGTACTCACACCACCTGGTGCAACCAGCGCACGGGCGCGCCCTCTCCCGCGTACCTGAAGGGCTCCAGTTCGTCGTCCCACGGCTTGCCGAGGAGCTTGAGGAGTTCTGCTTCCAGGTCGGTCTCTCCGCGCTGGCTGCGGAGCAGGGCGGCGCGGAGGCGGTCCTCGGGGATGAGGATGTCGCCGTGGATGCCGGTGACGGCGTGGAAGATGCCGAGGTCCGGGGTGCAGCTGTAGCGCTCGCCCTCGGCGGTGGGGCAGGGCTCGGCGGTGACCTCGAAGCGCAGGAGGTGCCAGCCGCGCAGGGCGGAGGCCAGCTTGGAGGCCGTGCCCACCTCGCCCTGCCAGGAGAACTCCGAGCGCCAGGTGCCGGGGGCCGCGGGCTGCCGGATCCAGTCGAGGTTGACGCGCGTGCCGAGCACCCCGGCGACGGCCCACTCGACGTGCGGGCACAGCGCGCGCGGCGCGGAGTGCACGTACAGAACTCCACGTGTCGTCACCGGAACCTCCGGGCAGAGCGGGACATCTTGCGGACTGGCTGGGCGGCAGTGGCGCGACGGCCGCGTTGATGGCGAGGCTACCCTGCGGCGGCGCAAGGAGTGTGACGTACCGTCGGTCCCAGTGCCAGGAAACTCCCGCCATTCACCCAGGGGGACGCTTGTACGGGGGTGAGCCGTTCCAAGGTCCCCGGGCCGGGAACCCTCGCGCGTTGTTATGGGAGGGAGCACTGCACGTCGAGCGAGGGGATCAGCAGGGATGCGGAAACGAAGCCACCGTGCGCGGGCTGCCCTTGCCGTGGTGACGGCGGCCGTGCTGAGCACGGCGGGGTGTGACGCCTTCGGTGGTGGCGGTGACGGTACGAAGGATTCCGGGGCGAGCGCGTCCCGTCCCTCGCCCCGGCCCACGCCGGTGTGGAACCGCAGCCCGGACTCGATCGCCGCGGTCGGGGACTCCATCACCCGCGGGTTCGACGCCTGCACGGTGCTCTCCGACTGCCCCGAGGTGTCGTGGGCGACGGGCAGCGACGCCACGGTGGACAGCCTGGCGGTGCGGCTGCTGGGGGTGACGGGGGCGGCGGAGCGCAGCTGGAACTACGCGGTGACCGGTGCCCGGATGGCCGACCTCCCGGAGCAGATGGCCCAGGCGGCCACCCGCGCCCCCCAGTTGGTGACGGTCATGGTCGGCGCGAACGACGCGTGCCGCTCGTCGGCCCGGGCGATGACCTCGGTGGCCTCCTTCCGCGCGGACTTCGAGGAGTCGCTGGCCACCCTGCGCACGGCGCTGCCGAAGACGCAGGTGTACGTGGCGAGCGTGCCGAACCTGAAGCGGCTGTGGTCGGCGGGCCGGACGAACCCGCTGGGCAAACAGGTGTGGAAGCTGGGCATCTGCCCGTCGATGCTGGGGGACGCGGACGACCTGACCGGCAGGGCCACGCTGCGCCGGGACAAGGTGCAGAAGCGGGTGGAGGCCTACAACGCGGTGCTGAAGGACGTGTGCGCCAAGGACCGCCGCTGCCGCTTCGACCGGAACGCGGTCTTCGACTACCGCTTCGACACGGAACAGCTCAGCCACTGGGACTGGTTCCACCCGAGCCGGAACGGCCAGGCACGGCTCGCCGAGATCGCCTATCGCACGGTGACCGCGGAGCAGCCGTGACCTAGGGTTTCCCACATGAGGGAACTTTTCGGCACACTTTCCGACGGCACCCCGGTGCACCGCTGGACGCTGGAGCGGGCCGGGGTGCGGGTGCGGGTGTTGTCGTACGGCGGGATCGTGCAGTCGGTCGAGGTCCCGGACCGATGGGGGTCCCCCCGCTCGAGCGAAGCCGAGAGCGGGGGAGGGCATACGACGAACGTGGTGCTGGGGTTCCCGGGGCTCGACGGCTACCGGGAGCATCCGGAGCCGTTTCTCGGCGCTCTGGTCGGCCGGTACGCCAACCGCATCGCGGGCGGCCGCTTCCCGCTGGACGGCTGTACTTACGCGCTGGAGCAGAACAGCGGCCCCAACTCGCTGCACGGCGGCGTGCAGGGGTTCGACAAGCGGGTGTGGGAGGCCGAGCCGGTCGAGGACGGGCTGCGGCTGAGCCGGGTGAGCCCGCACGGCGAGGAGGGCTTCCCGGGCCGGCTGGAGGTGACGGCCACGTACACGCTGGACGCGTCCGGCGCGCTGCGGATCGCCTACGAGGCCGTCACGGACGCGCCGACCGTCATCAACCTCACCAACCACACGTACTGGAACCTGAGCGGCTCCGGCCACGCGGGCGGGCACGAACTGCGGCTGGCCGCCTCCCGGTACACCCCGGTGGACGCCGACATGATTCCCACCGGAGCGCTGACGGACGTCGCCGGCTCCCGCTTCGACTTCCGTGCGGCCCGCAAGGTGGGCTCCGGCTACGACCACAACTTCGTGCTGGACAAGGGCGTGACCGAGGCGGCCGAGCAGGTGGCCGAGCTGTACGACCCGGCGTCGGGCCGGGTGCTCACCGTGGCCACGACCGAGCCGGGCCTCCAGCTCTACACCGCCGACCACCTCGCGGACCCGTTCGCCCCCGGCGACGGCATCGCCCTGGAGACCGAGCACTTCCCGGACTCCCCGAACCACCCGGACTTCCCGAGCACCGAGCTGCGGCCGGGCCGGGTCTTCCGCTCGGAGACGGTGTACGGCTTCGGCGTGCGGAGCTAGCCCGGCCCTACGCGCACGATTGCCCCGGTCCAGGGGTCAGGTCCCGGACCGGGGCGGCTCGTGGGGGCTTTGTCCCCGGTGTGTGGGGACTGTCCCGGATCAGACGTTAATCGGCGCGGTGAGCTTGAGGTCGGAGATCGAGCGGGCGACGGTGATCTCGTACGAACCCTTCACACATGCCCACGCCTTCGTCGTGTCGTCCCACACCTCGAAGGCGCGGCGGGGCAGTTCGACGGTCACCTCGACGCTCTCCCCCGGCCCGGCCTCGGCGCCCGCGAATCCGGCCAGGAGGCGCGCCGGGCGCCGGGCGTCGGGCTCGGCCGGGGCGACGTAGACCTGGACGACCTCCCGGCCGGGCCGCTCGCCGGTGTTGCGCAGCCGGACGCGGGCGGTGGTGCCGTCCGTCTCCAGGGACTCGTAGGCCCAGTCGGTGTAGCCGAGGCCGTGGCCGAAGGGGTACGACGGGGTGCGGCCGGCCTTCTCCCAGGCGCGGTAGCCGATGAGCACGTCCTCGGTGTAGGACAGTGCGCCGCCGGTGGGGACGACCTGGGTGACGGGGGCGTCGGTGAGGGAGCCCCAGGTGGTGGGGAGGCGGCCGCCGGGCTCGTGGGCGCCGGTCAGGACGTCGGCGAGGGCGGCACCGCCCTCCTGGCCGGGGAACCAGGTCAGCAGCACGGCGGCGACCTCGTCGCGCCAGGGCAGTTCGACCGGGGAGCCGGAGTTGACGATCACGACGGTGTTCGGGTTGGCGGCGGCGACGGCGCGGACCAGGTCGTCCTGGCGGCCGGGGAGGCGGAGGTCGGTGCGGTCGAAGCCCTCGGACTCGACGCGGTCGGTGGTGGCGACCATGACGACGGCCGTGCCGGCGCCGCGGGCGGCCTCGACCGCCTCGGCGATCAGCTCGTCGGGGGCGCGCCGGGGGCCGGAGTGGGCGAGGCCGAAGGTGACGACCTTCATGGGGATGTTCTCGGGGATCCGGACCACGTAGGTCAGGGAGACGTCGACCGTCTCGCCCGCGACGAGTTCGGCCTGGGCGCGGGGCGCCGGGGGTGCGAAGAGGGTCTCGAAGGGGTCCTCGCTCTCGGGGCGCTGGACGTCGTCGTAGTACGTCGTCCCGTCGATGACGAGGGTGAAGGCGCCGATACCCTTGATGCCGAAGGTGTGCGGGCCGGACTCGCGCGGGGTGAACGTGCCGGTCAGCTCGACGGTGTGAAGGGTCTCGTGCGTGACGCCCTCGGGGAGGTCTGCGCCCATCCACTGGATCTGGCCGCCCGGGGCGGTACCCGTGCCGACGACGTTGCCGTCGGTGTCGCGGCAGACCGCGCGGAGCGTGAAGCCCTGGCCGGCGGGGGCGAGTTCCGTGGTCGGGTCGGCGCCGACGGCGTAGGTGAGGGTGCCCTCGGGGAGGGCCGCGGTGAGGCCGTCGAGCGGGGAGACGATCCGGGCGGGGAAGACGGTGGCGGAGCCGCCGCCGAGGACGCGGGCGTCGCGGGCGGCGGCGCCGATCAGGGCGACCGTGCCGGCCTTCAGCGGGAGTGCGCCGTTCTCGTTGCGCACGAGGACGAAGGAGCGGCGGGCGATCTCGCGGGCCAGGGCCTCGCCGTCGACCGGCGCGGGCGGCTCGGCGACGACGGGTTCGGCGCCGTCCAGGATGCCGACGCGGGCCGCGAGGCGCAGCACCCGGCGGACGGCCGCGTCGACGGAGGCCTCGGCGACCCGGCCGTCCCGGACGGCCCGGGCGAGGGCCTCGCCGTAGACGGTCTCGGGGCCGGGCATGGCGACGTCGAGGCCGCCCTCGATGTCGCCGACGGTGTCGCGGGCGGCCATCCAGTCGGAGACGTTGAAGCCGTCGAAGCCCCACTCGCCGCGCAGGACTTCGTTGACCAGGTAGTGGTGCTCGGTCATCGTCGTGCCGTTGACCTGGTTGTAGGCGGTCATGATCCCCCAGGGGTGGGCGTTCGCGACGATCGCCTCGAAGGGAGCCAGGTACAGCTCGCGCAGGGCGCGTTCGGAGACCAGGTTGTTCACGGTGAAGCGGTCGGTCTCGGCGTCGTTGGCGACGAAGTGCTTGACGGTGGTGCCGACACCGCCGGACTGGACGCCGGTCACATAGCCGGAGCCGATCTCGCCGGTCAGGTACGGGTCCTCGCTGTACGCCTCGAAGTGGCGGCCGCCGAGCGGGGAGCGGTGCAGGTTCACGGTCGGCGCGAGCAGGACGTGGACGCCCTTGCGGCGGGCCTCCTGGGCGAGCAGCACGCCGGCGCGGCGGGCGAGGGCCGGGTCCCAGGTGGCGGCGAGCGCGGTCGGCGAGGGCAGGGCGACGGAGGGGTCGTCGGCGGTCCAGCGCACGCCCCGGACGCCGATCGGGCCGTCGGACATGACGAGGGACTTCAGGCCGATCTCCGGCAGGGCGGGCAGGGTCCACATGTCCTGCCCGGCCAGCAGCCGTGCCTTGGCGTCGAGATCGAGCCGTCCCAGCGCGGCCTCCACGACCGTCTCGCGGACCTCGTCTGCGCGCGCCTTACCTGTCTCCGCCACGGCGGTGCCTCCTCGCTGAGTGCCTTGGGTCCCCCTCATCCTGCATCCGCTACCTGTAGATCGGTAGGTTTTGTTATCTTGCCGTTATAGTCATGGTGTGGGGATGCCGTACGGTGACGTCATGAACGCGAGGGTCAGGAGCGAGGAGCGGCGCGCGGAGATCGTGGGTGCGGCCCTGGAGGTGATCGCCGAGCGCGGCTACCGGGGGGCGAGCCTGGGCGCGGTGGCCGAGCGGGTCGGGCTGACCCAGCAGGGGCTGCTGCACTACTTCCCGACGAAGGACGCCCTGCTGGTGGCCGTGCTCCGGGAGCGGGACCGGTGGGACGCGGTGCCGGACACCCGGTGGCGGGTCGACCTGCTGGCCTCGCTGGTCGAGTACAACGCGATGCGCCCGGCCATCATCCAGACCTTCTCGGCGCTGCTCGGCGAGAGCGTGACGGAGGGCCACCCGGCGCGCTCCTACTTCACCGAGCGCTACGCCCAGGTCCGCGCGAGCATGACGGCGGTCCTGCGCACCGAGTACGGCGACCAACTGCCCAACGGCCTCACCCCCGAGCGCACCGCCCCGCTGCTCATCGCGGTGATGGACGGCCTCCAGTACCAGTGGCTGCTGGATCCCGAGTCGGTCGACATGCCGGGCGCGTTCCGGGACTTCCTGCGGCTGCTGGGCGAACCGGTGGCGTGAGGAACCGTTTTCCCTTTCGCACCATGGCGTAGACCACTCCCCGCACGCGATACTTCCGCCGCACCACGCGTCCCGCAGCGACGGAAGGACTTCCACTCCCGTGACCTCGTTACGTATACGGACCGCCGTGCTCGGTATGGCTCTGCTGGCGGGGCTGTCGGCTCCCGCGACCACGGCCTGTGCCACCCAGACGGCCGCCCCCTCCCCGACCGTCGAGGAGCAGCGGCTCGACAAGGCCGTACCGCAGGAGATCCTCCGCCGCTCCGGATTCGACGGCGTGGCACCGGAGTTCGCCGAGGCCCTGGAGCGCGCGCACTCCTACACACAGGCCCGCCGCATCGTCGTACGCGAGGGGTCCGCGCTGTGGCGGCGGGCCGTGGAGCGGGCGCAGGGGCGGGGGCCGGCGGATTCAGAAAGGCGCGAAGCGCTTCCTTGGAAGGGTGCTGGTGGGCAACGGGCGGGCCTGAGCCGGGACGACGACCGGCCGCTGTACTGGGCGCGCCTGGGGATGACCCGGGAAGTGCGTACCTGGGCGCCGGAGTTCAGTCTCGGCGACACGCAACGTTCCGCCCTGCTGGATCAGTTGGAGCGCACGTCACGCGGTCAGACCGACATCCGCTATCCCGGGCAGCCGCACCTCAGGCGGGTCCTCCTCACCGGTTTCGACCCCTTCACGCTCGACCGGGACATCCGGATCTCCAACCCCTCCGGGGCGAGCGCGCTGGCGCTGGACGGCACGGTGATCGAGACGGCCGAGGGTCCGGCCCGGGTGGAGACCGCCGTGTTCCCGGTGCGCTGGCAGGACTTCGCCGAGGGCACGGTGGAGCGGACCCTCCGGCCCTACCTGCCGAAAGTCGACCTGTTCACGACGGTGAGTCAGGGCCGGGTCGGGCGCTTCGACATCGAGCGCAGCAACGGCGCCTGGCGGGGCGGCTTCCCGGACAACGACAACGTCTCCCGCACCGAGACCGTCCCCGTCACCGATCCGGCCACCCAGCCCCAGTGGACGACGACGACCCTGCCGTACGCCGCCATCACGGCCGCGGACACGGGCCGGTTCCCGGTGTACGACCACACGGAGGTGACCGAGGTCCCGGCGGGCGGCACCGATCCCGTCGTACGGCCGGACGGCCCGACCACCGGCTCGACGGCCCGTGCGGGAGGCGGCGGCAACTACCTCTCCAACGAGATCGCCTACCGCGCGACCCTGCTCCGGGACCGGCTGGGCCTGCACGACACGCTGCCGGGCGGCCACGTGCACACGCCCGTGCTGCAGTTCGGCGCGGGCAACACCGACCCGGCGACGGGCACGGTGACCGACCCGGACTTCGTCCGGAACCGGCTGGACATCATCGCGCAGGTGCGGTCGATCGTGACGGTGGCGGCACAGGCCACGTTCAGGAAGTGACCCGCTCGCCGTCCTCGGCCTCCTCTTCCTCGGCACTCTCCTCGCCCAGCAGGTCACGGGCGAGGAGCGTGGCGCCGGCGACCGCGCCCGGCATCAGGAACACCGCGACGAACGGGACCAGGAAGGACAGGCCGAGGGGCGTGCCGAAGCCCCAGACCAGGCTCTTGCGGGAGCGGAGCAGGGTGAGCCGGGCGCGGAGTTCGACCCCGCGGCGCTGGAGGGCCACGGCGGTCAGTTCCTCGGTGAGGAAGAAACCGGTGACGAAGAAGCCGAGCACCGGGACGACCGTCTGGCCGACCACGGGCACGAAGCCGAGACCGAAGAGGAGGATGCCCCACAGCATGGCCCGGACCAGGATCCGCAGGCTGTCGCGGGCCGAGATCCACAGTTCGCGCCAGAGCGGGAGGCCGGAGCGGGGCGCGGTGCCGTCGGGCGAGACGTCGTCGTCGACCTTCTCCGACAGGCTCTCGTAGAAGGGCTGGCCGATCAGCAGGGTGACGGCCGTGAAGGTGAGGACGGCCATCAGCAGGCCGAGCGCGAAGAGGACGACCGTGAGGAAGCCGCGGAACAGACCCTGCCAGGGGCTCGACCAGTCGTCCGCGAACGGGGTCGCCCAGCCGACGCCGCTCTCGCCCCACACGGCGAGCGCGACCAGCGCCGCCGCGTACAGGACCAGCGTGATCAGGCCGGGCAGCAGGCCGAAGCCGTACTGCTTGCCGTGCCGGCCCACCCACCGCTGGCCCTTGAGGAGATAACCGAAACCCACCCCGAGATCGCGCATGGGCAAACCCTATCGGGGGACGCCGTTGACTTGTTCATGACCTTGTCCTGGCCGGCGGGCGCTACCCGTCCAGCATGCGGCGCAGCAGGTCCCTGAGGGAGCTTCGCTCCTCGTCGGTGAGGCCGGCCAGGGGCTCGCGGGCGAAGCGGAGACCCTCGCGGAGGTCACGGGCGACCCGGAGACCCTCGTCGGTCGGGGCGGCCAGCTTCACCCGGCGGTCGGCGGGGTCGGGGCGGCGCGCCACCAGGCCGCGCACCTCCAGGCGGTCCACGATCCCGGTCACGTTCGACGGCTCACACTTCAGCTTCTGGGCCAGCTTGCGCATCGGCAGCGGCTCCAGCGACAGCAGGCTGAGCAGGCGCGCCTGCGGACCGGTCAGTGCGTGTTCGCCCGCCGCCAGCTCGTAGTCCGCGTAGAAGCGGGCCACGACGTCCCCGATCAACTCGACGACCTCCATGGTCACGGCGTCGGGGCGGCGGGTCTTCTCTGGGGTGGACATGCGCCCCAGGATACTCCGTTGCTTGACATTCTGAAATATTCAGGCGCATGGTTGTTTCAGGTACTGAAGTAAATCTCGAAAGGCACTGTCATGATCAACCGCGAATGGCACCTGCTCAGCCGCCCGGTCGGCTGGCCGAAGCCCGAAGACTTCGCCCAGGTCGAGACGGAGGTCCCGACGCCGGGTGAGGGCCAGATTCTGGTACGGAACAAGTACCTCTCCGTGGACCCGTACATGCGCGGCCGGATGAGTGCCGCGAAGTCGTACGCCGCCCCCTTCGAGCTGGGCAAGGTCATGCAGGGCGGCGCGGTCGGCGAGGTCGTCGCCTCCAACGCCGAGGGCATCGCGGTCGGCGACCACGTCCTGCACTTCTTCGGCTGGCGCGAGTACGCGGCCCTGGACGCGAAGCACGTGGTCAAGGTCGACCCCGCGGCCGCACCGCTGTCGACGTACCTCGGCGTGCTCGGCATGACCGGCCTGACCGCCTACGCCGGCCTGCTGCGCACCGCCTCCCTCAAGGAGGGCGACGTCGTGTTCGTGTCCGGCGCCGCGGGTGCCGTGGGCAGCCAGGTCGGACAGATCGCCAAACTGAAGGGCGCCTCGCGGGTCATCGGCTCGGCCGGTTCCGACGAGAAGGTCAAGCTGCTGGTGGAGGAGTACGGCTTCGACGCCGCCTTCAACTACAAGAACGGCCCGGTGGCCGAGCAGCTGCGCGAGGCCGCTCCCGACGGCATCGACGTCTACTTCGACAACGTCGGCGGCGACCACCTGGAGGCGGCCATCGGCTCGCTCAACGAGGGCGGCCGGATCGCGGTCTGCGGCATGATCTCCGTCTACAACAACACCGAGCCCGCCCCCGGCCCGAGGAACCTCGCCCGGCTGATCCAGACCCGCGGCCGCATCGAGGGCTTCCTGGTCGGCGACCACTACGACCTGCAGCCGCAGTTCGTGGCCGAGGTCGGTCCCTGGGTGGCCTCCGGGCAGCTGAAGTACGGCGAGACGGTCGTCGAGGGCATCGAGAACACCCTGGAGGCGTTCCTCGGGGTCCTGCGCGGCGACAACACCGGCAAGATGATCGTCAAGCTCTGACGAGCCCCGACCTCTGGCCCGAGCTTTCCGGCATGCGGTAACTTCTTTCCGAAATCCGCCGTCGATCGTGGGCGCGAGTCGCGGCGGACCGAGGAGGAAGACAACCGCATGCCCATTCAGCAGTCCGACGTCCTGTACACCGCCGTCGCCACCGCGGAGAACGGTCGCGACGGCCGGGTCGCCACCGACGACGGCAAGCTCGACGTCGTCGTGAACCCGCCCAAGGAGATGGGCGGCAACGGCGCCGGCACCAACCCCGAGCAGCTGTTCGCCGCCGGGTACAGCGCCTGCTTCCAGGGCGCGCTCGGCGTGGTCGCCCGGCAGGAGGGCGCCGACGTCTCCGGCTCCACCGTCACCGCGAAGGTGGGGATCGGACGGAACGAGGAAGGGTTCGGGATTATCGTGGAGATCTCCGCGAACATCCCGACCGTCGAGGAGAGTGTCGCTCGGGAGCTGATCGAGAAGGCGCATCAGGTGTGCCCGTACTCGAAGGCGACTCGTGGCAACATCACCGTGACGCTGGTCTGAGAACCGTCGTTGCGTACAACGGCAGCCGCATCCTTGGACGTGGGGTGCGGCTGCGCTGCGCCGGCTTTGGCGGGTTTAGTCTGCCGGGTGCGGTGAGCGTTCGGGTGCGGGTGCGTTGCGGCTGGTCGCGCAGTTCCCCGCGCCCCTTAGGTAGTGAGCGCCGCCCGGTGCAGTGCCGCCACCAACTTTTCGTTCTCTGGCGCCGCGCCTCCTGGAAATGCGAACCGGCGGCGTGTGTAGCCGTATGCCAGGCCGCTGCGGGGGTCCGCGAAGGCCTGGGAGCCTGCTGCTCCGCTGTGGCCGATCGCGCCGGCGCCCAGGAACGGGTGCCAGGTGTCGGCCGTGGCCTGGAAACCGAGGCCGTACGACTTGTGGGTGCGGGCCACCAGGTCGTACCCGACGGAGTGCAGCTGGCCGAACTCCGCGACCGTGTCCTCCTTCAGCAGCGGTGCCTTGCCGTCGACCTCGCTGATCATCGCCGCGTACATCCCGGCCAGGCCGCGCGCCGAGGCGACACCGCCCACCGAAGCGGGGCCCTTGGCACGGACACCGCGCTCGTTCGGCAGGGCGACCAGGTCGGTCGGCTCGGACGTGTGCCGATTGAAGGCGATCGCGGAGAGGCTGTGCGGTCCGGACGGCAGCGCGTCGAGCACCGCCTGCTGCTCGGGGGTCGGCAGCATCGGCTGGACCGTGCGGAAGCGGGGCTCGCGGGAGACCGGCAGGCCCAGGTGGAAGTCCAGGGCGTAGGGGGCGCGCACCCGCTCCTCGTACAGCTCCTGGATCGTGCGGCCCGTCGCCCGGCGGACGACCTCGCCGGTCAGCGCGCCGATCACCAGCGCGTGGTAGCCGAAGGCCGTGCCCGGCCGCCAGAACGGCCGCTGGTCGGCGAGGCGTTCGGCCAGCGCACGGTCGTCGGCCAGCTCGGCGGCGCTGAAGCCGGTGTCGGTGCCGACCAGGCCCGCGCGGTGCGCGAGCACGTCGCGCAGGGTCAGCGCTCCCTTGCCCTCGGCGCTGAACTCCGGCCAGTAGTAGGTGACTTTGCGGTCCAGCTCCAGCGTGCCCTCCTGCACGAGCAGGGCCACGACGAGATGGGCGGCGCCCTTGGTGGACGAGAACACGCCGTACAGCGAGTCCCCGTCGGCACCCTCGCCCGCCCACAGGTCGACGACCCGCCGGCCGTGGACGTAGGCGCACAACTGGCCCTCGTAGTCGTCCCGTTCTTCGGCGACGAAGGCGGCGAACTCCTCGCGCACCGCTTCGAATCCCTCGGCGACCGTGCCGTGCACGGTGGTCCCCTGCGTCATCCGCTCTCCTCCGCTGAGCCGCTGCTCGCTGCTCCCCCTGTGCACAACGCCCGTTCCGCCGTCGCGCGTTCCCTGGATCGTGTACGGCGAGATGTACCTGTCCGACTCAACCGCCTCGGAGGCGTGTTGGTGTCATCGATACCCCGGATGGCCGATGGCACGGGGTGGTACGTGACAGGGGGAACCCGGTGAGGGATCAGGAGGAGGGATCACAGGGAGGGAACAGCGGCGCGGCGGAAGCGGCCGTCTACGTGCACCACCACAGGAAACGGTTGCACGTCTTCGTCGGCGACGGCAGCGGGGTCGGGTCCGAGGTCGTCGGGTCGGCGGTCGGGGTGGACGTCGGGTGGGAGGTGGCCGGGGCGGTCGGTGCCGTGCTCGGCCTGCCCGCGCCCGATGTGGCGGACTGTTCCGCCTGGTCCGTGGCGGACGGCGACTTGGAGGCCTTGTCCTTCGGTGACTTGGAGGCGGAGGCCGAGGCGTCCGGGGAGGCGGAGGCGCCCGCCTTTCCCGCGGCGCCCGAGGCGTCGTCGAGGGGCTTCGCCGTCCGGTCCGGGGACGCGGAGGAGGTACCGCCGTCCACCGACGTGTCCGCGGACGTCGCCGGCTCGTCGCTCGAGAACGGGGAGAAGGGGGCGTCCGTGCCGAGTTCGGCGGCGCCGAGGCCGCCGGCCACCAGCACGAAGCCCGCGGCGATCAGGACGGTACGACGGCGGCGGCGCCGGTGCGCGGCGGCCTTGCGATCGCGACGGCTGGCGTCGGCGGCGCCGGGGCCGCTGTCCGCGTCGCCGCCGCCCGTGGCTCCACCGCGGCCCCGGCCGCGCGACTGCCGCCGGGCGGCACGGCCCCCGGGCTCGTCGGGGGTGTCGTCGGCGTCGCCGTGCGCCTCGTCATGAGCGTCGTCAGGGGCGTCCTGGTCGGCGTGGTCGTGCGGGCCGGTGTGGCCGTCCGAGCCGTCGTACGCGTACTCCTCCGCGCCCGTGTACGCGTCCGCCGCCTCCGCGGCGCCGAACTGCGTGGGCACGCGGGGGGACTCGTGGGGGTAGTAGGCGTACTGCTGGGCCGCTGCACTCGTGAAGGTTTCCTGACCGTACGGACCCGCCGTCGCGCCCGCGTGTCCGTGCGCGACGGGCGCTTCCGCGCGCGCGGCGAGAGAGGGCGCCGGCGCGCCGCACCCGGGGCAGGCCAGGGCGCCGTTGAGGTGCCGTTGGCACGGGTGGCAGAAGTCCATGACGCCGGAAGACTAGATTCCCCATCGGTCACGTTCCTAGGCGCCGCTGTGAAGGTTTGGTGCGGGACCGAAAAGGTTCTCGAAAGTCTTGTCGAAACCGTTACCCGTTCGACCCATTGACACCCCCGCCGCGCCGTCCTTACTGTCACGCCAGCATTTCGAACATGTGACGAAATCTCGAACAGCTGAGGGGCAACTGCCGTGCGCATCACCGGAATCAGCACACACGTGGTCGGGACGCCGTGGCGCAACCTGACCTACGTCCAGGTGCACACCGACGAAGGGATCACGGGAGTCGGCGAGACCCGGATGCTCGGTCACACCGACGCGCTGATCGGCTATCTGCGGGAGGCCGAGGCCAACCACATTCTCGGATCGGACCCGTTCGCTGTCGAGGACCTCGTCCGCCGGATGAAGTACGGCGACTACGGCCGGGCGGGCGAGATCGTCATGTCCGGCATCGCGGTCGTCGAGATGGCGTGCTGGGACATCAAGGGCAAGGCCCTCGGTGTGCCGGTGTGGCAGCTGCTGGGCGGCAAGGTCACCGACAAGGTCAAGGCGTACGCCAACGGGTGGTACACGACCGAGCGAACGCCCGAGGCGTACCACAAGGCCGCCCAGGGCGTGATGGAGCGCGGGTACAAGGCGCTCAAGATCGACCCGTTCGGCACCGGGCACTTCGAGCTGGACCACGAGCAGACCCTGTACGCCGTCTCGCTCATCGAGGCCGTGCGCGACGCCATCGGTCCGGACGCCGAGCTGATGCTGGAGATGCACGGCCGCTTCTCCCCCGCCACCGCCGTCCGGCTCGCCCACGAGCTGGCGCCGTTCAAGCCCGCCTGGCTGGAGGAGCCGGTGCCCCCGGAGAACCTGAAGGCGCTGGAAAAGGTCGCCGCCAAGGTGGACGTCCCGGTCGCCACCGGTGAACGCATCCACGACCGGATCGAGTTCCGCGAGCTGTTCGAGAGCCAGGCCGCGGACATCCTCCAGCCCGACGTCGGCCACATCGGCGGCATCTGGGAGACCCGGAAGCTGGCCGCCACCGCCGAGACCCACTACATGCTGCTCGCCCCGCACAACGTGGGCGGGTCCGTACTGACCGCCGCCTCGCTCCAAGTCGGCTTCACCTCACCGAACTTCAAGATCCTGGAGCACTTCAACGACTTCGCGGACGCGGAGATCAAGAAGGTGGTCAAGGGGGCGCCGGAGGTCGTGGACGGCTACTTCCACCTCTCCGACAAGCCCGGTCTCGGCGTCGAGCTGGACACCGACGCGGCCGCCGAGTTCCCGCAGCAGCAGGCCCGGTTCGACCTGTGGGCCGACGGCTGGGAGCAGCGCAAGCCGAAGGGCTCGAAGTGAGTTCCCAGGTCCTGATCGAGGCGCCGGGCGCGCACCGGGTCGAGGAGCACACGCCCCGGGATCCCGGTCCCGGCGAGGCGCTGGTGGCCGTGCACGCGGTGGGCATCTGCGGCAGCGACCGCGAGGTGTACCAGGGCAACCGGCCCGAGGGATACGTGCGTTATCCGCTCACGCCCGGCCACGAGTGGTCGGGGACCGTGCGCGCGGTGGGCGCGGGTGTGCCCGAGAGCCTGGTCGGCCGCAAGGTCGTCGGCGAGGGCTTCCGCAACTGCCAGGTGTGCGAGCGCTGTCACGCGGGCGAGACCACGCTGTGCACGGCCGGGTACGAGGAGACCGGGTTCACCCAGCCGGGTGCCATGGCCGCCACGCTCACCCTGCCCGCCCGGCTGCTGCACCCGCTGCCGGACGACGCCGACCTCACGGCCGCCGCCCTCCTGGAGCCGGCCGCCTGCATCGCGGCCGCCGCGCTGAAGGCGAAGGGCCACCCGGGTGAGCGGGTCGCGGTGGTGGGCACGGGGACGCTCGGGATGTTCGCCGTGCAGTTCCTGAAGGCGATCTCGCCGGTGGAACTGCTCGTCGTGGGCACCCGGGGCGACCGGGAGGCGCTGTCCCGGCAGTTCGGGGCGACCGACTTCCGGCTCAGGGACCAGCACCTGCCCGACGACTTCGACGTGGTGATCGAGACCGCCGGGTCCGCGTCCGCCGCGCGCACCGCCGCCTCCCTGCTCAGGCGCGGCGGACGCCTGGTCCTGACGGGCATCCCGGCGCCGGGCGCCGACGGGCTCGACCCGACCGATCTCGTCGTACGGCAGCTGGAGGTGCACACCGTCTTCGGAGCGCCGCCGGACGCCTGGGCGCACACCGTGCGGGTGTTCGGCGCCGGGCTGCTGGACCCGCTGCCGCTGGTCACGCACGAGCTGCCGCTGACCGAGTTCCCGCGCGCCATCGAGCTGGTGGGAGCCGGCGATCCGAAGGTGGGCAAGGTGCTGCTCCGCCCCTGACCGTACGCCGGTCGGGGCGTGACCTGACGGCGCCCTGACCGGCGTACCACCAAGGCCTTTTTTCTTCCCAGAGCCGCGAACCTTGTCCGAAATACCGAACACGAAGGACAGCTTGTGACCGACGCTTCCGCCCCGGCGGCCCGCAGGCCCGGCGAGCAGGTGCTCGCCGCACTCGGCCTGGACGCGCCCGCCCTCGACCCCGCCGACACCTCCGCCCACAGCTTCCCGGGCGGCGGTCGCTGGCGCACCGAGATCCCCTCGTGCGAGGGTCCCGAGGCGCTGGCGGTCGTACTGAAGGAGGCCTCCCGCCTCGACGTGCCGATCCACCGGATCAGCCAGGGCAGCGGCGTGTGGATGCTGACCGACGCCGAGATCACCGAGATGGTCGACGCGACCGGCGAACGGGACATCGAACTCTGCCTGTTCACCGGCCCGCGCGGCACCTGGGACATCGGCGGCTCGGTGCGCACCGACTCGCGGGGGGCCGGACTGCGCGTCCGTGGCCACGACGCCGTCGCCGGCTGTGTCGAGGACGCCGTCCGCGCCACCGAGCTGGGCGTCAAGTGCCTCCTCGTCGCCGACGAGGGCGTGCTGTGGACCCTGCACCGGGCCCGCCGGGCAGGGATCATCCCGGCCGACACCACCCTGAAGGTCTCGGCCCTGATCGGACCGGTCAACCCCGCCTCGTATGCGGTGTACGAGGGGCTGGGGGCCGACTCCATCAACGTGCCCAGCGATCTGACGCTGGATCACCTCACCGAGATCCGCCGGGTGTCCGGCGCCCCCATGGACATGTACATCGAGGCCCCCGACGACCTCGGCGGCTATGTGCGGATGTACGAGGTCGCCGAGCTGATCCGGCGCGGCGCACCGCTCTACCTGAAGTTCGGCCTGTCCAAGGCTCCCGGCATCTACCCGTGGGGCACCCACCTGCGGGACGTGACCCTGGACACGGCCCGGGAGCGGGTGCGGCGCGGCCGGCTCGCCCTCGACCTGCTCGCCCGGCACGGCGCGGACGGCGACATGGCGCCGCTCGGCTCCCGGCTGCCGGGGTCCTTGAACCGGTTCCCCGCCGAAGGTGCCACTGGATGACCGATGGGGGCTGCGGGTCCGTCGTGGCTGGTCGCGTCCACGCGGCGGAGCCGCACATGTCCCCGCCCCGCGCCCCCTTTGGGGCGTTTCACCGACCTCGCTCGAAACATCTCAACGAAGAGAAGAACAGGGACGATCACTATGCGCACTCGTAGAAGCGCCCTCACCCTCATAGCCGGAGCCGCCTCCCTCGCCCTCACCCTGTCCGCCTGCGGCCAGAGCGGCGAGGGCGGCAGCAAGGAGGAGAAGGGCAGCGCCAAGGGCGGCACCATCGGCATCGCCATGCCGACCAAGTCCTCCGAGCGGTGGATCAACGACGGCAACAACGTCGTGAAGAACCTCCAGTCGGCCGGCTACAAGACCAAGCTGGTCTACGGCGAGGACGACCCGGACACCCAGGTCTCCCAGATCGAGAACCTGATCACGCAGGGCGTCAAGGGCCTGATCGTCGCGGCCATCGACAACAAGTCCCTGAACAACGTGCTCCAGGAGGCCGCGGACGCGAACATCCCGGTCATCGCCTACGACCGTCTGATCCTCGGCACCAAGAACGTCGACTACTACGCCTCGTTCGACAACACCAAGGTCGGCGTGGAGCAGGGCACGTACATCGTGCACAAGCTCGGCCTGGACGGCGGCAAGAAGGGCCCGTTCAACATCGAGCTGTTCGCCGGCTCGAACGACGACAACAACACCAAGTACTTCTTCAACGGCGCGATGAGCGTGCTCCAGCCGTACATCGACAAGAAGCAGCTGGTGGTCAAGTCGAGCCAGACCGCGCTGAACAAGGTCACCACCCTGCGCTGGGACGGCGCGACCGCCCAGAAGCGCATGGAGGACATCCTCACCTCCTCCTACAAGTCCGGCAAGGTCGACGCGGTGCTCTCGCCGTACGACGGCATCTCGATCGGCATCCTCGCCGCGCTGAAGTCGGACGGCTACGGCTCCAAGAGCCAGCCGCTGCCCGTCATCACCGGCCAGGACGCCGAGCTGGCCTCGGTGAAGTCGATCATCGCCGGCGAGCAGACGCAGACCGTCTACAAGGACACCCGCCAGCTCGCGAAGGTCGCCGCGACCATGGTCGACGACGCGCTCAAGGGCAAGAAGCCGCAGGTCAACGACACCAAGACGTACGACAACGGCACCAAGGTCGTCCCGGCCTACCTGCTCCAGCCGGTGAGCGTCGACAAGTCCAACTACGAGGACGTGCTGGTCAAGGGCGGCTACTACACGGACGCCGAACTCAAGTAGTCCAGACGAACCCGGCCGAACCACACTGATTGGAAGGCACGACCATGGCGGGACCCGTCCTGGAAATGCGCTCGATCGTCAAGACCTTTCCCGGTGTCAAGGCGCTGTCGGACGTCACCCTGACCGTCCGGCAGGGCGAGGTCCACGCCATCTGCGGCGAGAACGGCGCCGGCAAGTCCACCTTGATGAAGGTGCTCTCCGGCGTCCATCCGCACGGCACGTACGAGGGCGACATCCTGTTCGAGGGAGAAGTCTGCCGCTTCAGGGACATCCGGGCGAGCGAGCAGCACGGCATCGTCATCATCCACCAGGAACTGGCGCTGTCTCCCTATCTCTCCCTGGCGGAGAACATCTTCCTCGGCAACGAGCACGCCAAGCGCGGGTTCGTCGACTGGAGGGAGACCCTGCGGCACGCCACCGAGCTGCTGCGCCGGGTCGGTCTCGACGACCACCCGGAGACCCGCGTCGCCGACATCGGCGTGGGCAAACAGCAGCTCGTGGAGATCGCGAAGGCGCTGTCGAAGAAGGTGAAGCTGCTCATCCTGGACGAGCCGACGGCGGCGCTGAACGACGAGGACAGCGACAAACTCCTGGGCCTCATCCTGGAGTTGAAGAAGCAGGGCATCACCTCGATCATCATCTCCCACAAGCTCAACGAGATCCGCAAGGTCGCCGACTCGGTGACGATCATCCGCGACGGCCATTCCATCGAGACCCTCGATGTGAAGTCGCCGGAGACGACCGAGGACCGGATCATCAGCGGCATGGTGGGCCGCGACCTGGACCACCGCTTCCCCGAGCGCACGTCGTACGACGGCGCGCCGGACGCGGCCCCGGCCCTGGAGATCCGCAACTGGACCGTGCACCACCCCATCGACCAGGAACGCAAGGTGGTCGACGACGTGTCGATCAACGTGCGCCGCGGGGAGATCGTCGGCATCGCCGGCCTGATGGGCGCGGGCCGCACCGAGCTGGCGATGAACGTGTTCGGGCGGACGTACGGCCGGTACGCGGGCGGCTCGGTCCTCAAGGACGGCACGGAGATCCGTACGAAGACCGTCGCGGAGGCGGTCGACCACGGCATCGCGTACGTCACCGAGGACCGCAAGCACTACGGCCTCAACCTCATCGACACCATCAACCGCAACATCTCGCTGACCGCGCTGAGGAAGGTCGCCAAGCGGGGCGTCGTCGACGAGCACGAGGAGCGGCAGGTCTCCGAGGGCTTCCGCAAGTCCATGAACATCAAGGCGCCGACCGTGTTCGAACCGGTGGGCAAGCTGTCGGGCGGCAATCAGCAGAAGGTCGTCCTCAGCAAGTGGATCTTCGCGGGTCCGGACGTGCTGATCCTGGACGAGCCCACGCGCGGCATCGACGTGGGCGCCAAGTACGAGATCTACACGGTCATCGACCAACTGGCCGCCCAGGGGAAGGCGGTCGTCTTCATCTCCTCCGAGCTGCCCGAGCTGCTCGGCATGTGCGACCGCATCTACACGATGGCCGCCGGGCGACTGACCGGTGAGGTGCCGCGGGCCGAGGCCACGCAGGAAGTGCTGATGCGTCATATGACGAAGGACAAAGAGGTAACGCGATGAGCACCGATGTCACCGACAAGATCCCGGCCTCGGCGCCGCCGGGCAGGAGCGGATCGGCCTCCGGCGCCGGACTGCTCCAGCTGATGCTGGACGGGCTGCGCCGCAACATGCGGCAGTACGGCATGCTGATCGCGCTCGGTCTGATCGTCGTCCTCTTCACCGTCTGGACCGACGGGGACCTGCTGCTGCCGCGCAACGTCTCCAACCTGGTGCTGCAGAACAGCTACATCCTGATCCTCGCGATCGGCATGATGCTGGTCATCATCGCGGGCCACATCGATCTGTCGGTCGGCTCGCTGACGGCGTTCGTGGGCGCGTTCGCGGCCGTGCTGACCGTGCAGCACGGCGTGTCGTGGCCGATCGCCCTGGTCCTGTGCCTGCTGATCGGCGCGGTCGCCGGCTCCGTCCAGGGCTTCCTGATCGCCTATCTCGGCATACCGTCGTTCATCGTCACCCTCGCCGGCATGCTGCTCTTCCGCGGCCTGACGGAGATCCTGCTCAAGGGGCAGACCCTCGGCCCGTTCCCGGACGGCCTGCAGAAGATGGGCAACGGCTTCCTGCCCGAGGCCGGCCCGAACACCAACTACCACAACCTGACCCTGCTGCTCGGGCTCGCCCTGATCGTGGCCGTGGTGTGGCAGGAGGTCCGCGACCGCAGCCGCCAGCAGGAGTTCGCGCTGGACGTGCTGCCCACCCGGCTCTTCCTGCTCAAGCTGGTCGCCCTGGTCGCCGCGATCCTCAGCCTCACGATGCTGCTCGCCAGCTACAAGGGCGCCCCGATCGTGCTGATCATCCTCGGCGCGCTGGTCGTCGGCTACGGCTACGTCATGCGCAACGCGGTGTTCGGCCGCCACATCTACGCGATCGGCGGCAACCTGCCGGCGGCCAAGCTGTCCGGCGTGAAGGACAAGAAGGTCACCTTCTACGTCTTCCTGAACATGGGCGTGCTCGCGGCCCTGGCGGGTCTGGTGGTCGCCGCCCGCCTGAACGCGGCCTCGCCGAAGGCGGGCGTCAACTTCGAACTCGAGGCGATCGCCTCGTCGTTCATCGGTGGCGCGTCCATGAGCGGCGGTGTCGGCACCGTCCTCGGCGCGATCATCGGCGGTCTCGTCCTCGGCGTGCTGAACAACGGCATGAACCTCCTCAGCGTCGGCACCGACTGGCAGCAGGTCATCAAGGGCCTCGCCCTGCTGGTGGCGGTCGGATTCGACGTGTGGAACAAGCGCAAGTCCGCTTCGTAAGTCAGCGCGAACGCTCCGCTGGGAAGGCCGAATCAAAGCTGCGGGCCGTCGGGGGCTGGTCGCGCCCACGCGGCGGCAGCCGCACATTCGGTACGGCCCGCGCCCCTTTGGGGCGCGGGGCTCAGCGGGCGCCTTTCAACTCTCTTCTCAAGGAGCCGCTAGATGGAACTGAACAGACGCACGGTCATTGCGGGCGCGGCAGCCGCGGGCCTCGCCGCCACCACCCTCGGCACGGGCACGGCCGAGGCCGCCTCGGGAGGCAGGAAGCCGGTGAAGGAGTCCTTCGGGAAGCTCGCCGACGGCACGAAGATCTACCGCTGGTCGCTGGAGAACGGCGGCACGCGGCTGAAGGTCCTCAACTGGGGCGGTGTCGTCCAGAGCCTGGAGATCCCGGACCGGCACGGCCACCACGCCAACGTCTCGCTGGGCTTCGACGACATCGACGACTACGTGGCCAAGACCCCGTACTTCGGCGCCCTCATCGGCCGCTACGGCAACCGCATCGCCAAGGGGCAGTTCACCCTCGACGGCAAGAGCCACCAGCTGTCCGTCAACGACGGCGTGAACAGCCTGCACGGCGGCAAGCAGGGCTTCGACAAGCACGTGTGGGACGTGGAGCCGTTCACCAAGGGCACCGACGTCGGCCTGCACCTGCACTACACCAGCGTCGACGGCGAGATGGGCTACCCCGGCACGCTCAAGGCGACGGTGACGTACACCCTCACCCGGCACGGCGAGTGGCGCATCGACTACGAGGCCACCACCGACCGGGCGACCGTCGTCAACCTCACCAGCCATGTCTACTGGAACCTGGCCGGCGAGGGCAGCGGCACGATCGAGGACCACGAGCTCCGCATCGCCGCCTCCCGCTACACCCCCACCGACTCGGGTCTGATCCCCACCGGTGAACTGGCCGAGGTCGCGGGCACCCCCTTCGACTTCCGGCACGCCAAGCCGATCGGCCGCGACATCCGCGCCGGCCACGAGCAGCAGGTGCAGGCCAAGGGTTACGACCACAACTGGGCCCTGGACAAGGGCATCACCGCGGGGCCCGAGCACGTCGCCACGCTGCGCGACCCGCGCTCCGGCCGCACCCTGAAGATCGCCACCGACCAGCCGGGCCTGCAGTTCTACTCCGGCAACTTCCTCGACGGCACCCTGACCGGCACCGGCGGCCGCACCTACCGTCAGGGCGACGCCCTGTGCCTGGAGACCCAGCACTTCCCGGACTCGCCGAACCACGCGAACTTCCCGTCCACCGTGCTGCGGCCGGGCCAGACCTACCGGACGACGACGGTCCACACGTTCTCGGCGTGAAGCGGCTCACACAGCAGGTGAGTTGAACGCCACTGCTGTGTCCTCCGTATCCAAGGGTGGCCCGGGCTCCCCCGCCCGGGCCACCCTTCGACGGAGGTTCCCTTGCCTGACAACGTCACCTCGTTGTTCCGCAACACAGCAGCGCACAGCCCTTCGATGGCGGCGCTGACGCGGGAGAGCGACGGGTCGGGCCCGGTGGACTTCTGCATCCCGTGCAATCCGTACTTCCCCACTCCCGCCATGTTCGAGGAGATGGCGGTCCGGCTGCGCGAGATCATCACGTACTACCCGAGCGGCGCCGACACCATCACGGCCGAGCTGTGCAGTCTGCTCCAGCTGCCGCCGCAGTGCGTGGCGATGGGCAACGGCTCGACGGAGCTGATCACCTGGATCGATCATCTCCTGGTCCGTGAGTCCCTGGCCATCCCCGTCCCCACGTTCGGCCGCTGGACCGACCAGCCGATGGAGACCGGCAAGCGGGTCGACATGTTCCCGCTGCAGGAGGCGAACGGCTTCGCGCTGGACCTCGCCCAGTACGCCGAGTTCATCCGCGCCCGCGGCACCCGTGTGGCGGTCATCTGCAACCCGAACAACCCCGACGGCGGCTATCTGCGCAAGCAGTCGGTGGTGCAGTTCATGGACGCGATGACGGACCTGGACCTGGTGGTCGTGGACGAGTCGTTCCTGGAGTTCGCCGACGCGGAGACCGACCCGAGCGTCGTCCAGGAGGCCATGCTCCGGCCCAACGTGGTCGTGCTCCGCAGCCTCGGCAAGAACTTCGGACTGCACGGCATCCGCTTCGGCTACCTGGTGGCGAACCCGGCCCTGGCCGGCCGCGTCCGCTCGATGCTCCCGAAGTGGAACCTCAACTCCTTCGCCGAGTACGTGGTGTTCATGCTGAAGGAGCACGGTGCCGAGTACGCGCAGAGCCTGCTGCAGGTGCGCCGGGACCGTCTGGAGATGGCCAGCCATCTCTCCGCCCTGCCCGGCCTCACGGTCTATCCCTCCCAGGGCAACTTCCTGTTCGTGCGCCTCCCCGTGGGAGCCGAGGGCACAGTGGTCCGGGACCGGATGCTCACCGAGCACCGGATCCTGGTCCGCGAGTGCGGCAACAAGATCGGCTCCTCCAGCCGCTTCCTGAGACTCGTGGTGCGCCCCCAGGTCGACGTGCGTCGCCTGGTGTCCGGCCTGGAGCAGGTGCTCTACGGGTCCAGGAGGGGAGCCGCCGTACCCGAGCTGGGCACAGGGACCAGCTACAGCTCGGGTACGGCGGCCGTGGATCGGCTGGTGAGTGCGACCAACGGCGCCGGAATGCTGGGGCTTGCCGCGCAGGCCGTCGGCACCGGCGCCGCCCCGGCCGCCGGCACCGGCATGCCGCTCCCCACCGCCGCAGCGCCGACCGGCGGCGGGATGCCGATGCCGGCGGCAGCCCAGGCGATGCCGGTACTGCAGCCGGCACCGGCCCAGCCGGTACCGGTCCCGGTGCAGCAGCCGGTGGCACCCGCACCGGTGCCTGTCCCGGCTCCGGTACCGGTACCTGTCCCGCCGCCGGCTCCGGTGCCTGCGCCGACGCCGTACCCGACACCGGTACCCGCACCCGTTCCTGTCCCCCTGGCTCCTGTGCCCGTGGCCCCTGTCCCCGTGGCCCCTGTCCCCGTGGCTCCTGCGCCGGTCCCGGTCGCGACCCCGGCCGCCGCTCTCGGCCCCACCCCGCCGGGAGTCCCGGCCCGCGGGGGCCTCACGGCGGCCCAGGTACGCGGCATGACGGCCCCCGGCACCCCGGCCCCGGCCGCCGGTCTGACCCCGGCCCCGGCGACCGGCTGGCCCAACGCACAGAGCTGGCCGAACGCGGCTGGTATGGGGCAGACGGGCTAGGGCAGCGGGAGTGCCTTGACGCCCGAGAGGATGGGAACGGGGACGAAGTTTCCGTCTCCTGGACCGCACGACGGCGTCGTGTCGGCCGTGTCGGAGATGTTCGTCCCGGCCGCGAACCGCCCGTCACGGCTCGTCACGACCGTCGTGAAGTGATCCTTGAGGGAGCTGGAGTAGTACACGCACTGGTGCAGGTTCAGATAGCGCCCGGCGTGCAGGTCCAGTGCTTTGGCGCTCGACAGCAGGGGGATGACCTCATAGCTCCCGATCTGCGTTCCAGGACCGCACGACGGCGTCGTGTCGGCCGTGTCGGAGATGTTCGTCCCGGCCCCGGCCTGGCCACCCGGGTTCGGCACCACCGTCGTCTCGTGGTCCTCCCAGTAGGTGGAGTAGTACGCGCACTGGTGCAGGTTCAGATAGCGTCCGGCGTTCAGGGCCAGGTTCGTGACGAGGTCCAGTGCGACCGAGTGGATGTAGTTCCCGTCTCCGCCACCACAGGTGACCCGGGAGTCCGCGGTGTTGGAGATGTTCGTCCCGGTCGCGAACCGCCCGTCGAGGCTCGGCACCACTGTGGTGAGGTCTTCGGTCTGCACGCGCCCCCAGTAGAGGCACTGGTGCAGGTTCAGGTACGGGGGGTCCGCGGCTGCGGTGGCCGGGCCCGGCGCGAGCGACAGCGCGACGGCGGATACGGCGGCGATGAGCCACGTCCGGAGGTGTCCCTGGTGACGCACTCTTGTCTCCCTTTCTCGGTGGGGCGAGGAGCGAGGAGGCGGAACAGCAGTCAGCACAGCAGGTGACGGTGGGTGAGGCGACAACGACTCTCCGAAACCGACCGAACCCGTGGGCCGTCGGTGGAGATCCCGTAGGCCAGGCCGTCACCGGTGGAGTAGAGCAAGTAGCGGCCGGCGGAGGCACGGATCATGGTGGGGTCATGGACGACGACGTCACCGATGACCGCGCCCGGGTCGGGATACGCCGACTGGTTTCCGAGTCAACAGTTCCCATATCAACTCTCTTGTCTCATCAGCCATCTTGACGGTCAGTCACTTTGCCCGACCGACAGCCTGCGGACAGCAAGCGTTCCTAGGGGGCCGTGTCCATGACAGAAAACTCAGATGCCCGCCCGGTCGGGCGCCGCACCGTACTGATCGCCACCGGCACCACGGCCGCCGCCCTGGCCGTGGGTGCCGCGACGGCCCAGCAGGCCCCCGCGGCCACCCGCACCCCCGACACCGCACCGGCCGCCGCGGCGGCGGTCTGCACCCTCACGAAGGAGATGACCGAAGGCCCCTACTACCTCGACGGAGCGCTCGTCCGCTCCGACATCACCGAAGGCAAGGCGGGTGTCCCGCTCAAGCTCGCCCTGACCGTCGTCAACTCCGCCTGCACCCCGATCGGCAACGCCCTGGTGGAGATCTGGCACGCCGACGCGCTCGGCGAGTACTCCGGCTACGTCGGCAGGAACGGCCACAACGAGTCGGACGACGGCACCTTCCTGCGCGGCGGCGTCCTCACCGACTCCAGCGGGGTCGCCGACATCACCACGATCCACCCGGGTTGGTACCGCAGCCGCTGCATCCACATCCACGTGAAGGTCCACACCGGCGTCACGCTCACCTCCGACGGCTCCTTCACCGGCGGCTCCACCCTCCACACCGGCCAGCTCTTCTTCAGCGAGACGGTCACGACGGCGGTGGCGAGGGTCTCCCCGTACTCGACCAACACCGTCACCCGCACCACCCTCTCCCAGGACTCCGTCTACGACGGCGGCGGCGCCTTCTCCGGCCTGCTGACCCTCACCGCCCTGGGCAGCTCGGCCTCCTCCGGCTACACCGGCACCCTCACCCTGGGCGTGTCCGGCTGACCGAAGGCGCACTGAAGCGACCGCCTCGTGGGGCCGGCCCGTTCGGGCCCGGCTCCACGTCAGCTCCCGTTCGTACGGGCGATCTCGACGTTCTCCAGGACACCGAGGGCGTCGGGCACCAGGACGGCGGCCGAGTAGTAGGTGCTGACCAGGTAGGAGATGATCGCCTTCTCGTCGATGCCCATGAACCGCACGTTCAGGCCCGGCTCCACCTCGTCCGGGATCCCGGTCTGGTACAGGCCGATGACACCCTGGTCGTCCTCGCCGGTGCGCATGGCGATGATCGACGACGTGCCCTGCGCACTGATCGGGATCTTGCTGCACGGCAGCAGCGGCACCCCGCGCCAGGCGGGCAGATGGTTACCGTGCAGCTCGATGCCGCCGAAGTAGAGGCCCCGCTTGTTGCACTGGCGGCCGAACGCGGCGATCGCCTTGGGATGGGCGAGGAAGCAGCGGGTCTTGCGCCGCATGCTCAGCAGCTCGTCCATGTCGTCCGGGGTCGGCGGGCCCGAGTAGGTGGAGATCCGCTGGTCGAAGTCGGCGTTGTGGAGCAGGCCGAACTCCTCGTTGTTGATCAGCTCGTGCTCCTGCCGCTCCCGCAGCGCCTCGATGGTCAGCCGCAACTGCTGCTGCGTCTGGTTCATCGGCTCGTTGTAGAGGTCGGCGACCCGGCTGTGCACCCGCAGCACCGTCTGCGCCACGCTCAACTCGTACTCGCGCGGAGAGAGTTCGTAGTCGGCGAAGGCGTGCGGCAGGGTCGCCTCGCCCGCGTGTCCCGAGCTGAGCTCGATCACCGCCTCGCCCGACCGGTTCACCTTGCGGTGCCCGTCGGAGCTGATCTGCTGCACATGCCTGCGCAGCGCCTCGTGCCGGTCCGCGACCGCCTTGTACGCCGTCATCGGCAGCGCGAGCACCGTGGTGGCGGTCGTCGCGCGGGCCGTGAACTCCCACTTCCCGGCCTGTCCGGCCAGCACCTGACCACCGAAGGTGTCCCCGTCGGCCATCAGCCCGAGCACGGACTCGTCCCCGTACGGCCCCTCACCGATCTTCTCGACCTTGCCGTGCGCGATCAGGTACACGTGATCGGCCTTGCGGCCCGCCTGGACGACGACCTGGCCCGGCGCGAAGTCCTTCTGCACGAACCTGTCGGCCAGCGCGCCGAGCACGTCGGTGTCCGAGAACCCGCGCAGCAGCGGCAGTTCGCCCAGCTCGGCGGGGACCACCTGGACCTTCGAGCCGGTCTTCACGAACGACACCCGGCCGTCCCCGACGGTGAACGACAGGCGGCGGTTGACCCGGTACGTCGCACCGGGCACGTTCACCCAGGGCAGCATGCGGGAAGCCCAGCGCGAGCTGATGCCCTGCATCTGGGGTTCGGACTTGGTGGTGGTGGCGAGATTGCGCGCCGCCGCGGTGCTGAGGCTCTGCTGCTCCCGCTGCCGGGCCGACTCCGCGCCCGCGTCCGGTGCTGTCGCCGTCTCGAGTGGCATGACTCTCCCTCGTATCCCGTGGCACATGAGAACACGACGACGTGATGTCGTCACGCTGCGTACACAGTGCTACCAGAGCGGTCGTCACGTTGAGTGAGCACAGCGGACGGCGCGCGAGGGGAGTCCCGCTCGCAACCTGCGCCCCCACGCGCCCCGACCGACAGGAGCGGCTGCTCAGATCACGTACCGGTCAACGCCGAACCACCGGCCACTCATGCGGGGGTCAACCACGCAAAGTATTCGACTTCCGTCGGGACAACGGCAGGTCGACCGCCGGACCGGCGGCAGAGAGGTCATGCGTGAGGCCGTCGGTCACCTGCGCAAAGGTGGTCGGCGTCCCCAACCGCCGTTGTGCCAGGATGCGTTCACAGACTCCGCCGGCCGAGGACTCGGCGAGCCTGCTGGAACAGATGCAAGGAGACCTATGAGCACCTCCGACTTCCGCACGCACGCCGCGAAGTGGGCGGCATGACCGTGAACGCGGCGCTCGCCGACATCCTCGACCGTGGTGCCGCCGCGACGGAGTCGGACCAGCTCCTCGCCGCCCTCGCCGACCACGGCGTCTTCGTGCCCGTGCAGGCGAACGGGTCGGTGATGTTCCTTCGGAACGAGGACGGCAGCCCCCTCCTGCCCGGCTACGTCAGCGAAGCGTGCCGCGTCGAGCGGCTCCCGCAGGCCGTCGGCGCTGTCCACTGCGACGCCCTGCGGCTGATGGACATCGCCGGGCAGACCGGCGTCGGCGTCCTCGGGCTCTTCTCCGCCGCCGAGTGGGCCCGCGTACCCATGCCGTTGCTGTACCGGACCATGCGTGAGCGCGGTCAGCGGTCCGGGGGCGAGCGGCTGAAGCTGACCTGGTCCACCCATCCGGTGGCGCGGGCCCTGCGGGACGCGGTGGCCCGCCGGATCCGGGAGTTCCCGGCGGTCCGCACGGTCTGGGTGTCACAGGCGCGACGTGTCGACACCGGCATGGAGCACCTGATGCTGCACGTGGCCGTCGACGAGCCGCTGCCGTCGGCCTCCGCGCACCGCATGATGGAGACCCTGCTGGCCGAGGAGGTGGTGCTCGGCGACGGCGGCCCCCAGGTCGCCATGCTGCCGCTGAACACCGGCGAGCACGCCTCCACCATCGCCGAGTTGGAGCCCATGGGCCTGGACACCGTACGGTCCGATCCGGCCACCGGACGGGTCGAGGTGGTGTCCCGCGAGTACGACGCCCCGGACGCGAGCTAGTACTCCAGCAGCGCTTTGACGTTTTCCCTGTTCAGGGGTGGTTTGGGTGAGTGTAGTGGGCTGATTGACGGCTCGTGTTCTCTTTCCCGG
>NZ_JBIWPG010000007.1:256439-459196 GCF_044768135.1 Streptomyces sp. NPDC101165 | reverse complement strand
CCCGGGAAAGAGAACACGAGCCGTCAATCAGCCCACTACACTCACCCAAACCACCCCTGAACAGGGAAAACGTCAAAGCGCTGCTGGAGTACTAGCCGTTCCCTGCTTGCTGCGGCCCATACGTGGACGTGGGGCGCCAGATGCCGGTCGCGTACAGCGCTGTGGGGTTCGCGGGCGAGGAGGGGAGGGCAGCCACTACGGGGGCCGGATTTCGATCCTTGTCGATGAACGCAAAGGCCCTTCGCACCTCGTGGTTTATCTCTCGGTACTCAAGCTGTCCTGAGAGATTGGTCCGGGTTGCCGTGTCCGGGGCGGGAGTTCAGCGTTCGTGCGGCATGGGGACGTCGCCGTGGGTTGTGTCGGATGAGCTGTGGACCGCCTGGAGCCGTTGTTGCGGCAGCGAAAGCGCCGCATCCGGTATCCGGGCCGTAAGCCGTTGCCGGACCGGGAAGTGTGACGGGCATGACACCCTGCTCGCGGTCCTGTCGACCGGTGGCAATCGCAACGACGTCCCCAGTTGCTGCCGCTGCTCGACGCGATCCCACCGGTTCCCGGCTGTGTCGGCCGTCCCCGCCGCGGTACCCGGCACGGCAGAGGGCTGGACACCTATTCGGGCTCAACTCGTGTCGATCGCTTGCGGGTAGTTGAAGAAGCCGGTCGGGTCGTATTTCCGCTTCACCTTGACCAGGCGGGGGTAGTTCGTGCCGTAGTAGGCCTCCCGCCAGTTCTTCAGTGTCGGGTCGGGGAAGTTCTGGTACGCGTGTGCGGGCGCCTTGCCGGGGAAGATGTCGTCGTAGAACTGCTTGAGCCAGTGGAGGTTGGCTTCGGCGACGTCGGGGCGGTCGTAGTCTGCCCACGAGGTCTCGGCGGCGAAGACGAAGAGGTCGTTTCGGTGGACGAACGCGGTCGCGTTCGGCGATACCTGGTTGATCTCACCGCCGAGGGCGAACATCGCGAACCCCGCTCCGTCCTCGTTGTTGCTGCCGGGCCAGTCCAGCAGGCGCTCGGCTGCCGCGCTGACCTGCTGATCGGTCAAGAGAGTGTGGGAGTCCAGGATCGCCGACTTGGTGGCGAAGCGGTCGATCGGTGTGGTGGCGCTCAGCAGTACGCTCGCCTCACCCGGCGTGACCTGACGAACGGACGCGCTGTTGCGGGCGCGTTCCTCGGTCGTGCCGATCTTGAGTAGCGGGTCGAGGATGGCACGCAGTTCCTGGACAGTGCCGTAGAACTGGCCGATGGCGTTGACGTTCGCGTTCGCATGGATCTGTGTCCTGGTCGTCCCGTTGGTCCCGATGCCCAGACGTAGATGGAAGCGCTTGTCGTTCGCGGTGTCCTGGGCGATGTGCTGCGCGGCGGCGATCACCGGCAGTACGGAGTCCAGGCTCCAGCGGAGCTGGTAGAAGCCCACGGTGCCCTTGAACTGCTCGTATTGGAAGGTGAACGAGGTGTTGACGCCGAAGTTGTTGCCGGCTCCGCCGCGGCAGGCCCAGAACAAGTCGGAGTGCGTGTCCTTGTTGGCCTTGACCGTGCGTCCGTCGGCGAGCACGACGGTCGTGGAAACGAGCCGGTCGCACGTCAGGCCGAACATCTTGTCGCTGAAGCCGATACCGCCGCCGAGCACCAGCCCGGCGACCCCGACGCTGGGGCAACGACCGGTCGGCACGAACATGCCATGGTCCTCCAACAGCGGATGCAGGTCGCCATTGGTGACGCCGGCCCCTACGGTGACGGTACCGGCGTCGTGCAGGACCTTCATCGGCCCATAGACCCGAGAGTGGGCACCGCCCGGCGTCGGGGTGGAGACGATGCTCTTCATGCGGGCCATATTCAGCAGCAGGCCCGTGGTGGTCGAAAACCCGGCGTAGTTGTGGCCCAGCCCGGAGCGCGGTGCGACGGGCAGCCCTACCGCGCGAGACCAGCGGATCGCCTCGGACACGTCCCCGGTAGTCGCGCAGGCAACGATGCCGGCAGGCAGAATTCCGGCGTACCTGTGGTTGAACGGCAAGGACAGCGACACATATTCGGAGCCATACGGCCGGTAAAGGGTAGCCCCAGGGGACAGCGCATCGGCCAACCGCTTCCAGTCCCGAGCGCCAACCGGCCCTGCTGCCTCAGCCTCCGGTGCCTGCAGCCCCAGCACCCCACCAACGCTGCCCAGCACACCTGCCCGCAGCACGGCCCGCCTGTCGATCACAGTGACCTACTCTCGCGCAGCGGTCGCAGGCTCTTCCTGCGATCTCAATCGGCCAGTTCATTGATCGTCGACCGGTGTCATCCCCGTCGGTGGCCCACTCGCCAGACCCAGCACACGAAAGGGCGAGAGACGCACCGCCAAGCGGCTCAGACACACAACAGGGCCGTTTCCCGCCCCCTCTAGGCCGAACATTCACTTGATCGCAGAGCGGAATGGTCTGCCCCGGTCCGTCGGGATCTCCTACCGCCTGACCATCGAACGCACCATGGCCTGGCTCTCCGGATGTCGACGCCTTCACCGCCGCTACGAACGCGACGTCGGCGCCTTCACCATGCGGTACTTGGCAAAGGCGCCGACGGCTTGCCGAATGACCGGAGGGTGGGTAGACCCGCGCGGTTCGCAAAGTAGCCCGTCCGCAGGTGTGGGCCACGATGTCGTTTCACTGCTGATGCGGATGGCCCGGTCGTGTCGGCCGCAGCGCGTTGGCGAACACGTAGTCGCCGACGTTGGTACCGATCGCCCTCCCGTCCTCGGCGTCCCAGCGGAAGTGCACGCCCAGCCAGAGTCGGCTGAACTCGCCCTCCTGAGCGACCTGGCTGAAGCTCCTCAGCTGGCGGTACGCCTCGAGTGTGTGCGGGTCCTCGGAGTGTGCGGTGAACGAGACGTTGTCACGGCCGAAGAAGTGCTTCATCGCGGCTGCCCACGCACCCGTGAAGTTGGCGTGTCCGGAGGTCCAGGCGGGGAAGCACGGGGTGAACGGTGCCCCTGAGCGGTCCGCGCTGAGAGGCTCCCAGGTCGCGTTCGCGCCGCCTGTCGCCTGGATCGCGGACACCGGGCGCCACAGGTTGATCGGGGTGTCGAACTTGCTGTCCCAGGCCGCGATCCCGGCATCCGCCAATGACAGCGCCGACAGCGCGAACAAGTGGGTGGTCTCGTATGTGTCGAGCTTGAACTTCTTGCCGACGATCCCGGTCAGCTCGAGCAGTTGCCCCGGGGGGTGGTAGGTGCCGTCCAGGTCGTGGTCCCAGAACCAGCCGACGACGGTCTGCTCGTGGGTGCGCTCGGTGGAGTCGACGGCACCGACCCGTCGCACCTCGTCGCGCTGGCTCGCGTACTCCGGGCTGGCCAGCAGAGCGGCGTAGGAAGTGAAGCCGCGCAGGGTGGGAGGCCGGAACTGCGAGCCGGAGCGGAGCACGAACGGCTTCACCTTGCCCCAGTTCGGGGTCACCGCGTCGCTCGGCTTCTTGCAGTCCTCCTCACCCGTCGGCCGCCAGGCTCCAGGTGTGGTGGTGTCGCCGCTGTAGGTCTCCGGGTTGTTCGAACCATCGCCCGCCCGGGATTTGTTGATCTGCTTCACCACCGGGTCGACCACCAGGCGGTCGAGGGGGTCGTAGGAGTGGGGGGAGTGGCCGGTCCGGGCCCTGTACTGGGCGTCGATGTACGCCTGATCGCTCGGGTACAGCTGCGAGATCACCCGGTACGCCGTACGGTCGATCAGCCGCTCCTCCTCGTCAGGACTCGGCCGCGAGTGTTTGTCGGCGTACTTCAGCGGCTGGTTGAGGTATGGCTGGTACTTCAAGGTCCCGTACGTGTACTGATAGGCGCTCTCGGCGTTGTAGATCGCTGCGAAGACGATCGCCCCGGACCTGGAGAGTCTGCCGGGCGAGGCGTCCCAGCCCCGCGCATTGCGGAACGTCTGGAGCAGGACCTTGTTCCAGTACTGCGTCGGATCGTCTTTGTGCCCTGTCGCGGCGGCAGCCTGTGGCGCAGCGGCCGCCACCGGACTCAGTCCGGCGAGCAGGGCACCTGCCAGGACGGCGGCCCGTAGCCGTCCCGGACGTCCGCCAACACGGGAATTCAAGCGTGGGAGCACAGATTTTGCGGCCTGCCGACGGCCATGATGGGGCTTGAGGGGCACGGCATTCCTTTCGGCGTCGCTGATCAACAGCGGCAGCGTAATATCGGATATGCCGAGATTGAGATGGAACACGCCGATATGTTGATGATCTGATATGCATAAGTATTTGCGCGGAAATGCATCCGATCGGGATCGACAGCCAACCGAGCAGTGATGGCCTAGGCGTGACGAGGTCTCACTCGTGTGAGTGATTACCCGATCCACCGAACGGCGGATGTCTGACGCTGGCTCCGTGGAGAAAGCATGCACGGGCGCTTGAGAACCTTGCGGGCCTTGTCGCGGGCGCGGGAGTTGCCCGTGTCTTTGAGCTTGTCGAGCTCTTCAGTCACCCCAGTACGACGCCGTGCATCACTTCTCGGCCCGCTGGGTGATGGCCGCCTCGGTGCGGTCCCCCAGGAACTCGTACCAACGGCGTTCGAGGCAGACGTAGCGCACGTCCGCTTCTACGAGGCTGAGGAAACCCGACACGGTCTCGGTGAGACGTTGCTGCAGCCCCGGGTCGGCCAGGGTTCCGTCCTCGGCGAAGGCCTGGTAGCTGTTGGCCACGCTGAACATGTCCGGGTAGACGCGGGTGCCCAGATGCTCCAGGGGAATCCTCAGAGCCCACAGCCCGCGGTTGCCGCCGACCAGCGACGGCGAGGCGGAGACGAGCAGCGCGTGCTTGGTCTTGAACGGCTGCGGCCGGACACGCGAGACCCAGTCGATCGCGTTCTTCAGCACTCCAGGCACGGAGGCGTTGTACTCCGGCGAGGAGATGACGAAGGCGTCGCTCTGCTCAAGCCGGTCACGTAGGGCGAGGGCACCCTGCGGCAGCCCTTCGTCGGCCTCCATGTCGCCGTCGTACAAGGGCATGTCGAAGTCGCGCATGCCGGCGAGGTCGACGGCGGCACCGGTGTCGGAGATGAGCCGGGCCACGAGGGAGGCGAGGCGGGCGTTGGCCGAATCGGCCCGCAGTGCCGCGCCGAAGATCAGGAATCGCAGCGGGCCGGGAAGCGCGTCCGAGGGCATGGGTCCGTCCTTCCGTCGCAGGCAAGCGCCTCCGAGAGGGCGCCCCACTGACCAGTGTGGTTCCCCGACGGACGCCACGCGACAGGACCGAGAGCCGACAGGCCCGAGCCGCTGACCGTCGCGGTGGTGCTGGTGCCGGAGAAGTAGTAGCGCCAGTAGCCGTCGCTGGAGGCCGTGACGGTGGTCTTTGTGACGGTGATGGTCCTGCCTTTGGTGACGGGCTCCGGCGACGCGTTGACGGTGAGTTTCGAGTAGCGCTGGACGTAGGCGTGCTTGTACGCATCCAGCGAGATGCCACCGTTGCCCTTGTCGAAGGCGTCGACGCCAACATTCCACTGCCCCGCTCACGAGTTCTTCTGGAGGTCGCGGGGATTGAGCGTGAAGGTGACACTGCAGGTCTTCGTCGTGCTGTCCACGGCTGTACAGGTAGCACCGGACAGAGCGGTGGCTATGGCGAATGAGCGCATGTAGTCCCCGCGAAGATGCCGAGCAGGGCGAGCGCCTGCACCTCGCCGGAAGCGGTGGCGTCTGCAGCGGCGACGGACTGCTCCGTGCCAGTTGGACCGCTCCGCGACGTCCTACACGTTGTGAGACTAGTCTGAGTCCTACACGATGTGCGACAAACGAGTGCCGCAGCCCCGCGACGGCTGAGGCCGGCAGGAAGGTACGGAGCCGCCCATGCCCAGCGCGCACGATGGGGCCGACGCCGCTGAGGCGAGTGCCCGGCGCCCGGCCGGGGCCCTCGAGGCCGAGGTCATGGCCGCGCTCTGGGCCGGCGACGGGCCGATGACCGCCGCCGAGGTCCACCAGCAGCTCGGCGACGGCCTGGCCTACAAGACCGTGCTGACCGTGCTCGGTCGGCTGCACGCCAAGGGCCTGGTGGGCCGCGAGCCCGTGGGCCGCGCGCATGCCTACACGCCCAGTCGGAGAGCTGCGGAGCAGGCGGCACACGAGATGAACACCGCCCTGCGCCGAACCGGCCGCCGCGCCGATGTGCTCCAGCGTTTCGTGGACACCCTGGATGCCGACGAGCAGGCCGCCCTGCGCGCCCTGCTCGACTCCGCGGACTGAACAAGTTCGGAAAGGCGGCGACGCCCGTGTACCTGACCGTCTGTCGTCCGCTGCCGGCGCCGGCGCTGCCGGCCGCCGTAGGCCCTCGGTTGGCCGGGCGGCTCGCTCCGGCCGATGCCGCCTCGGCGCTCGGCAGGTTCCAGGAGGTCCTGCACCCATGACGGGACCCACCCCGACGACATCTTCGTCAGCAGGACGTCTTGCGTGGCTGACCCGCAACGTCAAGGTGCTGTGTGGGGTGTCTTTCCTGCAGGACGCGGCCAGCGAGCTGCTCTACCCGATCCTGCCGATCTTCCTGACCGTGGTCCTCGGGGCTTCGCCCGCCGTGGTCGGTGCCATCGAGGGCCTGGCCGAGGGCGCCGCCTCGGTCACCAAAGTGGTTGCGGGCCGCCTCTCCGACCGCTTTTCGCGCCGGCCGCTCATCGGTGCGGGCTACGGGCTGGCAGCGCTCGGCAAGCTGCTCATCGCCCTGGCCACCGTGTGGCCGCTGGTGCTGGTGGCCCGGGTGGTCGACCGGCTCGGCAAGGGCATGCGGGGCGCGCCCCGCGACGCCCTCCTCGTCGACGGCATTCCGAGCGGCCGGCGCGGCAAGGTGTTCGGGCTGCACCGGGCCGCCGACACCGCCGGCGCCGTGGTCGGCCCGCTCGTGGGCCTCGCGCTGTACGAGGCACTCGACCACCAGCTGCGACCGCTGTTCTGGGTCGCGGTGATCCCGGCAGTCGCCTCGGCCGCCCTGGTCGCCGCCGTCCGTGACCCGGGCCGGGCGGACAAGGCGTCGGCCAAGGCCGTACGGACTCCCTGGCGGTCCCTGCCCCGCCCGTACTGGCGTGTCCTGGCCGTGCTGCTCCTCTTCAGCCTGGTCAACTTCCCTGACGCGCTGCTCCTGTTGCGCGCCCACGAGCTGGGTCTGTCCACGGCCGGGGTATTCGGTGCATACGTGGTCTACAACCTTGCCTACGCCGCCCTGTCCTACCCTGCCGGCGCCCTGTCCGACCGCCTGTCCCGCCCGCACGTGTTCGCGGCGGGCCTGGTCTTCTTCGCCGTCGGCTACCTCGGCCTCGGCCTCATTCACGAGCCCTGGCTGGTCTTCGTCGTGCTGCCCCTGTACGGCGGATTCGCCGCCTGCACCGACGGTGTCGGCAAGGCCTGGATCTCCACCCTCGTCCCCGGCCGTCAACAGGGCACCGCCCAGGGCCTCTACCAGGGAGCTACCGGAGCCGCGATCCTGCTCGCCGGACTCTGGGCCGGACTCGCCTGGGGTGCCGACGGCCAGATCCCCCTTCTGATCTCTGGTGGTGCCGCGCTGTTTATCGCCGCCGCCCTGCCTGCCCTGACGCACTCGCAGACGTCCGACGGGCCGCTGCCCAAGTCCTGACACGGCCATACTCCGTCGCACCGGCCGCGCTGCCAACGTCGCCGTGACCATCCAGCCGGGCCAGGCGACCAAGGAACGCATGGACGAGGCCGTGGACACCACCTTGTGCCACTGAGCAACGTTTCCTCAGGAGCGCCCGGGGGGCCGCCCAGATCACGTCACCCACTCCTGAGCCGTCAGGGCCGTCAGGTGTCCCACCGCCGTGTGTGCTCCCTGTGCGCCTCGGTCAGGCCGTCCCGGAAGAACCGTTCGTAGTAGCCGAGTTCGGGATGGTGCGTCTGGAGCCAGATGCCGGGCACCTGAATGGCGTCGACGTGTGCGGGGAACCGGTCGTGCGTGGAGTGGATGTACTCGCACACGTCGCGGGCACACTCGACGACCCGCTGGTCGTACTCGCGGGCCTCGGCGAGGTAGCGCTGCCCGTAGTCGTTGCGGTAGATGCCCGTGAAGAGATCCTTGTCGTGGTAGATGCCCTTCGGGCCGAACTTCGCCTGGACGACCGCGTCCACGGCCTCCGACATCGACGAGTGGTACGGGGGACAGGCCGCTGTGATCAGCGGTTCGCCGTCGACGCTGAGCCCGACCGGATGGGACCGCGCGGTCGCGAACCGGGGCAGAGGCAGCTGCCAGCGCGGGAGGTCCAGCGGGCGCCAGCGGGGGGTGACGAAGTCGAAGCCGAGCATCCGCCCGTACCGGGCCGAGAACTTCGGGTCGCCCAACATGATCTGGGGGTTGATCGAGGCATGGATCCACGCGCCGAGCCCCATCGCGTCCGCGGTCAGCATGAGGTTCTGCAGCAGCAGCTCGGCCTCGATCTGGGTCCGTAGCGGGCCCAGCACACCCAGCGCAAGCTTGAGGTCCTTGTTCAGGAAGCCGTTCCGCACCCACTTGCGCACCCCGGCGGGGCGGTAGAAGTTCCGGTCGTCGACCAGCGTGGGCCGGGCCCCGTCCGGCTGGGTGAGCAGGTACATCAGGCCGTTGATGTACTGGTGCGAGAGGTCGACGACCGGCAGGAACACGGTGCTGCCCGGCAGGTTGGACAGCACGCGGTTGGAGTCGAGGTAGGCCGGGAAGTCGCGCATGCCCTCGGCGACGTCCAGGCGGTGGTCCAGGACGCGCACCTTGGCCTGCCGAGCCCGCTCGACCAGCGCGTCGGGCTCGAAGGAGGCCTCCGGGGACGGCGGCAGCTTGCGCAGATAGTAGGTGCCACTGTCGTTGATCATGAAGAAGTGGGTGCCCTGCGCGTTGTCGGGGCTGCCCGCCGTCCGGCCGAGCATGTTGAGGTTCGGCTTGGCCATGATGGGCTTGCCGTCACGCGGATCCTCGAACGGCCGGTCCGGCATGGTGAGCCCGGTGCAGCCGGTGAGGGCGATCAGCACCGCCTCCTCCAACTCGCCGAGCGGTAGCGGGACGTCGGTCGAGCTGTAGCTCATCGAGCCGGCGGGGACGGCCGCACCCCGGCTGACCCGATGGGTGCGCCGCCGCCAGATGGTCTCCAGGAGCGGCCGCGCCAGCAGCGCTTCGAGCCCCCGATGACGGGTGGACACCGTCATGGTCCTCTCCTTGCCTCAGGAACACCCTCTGACTCAGGACTCCGTGGTGCGGGGACCGTTCGGCGGTGCCAGCATCGGCCGCCACGGTACGAACGCGCTCGCGTCGCGGGGCAGGAAGCTCGCCAGCTCCGGGCAGTGCCGCAGGATGACCTCGGTCATGCCACTGCGCTCGATCCAGTCCATGCCGAGCGGTGTGTAGAGCTCGGGGCGGTAGTCCACGGTGAGGAAGCGGTCGCTCTGCAGCCTCCGGGACGCCATCAGGATGAAGACGCGGAAGGCCGTGTCGCTGAATCCGAATCCGGTCGGCGGGTTCTCGGCGAACAGCCCGACCATGGTGTCGATGTCGTCGACCGACCGGTAGACCTCCTTCAGCCGCGCCAGCGTCCCGGGTTCGGCCGTCAGGTCCTCGAACCGGCGGATCCGCTCCTTGTGCAGGCCGGCCCGGAAGTCGTTGTAACGGGGCACACCACGGCGGCGGGTACGTACCAGGTCGACGACGGACAGGTCGATGATCTCGCCGTCCCGCTCGAAGTGCTGCAGCGCGCGCGGGAAGTTGTGCAGCGTGATCGCGCCCGGATGGGCGATGCCGAACGAGTACAGCGAGTCGGGCAGCCCCGTCTTGCGGATGAGAGGCTCGGCCGCGGCGCCCTGCACGTCATCGAAGCCGAGGAGGTCCAGCCGCCGCCCGAAGCGGTGGTCGCAGATCTCGAAGTCGTCCGGGATCAGCGGATGCATCCGGTAGACGGTGACGAAGTCCTCGGTGAGGGAGTAGGGCGCGCCGTGGTGGTCGGGCACGGTCTCGGGGATGCCGGTCAGCGAGTGCGCCTCGAACAGCCACAGCCCCAGCCGTTCCAGCCACTTCGCGGGCGGCCCCTGCCAGTTGGTCTTCAGCGCGATGTCGATCGCCTCGGTGGCGAGGATCGCCGGTGTCCACTCCACCGTGTGGATCTTGGCGATGAGCGCGGACACGATGAGCCTCGCCGTGTGGTAGACGCGCTCCTCCTCCATATGCGGATACTCGCGCCGCAGCGCCGCACACACCGTGTTGTGCTCCCTGGCGAAGAGGGTGTGCATCAGGCTGAGGCCCAGCCACCAGTTCTCGCGGACCCCGGTGAGCGGGATGCCGTTCGGGCCGAGCGGCAGATGGCCGTCCTCCAGGCGCAGGCCGGCGCCGCCGTCGGCGTCGCGCAGGGCGCGCGCGGCCTTCTCGTCGCCGCCGTAGAGCTCCGAGCCGTCCCACCAGTGGGAGGCCGAGTCGGCGAAGTGGACCGGCGCGCCGTCGCCGGACATCGTCATATTCTCGGCGAAGCGCATCAGGTGCTCCGCGGGACCGCCCGGGGTGTTGTGCCACTCGACGCCCGGCGGGAGCGGTACCTCCACGCTGGACGTACCCGTCGGGTAGCGACTGTGGTTGACCCAGTCGTGCACCTGGAACTGGATCCACGCGGCGGCGAGCAGGTTCAGGGACCGGGCGGGCAGGAACATGTCGCGGTGCAGCAGCAGCCTGCTGACCTCGTACGGGCTGGGCTCGTCGAACAGGTCCGGGCGCAGCACGGGCGGCATGTTGCGGCCGAAGGCCGCGCCCACGGCACCCATCGCGGGTGCGGAGAGGTCGTTGAACGTGCCGTCGTAACTGCGGGCGATCCGCAGCGACTCGTCGACCGGCGGCGGCACCGGGACCGGCCGCGGCGGTGCCTCGTGCTGATCCGTGTCGATGAGGTTCTTCGTGCGCAACGTCTTGCGCAGGAAGACGAGGTTGAGCAGGCCGGCCGGCAACGGCAGCCGGTACCAGGGCACCCACCGGTTGAGGACGCGGAAGCCGGCGCCCACCGGAGCGCTCAGCACTCTGTTGCGCCGGGGCTCGTCGGTGGTGAAGCGGTAGCCCAGCCGCTGCGCGCTGCTCGCCTGGTAGGCGGCCTTGCGGGCACGGTTGAGATTGCCCAGGGGACGGAACTCCTGCGTGGTGTGCCAGGGGTTGAACGCCAGCTCCTCGATCCGGCGCGCGGCCGCACGAGCCTCGGCGGTCGCCACGTTCTGGCGGGGGATGGTCAGGGTGGCGACGGGCAGCGCGGGTGCGACGTCCTCCCGCCATTCCACCGAGCCGTCCTCGACGGGGGTGATCGCCTCATTGACGTACCGCTGCACGAGCAGCTCGAAGGCGACGTCGCCGCGGGCCAGGCGCTGCGCGAGCTCGCGGCTCAGATGGTCCGGGACGGCGTGGGGCGGTGCGGGTGCGTCGGGTGCGCCCCGCACGGGGCGCAACTGGTAGCGCACCGGCCCGGCCTCGCCCCACAGGATGGCGCCGCGGCTCCAGTACGTCTCCAGGGCCAGGCTGCGCACACCGCCGCGCGCTCCGGCCCGCACGTTGCGGCGCATCCGGGCGGCGGTGGGCCAGCCGACGGCGAAGGGCAACTTGACGAAGAGCGCGAACGCCTTCTGGAGGCGGGTGCGGGCGCCCGCCATCGTCCTGGCGAACGCCACGAACTCACGGGCGTTGCGGGCGTGGGACACCGGAAAGTTCGTCATGAGAAGGTCGTGCGTGCCGTCGGAGGCCTCGACGCGGAGCGCTGCGCCGCGCATGTCGGGCAGGGAGTCGGCCTGTGGGGCGCCGCTGGCGTTCGACAGCCGGACCGTGACCGGGTACTCGGCCCCGGGGCGGACGAAGCCGGTCTGCAGCTCGGGTGGCACCTGGTCGTGGATGCTCAGACGGGCGTTCTCCACGCCGAGCACCGGCTTCGCATGGAAGGTCCTGGCGAAGGACGCTGCCCCGCTGGACTTCTTGATCCTGGCCTGGACACGCATCAGTTCCTCGGCCAGCTTCTCGAAGACCAGCCGCTCGGCCTCCGCGCTGCCGCCCTCGTACCGCTCGTACTGTTCTGTCCTGCTCATGGTTGCGCCAGCCTTTCGTACGCCGGTTCGCTACCGCCCGCGCGTCACGCCGCGGACGTTGTGACGTGCCGGAGACCGCCGTCGCGGGCGTTGCTGATGATGCGTGGGGCGTCGCGTCGGCCGGGTCGACGGCCGCGTCGATGGAGCCGGTAGCGCCGCAGGTGCGCCGGCGAGGCGAACAGCACGGCATTCACGGCGCTCGCGCTGGTGCCGACGAAGACCGTCGGACGCTGCCCGCAGGCGTCCAGGTATCGGGAGCAACTCCGCGGGCAGACCCGACTCGTAGGCGCCGGCCAGTGCCACTCCGCTGACCTCGCCGCGCTCACGGTTGCCGGGCCGCACTCCGCCCTGCGGTTCGCGGCTCGTTCGGTGGTCGTCGGCGCTGTGCGAGATGCCGGTCTCCGACATACGGGATCCTCCATCCTCCGGCGGGGGTGGAGCGTTACGGAGCCTCCGATCGAGGACGGGGCAGCCGGCGGGTCTCCTCACCGCCGAGCCACTCGACCATGTTCGCGCAACCCGTCGCCGCTCGCATTTCGCGGCGGCCGCAGCACGCGCGGCCTGTGGCAGAAAGTGCCAGGCCGACGGCGGCTGTGGCCGCGAGACCGGATGCCTACGCGGCAACCCTGTTCTACGCTGGCGGAAGAGGGATGTCCGCCCGTGTGTCCACGGGTGACCGCGCACAGTGGTGACTCGCCGACGAGCGGGTACGACCACAAGCGATCATCTGCACTGCGGTACCGACTGTGTGCAGATTCCGCCGGCCCAGGACGGGTGCCGGAATTCCACAGTGCCACGACCGGCGTCGTTCTTGCGGGCCGAAGGGATGCGCTGTACCTCGACAGAACTCATGACGGGATGGGCAGCCGCGCCATGCAGGTCTGTGAAGCACGGCGAGTACTGGCTCACGGAACGTGGCTGCAGCTGAGCGACGCCGCGAAAACTCCGCCGTCGACCGTGCAGTACGGAGGAGAAGAGCCATGCGCGTGTACGAGGCCATAGTCAAAGGCCTGGAAGGAATCGGCGTACGCGCCGCTTTCGGCGGCGCCGGCGAGAACGCCGCCGGCCTGATGCTGGCGTTGAAGCACTCGCGGCAGATCAGGCCCGTCATCACCCGACACGAACAGGCCGCCTCGTTCATGGCCTGCGGCTACGCCATGTACACCAGAGAACTGGGGTTCTGCTTCGCCACGGCGGGTCCCGGTGCGTTCAACCTGTTCTCCGGGCTGGCCGTCGCGATGTCCGACTCGTACCCGGTCCTCGCCGTCTCCGGATACTCACGGATGAAATGGCGCGGATGGGGCTCGCTCAACGAGACCTCCGGGCTGAACCGCACTCCGGACTCCCAGGCCATGTTCGCGGCCACGACCAAGAAGTCGTTCCTGCTCACCGACGTGGCCGACACCTGTGACGTCCTGGAGGAGGCAGTCAACCTCGCGTTCGAGGGAAGGCCGGGCCCGGTGCACATCCATGTGCCCGAAGACCTGACCGAGCACGGCGTCGAGGTGACGAACTTCCGGCCCGTACGGCTCGACGTGGCGCCGGTGCGGCCCGACCCGGCGAGGGTCGAGGAGATCGCGTCCGTACTGGCCGACGCCATCGGGCAGCAGAAACGGATCGTGGCGCTGGTCGGATTCGGCGCGGTCCGCTCCGGAGCCGGACCGGAGATAAAGCACCTGATCGAGCGGTTTCAGATTCCGCTTCTCACCACCCTGGACGGCAAGGGCATCGTGTCGGAGGGACACCCGCTCGCGGTGGGCGTCTTCGCCGACAGTGGTCACTCCAGCGCGTGGAAGGCCTTCCGCGAGGCCGACATCGTGCTGTGCATCGGGAACTCCCTCGGCCAGCACGCCACGTTCAACTACCGCGAGGATCTGTTCGAGAACAAGCTGCTCATCCATGTGAACATCGCCGAGACGGAATTCCGTAAGGCCTATCGGCCCGACTACGCGTTGTTGTCCGACGCGCGTGCGGCGGTGGCGGCCCTCGTCGACGCGCTGGAGGAGCGGGTCGGTGAAGTGCCGGCAGTGAAGGTCGACAGCCAGGACTACGAGGCCCGGCACGTCATCCACCTGACCGGGAAGATCCACCCCGCGCAGCTCGCGCAGGCGATCGGCCGGATGCTGCCGCCGCAGGGCGTGCTGCTCGCGGACGCCGGGGCCCATCTGGCTTGGCTCGGGTACTACGCGGAGCTGGAGGAGGGGCAGAACTTCCGCAAGGCCGGGGCCTTCGGGCCGATGGCCGGTCACGTCAACGGAGCCATCGGCCTCAAGGTGGCGCACCCGGAGCGGACGGTCGTCGTCGGCTGCGGCGACGGCTGCTACTCGCTGTCCGGCTTCGAGTTGATGACCGCCGTGGAGAACAACATTCCGGTCATCTGGGTCATCTTCGACGACGAGGAATTCAAGTTGATCAAGATGTTCCAGGTCGCCACCTACGGCGAGTCCGCTCTCGTCGAGTTCCGGAATCCGGACTTCGCGTCGTACGCGCGTGCCTGCGGCGCAGACGGCCATCGGGTGGAGACACTCGACGAGTTCGAGGAGGCCTTCCGTGCGGCACTGGCCTCCGGTCGACCCACGCTCATCGACGCCAAGATCACACGATGGGCCGTGCCGCACTACAGCCCGTCACCCGACGGGGTGATCCACGGTCTCGTCGACATGCTCGAGGACCGCTTCCGAGGCCAGTAGTTCGCGCATCAACAGTCCGGCGAGCTCAGCGGCAAGTGCTTCGAGCGCGGTCGGACACGCGGCGGCATCGTCGCCGCCGTCACCAGTACAGCAGCCACCGGCCGTCGCACCACACGCCGTGCCCCTGGAGGGTGAGCCGTTCGTCGTCGGGCTCGACGCGGGTGCTGGGGGCGACCTGGTGCAGTGTGTGGCCGGAGTGGATCACCATGCGGCCGACCGTGTAAGGGACGTACCGCGTGGCGTGGAAGCGCCTGAGATCGGCCACGGACTCGATCCAGCCCTTCTCCAGCGCATGCCGGAACTGATCATGGCTCACCTCCCAGAGGTTCAGGCCGCCGCCTGCCGCGGGCAGCCGGAGCGGCAGGGTGAAGGAGACCTGCCGCTTCAGGTCCGTGCCGGGGGGCCACGAGAAGGCCCGGTACTGCAGATCGAAGTGCAGGGGTGCGGTCGGTTTGGTGAACACCGCGGCGGACAGCCAGACATGGAAGCCCGGCAGCGCCAGGTGCTCGGGGTAGTGGACCGGGGCGCCGAGATGCTCGCCGAGGACATCCGCGAGGCGCGCGTACAGCCGGCCGAAGGAGTTCTGAAGCACCGGCCGTGAGGTGTCGGCCCGCTTCTGGTAGACGCCGGACTCCGGGTCCGGTGCGAGGTCCAGGTAGCTCGGCGCGCCCAGGGTGAAGAAGGCGGCCGGTTCCGGGCCGCGAGAGGTCCAGTGCCGGCGCAGGCTGTGCACGGCGTCGCGGAGTGCGGCGCTGTTCGCCCCGGTGAGCACGGTCAGCGAGTCGATCACGGGTGCACCCCCTGGAGCAGCCCGAGGAGCGACGCGCTGATGGCTCCGCCGAGCCGCCGGTCGTACCAGTCGTACGCGGGCATCGGGTTGACCTCCAGGCACCAGTAGGTGCCGTCACCGGCGACCTTGAAGTCCCAGCCCGCGAAGGCCATGCCCAGATCAGCGGTGTGGCGGACCACCTGCTCGGCGAGCGGTCCGGGCAGTTCGCAGGGGGCGAACTCCGCGTCCCGGTCGGTCCGGTAGTCGACCGAGCCGGACACGATCTCCTCGGCGTGCACCCGCTCGCCGACGACATGGGCGCGGACGTCCCGGCCCGCCATGTACCGCTGGAGGTGCACCGGGCCCTGCCCGGGGTCGAAGCCGGCGAGGTCCGCCGCGGTCACCAGCCTGCTGGTGGCCCGTACCCCGGAGACCGCCTTGACCAGGGTCGGCCCGGTCGCGGTGAAGGCCCGCAGACGCTGCGGCGACGAACTGGTGATGCTCGCGGGCACCCGGAACCCGGCCTGGGACAACGACCGTTCGTGCAGCGGCTTGGACCCGTTGTCGGAGCGGATCGAGGGCCGGTTGACCACCAGGCCGGGGATGTGGTCCAGCCAGGCCGCGAGCGCCGTCGCGAGCCAGCGCCATTGCTGTGCCGACTCGCGGTCCTGCTGAAGGGCCGCCAGATCGGCGACCCGGCAGTAGTAGGACGCCTCCGGATCGAGGTCACGGCCGCCGAGCCTGGCCGAGCGATCCCCGCCCACGACCAGGTGCCAGTCGCCCGCGTCGACGGCCTGCCGCAGGTCGACGACCCGGACCGGTACGCCTCGCTCCTCGGCCTCGGCGGTGAAGTGCGCGAAGGTACTCTCGGCGGCGAGGCCGACCGCATAGATCATGGGAACAGCACCTTTACGAGTTGGGGTCCGAGCCCGAGCCACACCATGCGCAACTGCTCCACGTCGGGAAACGGTTCCACTACGACGGGCCATGCCTGGGCGAGGTCGGGTGACAACCGCCAGACCACGGACGAGAGTTGAAGCCCGAGCCGGGCGACGATCTGCGTGCTGCGCTCCTGAAGACCGAGGTGGTCCAGATCGACGGGACTGCTGCGCCAGGCCTGGTCGCCGAGGACGACCACACTCTCGAAGAGGGGTTCGGGGTCCGACCATCTCGCCCGACAGGGTCCGGAGCCGTCTGCCGAGGGGGCGAGGGCGTCCGAGAGTTCGGGCCAGGGTCGCGTGGTCCAGGAGTCGAGGTCCTGGACCCACCACTGGGTCCCCTGACCGTCCGCGGGTTCGCCGTGCGGCCCGCAGGGCCGGGAGGAGAAAATCTCGGGTGAGCCGCCGGTCAGACCTGCCCGCAGTTCGGTGAGTGCCGCGGACGCGGACACATGGGTGCCCAGGCTGCCGGGCTCCGGGCGGTTGATCACGGGCGCAGGAGTCAGGGCGGCGACGGCCCACAGGTGGGCCACGCATTCACTGAGCTGGAACTCGGCGTCGAAGCTGATCCGTTGCAGCGGCGGGGCGGGTAGCCGGAGGAACATCGGCAGCGCCGGCTCGACCACCGCGCCCGAGCCGTCGACGGCGACGGTGAACAGCTGCGCGGCGTCGAACACGTCGAGGATCGTCGCCTCGCGGCCGCTGTCCCGTACGAAGTCGCGTACTTCGATCGCGACGGGGTCCTCGGGGTCGGCGACGACGACGAGCCCGGAGGGACCGTCGCCGGCTGCCTCAGATGACGACACCGCGCCTCCTCAGCAGGCGGTTGATGCGCGAGGCCCGCAGTGCCGCCGCGGCCTGCTCCGGACCGTCACCCGGCGACTCGGCGGCTGCCGCGAGGCGCTGGGGCATTTCCGCCGGGCCGGGGACCGACGGCTCCTGCGGCTGCCGTACGACGGCGGCCGGACCGGGAGGAGCCATCGCACCGTCGAAGCTGTCCTTGCCGTCCTTGAAATCTTTGCCGTCCTTGCCGTCCTTGCTGTCCTTCCTGTCCTTGCCGTCCTTGCCGTCTTTCGTGTCTTTCCTGTCCTTGCCGTCCTTGGTGTCCTTGACATCCTTCGTGTCTTTGACGTCCTTCATCTCCTTCATTTCCTTCACCTCCTTCCCGTCCTTGCCGTCCTTGTGGTCCTTGCCGTCCTTGAAGTCCTTGAAGCGCTTCCGGGCCTCCGGCGGGCGGCCGGCATCGGGCACTTCGGTGTCCTGCTGCTCGGAGAAGGCCCGGCCCGGTTGCGGGGCGTTCCACAGCAGCGCCGGGACATCGTGCCGCTCGGCGGCCGTGAGGAACGGCCGCACCCGTGACGCGTCGATGGTCCAGGTCATGTGTTCAGCACTCCTGTCGTCGGACGGGACGCCGCGCGGTACAACCGCAGCGCAGCGGCCAGTTGCCGTTGTGTGTCCGTGTGGTGCGGATTGAGGTTGAGGACCAAGTGGTCCACGCCGAGTGACGCGTACCTCAGGAGGCCATGCGCGACGTCCTGCGGTGAGCCGCTGAGGATGTCGGTCGCCGGTGGTGCCGTTCCGCCGTCGTCGGGCCGAGTGCCGTCCTCCACCTTGACGTTGACCCCGAGCGTGATGCCCAGCGTCGCCGGATCGCGTTCTTCGCGCAGGCAGCTCTCCCTCAGACGGGCCAGGGTCTCCTCGGCACCTGAGGGGGAGCCGAACCAGCAGGCGTTCCACAGGTCGGCGTACCGGGCCGCGAGCGCAGTCATGCGGGGGCCGCGCGCCCCCACCAGGACGGGTGGACCACCGGGGCGCGGACCGTGCGGGCGCAACTCTCCGTCGCGCAGCCGGTGATGGCGTCCCGAGAAGTCGGCGCGGCCCGTCCGCAGCAACGCGAGGATGATCTGCAGCGCTTCCTCGAAGCGGTCGACCCGGTGGTCGAAGGGGATGCCGAAGGCCTCGAACTCCGGGGCGTGCCATCCGCATCCGAGACCGAGGACGAGTCGTCCCCGGCTCACTTCGTCGAGGGTCACGGCCATCTTGGCCAGCACCGCAGGGTTGCGGAATGCGGTGCACAGCACGAGGGTGCCGAGCTCGACGCGATCCGTCGCCTCGGCCAGGGCCGACAGCACCGTCCAGGACTCCCAGATACCCTCGCTCGGTCCCTGTGCGTCGCGGAACAGCAGGTGGTCGAAGACCCAGACCGAGTCGAAGCCGGAGTCCTCGGCCTGGAGGGCGAGCGCCCTGATCTCCCCGTAGGACGGCTGTCGCCACGGATACTCGGCGAGAGGCAGAACCAGGCCGACCTTCATCGTCCCCCCCCAGGTGACGAACCCGGACCCCGCAGGGAGATTACATCGGGCGACGGGGCGTCACAACGGGCGCACGGGTGGGTAGTTGGGCATGTTTTGCGCTCCCCCTCTCTCGACACATTGCGGGCATTACGGCGATCCTGGTCGGGGCGGGCGTGGGGGCTTGCCAGGCCTCGGGGGAGAAGGGTGCTGGACCATGGCGGATCCGGCGGCTTTTCGGGCACGCGGAGACGCCGAAGCCTGCGCGGCACTGCTGGACGGCACCTACTGACCAAGGAGACACATGGATCCGCTGCCGGTGGAATCGCTCGTGGTCGATGTCGACGTCCTGGACGAGCGGGGGTGCGCCGAGGTGAGCGACCGCCTGGAGGCGCTGCGACCGTACTGGCTGACCCGGGGCGTCGGTTGCTCCACGTTCGGCCTGGCGACCTACCTCGATGTGCTGGCCTCCGAGTCTCCGCAGGAGGCGTACTTCGGCCGGCTCGACCGGCACAACCACCTGATACGTGAGCACTTCGGCGATCTCCTCGACCGGGTCGCCGTGGCGCTCGCCGAGCTGCTGAAGACGCCGGCCCGGTACGACGAGAGGGTGGCGCTGCCCGGGTTCCACGTGTTCGAGGGAGAAGGCATCGCCACCGCCCCCAGGCCGAGTCAGCACTTCGACCTTCAACACCGGGGGCTGCGCTGGCCCTTCCCGATCGCTCCGGTCGAGCAGGCCGTGTCGTTCACGCTGCCCCTCGCCCTGCCGCGCCGGGGTGGAGCCCTGGACGTCTGGGCCATCACCGAGGCGGACATGCTCCGGCTGGAGCGGCTCGGCCAGACGTCCGGGACGATCGAGACGACGCGGCCGGCCCGGCGGCACGAATATCGGGTCGGCAGGATGGCCGTACAGCTCACGCCGATCCTGCACCGCATCGCAGCGATTCCCGAACGGCATCCCGGCGATCGGCGCATCACCTTGCAAGGGCATGGAATCCGCGATGCCGACGGCTGGGTCCTTTACTGGTGAATCTCCTGGCCCTTGTCATCGACGCTTGAGGTCCATGGCATCGGCTGGTTGATCAGGGGCAAGGACGCTCTACGGGCTCGGGGGTGACTTTCCGGTGCTTGTCAGTTACTGTCAGCTGTTTTCGGCCGGGCCCTCATCCGCATGCTGCGATAAAATGTCACAAATATGCGTGTGCCCGCTTGTCTCTCGTGGCCCGTAGGTCCGTTCTCCCCGTAGGTCGGTTTTCATGGACCTCAACACCATCACAGAAGTAATCCGGCGACCGTCCGAGCGGCCGGGCCTGGACTGGCACGAGGGCGACGCGTGGCTCGCAGGCGGAACATGGCTCTATTCCACGGAGCAGCCGGACCTGCGACGGCTGGTCGACCTGACGGCGTTGCGTTGGGATCCTCTTGTGCCGACGGGCGAGGGTCTGGAGATCGGCGCCACATGCACCATTCGCGACCTGTACGCCTTTCCGTGGCCGGAGGGCTGGACCGCCGGAATTCTCTTCCGGCAGAGCTGTGAGGCATTCCTGTCCTCGTTCAAGGTCTGGAACGCGGCAACCGTCGGCGGAAACATCTGCATGTCCCTGCCCGCAGGCCCGATGATCACGTTGACGGTCGCGCTGGAGGCGCAGTACGAACTGTGGGCGCCCGATGGCTCCGTGCGTTTCGTCGACGCCCTCGATTTCGTCACGGGCGACCATCGCAACGTCCTCGCCCCCGGGGAGATCCTTCGGCGCATCACCATTCCGGAGCACGCGCTGCGCAAACGCACCGCGCACCGTCGTTTCACCTTGACCCGGCTCGGCCGTTCGACGGTGTTCCTCGTCGGCACGCAACGGCTCGGAGCGAGTGACCTGTTGCTCACCATCACCGCCGGTACCACGCGGCCGGTCCGCATCGCCTTCGACTCCCTGCCCGATGTCCGAACCCTGCGGCAGAGCATCGACGCCCTGCCGGCCGACGTCTGGTTCGCCGATCCCAACGGAACCCCTGACCACCGTCGGCATCTGACACGGCACTTCGCCGAGGAGATCTGCCGCGAACTCACGGCTGGGGACCTGGCATGAGCTACCTCGTGAACGGCAAGGAATTCGACCGGGAACCGGCCCCCGGCCAGTGCCTGCGCACCTTCCTGCGCGAACTCGGCCACTTCGGCGTCAAGAAGGGGTGCGACGCGGGCGACTGCGGAGCCTGCACGGTGTGGCTGGACGGCGCACCGGTACACGGCTGCATCACCCCCGCGTTCCGCGCGGACGGCCGGGAGGTGACCACGATCGAGGGCCTGGGACGGCCCGGCGCCCCGCATCCCATGCAGCGGCAGTTCGAGGACGCCCCGGGGTTCCAGTGCGGTTTCTGCACCGCAGGGATGATCATGACGTCGGCGACCTTCACCGAGGAACAGAAGGCGGATCTGCCACGGGCGTTGAAGGGCAACCTCTGCCGCTGCACCGGATACCGCGCGATCGAGGACGCCGTGAAGGGCGTCAGCGCGGTGGAGACGGCAGCACCGGGCAAGGCCGTCGGGACGAGCGTCGGCGCGCCCGCGGGACACGACGTGGTGACGGGTCACGCCGAGTTCACCATGGACACGCGGATCGACGGCATGCTGCACCTCAAGCTGCTGCACGCACCCCACGCGCACGCCCGGATCCTCTCGATCGACAAGAGCGCCGCCCTCGCGGTGCCCGGCGTGCACCGGGTCTACACCTGGCAGGACGTACCCCGCAGACGCTTCACCACGGCGATCCACACCGACCACCTGGTCGACCCGGACGACACCTACATCCTCGACGACACGGTCCGCTTCGCCGGGCAGCGCGTCGCCGCGGTCCTGGCCGACACGGTCGGGGCGGCCGAGGAGGGCTGCCGGCGTCTCGCGGTCGAGTACGAGGTGCTGCCGGCGGTGTTCGACCCCGAGGCGGCGATGGCCGACGGCGCACCCCAGCTGCACGGCTCCGACGATCCGTTCGTCCGCGACCCGGTCCACAACATCCTGATCGAACTCCACTCGCACATAGGCGATGTCGAAGCGGGATTCGCGGCGGCCGACGTGATCCACGAAGGCACGTACTTCTCACCGCGGGTGCAGCACGCGCATCTGGAGACCCACGGTTCGATCGCCTGGATGGATGACGGGCGGCTGAACGTCCGCACCAGTTCCCAGTCACCTTCGATCGCGAAGGTCAAACTGGAGTACCTGTTCGCGCTGCGCCCGGACCAACTGAGGGTGTTCTGCAAGCGCGTCGGCGGCGGATTCGGCGGGAAGCAGGAGGTGATCACGGAGGACCTGGTCGCGCTCGCCACCCTGGACACCGGGCGGCCCACCTGCCTCGAGTTCACCCGCGAGGAGGAGTTCACCACGGCCTCGCCGCGGCATTCGATGACCCTGACGGTCAAGCTCGGCGCGAAGGCCGACGGAACGCTCACCGCCTGCCAGGTGCGCAACGTGTCGAACACCGGCGCCTACGGCAACCACGGCGGCGAAACGCTGTACGCGGGCGGAGCCGCCGTCATGATCTACCGCTGCCCCAACAAGAAGTACGACGCGTACTCCGTCTACACGAACACCGTGCCGGGCGGGGCGCTGCGCGGCTACGGCATGACCCAGCCGGCGTTCGCCGTGGAGTCGGCGATGGACGAACTGGCCCGCGCCCTGCACATCGACCCGCTGGAACTGCGCCGGCGCAACATCGTGCGGCCGGGTGAGCCCCTGGTCGCCCTGCACGACGGCCCCGACGACGTGATCTTCACCGAGGACGGACTCGGCACCTGCATCGACCTGGTGGGTGAGGCCCTGGCCCGCACGGCCGACCGGCCGCCCCCCGGCCCCGGGTGGCTCGTCGGAGCCGGCGTGGCGAGTTCCCTGCACGAGACCGCGCCCCCGACGGAACACCTCTCGGAGGCCTGGGTCACGCTGGGGGACGATCTCATCTACGAACTGGCCGTCGGGACCGTCGAGTTCGGGGAGGGAACCTCCACGGCCCATGTCCAGATCGCAGCCAACCAACTGGGCACGACGCCGTCACGGATCCGCCTGGTGCAGTCCGACACCGACCGCACGGGCTTCGACACCGGTGCCTTCGCGAGCGCGGGCCTCTTCGTGGCGGGCAACGCGGTCCTGCGGGCGGCCAATGCCGTACGCGACCGCATCCTGGAATTCGCCGCGGTGCACACGGGCGTCCATGTCGTGATGTGCACGATGGACGACGACGGTGTCGTCTGCGGGGACCGGCGGGTGTCGCTGGCCGAACTCGTCGCGCTGGCCCGAAGGCGCGGGATCCGCTTCACCGCCGCGCGCAAGGCATACGGCTCGCCCCGGAGCGTCACCTCCAACACGCAGGGGTTCCGGGTCGCCGTGCACCGCGTGACGGGTGAGATACGGATCCTGTACAGCGTGCATGCGGCGGACGCCGGGGTGATCATCAACCCGGCGCAGGTCCGGGGACAGGTGGAGGGCGGTGTCGCCCAGGGACTCGGCTTCGCGCTGACCGAGAACCATCACGTCGACGACAGCGGCGTCATGGTCAACCCGAACCTCCGGAACTACCGCATCCCCACCTACGCCGACATCCCCCGTACCGAGATCCTTCTGGTGGGCTCGGCGGATTCGGTGGGGCCCATGCGGGCGAAGGGGATGGCCGAGTGCTGTATCAACCCGGTCGCCCCCGCACTCGCGAACGCGGTGCACGACGCCACGGGCGTCCGCTACCGTGCGCTGCCGCTGACCCCGGAACGCATTTACGGCCGACTCCCCGCGGAGCAGTCGGTGTCGGCAGGTTGAGCCACCATGAGCACCGAGAGGAACGTAGCCTCCGCGGCGACGGCGATCATCGGCCAGAAGGTCCTGCCCGGGATGGACCGGGAGTTCGAGTCGTGGCAGGAGGGCCTGAACTCCGCGGCCGCCTACTATCCCGGATTTCTCGGCGCCGAGGTCTCCCCGCCGACACCGCTGCAACCCGACTGGGTCGTCGTGTACCGGTTCGACTCGGTGGCGCATCTGCAGGCGTGGATCAACAGCGGGACCAGGCAGACGTATCTCGACGTCGGCGCCAAGTACTTCGACGGCCCGGCGACCCAGCAGGTGGTCAGCAGCGGCAGCCAGTCTCTGGATCCGCTGGTCACCGTGGTGGTCACCCACCGCGTCCACCCGAACCAGGTCGACGACTTCCTGGACTGGCAGCACCACATGGTCGAGGAGGAGAGCAAGTTCGAGGGGTTTCGCGGGACCGAGCTCTTCCGCCCCATCGAGGGGCTCCAGGAGGAATGGACCACGCTGTACCGCTACGACAGCGCCGAGCACCTCGATGCCTGGCTGACGTCGCCGCAGCGGCAGCAGATCCTGGCCGAGGGTGAAAGGTTCAGCGACTTCAAACTGCGTACGATCGACAACTCGTTCGGCAGTTGGTTCGCCTTCCAGGGCAACGGCAAGGAGGCACCGCCGCCACCCTCCGAGACCAGGACCTCCCTCGCCATCTGGGTCGGCCTGTACCCGACCGTCGTGCTGCTGACGCTCGCTCTGTCCCCGCTGCACATGCGGCTCTGGATCAGCCTGCTCGTGGGCAACCTGCTGTCGAGCTTCATCATGAGCTTCCTGACCATGCCCTACTACGTGAACCCGCTGCTCGGGCGATGGCTGCGGCCACCGCCGGACGAACCGGCGACACGGACCAACCTCCGTGGCCTCGGTGTCGTCGCGGTGGTGATGGCCCTCTGGGCCGTTGTCTTCTACCTCGTCACGGTCCGGTTCTGGACACTGCCCTGACCGCCGAGCGCCCGCCGCGGTGATGTCTCCCGCTCTGAAGCGGCGCTGACCGCACGTTCACGCCATCACCCGTCTTCGACGCTGTCCGGGCCACACCCGTCGGGCGTGATGCCGACGTCCCGCCGACAACTCACCCCCCTGGCAGACCCCTTGTCTCCCAGGGATGCCCAAGTATGCCTCGGTGCAGGCTGTTTTGTGCACCCCGGACTTACCGCGCCTTGACGATTCGTTCCATGAGGGTTCAACCGGGCGTCTGTGCCTGCGTTGTGAGTTGTCCCTAAGGTCCCTGGAGGTTTCGAAAGAAGGGACTCATGGACACACTCCTCGCAGTCCGGGCTCGCGGGATCAGCAAATGTTTCGGCGACGTCGTCGCGCTCGACGGCGTCGATCTGGATGTGGCGCAGGGACAGATACACGGCTTGGTCGGACCGAACGGCGCCGGCAAGACGACCTTGCTCGGTCTCCTGCTGGGCTTGGCCGTCCCCGACGGCGGCAGCCTCGAGATCCTGGGTACGCCGGTCCAGCGGGCACTCGACGCTCCCGACGGTGTCGCCGGCTTCGTGGACGGGCCCGGTCTCTACCCCTCGCTCACCGCCAGGCAGAACCTCACCTCGCTGGCCGCTCTCCGCGGCCGCGACGCGCGGACGGCGGGGGTCGACGACGTCCTTGACCAGCTCGGGCTCACCGATGTCGCCGACGATCAGGTCCGCGGTTTCTCCCTCGGCATGCGTCAGCGACTCGGGCTCGCCGCAGCCCTGCTCACCCGGCCCCGGCTGCTCGTGCTGGACGAACCGTCCAACGGCCTCGACCCGGCCGGCAAGAAACACGTACACGGTGTCCTCACCCGGCTCGCGGCGGACGGCACCGGCGTTGTGCTCTCCAGCCACCGCATGGACGACCTCCAGGCACTGTGCTCCGAAGTCACCATCATCACCACCGGACGAGTCGTCTTCTCCGGCCCGTTGAGCAAGCTGGCCGCGGAGAACCGCGAACTCGACTACCGGCTGCTCACTTCCGACCCACAGGCCGCCCGGCGGCTGGCTGTCGACGCGGCCGGGATCCTGATCGTCGACGACGCCGGGTCACGGCACGGAGACGCTCGTCGTACGCGCGCTGGTGCCCGCCCTGGACGACCTTGTGGTGCAACTCGTGCGCGCGGGAATCGCGTTGCGCGAGCTCGCCCCCGTGGTGTCGCCGCTCGAAGCCGCGTTCCTCGCGCTCACCGAGCCAGAGGGGACCGGCCGATGACCGCGACCGTCGCCGCCGACAACGTTGCCCCTGCCCGCCCCGTCTCGGTTTCGCGCGGCTACCGCTTCGAGCTGGTCAAGCTGGTCTCACAATGGCGGATCCGCTTGCTGGTCCTCGCCTGCTGGATCGCGCCGGGGCTCTTCGTTGCCGCGGTGAGCCGGCAGAGCACACTGCCTGCCGACACGCTCTTCGGCCGCTGGATGCACGCCACGGGATGGGCCGGACCGCTGGTGATGCTCGGTTTCGCGGGCAGTTGGGCACTGCCGCTGCTGACCTCGGTGGTCGCCGGCGACGTGTTCGCCTCCGAGGACCGGCTCGGCACCTGGCGCCACCTGCTCGTGGTGGTCCGGTCGCCCAGGCGGATCTTCGCGGCGAAGGCACTGGCCAGCCTCACCGTCCTTCTGCTGCTCGTGGCCGGGCTGGCCTGTTCCAGTGCGGCCGGTGGTCTCCTGGCGGTGGGCAACCAGCCGCTGGTCGGTCTCGACGGCCACCTGCTGAGCCCTGCGGACGCGGCAGGGAAGGTCCTGCTCGCCTGGGTCTGCGTACTCGCCCCGACGCTGGCGCTCGCCGGGATCGGACTGCTCGGGTCCGTCGCGCTGGGGCGTTCCCCGATGGGGCTGCTGCTGCCCGCCGGCGTCGCGCTGGCGATGCAACTCGCGCAGATGATGCCGCTTCCCGCCGCCGTACGACTGGCCCTGCCCAGCTACGCCTTCATCGCCTGGAACGGTCTGTTCACCAGCCCGGCTCAGCTCGGTCCGCTCCTGATCGGCATCGTGGTCAGCCTGGTGTGGGCGGTGATCGCGACGGTGCTGGCCTATCTGCTGTTCGTGCGGCGCGACTTCACCAACGCCGCTTACGACGGCTCGGGGCGCCGCGCGTTCACCGCCGGAGTCCTGCCGCTGGCCGGGGTGGTCGCGGTGACCGTCGCGGTGGTGGCCGCGACCACCGGGGCCACGGGCTCCGGCGTCGAACAGGACAAGGTACAGCGCTCGCTGGCCACGGCGTTCGCCCACCTCTATCGCATGCAGACGAAGCAGCTCAACCGCCCCGACGTCACCGAAGCGCAGGTCAAGGCCTCGGCGACGTGCAACAAGGGCAGCATCAGGGTCGCTGCCCAGGGACCGGGCAACGACTGGCGCTGTGTCGTCTCGTGGCATCTCCCCGGCGTCGAGGCCACAGGCACGGCCATCTACCAACTCGACGTCACCCCAGACGGGCGGTTCATGGCAGACGGCGATGGACCGAAGGAAGTGAACGGCTACTTCCTGGTGCGGACCCCGACCGGCGACGCACCGAACCCACTTTGGCAGTTCGACGGCAACGTCGAACTTCTCCGCGTCCCGAAGGAATGACTCCATGCAGGTAACTCGCAACCGCCGGACTGTCGAGACAAGCCTTCTCGGCAGACGACTCGGTCGCCGGAGCACCCTCACGGCAGCCGCCACCGCGGTCGTCCTCGCCGCCACCGCCGGCATCGGTTACGCCCAGACGCACCAGTTCGGCACCGATCAGGTCGGTCAGACCACCGACCGGGGCCAGGTCATCTCCAGCGACCAGTACATCGCCCCGTACGGTGACCGCCTCGTCATCAACAACGGCAAGATCATGTCGTCCGCCGTCAGCCCGGACGGCACCCACCTCGCGGCCTCGGTCACCGACGGCGGGAGCGCGCTGGCCATCGTCGACGTGCAGAACTGGAAGGTGCAGCAGGTCGTCGGCACCGCCGCGTCGTCGGTCCCGCGCCTCGGCAGCAACAGTGTGGGACAGGAAGGCCCCACGTACTCGCCCGACGGCAAGCAGCTGTGGCTGGGCCAGACCGACGGCTACACCCGGTTCACGGTGAACCCGGACGGCTCCGTCACCAACCCGACGTCGATCAGGATCCCGGTGGACGGGGCCAAGCACGCGCTGGTCGGCGAGGCGGTCTTCTCGTCCGACGGCTCCACCGTGTACTCGGCGGTCAACGGCCAGAACCGGGTGGTCGCCATCGACGCGGCGACCGGTGCCGTCAAGCAGAGCTGGGCCGTGGGCAACGCCCCGCGCGACATGGTCCAGGTCGGCGAGAAGCTCTACATCAGCAACGAGGGCGGCCGGCCGGCCGAGCCGGGCGACACCACCATGAACTCGTACGGCACCCAGGTTCCGGCCAACCCGAAGACCGGTGCCACCACCACCGGCACGGTCAGCGTCATCGACCTGGCGAACCCGCAGGCCGCCCCGTCGAGCATCGATGTCGGTCTGCACCCGACGGCCCTGTACGCCAAGGGCAAGGCGCTGTTCGTCACCGACACCGCCTCCAACAACGTGTCGGTCATCGACACCGGCAAGGACGAGGTCGTGCAGACCATCGACACCCGGCCGTGGCCGGAGGCGTCGGTGGGCTACGAGCCCAACGCGGTGACGCTCACCGACGACGGTCGTCTGCTGGTGACGCTCGGCCGGGCCAACGCGGTCGCCGTCTACCGGTACAAGAGCGCGCAGGAGCCGGTCAGTTACGTCGGCCTGCTCCCGACGGACTACTTCCCCGCGGAGATCGCCACCGTCGGCAACCAGGTGCTGGTCTCCAACACCCGTGGAGTCGACGCCCGCCGGCCCACCAACAGCGCCGGGCACGGCACCCACGACACCACGTCGAGCGTGCAGCGCTTCACGCTGCCGGACGACAGTGTCATCAGGTCCCAGACGGCCAAGGTCTTCAAGCAGAACGGCTGGACCCCCGGCTCGGTCAAGCTGGCCAAGGGCACGAGCCACGGCATCCCGGTTCCGGTCCCGCAGCGGATCGGCGACCCCTCGACGATCAAGCACGTCTTCCTGATCGTCAAGGAGAACCGGACCTACGACCAGGTCTTCGGTGACGTCCCGGAGGGCGACGGCGATCCCTCGGTGACCCAGTTCGGCGAGAACGTGACGCCGAACCAGCACGCGCTGGCCGACCAGTTCGGCCTGTACGACAACACCTACGACATCGGCACGAACTCCGCCGAGGGCCACAACTGGCTGATGCAGGCCGACGACCCGGAGTACACCGAGTCCTCGGCCGGTGAGTACGCGCGCAGCTACGACACCGAGAACGACGCTCTCGGCCACCAGAAGTCCGGCTTCCTGTGGACCGGTGCGCAGGCGGCGGACAAGACCGTGCGGGACTTCGGCGAGTTCCAGTCCATCGAGAGCAAGCCGTCCGACGCCTCCTGGCAGAACCTGTACTGCGACGCCAAGAACATGGACGCGACCGGGCAGAACACCGCCTACCCGATACAGACGGGCTCGGCGATCCCGTCGCTCAACGACGTGTCGGTGCCGGGCTTTCCGATGTTCGACACGAGTGTCCCGGACATCTACAAGTACGAGATCTGGAAGCAGGACTTCGAGAAGAACGGTCCGGCGAACCTGAACATGTTCTGGCTCTCCAACGACCACACCGGTGGTCCGGCGAGCCCGGCGGCCCAGGTCGCGGACAACGACCTCGCGGTCGGCAGGATGGTCGACGAGATCTCGCACAGCAAGTACTGGAAGGACTCGGCGATCTTCGTCGTCGAGGACGACTCCCAGGCCGGCCTCGACCACGTCGACGGCCACCGCGCCCCGATCCAGATCATCAGCCCCTGGGCCCAGCACGGCACCGTCGACAGCCACTACTACTCGCAGATCACGATGATCCGCACCGTCGAGCAGATCCTCGGGATCCACCCGATGAACCAGAAGGACAGCGCGGCCAGCCCGATGGCCGGGGCGTTCACCCGGAAGCCGGACTACACACCGTTCACGGCGCTGCCCAACCGCACCTCGCTGACCGACGGTCTGAAGACCCCGCCTTCGTGCGGGGTGGACACGCCCGCGCCGCAGGACCCCAAGGCGGCGGCCGTGCCGTCGTCGAAGGTACCGGCGGACAAGCGGCAGCTCGCGGCGGAGTGGGAGGACTGGAAGTCCAAGCAGCGGCTGACCGGGCCCCACGCCGTGCCCGACTACGCGAACCCCGCGCAGATGAACCACCTCACCTGGTACCAGACGCACAACTGGACCAAGCCGTACCCCGGCGAGCACAAGATCTACGCCCCGAACGACGTGCCGGGCGCCTACCTCCCGTCGTCGGAGTCCGACGGCTGACGTAGCCGGATCGCCTGAAGGGCCCCTGGCCGGCCGCACCGCCGGCCAGGGGCCCTTCGCGCCGTCGCTGCGTCATTCGTCCCGTGCCCACCCAGGTTTCGTGCAGTGCCCGCCCCGGCCGCCGCTCTGTCCTCGACCGAGCGGGTGCCTTCCGGCGTGCCGGACGGTGGCCTGACGCGAGCGGCCGCGGACGCCTCCTACCCTCGGCGACATGCTGGGGCTTCCTGCTCGTGTCCGTTCCTGTCTGTTCGACCTCGACGGTGTCCTCACCCAGACCGCGAAGGTGCACGCGGCCGCCTGGAAGGAGATGTTCGACACCTATCTCCGCGAGCGCGCGACACGTGAGGGGACCCAGTTCGTGCCCTTCGACGCGGTGGACGACTACGACGAGTATGTGGACGGGCGACCCCGTGCGGACGGCGTGCGCACGTTCCTGGCCGCACGCGGGGTGCACCTGCCCGAGGGAACGCCGGACGACACGCCGCAGGCGGAGACGGTGAACGGCCTGGGCAACCGCAAGAACGACCTGGTGCTGCGCCGGATCCGCGAGGACGGGGTGGAACCTTACGAGGGCTCGGTCCGCTTCGTCCACGCGGTGCGGGAGGCCGGCCTGCGCTGCGCGGTGGTGTCGTCCAGTGCGAACTGCCGGGACGTCCTGGCAGCGGCCGGCATCGAGGACCTGTTCGACCAACGGATCGACGGAGTGGTGGCGACCGAGCGCCGCCTGCGGGGCAAGCCCGCCCCGGACACCTACCTGGAGGCGGCCCGCGTCCTCGGAACGGATCCGGACGCGGCCGCGGTGTTCGAAGACGCCCTGGCCGGGGTCGAGGCCGGGCGAGCCGGACGGTTCGGCGTGGTCGTGGGCGTCGACAGGGTGGGCCAGGCGGATCAGCTACGGGCGCACGGGGCGGACATCGTGGTCCGTGACCTGGCCGAACTTCTGCAGCCGCGATGATCACCCATCCCAGCTACACGGTCGAGCCGTGGTGCCTGCGCGAGACCGAGCTGAACCTGGACGTGCTCGCCCAGAGCGAGTCGGTGTTCGCGCTGTCCAACGGGCACATCGGGTGGCGCGGCAACCTCGACGAGGGAGAGCCGCACGGGCTGCCCGGCGCCTACCTCAACGGCGTGCACGAGCGGCATCCGCTGCCCTACGCGGAAGCGGGCTACGGATATCCCGAGTCCGGCCAGACGATGATCAACGTCACCGACGGCAAGGTCATCCGGCTGCTGGTCGACGACCACCCGTGCGATCTGCGCTACGGCCGGCTGGTGGCGCACGAACGGGTTCTGGACTTCCGGTCCGGCGTGCTCAGCCGCACGGCCCGGTGGACATCGCCCGGCGGCCGCACGGTCCGGATCACGTCACAGCGGCTCGTGTCCTTCACCCAACGCGCGGTGGCCGCCATCGTGTACGAGGTCGAGCCGATCGACGGACCGACCACGGTGGCCGTGCAGTCCGAGCTGGTCGCCAACGAACAACTGCCCGGCCTGAAGGGCGACCCGCGCGTGGCCGCGGCGATCGAGTCCCCGCTGAACGCCGAGGAGCACTTCGCGCAGGACACCCGCCTGCGGCTCGTGCACTGCACCAGCCGCAGCGTACTGCGGGTGGCAGCAGCGGCCGACCATCTCATCGAGGGGCCCGAGAGCACTCGTTGGACGGCGCAGAGCGAGCCTGATGTCAGCCGGCTGACGGTGACCGCGGACCTGGTGCCCGGGCAGCCGCTGCGGCTGGTCAAGTTCGTGGCCTACGGCTGGTCGGGGGAGCGTTCGCTGCCGGCCGTGCACGACCAGGTGGACGGAGCCGTGGCGGCCGCGGTCAGCACGGGGTGGGACGGGCTGGTCGCCGCGCAACGGGCGTACCTGGACCGCTTCTGGGCCGGCGCGGACGTCGAGGTCGAGGGCGACGCGCAGATCCAGCAGGCGGTGCGGTTCGCTCTCTTCCACGTGCTCCAGGCGGCGGCCCGCGGTGAGAACCGGGCCATTCCCGCGAAAGGCCTGACCGGAACCGGGTACGACGGGCACTCCTTCTGGGACACCGAGTCCTACGTGCTGCCGGTCCTGACGTTCACCGCGCCGGAGACCGTCGCGTCGGCACTGAGATGGCGGCACCAGATGCTGCCGGCGGCCCGGGAACGCGCGAGCCAGCTGGGCCTTACGGGAGCGGCGTTTCCCTGGCGGACGATCGACGGCGGCGAAAGCTCCGCCTACTGGCCGGCCGGTACGGCTGCCTTCCACATCAACGCCGACATCGCCCTGGCCGCCGTCCGGTACGTCATGGTGACGGGGGACGAGGACTTCGAGCGCGGTGAGGGGTTCGACCTCCTCGTGGACACCGCTCGACTGTGGCGCTCCCTCGGACACCACGACCCGGAAGGCGTGTTCCACATCGACGGGGTCACCGGACCCGACGAGTACAGCGCCATCGCCCGCGACAACCTGTACACCAACCTGCTGGCCCGGCAGAACCTGCTGGCCGCCGCAGAAGCGGCCGCGCGTCATCCCGACCGGGCCGCGGAACTCGGTGTCGACGACGAGGAGACCGCCGTGTGGCGGGACGCCGCGGCGCGTATGGCCATGCCGTACAACGAGTCCCTCGGCGTGCACGAACAGTCCGCCGGGTTCACGAGTTTCCAGCGCTGGGACTTCGAGGCGACCCCGCCCGAGAACTACCCGCTGCTGCTGCACTACCCCTACTTCGACCTGTATCGCAAGCAGGTCGTGAAGCAGGCCGATGTGGTGCTGGCGATGCTGGAGTGCCCCCACCTCTTCTCCGCCGAGCAGAAGGCGCGCAACTTCGCCTACTACGACGCGCTCACCGTCCGCGACTCGTCCCTGTCGGCGTGCTGCCAGGCGGTGCTGGCCGCCGAGACCGGGCACCTGCGGCTGGCCTACGCCTACCTCGCCGAGGCCGCGCTGATGGACCTGGACGATCTGGAGCACAACACCCGTGACGGGCTGCACATCGCGTCCCTCGCCGGGACGTGGATCGCCCTGGTCGTCGGTTTCGGCGGCTTGCGCCGGTACATCGGCGAGGAAGGCAAGCCGGACCAGCTGGCGTTCGCGCCGCGCTTGCCGGAAGCGCTGTCCAGGGTGGCGTTCACGGTGCTGGTACGCGGACGCAGGCTGAAGGTGGACATCGGCCCGGCCCATGCGCGATACCGGCTGGTGGAGGGTGATCCGCTGCTTCTGCTGCATCACGGGGAACCGCTGACCGTGACCACCGACGCCCCGGTGGACCGGCCGATGCCCTCGGCACCTGTGCGCCCCGAGCCGCAGCAGCCGGCCGGCCGCCATCCGGTGGGCCTGCTCGCAGCGGAGGAGCACCAAGCGGACCCACCGGACTGAGGTTCTGTCTGCACGCCACGCCGACCGATCCGCTGCCGACCGCGTCGCGGTCGGAGGTCACCTGGCACCACGCGGCGATTCGCCTGCCCGGAGCTGAGCGTGCGGTCCAAGGAACTGGCGCCCGCCCATGGGGAAAACTCCTGGTCCTGGCATTGCTGGCGACGATTGCCGATCGAGTGGACAGCCCAAGCACCACGCATAGGGAGACAGGAAGTGGCAGCCTGACGGCTTGTCACTCCTCCCAGGGGCGCCAGCCGTCCTCGTCGTCACTCCTCCACAGGTCGATCCCGCGGTCGCGCAGCGCGGCACGCAGCTCCTGCGGTGCCAGCCAGGAATGGAGCGGGACGAGGCCGGCGGTGCGGAGTCGGTCTGCCAGCAGGTGGTCGACGGCGATGCCGGCGAGCAGTGAGGGAATGCGACCGCCGTCCTGCCGGGCCGTCATCCCCAACCGGCGGGTGACCGGCCGCCCATCGCGCTCCCCGCTCACGGTGACCGTGAAGCCGCCTGCCTCGTCGCCGACCCGTCCGACGAGCCACGACGCCGCGCGCACCAGCGGCGTCCAGTGCCGGGTGGCGCGGGGCCGCCCGGTGCGGGCCCGCAGAGTGGCGAAGAGCCCCAAGGCCCGGTTGACCGCGGTGAATTCGGTACCGGCCTTGAAAGCGATCGTGCGGGCACCGCACAGTTCGGCCAGGACATCCAGGTCGGCCATCTCGTACACCTGGTGGACCAGCCGTCTGCCGACCGGCGGCGGGAACACTGTCCACTCGGGCTCGGACCAGCCGTGCACCACGGTGGGTACGCCCTCGCGAGGAGCGGTGAACGGGAGCCCGGCGCCATGCATCATCGCCTCGAACATCGCCGGGCCGCGGTGCCGCCGGGTGTCGGGAGCGGCACAGCACAGGACGCCGTCGACACGGTCCATCCCGTGTGCGAGGTCGTGGACGATCAGCGCCTGGAGGCCCGGCACGACGGACGCCCCGGTGAGGACGGGAGCCGTCGCCGAGCGGGCCACCGCCGCTGCCGCGTGTAGAAAGGCGCGGTCCTCGCAGATGTCGACGTACGGAACCCCGGCGGTCACCGCCGCCCGCAGCGGTCCGAGCGGGTGGGTGCCGGCGCCGTCGAGGGCCTGGAACGGGCCCGCGCAGTGCACGAGCGCGACCGCGTCACCCAGGAGGTCGCCCAGCCGCTTCGGATCGTCGCGGTCGCCGGCGACCCAGGAGACCCGTTCGGACGCGAAGGGGGGATGCGGCGGTCTGCGGGAGACGACGGTGACGCGAACGTCGGGCCGGCGCAGCAGATCGGCGACGACGTACCGGCCGTAGAAGCCGCTGCCCCCGACCACGACGATGTTCGATTCCCCCATGCGGTGGCATGCTACCGGCACGTGGACACGACAATAGGGCCGTGTTCACCTCACGTGAGACTTCGCCCGTTACCCGTGAGCGGCTGCACCGACGGGTCTTCGCGGCGGCCGGCGTCTACAACATCGTCTGGGGCTGCTACGCGGCCGTCGACCCGCAATGGCTGTTCCGCGTAGCCGACATGCCCCCGCAGAACCACCCCCAGATCTTCATGTCGCTGGGCATGGTGCTCGGCCTGTACGGGCTGCTCTATCTGGACGTGGCCCTCCGCCCCGCCGAGGGCTTCGCCGTCGCGGCGGTCGGCCTGGCCGGCAAGGTCCTCGGCCCGCTCGGCTGGCTGTGGCTGGCCCTCACCGGCGAGTGGCCCCTGGCCTCCGGCGTCATTCTCGTCACCAACGATCTGATCTGGTGGGTCCCCTTCGCGCTGTACCTCCACGACTGCCTGCCGCAGTGGCGGGCCCGGTACCTGGTCGCAGGGCGGCGGTAGCCCTTCGTCAGCAGAACTTCCCAGTGGCGTCACAGGGTTGTTCCGGGCGGTGCGATCGCGGCGGTACGCCGCCGCGTCGGCCGGAGAATCGAAGGAGAACCGGACCAGGGGGAAGGGGCGGGAGCCGTGGCCGCAGAGGTGTCGGGGACCTTCGAGTACAGGATCACGCACATCGTCAGCCAGGAGGTCGGTCACCATCACACGCGGACGATCGGCCTCACCAACGACGAGGCGGGTCGGCTGGAGCGCTTCGAGCAGAACAGGAACGAGACCCACGCGACCTGCGACCACTGCGGCGCTCGACTCCTGGTGGCTCTCCCCTCGTTCGCCGAAGTGCGCAGTGAGCGCCGCAGGCACCGGTGGTGGTTGAAGGTGTGCGCTCTGGCGACGGTCCTCAGCGGCTACGGCTTCGTCCACGTGGTCCGCACCGCCACGAGCACGGGATACGGGCCTTACATCGCCTTCGTCGTGACCGTGGCCGCGACGCTCTTCTTCGCGTACCGCACGCTGATCAGCGGATTGCTCTCGCGCACCAACGGAGGGCCTGACGTCACTCGCGTCGACTCCCGCGATCGCAGAAACGTTCGGCACGGCTGGACCTACGTGACAGCGGCCGAGGATGCGTGACGCGGCCGGGCGGTCCGGTCGGCTCGCGTCCCCGCACCTGCTCAGGCCGTGACGTCCTCGTACTGGCCGAGAAAGCGGAAGCGGCCGCCGGACGCCTGGAAGAGGTACAGCGCCTTCACGGTGTAGCCGGCGCTCGACGACGTGTAGTGCAGCCTCTTGGTGATCCCGCGGTAGTCCGTGTCGCGCAGCCGTCGCACGATCGTGCCGCGTGCCGCGCGGGACGCGCCCGGCGTCGTCATCGCGCGCCCCAGGAACAGCGCCGCGTCGTAGGCCTCGGCGGAGTACCAGGGCGGAGCGGTGCCGAATCGTTCGCGGTAGGCGGTGACGAAGGGCTTCGCGGCCGTCACCCGCGTCGGATCGAGGAAGGGGGCGGCGAAGACCCATCCCTCGGCCGCGTCACCGGCCGCGGTGAGGAAGCGGGGGTCCAGAGCGCGCTCGGTGGCCAGTCGCGCACCCGCGTAGCCGGCGCCGCGCAGCGCGACCGCCAGTTTCGCGGCACGCGCAGGCCCGCCGGCGAACACCACCGCGTCCGCTTTCGCGTCGGTCACCGACTCGGCGAGGGCACGGAAGTCGTGGGCGGTGTCGTCCTCGGCGGCGAGGGTACGCCGGGTCGTCGCGTGCCGCACGGAGCGCATGGCATCACCGACCGACGCGCAGATGTTCCAGCTGAAGTCTCCCTCGACCGCGTCGTCGATCAACAGCGTCCTGCGGGCCCGGGCGGTGCGGACGAGGTACGCGACCAGGGGCGCCGCCAGGTCGCGGTCGGGAGGCCGGGTGGCCGCGTACGTCCGGTACTTGAAGGACGACACCCCTTCGAGCCCGACCGATACGGAGACCAGGGGCAGCAGAGCCTTCTGGTATTCGGCGAGGACGGCCTCGGCACAGGCGTCGGTGGTCGGCCCGATCACCGCGCGGACCCGGCCGTCGGCCGCGAGCTGCCGCGCGAGCCGTCGCGCCCGGGTCGGGCTGCCGGCGTCGTCGTGCACCTGGAGCGCGAGGTCGAAGCCGCGGCCGGTACGGGAGTTGAGACGGTCGACGGCGAGCCGGACACCGTCCTCCTGGGCGAGCCCTGCCGTCTTCTGTCCGCCCGTCAGATCGGCGTGCAGCGCGACCACCATCTGCGGAAGCCGGGAGCCGCCACTCCGCGCCGATGCGCGACCGGGGCGGTCCGCCGTCCACCAGGCCGCCGTCGCGCCCGCCGCCAGGACCCCGGCCGCCGAGCCCAGCACCAGGAAGCGGCGTCGGGTGACGCTCTTCGAAGGCTCCTCCGAGCCGGGCACGGTGTCGATGCCGGGCGGAGCACCGGACACCTCGGTCGCCTCGACGGCGGGCAGGGCGAGAGCGGCGGTCGAACGGCGCGCGATCAGCCGGGTGGACGATTCGGGCAACCAGCCCCCGCCCTCCCGGTCCGGGCCGTGCGGCTCCGTCCCGTCCAGGGCTCGCCGGATGTCGGCCACGGGGGGCCGGGATCCCGGCTCCTTGGCCAGGCAGTTCCGCAGCAGCGGCAGCAGCGGCGCCGGTACGCCGTCCAGGTCAGGTTCGTCGTGGACCGTACGCACCAGCGCCTCGGCCGCGGAGCCCCGGCCGAAGGGGCGTTCGCCCGTCGCGGCGAATGCCAGCAAGCAGCCGAGCGAAAAGACGTCGCTGGCCGGACCGATCTCCCTGCCCCGGCCCTGGGCCTGTTCGGGGGAGAGGAACCCGGGGGAGCCGACCACCATCCCACTGGCGGTGAGCGCGGTGTCCTCCGGCGTCCGGGCGATTCCGAAGTCGATCACCCGCGGTCCGTCGACCGCGAGCAGCACATTGCCCGGCTTGACGTCCCGGTGCACCAGACCCGCCCCGTGCACGGCCTCCAGCGCCTCGGCGAGGCGGGCCCCCAGGAACCGCACCGAGCGGTACGGCAGCGGCCCGCACTCCTCGACCGCCTCCGCCAGCGAGGGGCCCGGCACGAACGCCGTGGCGAGCCACGGCGACTCCGCGTCCGGGTCCGCGTCGAGCAGCGGCACGACCCAGGGGCTGGCGACCCGGCCCGCCGTCTCCACCTCACGGCGGAAACGGGCCCGGAAGCCCGGATCGTCCGCATGCGCGGCGCGGATGACCTTCAACGCGGCCAGTGAGCCCGATCCGGAGCGCGCCAGGTACACCACGCCCATGCCGCCCGCGCCCAGCCGGCGCAGCAGCCGGTAGCCCGCGATCCCGGCCGGGTCGGCGCCGCGCAACGGCTCCATCAGCGTCCCATCAGGTGGACACCTGGAACGGTGCCGCGCCCTGGTACCGGAACCGGCCGCCGTCGACCTTCCACAGGTAGACGCCGCGGCCGTCGATGACCAGTGCCCCGGTCTTCTTGTCGAAGGCGAGGTTCTTCGTGATCCCCTTGTACGAGGCCGCGCGCAGCGCCGTCGTCAGGTTCTGCCGGGTCACGCGCCCGGCGGAGAGCGATCGCAGAGCCTGCACGATCATCCGGGCCACGTCGTACGCCTCGACGGCATACCGTTCCGGCTCGGCGTCGAAACGCCTGCGGTACGCGGCCGCGAACGTCTTGGCCTCGGGTGCCACGGATGCGTCCATGACGGGGGCGACGATCACCCAGCCGTCGGCCGCGTCCCCGGCGGCGGACAGGAACCGGGTGTCGAGCACTCCCTGGGCGGCGGCTCGCGCGCCCGCGAAGTGACGATGCGTCAGTTCGTGGGCCAGCAGCGCGGCGCGGTCGTGGTATCCGGCGAAGACCACGGAGTCCGCGCCGCCGTCGAGCAGGGCGTCGAGCGTCGGTCCGAAGTCCCTGCGCAACGCGCTGACCACCTTGGGGACGACCGGCTGCCGGTCCTGGTGAAGCATGCGGCACAGCGAGCTGCTGATCTCCCATGCGTACGCGTCCGCCGCCCGGTCGTCGACGATTCCGATCGTGCGCGACTTCGCGCTGCCGTGCAGATAGGCGCGGAGATAGAACGGCAGGATCGTGTCCGTCACGCGGGCGTGGAGGAACGACCGGCTGCCCGTCACGCCGAGCACGGTGGCGCCGGGTGACACCGCGATGAGGGGCAACGACCCGGCGTCGTACGTCGTCAGCGAGGCCAGGGCGGTCTCGTCCGTGGTGGGACCGATCACGGCCAGCACGGAACGGTCGGCGACCAGTCGCTTGGCCACCACCGGGGCCCTGGCCGGAACCCCGCCGTCGTCCACCGTCCGCACGGCGAGCGTGAACGGCCTGTCGTCACGGGAGTTGAACTCGTCGACCGCGAGCCGCAGTCCCCGCTCCTGAGCCCGGCCCACCGCCTTGTGGTCACCGCTCAGATCGGCGTGCAGTCCGATCGTGTGCACGGGCCCGTTCGCCGTCGGGGCGGCGGTGGAGCCGCTCCCCTTGCCGCCGCCGGAGAGCGCGGCCCAGGCGGCCAGACCGCCTCCGGCCGCGACGGTCACCGCGCCCCCGGTGAGGACGAGGAGACGGCGTCTGCCGACGGCACGTCCTGATGGCCGTTCGTCCGCGTCGTCCGCCGCGGTGGTGTCGGCGGACTCGGAGGCGACCTCGGTGTCATCGACGGCGGGCAGCCCGAGCCCTGCGGCCGACCGTTCGGCGATCAGCCGGATCAACGGCTCGGGCAACCAGTCCTCGTCACCGGGTTCCCGGTCCCGCTGCGCCGAAGGCCGTACCGCTCGGAGGACCTCCCGCGGGTCGACGGGCTCGGCGGCCGCAAGAGCCAGCGACAACGCCTCGGCGGTGGGCCGCTGCCGCGGGTCCTTCTCCAGACAGCCGCGCACCACTTCGGCGAGCTCCTGCGGAACACCCTCCAGATCGGGGGCGTCGTGCACCGTTCGGTACAGCAGCGCGTCGAGGGAGCCGGTACCGAAGGGAGGTCGGCCGGTGGCCGCGTGGGTCAGCACGCAGCCCAGCGAGAAGATGTCGCCGGCCGGGCCCACTTCCTGCCCGCCCTGGGCTTGTTCCGGTGCCAGGAAGCCGGGGGTGCCGACCACGACACCGGTCGACGTGAGCGCGGTGTCCTGCGGATCGCGGGCCACACCGAAGTCGATCAGCCGGGGGCCGTCGAGCGCCAGCAGCACATTGCCCGGCTTGACGTCCCGGTGCACGAGACCGACCGTGTGGAGCTCCCGCAGCGCTTCGGCGAGCCGGGAACCCAGCACCCGCAGGCTCCGCACGGGCAGTGGCCCCTGTACGGCGACGGCCTCTCCCAGCGAGGGCCCCGGCACGAAGACGGTGGCCAGCCAGGGCTCCGCCGCCTCGGGGTCCGCGTCAACCAGGGACGCCACCCAAGGGCTGGTCATCCTGCCGGCCGTCTCCGCCTCCCGCCGGAACCGCTCCCGGAATCCGGCGTCCTCGGCGTACTCGGCCTGGATCACCTTCAGCGCGACCAGCGAACCGCCGGCCGAGCGGGCCAGGTACACCACACCCATGCCCCCCGCGCCGAGCCGCCCGAGCAGCCGATGGCCCGCCAGTCTGGACGGGTCCGAGGTACGCAGCGGCTCCATCACTTTCCCTTCAACCGCTGCTGGACGCGCCCCAGCATCTGACCCAGGGCCGTGCTGCCCAGTTTCTGGAGTTCTTCCGGGGTGTGGCCCTGCCCGCCCGTCACGGAGACGGCCGCGACGACCGTGCCCAGCCGGGCGACCATCCACAGATACGGCTGGGCTTTGCCGCCCTTCCCGAGGTACTGACCGCTCTCCAGCACCGAGTCGTCGGCGTAGTCCTGCTCTCGGGAGCCGAAGGGGGTGCCGAGGGAGTTCAGACCCGTGATCCGCTCGTCGGCCCGTGGCCGTTGCTCCGGGCAGCGCAGGACTTCCTCCAGGGTGGTGCTCAGCTGTTCGTCGGCGCCGAGAGCGAAGGAGTGCGCGGTGGCCGCGGCCGTCACCCTGACGGCACCTTTGCCTGCGCCGGCGGGCAGCCGGCTGTAGCGGGACAGGCTGGCCAGAACACCTCGGGGGAGCTTCTCTCGCTCCCAGCGGCAGTTGTCGTCCAGCACGGCCCAGGTGCCCGGGGTGCTCGCGGCCGGGTTCTGTGCGACGAAGCCCCGGCCCCAGTCGCCCGGAGTGAACACCACCGAGTCCACCAGGTCCTGTCCGTCCTTCGAGGTCCTGGGGACGAGGTCGGCGTCGGGTGTGAAGGCGGGGGTGGCGGAAGAGCCGCCCGACGGGGGCGCCGCAGCTTCCGGCGAGGCAGTGTGCGCCGGTGACCCGGTCCGCCGGGAGGAACCGCCGTCCGCCCCCTGTGTCGAACACCCGGCCAGCAGACTCCCCGCCACCACGAGCGTCACCCAACTTCCCCATATGTTTTGGGTGTTGCCTTTCACGCCATCCCCTCTGCACCGCTCGAGCCGTCCGACTGCCGACCGTAGACGGCCGTGGGGGAAGCGGCCTCAGTAGAAACACGTAACCGCCTACGTGTTTCACCGCGTCCCAGGTGTCGAGCCGGCTGTGCGGTGATGCGTGGTTTCACGGATGTGCCCGAGCACGCGGCCCCGGCACGCTGACGCGGATGCGACCGGGCGGCGAGCAGGAACGCGCCCGCCGGGCCGCCCGAACAGGGGATGGCCGGTGCTCCCGTGGATCTGCGGGGCGGTACGCATCGGCGTCATGGTCACGAACGCGGCGCGCCGGCAGCGATCTGACGGACGTACGCCGGAAGCCGGAGAGCGGCCGTGGCGCAGGCGTAGCGAGCAGCCGGCCAGCCAGATCCGCCAGACGGTCCTGCTACTCGGGCACGGTGACGCCGTCGGGAGGCGGCGGGATCTTTCGCATGCCGGGCATCTTGGCGGCGCGCGAGTTCCAGCCTGTTCGGAACATGGCATCCCGCAGCAGTGCGACCTCGTTCGCCAGCGCTTCCATCTCCTGGACGGACACGGCGGAGGTGCGATACCCTACGTTCTTCTTCGCGGGGTTCATTGCCTCGAAGCTTGCGCCGGGCTCGTCCTGGGCGCGAGTGATCACCGGGCATCGCTCAGGATCCGGCTCCCAGCCCGACTCGGGTCATGAGTCCGGCCAGGGCCGCGCGGGACGGCACCGACGCCTTCCGGTAGATCGAGGACAGATGGGTTTCGACGGTACGTCGGCTGAGATGGAGCCGAGCGGCGATGCCCTGGTTGCTCAGCCCCTGCGCCACCAGCTCCGCCACCTCCAGCTCACGGGCCGTCAGCTCCGCGAGCTGCGCCGGCACCGTCGGCGTCTCCGCCACTACCTGGGGCCGGATCAGTTCGGCGAGGTCCACCAGCAGGCGTGCGCCGCCGTCGACGGCGATCCGGTGGGCTCGGCGCCACATTGCGGCGGCGCGCGCTCCTTGTCCCGTGCGCTGTACCAAGGGTGCCGCCCGCAGGAGGGAGTAGGCCTCCCACAGGGATTGGCCGCAGCGGACGTATTCCTGTGCCGCCGCGTCGAGGAGCCGTACGGCCCTGTCGGTCTCGCCGTGGTGCTCGGCCAGCGTGGCCTGGGCGCGCAGGGCGGCCGCGCGCTGGCCGTCGAGGCCGAGCCGGTCGGCCTCGCGGGTCGCCTGGGCGACCCAGCCGCCGGCCGCGTCGACGTCGCCGGCGGCGAGGGCCACGGCCGCGAGGGTGTCGAGCTGCCCCGGGCGGATCGAGGGTTGCAGCAGGGGCAGTCCAGGACCTCCGCCTGCCGTCGTGATGGCCTCCTGCGCTCGGTGGGGGTCGCCGCTCACGTACGTCGCGTGCCCGAGCATGCACCAGGCCAGGGACGACCACCAGCCCCTGCTCCGGCCTGCCGCGGCGACGGCCTCCTCACCGGTGGACAGGGCGCTGCCGTCCCCCAGCGGACGCACCAGCAACAGCACCAGTGTCTTGATGGCCAGGGTGAAGCCCAGAAGGTCGTCGCTGCCCGCGGCCCGGGCGATGGACTCCCCCTCCTCGGCGGCCTCCAGCGCGGACGGCAGTCGGCAGGTGGTGAGGTGGACGAAGGCCCGGCTCGTCAACAGGTGGGGCAGGACGTGGAGTTGTCCGGTGCGCCGGGCGATGCGGAGCCCTCGGGTGATGTGCCGCTCGGCGTCGCCGTAGCGCTCCAGCAGGGTTTCCGCCCAGGCCAGCCAGACCAGCGCCTCGCACAGATCCGCCAGACCGGGATCGGTCAGCGCATCCGCGAGTGAACCGGCGGCATCGGCGAAACGCCCCGCCGCCTCCGTCTCTCCCTCGTACGCCTCGCCCAGGGCGGCCAGGGCCAGCGCCGCCGCCTCACCGGCGGGGTGGTCGTCGGAACGTGCGACGGCGACAGCCCGCGCGACGTCCTCGCGAGCCTCCGGATAGGACGCGGTCAGCAGGGCGGACATCCCGAGGGCCAGTTGCAGGGAGACCGCCTGCGTGGGGGACGGGCCCGGATCGCGGGACAGCTCACGGCGCAGCAGAGCGGTGGCCTCGGGGGAGTGACCGAGGTGCCGTTCCATCACGGCGCACTGGGCGACGGCCTGCGTACGCAGATCGGGATGGTCCTTGCCGGACGTCTCGATCAGGGTGTGCAGCAGGTCCCGGCTCTCCTGGAGGTTCCCGCTGACGCCCAGTGCGCGGGCGCGGGCCAGAACCAGTTCGCCGCGTTGCCGGAAACGGTCGGGACCGTCCGGCATCCGAGTGAGGACGACATCCAGCAGATGGGCGGCTGTGCCCGGCGCGGTCGACGCGAACCGTGCGGCGGCCTCGATGAGTACCTCCGTGGCCTGGGGGTCCCAGCCGGTCAGCGACCGTTCGACGTGGCGGGCCCGCTCGGTGGCGGGAGCGCCGCCACGGGCCAGTTCGCGCGCGGCACGGCGGTGGACCTCGGCACGCCACCCCGGCGCGGTTCCCTCGTAGACCAGGGCCCGGAGCAGGGGATGGCGCAGCGCCCACCGGCCGCCCGGCGCGGCGCGCAGCAGATCCCGCACCACCAGGGCACCGGTCTCGTTCTCGACGTCCTGGGGGGACAGCCCGGTCGCCACGGTCAGCAAGGTGGGCGTCGCGTGGTCGCCGAGCGCCGCCACCGCCTCGACGAGCCGGCGCTGCGGCCCGGTGAGCGTGGCCAACTCGTCGTGCAGCAGCGCTGCGAGCCCACTGGGCAGGCCGGCCGGGTCCATGGCGTCGCCGTGTGCGTCGGGCGTGAGCCCGTGTGGTGACACCCCTGTGCGGTACGCGTGCACCAGGGCGAACAGATACAAGGGGTTGCCCTCGCTGGCGGCGTGCAGCTGCTTGGCCCGGTCTTCGGGAACGTCGGGAGCCAGCGCCAGGACGGACTCCTGCTCCGAGAGCGGCTCCAGGGCGAGCTGGAGCACGGCTCCGCTGGCCGCGCCGCGCGTGAGCGCCGCGGTCAGGGATGCCGGCGTCTGCCGGACCCGCCGGGCCACCACCAGCAGGACGCGTCCGCGCGCAGGGTGCCGGATCAGGTGGTCGACGAGCTCGCGGGAGGCGGGATCCGCCCAGTGCAGGTCGTCCAGGGCAAGCACCAGACCCTGCTCGCTCAGGTGTGTCAGGGAAGCGGCGATCGCACGGTGCAGCCCGAATCGGGCGGCGGAGCCTTCGGGGGAGCCGTCGCCCGGGCCCTGCCGGATGCCGTGCAGCACCGAGCACGCTTCGGCGAGGGCGGGGCCGGCGTCCGGCGGGCCGGGATCGGCAAACGCGTCGGTGAACAGCTGGTAGGGGACGTGCTGTTCGTACTCCGTGGCCCGGCCGCGCAGTACGGTGAAGCCGACCCTGCGGGCCCGCGCGCACAGTTCGTCGAGCAACCTGCTCTTTCCGATGCCGGGTTCACCGACGATGTCGACGACCTCCGGCAGGTCGGACCGGCCCAGGCCTGCAAGCAGGGCGTCCAGCCGGGCGAGTTCCGACGACCTGCCCACCAGTTCTGCCACGCTCTCGTCCCCCCTGCCCAGCAGGTGACCAGCTCACCCGCGGCGATCTTCGTTCCCCACAGCTCACCCTAAGGGGCCGCACAGTCGGCACCGGGAGCTTGGGGACGGGTACGTCGCAGGGGGGAACAAGAAGGGTGAGCCGGGAAGGCGCGCACGCTGCGCGGCGATGGAGTCAGTCGCTGCCCGGTCCCACAAGGCCGCGGTGCAGTGCGAGCAGCTTCTCGCCTAGAGTCCGCTGTATGACGGAGGCACCGGCCCAGGACCGCGGCGCACGGTCCCGTGACGCAATTCTCGACACCGCCGGCGAACTGATGTCGCGGTACGGCTACGCCGCCACATCCATTTCCATGATTTCCTCCGAGTGCGGCCTGCCGGCCAGCTCCATCTACTGGCACTTCGGCAGCAAGGACGGGATCTATGTCGCGGTGCTGGAGCGCGCCAGGACCGGGCTGCTGGCAGCCCTGCCCCCGGCCGAGGTGCCCGGCGCCGATGTCGCTCAGCGCCTGGAGGCCTTCCTCAGGGAGGTCGAGGACGCCTTCCAGCGCCACCCGCACGGTCTGAAACTGCTGCTGGGGCTGGGCATGGTGCAGCAGGACGCCAGCGCGGCGGCCGTGGCCGAGGTGCACCACTACCGCGACGCGCTGGTGACCTGGGCTCAGGATGCGCTGAGCGCCGTCTTCGGGCTGAACGACCGCCCGGACGTTGCGGACGAACTGGCGCGCTTCACACTCAGAATGGCGAGCGGCACCGCCGTCGCCCGCTGGTTCGAACCGGGCGCCGTCCTGGAGACCGGGCCGTTGCACGTCGCGTTGCTGGCGCTCGCGGCTCACCACAACGTTCTGGTGCGCGGGACCTTGGGGGAGGTCGCCGTGTCACGCGACGTCACGGACAGGGAATGACGAACGGGCACGCGCCGCACCGGGATCGGGCGGTTCACGGGCGCGTTCGACACTCAGGGGTCACCGCATTCGGTGTCAACAGGGTGACCAGCCCGGTCGGCGTCGTTCCACACACGGCCTGATCGGCTGCGGCGGCGGGCCGGAACCTCGGTGTCACCGTGGTGGGCGACGTCTGGACGATCCCGGACAGGTCGATGTCGGGGATGCTCATCGCAGGGCCCGTTCGCGCAGACAGCCGTATCCCAGGGCGAGGACTTGTTGCGGCCGCGGCCGCGGCTGCGTCGACGTCATCGCACGGCCCCCGGGGGCAGTGGGGGACGGGAGCCAGAACGCGCAATGGTGGTCGGTCGCGAAGCCGCCGGTGGATGCGACCCGGTCCGGCACCAGCACCTGGATGCGGTCCCCTTCGGCCGTGTAGTGGGGCCAGGCGGGGGCACGGGAGCCGTTGGGGTTGCCGGTGGCCACGAACCGTGCCCAGTAGGCGGTCATCGTGTCGGACAGCCGCCGCTGGGCGGGCGTCAGGCGCACGGAGTCCATGGGAAAGAGATAGGACAGTTCGGAGCCGTGGAACGCGCCCTGCGGGGTGTGCGGTGCCGGGATGAACGGTGGAGCCTCGGGATCGTGGAACTCGTAGGCGTAGACGGGCGCTCGGGTGCCGTACAGCCGGCTGTCGGCCCATGCCGGGCAGGCGAACCGCTGGTCCGTGTTGACGGCGGAATAGGCCATGTTCGGGGATGGATACGCCGAGGCCGGATAGGTGTGCAGGACGGCCGCTGCGCGGCTGCCGTGCTGAAGCCCGATCAGGGCGGCGTACGAGGCGGCGGTCAGGGGGCCGCCGCCGAGCAGATCCACGTACAGCGCGGTGAAGTACCTGTACTCGTCATGGGTGTTGCCGTTCAGTGTCGGGACGGCGTTCACTCGTCCCTCGGCCCATGCCCTGTACGGAGCACGCGGGAGGACCAGTGGCCCGGTGTTCGGGCCCCACAAGGAAGCGATCCCGGTCCCGCTGCCGCGAAGGAGCTCGGTGGTGGTCAGGGCGCGCAGACAGGTCGCCGCGGTCGTCGGGTCCGCGCAGCCGACCGAGGCCGCGAAGTCGCTGCCTCTCTGCTCGGCCGCGTCGAGCGTGAGCGGTGCCAGACCGCCGTCCGAGGTGCAGCTCCCGCTCTGCTGAATCGCTCGCTGGAACAGGCCTTCGGCGGTCGGGGAGGCGATGTGGGCGCAGGCGTCCACCGATCCGGCGGACTGGCCGCCGAGGGTCACTCGGTTGTGGTCGCCACCGAACGCGCCGATGTTGTGCCGAACCCAGCGCAGCGCGGCCTGCTGATCCATCAAGCCGTAGTCGCCGGAGGCGTGGTCCCCGCTCTCCGACGAAAGAGCGGGGTGGGCGAGGAACCCCAGTGCTCCCAGGCGGTAGTTGACGGTCACCACGATCACGCCGCGCGCGGTCAGCGCCGAGCCGTCGTAGTCGCTGCCGGCGCCGTAGGCGTTGCCGCCGCCGTGCAGCCACACCAGCACGGGGAGAGGCCGGCCGCCGGTGCGGGCGGGTGTCCACACATTGAGGTACAGACAGTCCTCCGTCGTGCTGCCGGTGCGGTTGGACTCGCCGGGCAGAACGGGGCCGCCGTCGGGGAGGAGCGTCAGCGGCAGTTGGGGGCAGGGTCGGCCCGGTGCGGTGGCGTCCCGCACGCCGGGCCATCGTTCGGCCGGCCGTCGGGGACGCCAGCGCAGCTCGCCCGTCGGCGGGGCGGCGAAGGGGATGCGCTGGAAGACCCGGACGCCATCGCGGCGAGCCGCGCCGCGCACCCAGCCGCGGTCGGTGCGCACGACCAGGGAGCCGTGAGCGGCATCGGCCCGGGCTGCGGGCGGGGGAACGGCGAGGGAAGACAGCAGCAGGGCCAAAACCGCGATCATGGTGCGGGCCAGGGTGGTGTTGCGCAGGCTCGGCGATCTCATCGCATCTCCTGATGCCGGTGCGAGCGGTGTGGTCATGCCGTGTGCTCGTAGGCGCCGATGTCGCAGGCGGAGCCCTGGGGGCGGGCGACACCGCGCTGATCGGTGACCGGGCAGTCGGCCGCCGCGTCCAGGGCGGGGCTTCCCGGCAGCAGCGCTTCGGTGTCCGTGGGGCCGCCGTTGTCGGCCAGCGGGCCGATCAGCGGCGCACGGCTGGGCAGGTCGCCCGCAGCGGTGAGCCAGCAACTGCCGTCGCCGTCGATGTTGTGGCCCTCCGACGCGATGGTGGCGAAGGCCTTCTTGCAGTCGGCGGCCTTGCCGTCGACGGTGTTGCCGGCGACGGTGTTGCCGGCGACGACGGAGTTGCGCAACGTCAGTCGCCCGAGGGGCAGATCGACGACGTCGGGGATCGGATGGGGCAGGCTGTCGAGGTAGGCGGGGGCGATGTTGATCCCACCTCCCCCGTCGCTCGAACTGTTACCGGAAATGGTCGAGTTGAGGATCTCCACGGGGCCCCGGCCGCGGATGTCGATCCCGCCGCCGTAGCCGGCGAGGCTGCCGGGGCGGTCGCCGGGGTTCGTCACGCGGTTGTCGGCGACCGTCGAGTTGGTCATGGTGCCGCTGTCGTCGAACCTGATGCCCCCGGCCTCTCCCGCGGCGTTCCCGCTGACGGTGCTGTCGATCAGATCCAGGTGCGAGCCAGGGATGTTGAAGATGCCACCGCCGTAGCCCGCGGAGTTCCCGGTCACGGCGACCCGTCGTAGCGTCATGCGGTGTCCGTTGGCGATTCCGCCGCCACCGGTGTCGGTGACGGGCAGTTCGCGCTCCTGAGCCGTTCCCCCAGTGATCGTCAGGTCGGACAGCCGGGTGTCCGCCTGCATGCGGAAGGCGCGGTCCAGATGGTTGGCGTCGATGACGGTGGTCCGTGCGCCGGAGCCGTGGATCGTGGTGGGCGCGTCGACGTTCAGGTCACCCGTGGTCGGGTCGGGGTGGTCTCCGATGATCTTGCGGGGATCGGGCGGGATCGTCAACTGGTAGCGGCCCGGAGGCAGTGTGATGGTGCTGCCCTGGCGGGCATTGGCGGCCATCACGGCGGCGCGCAGGCTGCAAGCGCCCGACGTGGTGCGGCACAGGCCGTCCGACGGATCGGCATCGACCGCGTCGGACGTGGTGTCCACAGTGAACTCCGTCGGTCCGGCGGCTGCGGGCGTTGCGACAGCCTTGGCTGTGGGTGCGGCGAGTGCTACGGCCGTGGCGAGGACGACGGCCAGTGCCGCCGGGCTGGTGCGGACGTTCATCAGTGCACTCCTCTCGGCGAGGAAGGGGAGGACTCGGCTGATGCGACGACTTCCTGCTGGTGCAGATGCGGCTCGTGTGAGAAACACGGCCGGGCGCCTTCCGGCGTGGCGCTCGAGCGGCGAGGCGGGCCGGAGCAGGGCCCGGCGGGCTGCGAACGGCATGTGAATCGTTCATGCTCTGTAAGGAGCGTTCCATCCACTGAGTTCACGTGTCTACTGGTCGGCAGGGGAATGACCGGATAGAGACGGCATCGTGGAAGCCGCTCGAGCGCCCAGAGGGGCGGGCGCACCGCCTCTGCAGCGACTATGCGAAAAAGCTCGACGCGTACCTCTTGATCGCCCGTACCTACTGGCCGGTACCCGTTGTCCTGCGACATGGTGATCAACCCGGACAGTTCCGACTCCCTGTCCGGGGCTGCGAACGCCAGGACCGCCTTGCACGACGCAACCCAAGAGACCGGTCGGTGGTGGAAGAGACGGTGTGGGTTGCGTCGTTCGTGCCGGCGTGGCTCAGTGGCCCTCCGGAGACGGGCGAGCCGGTTCCGTCGATCGGTGCGAGCCGTCGCTCGTCTTCACGGCACGGGTCGGCGGTCAGCCGAGTTTGAGAAGGCCGGCTTCGACCACTGCGCGGCCGAAGGGGCTCGCAAGTTCGGCGAGACGCTCACAATCGGAGTCACCCAGAGCGGCGTAGGCGGGAAGGGCGAGGCGGTCGGTGCGGTCCTCGATGTGCCGACGCAGGATCAAGCCTTCCGAACTGAGGGAGTCACCGTCTAGGAGACCTCGCTCGCGTAGGCGCTCCTGGGTGCCGCCCCACTCCTCCTCGGGCCATGCGCGGCTCGCCTTGAGGAAGTCGACGGGAACCTCACCGGTGGCGGCGTGCAGAATCAGGGCTTCCAAGCCCCCGACGCCCTCGCTCAGCAGGCATGCGACATGGCCGTCTCCACGGAACTCCCGGAGCAACGTCTGGGCGTGCCACAGCTGCAGCACCGGCTCCTCCGGCCACGGCAGTGCGGCATGCGCGGCGAAGAGCGGGCGGCCCTGGGCTTGTTCGCAGGCCGCCTCGGCCGCCCGGCGGGTCAGCGCCACGACCTCGGCCAACTCGGGCAGCTCGTGGATTCCCGCCCGCCGCAGGGCCTCGCCCGCCCCGGCGTAGCGAGCGTCCAGCACCTGCTGCGGCGTCGTCGCCTCCCAGGCCCCGTCGACCGCCTGCCGCACGAAAGCGGGGTTGAAGTTGTAGAAGGTCGAGATGACCAGCTCGGCGGATGCTCGGCCGAACGCGGCGCTTCGGGAGGTGAAGTAGCCGGCGCGTCCGCTCAGTCCGAGGTCCTTGTACCGCCGCCTTGCCTCGGGCACGAAGTAGATCATGCCGTGTACGGGCTCGAGTCCGCGCCAGGCCGCGCGCGCTGTCTTCATGGGCCACCTCTTCGGATCGTCGGCGAATGGGATGTGCGCTGCGGTTCCGTACTAGCCGTGCGCTCGCAGGTGTTCGAGCAGCAGGCGGCTCAGCGTTTCCGGCGCTTCCTCGGGAACCCAGTGGCTGACACCCTGGAGGGTCTCGAAGCGGTACGGCCCTGTGACCCACCGCCCGGTCTCCTGTGCCGCGACCGGGCCGAACGCGCTGTCCTGCGTGCTCCAGACGTACAGCGTGGGCACGTCGACGATGCCGATCGCGCCGTCGGGGCGGCCTGCCCGGTACCAGTTCAGCGCGGCGGTGAGAGCGCCCGGCTGGGACAGGTGCCGCACATAGGCCTCGGCACTGTCCTGTGGGACCTTTTCGGCGTAGATGGCGCGGAGCATCTGGGCATCGTGGGCCAGCATGCGCTCCTCGGTCGCGGGCGTCTCGCGCCAGTCGATCATGTAGTGCGAGCGTTCGCGCTGGTCCTCGTCGGTGCGCAGGGCGGTGGCCAGAGCGCCGGGATGAGGCGTCGAGACAACCGTCAGGGTGCGTACGCGGCCGGGGTGGGCGTCAGCGGTCCACCAGGCCACCGCCCCTCCCCAGTCGTGGCCGACCAGGTCGAACGTCTCCCAGCCCAGTTCCTCCGTGATCGCGACGACGTCGTCGACGAGAAGGCCGATGCGGTAGTCCTCGGGCCGCTGGGGCCGGGCGCCGGGGGAGTACCCACGTTGGTCGGGCGCCACCACCCGGTAGCCGTGCGCGGCCAGCGCCGCGATCTGCCGTTGCCACACCAGTCCCGTCTGCGGGAAGCCGTGCAGCAGCAGCGCCGGGCGGCCCCCGGGCGGACCCGCCGCGATCGCGTCGAACACGCCCGCGCCGGTGGAGATGCTCAGCTCGGTCACGATCCACCTCTTCATACCGACTGGTCGGTAGCCTCCAGGTGGGAGGGGTGGGCTGTCAAGGTCGTGAGCATGAGCGCTTCCTGGCGGCGGTGAGCCACCTGGTTGAACATGACGCCGGATTCAACTATAACCGGATCCGGAGGACGACTCCCGTCCCCCCTGCGGCCATGGCTCATGCCATCGGTCACCGTGGGAGGCGGTCAATGAGCCTTCCCCGCACCGCAGTTGGCGTTCGGCACCGACTACCGGCATCGAGCCCGGCTCGCGGAGCCCGAAATTCCGCTCGCGCGGCTCTGGGGCGAACCGGACCACAAGAAACAGTGAGGCGACATGAGGGAAGCAGTCATCGTTTCGACCGCACGGACGCCGATCGGAAAGGCTTACCGCGGCGCGTTCAACGACACCCAGGCGCAGGAACTTGCCGCCCATGCCCTGTCCCACGCCGTACGGCGCGCCGGGCTCGCGGGGGGCGAGGTCGAGGACGTGATCTTCGGCTGTGCCGTGCAGCAGGGATCAGCCGGTTTCAATGTCGCGCGTCAGGCCGCCCTCCGTGCAGGGCTTCCGGACACGGTGTCGGGGATGTCGATCGACCGGCAGTGCTCGTCGGGCCTGATGGCCATTGCGACGGCCGCCAAGCAGATTGTCGTGGACGGCATGCAGATCGCTGTCGGCGGCGGTGTCGAGTCGATCTCCCTCGTGCAGAACGAGCACATGAACACCCGCCGCATGGCGGATCCCTGGCTGGTCGAGCACAAGCCCGGCATCTACATGCCGATGTTGCAGACGGCGGAGATCGTCGCCGAACGGTACGGCGTGAGCCGGGAACGCCAGGACGAGTTCGCGCTGCTGTCACAACAACGCACCGCGGCGGCGCAGGAGGCCGGCCGGTTCGACCAGGAGATCGTCGCGCTCGACAGCGTCAAGAACGTGCTCGACAAGCAGTCCGGGGAGGTGCGGCACGAGGAGGTCACCCTGACCCGGGACGAGGGCAACCGTGCGTCGACGACGCTCGAAGGCCTGGCCGGGCTGGCGCCGGTGCTGCCCGACGGCCAGGTGAGTGCGCATGCCAGCGTGACGGCGGGCAACTCCTCGCAGTTGTCGGACGGGGCCTCGGCGTCGGTGTTGATGGAGTCGACGGAGGCCGAGCGCCGCGGACTGGAACCGCTGGGCATCTACCGGGGCATGACGGTCGCCGGTTGCGGCCCGGACGAGATGGGCATCGGGCCGGTGTTCGCCATTCCGAAGCTGCTGAAGCAGCACAACCTCACCATCGACGACATCGGCCTGTGGGAGCTCAACGAGGCCTTCGCCTCCCAGGCGTTGTACTGCCGCGACGAACTGCACATCGACCCCGAGCGGTTCAACGTCGATGGCGGCGCGATCTCGGTCGGTCATCCGTACGGAATGACCGGTGCCCGGCTCGTGGGGCATGCCCTCATCGAGGGCAAGCGCCGCGGCGTCCGGTATGTGGTGATCTCGATGTGTGTCGGCGGCGGCATGGGCGCAGCCGGACTGTTCGAGGTCGCCTGAGCCCGGCATCCCTGCCGGATGCGAACCAACTACGAGAGAGGCGCAGATACCATGGTGAACGCGGTGGAAAAGACCCGAACCGCGGTCCTGGCGGACTTCGGCGGGGTGATCACCTCCAGTGTGCTGCGGGCTTTCACCGACTTCGGCGCCTCCCTCGGCGGCGACCCGCGCCTGCCGTTGGACCTGCTCAGCCGGGACCAGCCGTCACGCACCCTCCTGGCCGACCACGAGTGCGGCCGGATCGACGCCGAGGCCTTCGAGCGAGGATTCGCTGAACGTCTCCGAGTCCACGGCGCCGACGTCGAGGCCGAGGGGCTCACGGCCCGGATGCAAACGGGTATGTCGATCGACCAGGACATGCTCGCCCTGCTCGGTGATCTTCGAGCCGCCGGCCATCCCGTCGCGCTCGTGTCCAACTCGTTCGGTACCGGTACCTACGACGGCGTCGACCTCGCCGGCCTCGCCGATGTGGTCGTCATCTCCGCCGTGGTCGGGATCCGCAAGCCCTCCAGACGGATCTACGCGATCGCATGTGAACGACTCGGCGTCGACCCCGAGGAGGCAGTCATGATCGACGATCTGCAACAGAACCTCGACGGGGCGGCGCGGATCGGAATCGCCGGCGTACTGCACACCAGCGCCACCGACACCCGTCGCCAACTCGCCGAACGTTTCGGGATCAGCGCCTGACCGATCGACCGAGTCGACTGATCGGCAAGGGGGAAGAGCCGCACCGTCACCTGCCCACATCCAGGAAGGCACCGTCCATGGCCAGCGTTATCGATCCTGTGTGCCGCCACGCGGCCGCCACTCCCGACAACATCGCGCTGCGCGGCGCCAGGGATCAGTGGACCTATCTTCAGTTGCGCGAGGCGAGCGTGCGGTACGCGGGCGCCCTGTCCGCCGCGGGCCTGTCTCCCGGGGACCGAGTGCTTCTCGCGGCGCCGTCGGTGCCCGAGTTCGTGGTGGCCTACCTCGGGATTCAGGCCGCGGGCTGCGTCGTGGTGCCGGTCAACACGATGTCCACCCGGGCCGAGGTCGAGTACGTTCTCGGCGACTCCGGCTGCTCATTGGCGATCGCCTGGCATGCCCTCGGCCCCGCCGTCGCGGAGGCGGCCGCGGCGCTCGAGGTGTCCTTCTGGACGCTGTCCCCGGGCGCGTCGGTCACCGGTGCGGCTCCTGCCCGTGTGGTCGACCGGGACCGCGACGAGACCGCGGCCATCCTGTACACCTCGGGCACCACGGGGCGGCCGAAGGGGGCCCGACTCACTGTCGGGAACCTGTTGTCCGCCGGGGAGATCGGCGCCGAGTGCAGCCGCGCCTCGAGCGCCGACCGTACCGGCACCGGACTCCCGCTGTTCCACGTGTTCGGCCAGGCATCGGTCATGATGGCGACCTTGACCGTGGGCGGCTCGATGTCGTTGCTGGCCCGATTCGACCCGGCGTCGATGCTCGAGATGCTGCGCCGCGACCGGCTCACCATCATGGCCGGCGTACCGACCATGTGGAACGCGCTGCTGCACGCGGCGGGCGATGCGAACCCGGCGGACTTCGCCGAACTCCGTGTCGCCGTCTCCGGCGGCGCCTCGCTGCCCGGGGAGATCGCCCGGGCCTTCGAGGCCCGCTTCGGCTGCACCATCCTCGAAGGGTACGGGCTCACCGAAACCACCGCCTTCGGCACCTTCAACGACCTTGTACGCGGCGCCAAGACCGGTTACACCGGCAGGGCAGTCCCACGGCTGCAGGTTCAGGTGCGTGACGACGACGGCAACGAGTGTCCGCCGGGTACCGTCGGCGAGGTCCACATCAAGGGACCCACGGTGATGCGCGGCTACTGGAACCGCCCCGCGGACACCGCCGCGGCCCTCTCGTCCGACGGCTGGTTCCGGACCGGTGACCTCGGTGAAACCGACTCGGACGGCGACCTGCGCATCGTCGACCGCATCAAGGACCTGATCATCCGCGGCGGTTACAACGTCTACCCCGGTGAGGTCGAGGAAGTGCTCTACGAGCATCCGGACATCGTCGAGGCAGCCGTGATCGGCGTGCCCGACGAGCACTACGGCGAGGAGGTCGCCGCGCTCGTCGCCACCCGGCCCGGTTCCGAACTCGGAGCCGCCGAGGTGTCGGGGTGGGCGCGAGAGCGGCTGTCCGCCTACAAGATCCCACGGATCGTCCGGTTCGTGGACGCGCTGCCCAAGGGCCCGACCGGGAAGATCCTCAAGCGGTCCATCGACCGTACCGGTCTGACCCGGGACACCGCGCCCGGCCACGTTGCCGCCCCCACGGAACACCTCTCCTCCGGCGGACGCAGTTTGTGACCATGGCGTCGGATTCAAGTACAGTTTCCGCGATGGACACCACCGCGCCCGAGGAGATCGACGGCGAGAAGGCACCCCCCATGGCGCCCCTCTCGCACCTTCGCGAGCCTCCCACCACGCAGCGCGGAGCGCGGACACGAGCCGCTCTGGTGAAGGCCGCGCGGAAGGTGTTCGAACGGGACGGCTACCTCGACACCCGCCTGACCGACATCACCAAAGAGGCGCAGTGCGCGGCGGGATCGTTCTACACCTACTTCGCCAACAAGGAAGAGGTGCTTGCCGCCGTCCTCCTGGAGGCACAGGAGGACATGCTCCATCCCGGCATGGCCCGGGTGGAGGGTACCGACGATCCCTATGCGGTACTCGAGGCGAGCAATCGCGCGTATCTCGAGGCATACAAGCGCAATGCGAAGCTGATGGCACTGCTTGAGCAGGTCGCGCAAGTGGAGCCGGAGTTCCGCAGGTTCCGCAGCCGGCGTGCTGACGCGTTCATCCGCCGCAATGCCCGCGGCATCGCCGACCTGCAGGCGCGGGGCGTCGCAGACCGTGAGGTCGATCCGATGCTGGCCTCCCGTGCGTTGTCGGGCATGGTCAGCGTCATGGCCTACAACGCCTTCGTGCTCGGCGAACGGCAGGGAGAAGGCACGCCGGTGGACTTCGAGGAGCTCGTGTCCACGGTCACCCGGCTCTGGGCGAACGCCCTGCGGTTCCCCGACCACCGCTGACCCGGCAGCCCGAGCCGGGTCGAAGCCCGCCGCTCACGGCCGTTCGCCGGTTGTTTCTCTCTTTCTCCGTCCCCCGGATCAGTGGGTCATGCGGCGACCCTGGGTGGGGTGACGTGCGCCCATCTGTTGAACTTGACGTCGGATTCAACTATACAGTTCGGACCGAGCACGGTCCCCCATCCCGGAGAGGGTTCGCTGTGAACGTTGCACAAAGAGTCGCCGTCGTCACCGGTGGTGCCGGCGGCATCGGCAGCGCGCTGGTCGCGCGGCTCGCTCGCGAAGGTGCCCGGGTCGTCGTCGCGGACCTCGACGCGGACAGCGCGCAGGCGGTGTCGGAGAGGGCCAACGCCGACCATCCGGGAAGCACCGTCAGCACTGGCTCGGACGCGTCGGACACCGCGCAGATCCAGCAGCTGATCGACCTGGCGGAGAGCACGTTCGGTCCGGTCGACCTCTACTTCGCCAACGCGGGTATCGCCGGGGCACCCGGCCTCGACGCGAGCGAACAGGACTGGGACCTCTCGATCGACGTCAACCTGCGCGCCCACATCCGCGCGGCAACACTGCTGCTGCCGCAGTGGCTCGAACGCGGTGAGGGCTACTTCGTCAGCACCGCCTCGGCCGCTGGGCTGCTCACGCAGATCGGCTCCGCCACGTACGCCGTCACCAAGCACGCCGCAGTCGGCTTCGCCGAATGGCTGAGTGTCACGTACGGCGATCGCGGGGTCCGGGTCAGCTGTCTGTGCCCGATGGGGGTGAACACCCGGATGCTGTCCGCCGGGAAGGACTCCGGGGACGCGCTGGGGCGAGCGGCGGCGCAGGCCGTCACGTCCGCGGGTGAGGTCCTGGAGCCAGCCGAGGTCGCCGAGGCCGTCCTCGCCGCGATCGAGGACGAGCGCTTCCTGATCCTGCCGCACGAAGAGGTGCTGGACATGTACCGGCAGAAGGGCGCGGACTACGACCGGTGGCTGCGCGGGATGCGCCGCTACCAGAGCTCCCTGCTGGGACAGGCATGACCGGCGCGCCGGGCGAGCTCGTCCTCGCCGAGCACCGCGGGCCCGTCCTGGTGCTCACGTTCAACCGGCCCGCCAAGCTGAATGCCTGGACCGACGAACTCGAAGACCGCTACTTCGCGCTCCTCGCCGCCGCCGAAGACGATCCGGACGTACGCGCCGTCGTGGTCACCGGCGCGGGCCGAGGATTCTGCGCCGGTGCCGACCTCCAGCGGCTGCAGGCGGTCGCTGAGAGGGGCGAGGTCACCGCGGCGGACAGGGCGCGGCGCCGGCCGCGCGACGTGCCGCTGACCCTGCGCAAACCGCTGATCGGCGCGGTCAACGGGGTGGCCGCGGGCCTGGGCATGGTGGAGGCGCTCTACTGCGACATCCGCTTCGGTTCGCCCTCGGCCCGATTCACCACGGCATTCGCGCGGCGTGGTCTGATCGCCGAGTACGGGATCTCCTGGCTGCTGCCCCGGCTGGTGGGACACAGCCGGGCCACGGACCTGCTGCTGTCGAGCCGCATGGTGGACGCCGAGGAGGCACTGCGTATCGGACTCCTCGACCACCTGGTCCCCAGCGGCGTGGTCGATGCGGCTGTCGCGTACGCCGACGACCTGGCGACGCGCTGTTCGCCGGGGTCCATGGCCACCATCAAGGGCCAACTGCACAACGACGCGGGCGGCACCTACGCCGACTCCGTGACCCGGGCCGAAAGCCTCATGCTCCAGTCGTTCCGCGGGGCCGATCTCGTCGAAGGTGTGGCCGGCCACCTCGAAAAGCGCCCATCGAATTTTCCTTCCCTACCCCCTGTCAGGAGTGCAGATGTCCCTGTTTGAGACGTCGGACCGAGCCAGGAAGTACCAGGCGGATCTGCTGGAGTTCATGGACTCGCATGTCTACCCCGCCGAGTCGGTGTACCACGAGCAGATGCGGGCCTCGGGTGACCCGCACTTCCATCCGCCGATCCTCGAGGACCTCAAGACGGAGGCGCGGCGGCGCGGACTGTGGAACCTCTTCCACCCGCACCCCGAGTGGGGGCCGGGGCTGACGAACCTCGAGTACGCGCCGCTGGCGGAGATCATGGGGCGCAGTCACATCGCCTCCGAAGCGTGCAACTGCAACGCTCCCGACACCGGCAACATGGAGGTGCTCACGCTGTTCGGCAGCGACGAGCACAAGGAGAAGTACCTCAAGCCTCTGCTCGACGGCACGATGGCCTCCGCCTTCGCGATGACCGAGCCGCGTGTCGCCAGTTCCGACGCCACCAACATCGAGTTGCGGATGGAGCGCGACGGCGACGAGTACGTGCTCAACGGCCGCAAGTGGTTCGCGTCCAACGCCCTGCACCGCAACTGCAAGGTGCTCATCGTCATGGGGAAGACGGATCCCACCGCTGCTCCGCACCGGCAGCAGTCGATGATGGTCGTCCCGATCGACGCCCCCGGGATCACAGTGCTGCGCGGCCTGCCGGTGTTCGGCTACCAGGACCGTGAGGGGCACGCCGAAATCGACTTCACCGACGTACGGGTGCCGGCCAAGGACCTCCTCAAGGGCGAGGGAGAGGGATTCGCGATCAGCCAGGCCCGGCTCGGGCCCGGTCGTATCCACCACTGCATGCGGGCCATCGGCGCGGCCGAGCGGGCGCTGGAGCTGATGTGCCGGCGTGCGCAGTCACGGGTGACCTTCGGCAGTCCGGTTGCCGAACGGTCCAACATCCAGGACTGGATCGCGGAAGCGCGTATCGACATCGAGATGATCCGCCTGCTCACGCTCAAGGCCGCGTACCTGATGGACACGGTCGGGAACAAGGAAGCACGCACCGAGATCGCGGCCATCAAGGTGGCCGCCCCGAACATCGCGTTGAAGATCATCGACCGTGCGATCCAGGTGCACGGAGCAGCAGGAGTGACCGAGGACTTCCCGTTGGCGATGATGTACGCCCAGCTGCGGACGCTGCGGCTGGCGGACGGCCCCGACGAGGTCCACAAGCGGGCCATCGCCGGTCACGAACTGCGGCGGTACCGCGACGCGGCAGTGGTGAGCTGAGATGGCAGGAATGGATCTCACCGGTCGCACCGCCGTCGTCACGGGCGCCTCACGCGGTATCGGGCTCGCGATCGCCCAGGCCATCGCCGCCGCCGGCGCGAACGTCGTCCTCACTTCCCGGTCCCAGGAGGCGGCGGACACCGCCGCGGCCCAGGTCGGGGGCACCGCGGTCGGCGTCGGCGCCCACGCGGTCGACGAAGAAGCGGCCCGGCGCTGTGTCGACCTGACGCTCGAGCGCTTCGGGAGCCTGGACATCCTCGTCAACAACGCGGGGACCAACCCGGCCTTCGGGCCCCTCATCGACCAGGACCACGGCAGGTTCGCCAAGACCTTCGACGTGAACCTGTGGGCTCCCCTCTTGTGGACGGGTCTGGCCACGCGGGCCTGGATGGGTGAGCACGGCGGCGCGGTCGTCAACACCGCGTCGGTCGGGGGCATGGCCTTCGAGGCGAACATCGGCCTGTACAACGCGTCCAAGGCCGCACTGATCCACCTCACGAAGCAACTGGCCCTGGAACTCTCGCCGAAGGTACGCGTCAACGCGGTGGCACCGGGTGTGGTGCGCACGAAGCTGGCCGAGGCTCTGTGGAAGGACCACGAGCAGGCCGTATCCGCCTCGACGGCACTGGGGCGCATCGGGGAGCCCGCCGACATCGCCTCGGCGGTCGCCTTTCTCGTCTCGGACGCCGCGAGTTGGATCACCGGCGAGACGATGGTGATCGACGGCGGCCAGCTCCTCGGTGACGCGGTCCCGTTCAGGCAATTCGGCAGCGGTGTCTAGCTCGGACGTCGTCGGAGTCGACGCCGGGGCGTGAGCCGCTGATTCGGAAACCCTCGGCGTCGACTCCGCCGGACCGCCTGTCCCTGACCGGATCGGGCTCGGCCGGTCGAATCCGACCCACCCTGATACCGGACGGGGAGAGCCGCGGCAGCACCGTCCCAGCCTCGTCGGGCCGTGGCCGCTCCTGTTGCCCCGGCCATGCGCCGGGCGCTTCAGCCGGGCGGTGCCGACAGATGGATCAGGATGCCGCACACCTCGTCCACGATCTCCCGGGCCTCCGTCTCGTCCCCGCAGTCGCCCAGCTCGCGCGCCGCCCCTCCGATGACGGTGGTCAGCACACTCACCCGGACCCGGCCGGCGCGTTGCCGCTCGTCCACCTCCAGCAGCCGGGCGTTGCGCCGTACCCATGCGCGGTCCCACTGGCGGCGCAGCGCGTCGAAGCCCGCGGGGCTGTCGTCCTCCACAAGGAGTCTGCCGAGCCGCCGATTGTCCCAGGCGCCCTCCAGGTACGCCCTGGCTCCCGCCACGAAGAGGGCGATGGGGTCGTCCACCCCACGGCTGCGCTCGGAGGCGAGCGTGGCCGCCGTCCGGCGCTCCTGCTCCTCCCGGAACTCCTCCCAGAGCGCGAGGTAGAGCCCGCGCTTTCCCCCGTAGTGCTGGAACAGGCTGCCCACCGGGATGCCGGAGCGCCCCGCGATCTCGGTGAGAACGGCGTCGGTGTAACCGCGCTCGGTGAACACCTCCAGTGCGGCGTCCAGCAGCGCACGCCGGACCGTTCGGTCCTGCCCGGCGTGCCCCTCCGGCAGGCCCATGCCCGCCGGCCCGTCCGGCAGCCGACATGCCGGCTCGGTCCCGGAAGACTCCACGATGCCGCTCACTGCTCATCCCCACCTTCCCCGGCCCCGTCGCGGATGGCGAGGGCGACCAGTAGTTCCAGGAGGTCGGAGATCCGGCGCGGATTGCGGCCGGTCCGTTCCTCGATCCGGCGCAACCGGTAGTGCGCCGTGTTGTGATGCACCCGCAGCCGGTCGGCGGCCAGCCGCAGATTGAGGTCCGCCTCCACGAAGGCCCGTATGGTGGCGGCCAGCGTGTCGCCACGTCTGCGGTCCTCCTCCAGCAGCACCCGCACCCGGGGATCGACCAGCTGGCGGGCGAGGTCGTCGGCGCGCAGCGCCAGGTAGTCGAACGGGGACAGCCGCGGCAGCGCCGCCACCCCGCCCCCGCTCGGCACCAGGTCGAGGGCGGCCCGCGCCTCCGCGTAGGCGCGCGGCAGTTCACATGCGCCCTGTGCGACCGTGCTGATCCCCATGGAGAGCATGGTCCCGTCCCGCGCGAGCCGTCGCTGCACGGCCTCGAAGTGGGCGCAGATGTCCTCCGCGTTCATGCCGGCCCGGACCACGGGCACGGCCACCACCTCACCGTGGCGCACCACGACCAAGGTGCGGCCGGCCCAGGGCCCGGCGACGCTGATCGACGCGCTGGTGGCATACCCGTTCTCGGCCGAGGTGTGGTTCCCCGTGCGCGTGTCGCCGACGCACACCGCCACGACCGCCATCATCGGCGAGCGCGGTCCGATGCCGTACGCCTGCGCCGCTGCGAACAGCGGCCCGCGCGCCGGTGCCACGCCCGCCAGGAGCTGGTCCAGGAGATCCCGGCGCTCCCGGTCCGCATCCGCCACCACGTGCTGCTGGTACTCGACGTAGGCCTGCGCGGCATGGGTGCTGGCGTAGTCGACGTACCGCATCAGCGGGGTGACGAGGGACAGCGCGGCCTGCTGGGCCTCCGCGGACGTGCCCGCGCACTCCAGCATCGCGTCCCACATCACCTGCCGACCGACCCGGAAGGCACTGATCCAGTCCTCGAGGGCGAACCCCGCGCGGGCTCTGCGCATGGCTGCCGCCCGGCTGAAGACCAGGTCTTCGGCAGCGATGTCGCGGTCGCCGGCCAGCGCCGCCAGCTGCATCCGGTAGTGCTCGAGCACCTGCTCCCGTACCTCGTCGAAGAACCGTTCGTCCTGCAGCGCGTACGACGGGATCTCCGCGCGCATCACCTCGACGGCGGTCTCCGCCACCTCCTCCACGCGGTCGTGGACGGCGTGCAGGATCCGCCGCCGCTCCCGGCGGAGCGGTTCGGAGAATTGGGGGGCGCCCAGGGCAGGACCGCGAGGCATGGCGCAGATCGTCGCTGTCCCACTCGTGCTTCGTCAACAGGCTCGGCGTGAGACATCTCCCGCCACCTGTGCGCGGCGCACAGTTCGACGACCGGCAAGTTGGGTGCTCGCACCCAATGTGCGCCTGGAACGCCCCCACCTACTGTGACGCTCGCCCACCCCCCAGCACGTCGGAAGGGGCGTCACTCATGCTCGCGGTCGACGGTATCACCGTGCGCTTCGGCGGGATCACGGCACTGGACGGTGTCGCATTCACCGTCGAGCCGGGCACCGCCGTAGGGCTCATCGGACCCAACGGAGCCGGCAAGACCACTTTGTTCAACTGCCTGACCAGGCGCTGCGCTCCCGATGAGGGAGACGTGCGGTTCGAGGGCGAGGACCTGCTGGCCCTCCCGCCGCACGCCGTGGCAGAGCGCGGCATCGCCCGCACCTTCCAGAACCTGGGCCTGTTCCCGCAGCTCACGGTCCGGGAGAACGTCATGGTCGGCGCCCACAGCCGGGGGCGCACCGGACACCTCGCCGCGGCGCTCCGGCTGCCCCGCGTCCGGCGGGAGGAGAGGGAACTACGTGACCAGGCGGACGACCTGCTACGACGGCTCGGCCTGGCGGACGTCGCCGACCATCCCGCCGCCGGGCTGCCGTTCGGCACCCTCAAACGCGTCGAACTCGCCCGGGCGCTCGCGGTACGGCCCCGGCTGCTGTTGCTCGACGAACCCGTCAACGGGCTCAGCCACGGCGAGGTCGGCCAATTCGCGGATCTGGTCAGGTCGGTGTGCCAGGACTTCGACCTCACTCTCGTGGTGGTCGAACACCACATGGGGTTCGTGATGGGCCTGTGCGACAAGGTGGTCTGCCTCGACTTCGGCCGCAAGATCGCCGAGGGCTCGCCGGAGGAGATCCAGCGCGACCCTGCGGTCGTCGAGGCGTACCTGGGGGTGGCCGCATGAGCGAGCCCACCACCGACCGCACCGAGGCCCGGGCGAGTGCGGAGCCGGACTTCCTGAAGGTATCCGGCCTGCACGCCGGATACGGCCAGGCCCGCGTGCTCCAGGGCCTCGACTTCTCCGTCGCCCGCGGTGAGGTGTGCGCGATGCTCGGACCCAACGGCGCGGGCAAGACCACGACGCTGCGGGCGCTGAGCGGCATGGTCCGCGGCCGCGGCTCGGTCACCCTGAACGGCACCGAACTGCTGGGCCGCTCGCCCGAGCAGGCCGCCAGGCTCGGCGTGGCGCACGTCCCCGAGGGCCGGGGCACCTTCAACGACCTGACCGTCGAGGAGAACCTGCGCATCGGCGCCCATCTGCGCACAGGCCCCCGGCGGCGGGGCCGCACCGAGCGGGCGGCCGTGACGGCTGACCTGGACCGGATCTACGGCCACTTCCCCAAACTGCGCCAGCGGTCGCGTCAGGCCGCCGGCAGCCTCAGCGGCGGGGAGCAGCAGATGCTCGCCATCGGCAGGGCGCTGATGCTGCGGCCCTCGCTGCTGCTCCTGGACGAGCCGTCCCTGGGGCTCGCGCCGCTGGTCACCCGTGAGCTGTTCGAGATCGTCCGTGCCGTCAACGAGGAGGAACGCACCACCGTGATCGTCGTCGAGCAGAACGCCCAGCTCGCGCTGGACATCGCGCACAGGGCGCACGTACTGGAGGCCGGCCGCCTGGTGCTGTCCGGACAGGCTCAACGGATCCGCGAGGACGGGCAGGTCGCCGAGGTGTATCTCGGTGTCTCCGTCCTCTCCCGGAAGGCCGGGTGAGCGCTGTGACCGATCTTCTGCAGCAAGTGGTGGAAGGACTGGGCTCCGGCGCGGTGTACGCCAGCCTGGCGCTGGCCCTGGTGCTGATCCACCGGTTCACGGGGATCGTCAACTTCGCGCAGGGCGAGCTGGCCATGCTCTCGACGTACGTCGCCTGGCAGCTGGTGGCCTCCGGGATGCCGTTCTGGCTGGCGCTGCCGGTCACCCTCGCGGTGTCCTTCGCCGGCGGCATGCTGGTCGAACGGATCGTGATCCGCCCCGTGCAGGGCGCGCCCGAGCTGACGGTGGTCATCGTCACGGTCGGCCTGTTCATCTTCGTCAACGCGTTGGCCGGCCTGATCTGGTCGTTCACCGTGAAGGACTTCCCCCAGCCGTTCCCCGACGGCGGGCTCGACCTGGCCGGGGTGCGCCTGGACTGGTCGACGCTCGGGATCCTCGGCGTGGTGGCCGTCGTGATGGGCCTGCTGTACCTGCTGTTCCAGCACACCTCCGTCGGCCTGGTGATGCGGGCGGTCGCCTGCAACCCCTCCTCCGCACGGCTGTCGGGCATCCGGGTGGGCCGGGTGCTGATGCTCGGCTGGGGGCTGGCGGCGACCGTCGGCGCGGTGTCGGGCGTGCTCGTCGCCCCGGTGCTGTTCCTGGAGCCCAACATGATGGGCGGGGTGCTGATCTACGCGTTCGCCGCGGCCACCCTCGGAGGCTTCGACAGCCCGGTGGGCGCGGTCGTCGGCGGCCTGTTCGTGGGCGTCGCCGAGACGCTGACCGGGGCGTACGTGGACGTGATCGGTGCCGATCTGAAGGTGGGCGTTCCCCTGGTGATCATTCTGGCGGTACTGCTGCTGCGGCCCCAGGGTCTGTTCGGACGGGCGGCGGTGGAGCGCGCATGAACACCATCACAGCGGCACTCGACACCGACCGGGCCCGGCGGCTGCGCGCCGCGCTCACCGTGCTGCTCGCGGCGGCGGTCGCCGTCGGCGCACCGTTCTACTTCGCCCCCTTCCAGGTCTTCCAGCTGACCATGGTGCTCCTGTACGCAGTGGCGCTGGCCGGCCTGAACCTGCTGGTCGGCTTCGGCGGCCAGATCTCGCTCGGGCACGGCGCGTTCTTCGCGGCGGGGGCCTACACGGCGGCGGTCATGCTCGACCGGTACGACACCGGCCACCTGGCCACGCTGCCGGTCGCGGCCGCCGGATGCTTCCTGCTGGGTCTCGGGTTCGGAGTGCCCGCCCTGCGGCTGCGCGGGCTGTACCTGGCGCTGGTCACCCTCTCGTTCGCGGTGTTCCTGCCGCCCTTGCTCAAGCGGCTCGAACCGGTGACGGGCGGCTCGATGGGCCTGACCGTGGACAAGCTGCAGCCACCCGCCTGGAGCGGGCTGGCCGAGGACCAGTGGATGTACTTCGTGGTCCTCGCCGTCACCGCGGTGGCCCTGCTGCTCGCCCGCAACCTGCTGCGGTCCCGGGTCGGCCGAGCACTGCTCGCCGTGCGGGACAACGAGAGCGCCGCCGAGGTCATGGGCGTGCGGCTGTCGCTGCACAAGACCCTCGCCTTCGCGTGGAGCGCGATGTTCGCGGGTGTCGCCGGATGCCTGTACACCTGGGTGATCGGCTTCGTCTCGCCCGACTCCTTCAGCTTCGTTCTGTCCATCACCCTGCTGGCCGGCCTGGTGGTCGGGGGACTCGGCTCGCTGTACGGGCCCCTGCTGGGGGCGGCGTTCGTGATGTACGTGCCGAGCGTGTCCCAGGACGTCAGCGAGGCGGCACCGGGAGTGGTGTTCGGCCTGCTGATCATCACGGTGATGTTCGTGGCCCCGACGGGACTGGCCGGTCTGCCGGGCCGTGTCATGGGCGCTGTCGTGCGTCGTCTGCCCCGTACCGCTGCCGCCCTCGACCGGATGCCGGAGGCCGCATCCGCATCCGCGCCCGAAGCGGAGCCGGAGTCCCGGACCGAATCCGAACCCTCCGTCACCCACGACCCTGCGGACCCCGCAGTTGTCGACGCCGAACCCGTGGGCGCACCGCCCCGCACGGAAAAGGAATGAGTCACATGCGCAAGACGACCGCACTGCGGGCGGCCGCGGCCGCGACCGCCGCCCTGCTCACCGCAACCGCCTGCAGCAGCCAGCGAGGACAGGACGACCAGTCCACCACCGCCGGTGGCGCGTGCAAGGGCCAGCAGACCACCGGCATCACCGACAAGACCATCAAGCTGGGCGGGATCTACCCGCTGTCGGGACCTGCCTCCGCGTACGGCACGATCAGCAAGGGCGTGGCCGCCTACTTCAAGTACGTCAACGACAAGGGCGGCATAGACGGCCGCAAGGTGCAGCTCATCGTCCGCGACGACGGCTACCAGCCGCCCAAGGCGGTCGAGGAGGCCCGCAGACTCGTCGAGCAGGAGAAGGTCTTCGCCGTGTTCCAGACTCTGGGCACCCCGTCCACGGCGGCCGTGTGGGACTACCTCGACAAGCAGAAGGTGCCGCAGCCCTTCGTCGCCACGGGCGCCTCCGTCTGGGGCACGGACACCAAGCATCCCTGGACCATCGGGTGGCAGCCCAACTACGTGGCCGAGGCCAGGGTGTACGCCAAGTACCTCAAGGACAGGAAGCCGAAGGCCAAGGTCGCGGTCCTCTACCAGAACGACGACTTCGGCAAGGACCTGCTCGGCGGGTTCAAGAAGGCCGTCGCCGGCAGCGGCATCAAGGTGGTCGCCGCGGAGAGCTACGAAGTCACCGACCCGTCCGTGTCGGCTCAGATGGCGAGCCTCGCCCGCTCCAAGGCGGACGTGCTGCTGGACGTCACCACCCCCAAGTTCGGCAGCCAGGCCCTCGCCGCCGATGCCAAGAACACCAAGTGGAACCCGCTGCACATCGTCAACAATGTGTCTTCGTCGGCAGCCGTGCTCCAGCCCGTCGGGTTCAAGAACGTCCAGGGCGTGGTCTCGGCGACCTACTTCAAGGACCCCGCCGACCCGCAGTGGGCGAACGACCCCGAGATGAAGACCTACATGAGCGCCATGCACAAGTACGCTCCCGACGCCGACCCGGCCAACCAGTTCAACGCCTATGGCTGGGCCGTCGCCTCCAGCCTGCACAAGGCCCTGGACGCGATGAAGTGCCCGACCAGGGAAGGGCTGCGGGACGCCGTGCGCAGCCTGAAGGCCGTGAAGGTGGGCCTGCTGCTGCCCGGTGTCACGATGTCCACGGGGCCCGGCGACGCCTTCCCGCTCGAGACGATGCAGCTGATGCGGTTCAAGGGCGAGCGGTGGCAGCTGTTCGGCAAGCCGGTGGACACCCGCAAGGAGTTCGGCCCGCTGACGAAGTGAGCCGGCGGGGGCGGTCCCGGTCGATGCCCTGACCCTCGGGACCGTCCCCGCCCCCTCGGCACCGTGCGGACAGGCGCCCAGGTGCTCAGACGGCGTTCAGCCCTCCGTCCACCACCAGGCTCTGCCCGGTGATGTAGGAGGCGCGGTCCGAGAGCAGGAAGGTGACGGCTTCGGCCACCTCCCAGGCCGTGCCCTGGCGGCCGAGCGGTATGCGGGTGAACGAGGTGGAACGTGACGCCCGCCGGGCCGAGGCCTCGCGGCCCATCGGGGTGTCGATCAGGCCGGGGACGACCAGGTTGGCGCGGATCCCGCGCGGCGCGCCCTCCTTGGCGACATGGCGGGTGAGACCGAACAGGCCCGCCTTGGAACTGTCGTAGGCGGGCGAGTTGGTGGCCGCGCGCAGTCCGGCCACGGAACCGACGAAGACGATCGATCCTCCGTCGGCGATCGCGGGCAGTCCGTACTTGGCGGCGAAGAAGGGGGCGCTCAGGTTGAGCGAGAGCACGCGTTCCCACTGCTGCGGCGAGGTCTCCGCCAGACCCGCGCCGAGGCCGATGCCGACGTTGACCACGATCGCATCGAGGGCGCCGAGTTCACGCAGGGCCTGGGCGACCATGGCCGAGGACTGGCCGGGGTCCGTGGCGTCACCGACCACGTGGAGGCCGCGGCCGCCCTCCTCACCGACGAGGGCGGCGGTGGTCGCCGCGGCGGAGGGGGAAACGTCGGCGCAGGCCACGGACGCTCCCTCGCGGGCGGCGAGCACGGCAACCGCCCGCCCGTTGCCCACCGGAGCCGCCGGATCGTCGCTGGGTCGGGTACCCGCGCCGATGACCAGTACGTTACGGCCGGTCAGGAGGCCGACCGGGTGGGTGGCGTGGTGCCGGGGCTCAGGCATCGGTGTGTGTCCCTTCCTCCGCGTCCGCGTCCGCGTCCCCGTCCGCGCCGGCCCCGGGCAGGGTCTCCGTCTCGTAGCCGGGCTCGAGCCGGGTCCCCGCGGAGTTCAGGAAGAACGCGACCATGTGGTACTGACCGACGAGCATGGTGACTTCGATCAGCTGTGCCTCGTCGTGATCGGCGGCGAGTGCGGACCAGGTGGCCGCGGACAGACGTGCGTCCCGGTGCAGTTCGTCGGCGGCGCGCAGCAGACGGGCGTCGGCCGCCGTCCAGCCCTGGGCGTCCGGGCCCGCGCCGACCCGCCGGATCTCCTCGTCGGTGACCCCGGCGGCCCTGGCCAGCGGTACGTGTCGCCCCCATTCGTAACTCGCCCCGGTGTTGTAAGCGGTGCGCAGGATCAGCAGTTCCCGGGTCCGGTCCGGAAGGCGGCCGTCGCGCAGCAGATGGCTGCCGAACGGCAGGAAGTGCCGGAAGAGGCCGGGGTGGCGCACCAAGGTGGTGAAGACGTTGGCGAGGTGGCCGTCGGCGTCCCGGGGAATGCCGGCCAGCAGCTCCCGGGTGGCCGGGTCCCAACCGTCCTCGGGCAGCGGCGCGAGGCGTGGGCCGGTGTCCGGGGCGGCGCGGTGGGGGCGGTGACGGTGTTCGTCGGTCATGGTGGTCTCCGCACTCTTCGTCGGGGTGGGGCGGTGGCACGAGGGCGGCTCCGAGCACGGTCGATCGACGTCTCGTCGCGGGCGCGTCGATACGGGCACCCTTTGCCGCCTTGCCACTGTGCTTTCGGGGGCGGCGGACTGTCGACGGCTCCCCGGCCAAGGCCGGAGGGCCGCATATTGTTCCGTTGCACAACGGACGGTGTTCGAGGGGCGGAGATGAGGGCCATGGGCGGGCAGTCGGGCGCGGCGGCGCCGCTCGAACGGGTCATCGCCGCGATGGTCGCGCAGCAGGGGCACCTGGGCGGGCGATTGCACGCGGATCTGACGGACCACATCCCGTCCTACCGCGCGGTCCCGCGGGAGTTCCTGGACCAGATCTGGCATCGGCACTTTCAGCGGGCTCTCGCGGTGGTGCGAGAGGGGACGGTGCCCGCGCCGGAGGACTTCGACGAAGCCGATGTGGCCCGGGACCGGGCCGCCCGGGGCGTGCCGCTCAGCGACGGGCTCCGCGCCTTCCGCCGGGGGCTGAGCGCGATACGGGATCTGTTCATCGCCGAGGCGACCGAATGCGGCCTTGACCCCGGCCTCGTCGTCGACCGCACCAAGTGCCTGTGGGAGCTCGCGGACGTCGCGAGTCTGCAGATCGCCGCCGTCCACCGGCAGGCGGATGTCGCCTCCGCCCTGTCCGACGCCCGCCGCCGTGCCGGCTTCCTGCGTGGACTGCTCTACGGGACGCTGAGCGCGGCGGAGATCCACAGCGGTGCGGCGATCTACGGACTGGACCCGTCGCGGGCGTACCGGGCCGTCACGGCTGTACCGAACGGCACCATGGATCCGGATGCGCTGGAACGCTCCCTGGAGTCCCACGGCCGCAGGAACGGGCGAAGCACGCTGCTCACCGTGCTGGACGAGGCTGTCGCCGGGGTCGTGGAGGCAAAGCCGGAGACCGGTGACCTGGAGGTGACGGCGGGACTGGGCCCGCCGACGGACCTGGCCGCGGTGCACCGCTCCTACCGCGCCGCCGGCCGGCTGCTGCAGGCCGCCCGTGCGTACGGTCTGCGCGGCGTGTACGACCTGGGCGACCTCTCGTGGCGGGTGGCGGTCGTCGCCGAACCGGAACTCGCCGAGTTGCTGCTCAACCGCTATCTGCGCCCGCTGGAGGCGGAGGGGGAGTTCGGTGCGCTCATCGAGGAGTCGGTGCGGGGATACCTGGAGAGCGGACGGCACATCCGCGACGTCGCTCGCAGCGCACACGTCCATGTCAACACCGTCCGCTACCGGCTGCGCCGTTTCGAGGAGCTCACCGGCACCAGCCTGGACGCTCCGGACACCGCGGTGGAACTCAGCTGGGCCTTGGCGGCACGCGAGCTGGGGACACCGCCGCGAGGCCCGGCAGGACCTGCTCATGGCGCGGCGGGCGAGACCGCGGCTTCCACCGGGTTTCAATAGGCCTGCACGGCATCAGCAGGTCAGCGTGCATGGCGGAACTTCGAGCGGTGTCCAGCGGTGGAGAAGCGGATGACGGAGCTCAGCGAAGGCCACGACGATCCGTTCGCCCATCACCTCGCCGCCTTGGCGGTGCTCGACGACCGGGGCACCGTCGTCGGATGGAACCAGCGGGCGCAGGAACTGCTCGGCCATCCGGACGCGGCCGTGATCGGTCGTCCGGCATTCGAGGTCCTTGTCGATCCTCGCGATCTGCCGGCTGTCCGGGAGGCCGCGGCGAAGTGCAGAAGAGCCGGCGGCTGGTTCGGGGTGCTGAAGGTGCGGCACCGCGACGGGCGGCTCGTGGAGATGGGAATCAGGGCCCATGCGCTCTCACGTGACGACCGGGTCCGTGAATGGATTCTTGCCGGGGCACTCGCGGTTGATGTCCTGGAGGGGCAAAGGGACCGTGCTCTTCTCGACGGGTTGTACCGCCGGTGCCCGATCGGCCTGGTCATTCACGGACCCGACCTGAGGCTTCTCCGGGTCAACCGGGCCATCGAACGCTTCAGTGGCGTCCCGGCAGCAGACTTTCGGGGGCTGCACACCGGGGAGATGCTCCTCCCCGAGGACGAACGCAAGGCCGTTGACCGTGTGCGCCAGGTTTTGGAGACCGGAAGACCGTTGGTCTACTCCGAGCAGTTCGCCCGCCTGGTGCAGGATCCGGCACGAGAGCACGTCGCATTGGTCTCGTCCTTCCGGCTGGAGGACCCCTCCGGCCGCATCCTGGGTGTGGCCGAGATGATCGAGGACATCACCGAACGCCATCGGGCCCAGCGTCGGCTCGCTCTCCTCGACCAGGCCGGCAGCCGTATCGGAACCACCCTGGACGTGGCAGAGACCGCCCGGGAACTCGCCGAAGTGATGGTGCCTCACCTCGCCGACCACGCGTCGGTGGACCTGCTTCAGCCGGTGACGCGCGGTGAGGAACCGACGAGCGCCCTGTCAGGGCCTGTGGTCCGGCTGGGAGCCTGCAGCGTCGGTGCCCAGCAACCCGGCCCGCCCCACCCCCAGGGCGAACCCGTCGAGTTCGGGCCCGACACACCACAGGCCGCATGCCTGGCCGAAGGGCGGCACGTCCTGGAACCGGTTCTCCCGCCCGACTGGTTCTCCCCGGAGGGCCACCAGGGAACCCACGCTCCGGACCTGGGCGTCCACTCGCTGATCGTGGTACCTCTTGCCGCACGTGGCATGGTGCTGGGCGTGATGACCCTGTGGCGTTCGCGCCGCCCCGATCCCTTCGAGGCGGACGATCTCACCCTCGCCCAGGAACTCGCCTCGCGCGCGGCGGTCGCCATCGACAACGCTCGTCGCTTCACCCAGCAGCAGCAGACCGCGTTCACCCTGCAGAGCAGCCTTCTGCCCCGGGCGGTTGCGGACCAGTCGGCCGTGGAGGTGGCCCTGCGGTATCTGCCTGCCAGCGCGGGCCCGGGCCTTGGCGGCGACTGGTTCGACGTCATCCCCCTGTCCGGGGCCCGGGCCGCCCTCGTCGTCGGCGACGTGGTGGGGCGCGGCATCCATGCCGCCGCCACCATGGGCCGGCTGCGCACTGCCGTACATACGCTCGCCAGCCTCGACCTGGAACCGGACGAGGTCCTCTCCCGCCTGGACGACCTGGTCAACCTGCTGGCGGCCGAACAGGAAGCAGCCGGCGAACGGCCCGTGGGCGAGCAGGTCGTCGGCGCCACCTGCCTGTACGCCGTGTACGACCCCGTCTCCGGGCGCTGTTCCGTGGCCCGCGCCGGTCACCCGCCGCCGGTCGTGACCGCACCGGACGGACAGGTGACCACCCTCGACCTGCCCGCGGGCCCACCGCTCGGCCTGGGCGGCCTGCCGTTCGAGGCCCGGGAGATCGAACTGGCCGAGGGAAGCCTGCTGTGCCTGTACACCAACGGACTCATCGGCGAACGCCGCATTGATGCCGACACCGCCCTGAACAAGCTGTGCGCAGCGCTCACCCGCCCCGCGGACGCCCTGGAACGGACATGCCAGGCGGTGGTCGACTCGCTCGTGCCCTCGCGCCCCAGTGACGACGTCGCTCTGCTGATCGCCCGCACCCGCATGCTGCCACCGGACGATGTCGCTTCCTGGCGTCTGCCGCTGGAGCCTGCCAGCGCGGCCCGGGCCAGGGAACTGACCACGGCCAAGCTGACCGAATGGGGTCTGGAGCACTTGGCGTTCACCACCGAGCTGATCGCCAGCGAACTGGTCACCAACGTCTACCGGTACGCCAGTGGCCCTGCGACCCTGCGGCTGATCCGTGAGCGGAGCCTGGTGTGCGAGGTCAGCGACACCAGCCACACCTCACCACACCTGCGCCGCGCCCGTATCACCGACGAGGGCGGGCGCGGGCTGTTCCTGGTGGCTCAGATGACCGAACGCTGGGGTACCCGCTACACCCGCGAGGGCAAGACCGTGTGGACCGAACAGCCACTGACCGGCACGCTGCCCTGACCGTCTCGGGCCATGCCGGCGAGCCGGGAGCCAGCCCGGCCCGCCTTCGCCGACGTGGTCATTCGGCTGCGGCGAGCAGCCGGGCCTCGCTCTCCTCGTACAGCTGCTGGTTCTCCCGGCTGACGGCGGGGCGGCGTCGGTGGTCCCATTGGCTGCCCAGCCACCCCGCCAGGTAGCCGAACGGGATGGAGACCAGTCCGGTGGACTGCATGGGGAACAGGTCGAAGTCGGCGTTCGGGAAGACGGCGGCCGGCGTGCCCGAAACGGCCTTGGAGAGTGCCATGAGGAGCACCGCGCAGGCCGCGCCGCCGTAGAGGGTGGCGAGCAGGCCGGTGCGCGTGAAGCCTCGCCAGAACAGGGAGTAGGTGAGGGCGGGTGCCACCGCCGATGCCCCTATGCAGATGGCCAGGGTGGTCAGCACGCCGACGTTCCAGTTCTGGACCATGGTGGCGAGCCCGATGGCAACGCTCCCCACGGCCACGCTCGTCCACGCCGCCAGTGTCATCTCCGTACGCGGCTCGGCCTGTCCCCGGCGCGCCGCGTGGGCGAACAGGTCGTGGGCGAGCGACGAGGCCGCGGCCAGGGTCATCCCCGCGACCGAGGACAGCAGGGTGATGAACACCATGCCCGCCACGGCCGAGTAGAGAATCGTCGAGCCTGCGGAGTCGGGGGCTCCGCCGAGCACCTGCGACAGCATCAGCACCGAGGTCCTGCCCTGCGGGTCGGCCGCGGTGATGTACCGCGATCCCACCAGCGCGGCCGCGCCCGTACCCATGATGATCACGAGCAGGCAGAACGTGGTGACCGTGCCGACCGCCCACGACATGGAGCGACGCACGGCCGGCACGTCCTGCGCGGAGTACAGACGCATCGTGATGTGGGGCAGGCAGGCCACGCCGAGTACCACGGTGATCTGGAGGCCGACGAAGTCCAGCCGGTCCAGGGCCGAGGTACCCAGCTGAAGGCCCTGCTGGAGGAAGGCGGGGCCTGCGCCGCTGCCGTGCTGGGCCGCCCTGAGGACGTCTCCGGGGCTCCAGTCGAAGCGGTGCAGCACCAGAGCGGCGACGGCGAGGCTGGTGCCGAGCAGGAGCACGATCTTGATCATCTGAATGAGCGCGGTGCCTCGCATACCGCCGAGCGCCGCGTAAAGGATCATCAGGCTGCCGACGATGACGATGCACACCGTCCTGGCGCCCGCCACGTGCGGGATGTTCAGGATGAAGGTGAGCAGCGACCCGGCCCCGGAGAGCTGGACGACCAGGAACGGCAGGGTCGCCGAAAGCGTCACCATGCAGGCGGCGATACGCACGGCCCGCCCGGGCATGTTGCGGGCCAGGACGTCGCCCATGGTGAACCTGCCGGCGTTGCGCAGGGGCTCGGCCAGCAGGAACATCAGCAGCACGAGGGACAGGGCCGTGCTGACCGCTAGGACGTAACCGTCGTACCCGGCGAGCGCGATGATGCCCGTGGTGCTCAGCACCGTGGCCGCGGAGATGTAGTCGCCCGCGATCGCCAGGCCGTTCTTGAACGGGGTGAGCGAGAGGTAACCGGTGTAGAAGTTCGTCAGGTCGTCGCGGTCGGGTCCCGCCATCACGCACATCAGCAGCGTGACGGTGACCAGCGTGGTGAACAGAATCAGGACCGTGGCCTGCGTCCCGGTGCTGAAGTCGTTCATCTCGCCATCCCCGTGTTCCGGCCGGCGGGGACCGCGCGCTCTCTGACGGCGTGGGCCAACGGATCCACCGAGCGTCGTGCGCTGCGTCCGTACCAGGAGACCGCCGCGAAGGTGACGACGAGCTGGAGAACCCCCAGGGCCATTCCCAGACTCAGCTCTCCGGCGATCTTGGCCCCCATCAGGCCGGGCGCATAACAGGACAGCACGACATACACCACGAAGGAGCCGAGCGCCGTGAGCGTGGAGATCCGGCGGAGCAGGCGGTAGGCCGAGCGCAGGGCGGCGAGGTCGGCACTGCGCCGATGAGCCTCGTACGGGTTCGGCTCGCCCCAAGAGGCCTGCCCGTACGGCGCGTCCCAAGAGGCCTGCCCGTACGGCGAGCCCCACGGGGCTTGCCCATACGACTCGTACCGAGGGGCATGGGGCGCGTACCCCTGGGGCTCGATGCGGGGCGGCCACCCCGTTTCTGATGGCGGGTACCGGTTGTCGTCGGCGAATGTCATCGCATGGCCTTCCGCTGCGGCTCGGATCCGTGGAGGTGAAACGGGGGATGGCTTGGCGGCGCACGATACCGACTGGTTGGGATGCCCATAAGGCCACTTGGGTCACGTTTCGGGGTCGGGTGTACGACAGCCCGTTCGGCCCGCCTTCCCGCCTCGCGGCCCGTCGCGTGTCGAACATCACACCCTCGGACATACCTACTGGTCGGTACCCTGCGGCGAAGCCGTGAACGACAGGAGGCGCGATGTCTGCGACCAACCGCCAGATCCGTCTGGCCGCCCGCCCCGTGGGCGAGGTCAAACCCGATGACTGGGAGCACTGTTCAGGACTCGTCGACGAGCCCGGTCCGGGCCGGTTCGCGGGCCGGACGCGCGTCATCTCCCTGGACCCGGCGATGCGGGGCTGGCTGGACGACCGTCCCTCCTACCTGCCGCCGGTGGGCATCGGCGAGGTGATGCGCGCCGGATCGGTCATCGAGGTCACCGCGTCCAACCACCCCGACTTCCGGCCGGGCGATCACGTGGTCGGCACGTTCGGCGTCCAGGAGTACGTGGTCTCCGACGGCCGGGGCGCCATGAAGATCGACACCTCGCTCGCCCCGCCCTCGACGTATCTCGGCGCGCTGGGCATGCCCGGCATGACCGCCTACTTCGGCCTGCTGGACGTCGGGGCGCTGAAGGACGGCGAGACCGTCGTGGTGTCGGGTGCGGCCGGTGCGGTCGGCACCATCGCCGGTCAGATCGCGAAGGCCAAGGGCTGCCGGGTCGTGGGCATCGCCGGCGGGCCGGAGAAGTGCGCCATGCTCACCGACGAACTGGGATTCGACGCGGCGATCGACTACCGCGCCGAGGACGTCAGGAAGGCGCTGCGCCGGGAGGCCCCCGACGGCATCGACGTCTACTTCGACAATGTCGGAGGCGACATCCTCGACGCCGCCCTGACACGACTGGCGATGCACGCGCGTGTCGTGGTCTGCGGTGCGATCAGCCAGTACAACAACGCCACACCGGTCAAGGGCCCCTCCAACTACCTCTCGCTGCTGGTGCGCCGCGCCCGCATGGAGGGCTTCGTCGTCTTCGACTACGCCAAGCGCTACGCGCAGGCCGCTGAGGACATCTCCGCCTGGATCGGAGCCGGCCGCATCAAGGTCAAGGAACACGTGGTGAGGGGAAGCGTGGACGACTTCCCCGAGACGCTGGGGATGCTCTTCCGCGGGGAGAACGTCGGCAAGCTCGTCCTGGAGCTGTCATGACCGCCGTCGAGAGCAACGCCGCCGCACAGCCGGGACGGACGGACGGTACTGCGCTTCAGGGCAAGGTGGCCGTCGTCACCGGCGGTGCCAGCGGACTGGGCCGGGCCACGGCACTGGCGCTGGCGAAGGCGGGGGCGCGCGTGGTCGTCGCGGACCTCGACGCGGAGGGTGGCCGCGAGGTGGCCGAGATGGCCGGCGGCCATTTCCACGCCTGTGACGTCTCCGACCCCGACGCCAACCGCGCGCTGGTCGACTTCGCCCAGGAGCAGTGCGGCGGAATCGACATAGCGCTGCTCAACGCAGGCGTGGCCACCGGATGCGGCCTCGGCGACGACTTCGACCTGGGACGCTACCGTCGCGCGATGGGAGCCAACCTCGACGGCGTGGTCTTCGGCACCCATGCGGTGCTGCCGGCGCTGCGGGCCCGCGGTGGAGGGACGATCGTGGCCACGGCGTCCCTGGCAGGCCTGGCGGCCGTACCGCTCGATCCCCTGTACGCGGCCAACAAGCATGCGGTCGTAGGACTTGCCCGCTCGCTGGGGCCGGCTCTTGCGCCGGAGAACGTGCGCTTCAACGCCGTCTGCCCCGGCTTCGCCGAGTCGCGGATCATCGATCCGCTGCGCGACATGCTCTCCGAGCAGGGACTGCCGGTCATCCCGGCTCAGGTCGTGGCGGACACGGTGCTGCGGATCGTCACCGGAGACGGCACCGGGGAGTGCTGGTTCATCCAGCCCGGCCGCGACCCGGAGCCGTTCCGTTTCCGTAAGGTCCCCGGTCCGGGCAAGCCTGCCGGCACCTGAGGACGGGAGGGAGCCGTACGTCCGGACGCGCGGTGCGGATCGGGGCGTACGGCAGGCCCGCCGAGGGACTCGGCGGCTCGCCGTCTTTGGTGAGCCGCCGGGTCAGGCAGCCGCGGCCTGCGCGGTGAAGGCGCGCTCCAGCAGCGCGTACAGGGTGTCCTGCTCCTGCTCGCTGAGTCTGTTCAGGCCGGCCAGCGTGTTGTTCATCTTCCCGCGGATCACGTCGATGACCTGCTCGCCCTCCGCGGTGAGGAGGACGTTCTTGACGCGCCGATCGGAGGGGCTGGGCTCGCGGCGTACCAAGCCGCGCTTCTCCAACCGGTCGATGATCCCGGTCATGTTGGAGGCGTCGCAGGTCAGCGTGGTGGCGAGCACGCTCATGGAGGCGGGCCCCCGGCGCAGCACATTGAGCGTCTTGCCCTGGCTGGCCGTGAGGTTCTCGCTCGCGGCGGCGACCGTGAAGTCGCCGTAGTAGGCAGCCAGCGACACGGAGAGCAGCTCCATGAGCTGGGCGGGGGTGACGCGGGGGAGTGCCGTCATGCCGGGCACCTTACCCCCGGAAACTTGACGATCTCAAATATTGACGGCTACGGTCTCGCCCATTACTTGAAGTTCTCAAGCTTCGATGTTCTGAAGTAGTTCGTCGAAGTCTCAATCAGGGAAGAGATTCCGTGTCTCACGAACAGCACACGGCGGCCGGACGCCGCTCGGCGGACACTGCGGTCGTCCTGGTGCTCGGGCTTTCCGCGATGGTCGTCTCGATGATGCAGACCCTGGTCGTCCCGATCCTGGGCATCATTCAGGGCGACCTGCACGCCACCACGTCGAACGTCAGCTGGGTGACCACCGCCACGCTTCTTTCGGCCGCAGTCTTCACCCCGCTGCTCGGCCGCTTGGGCGACCAGCACGGCAAGAAGCCCACCCTTGTAGGCGTTCTGCTCGTGATGATCGCGGGCTCGGTGCTCGCCGCCACCACCACCTCGCTGACATGGCTGATCGTCGGCCGGGTGATGCAGGGAGCGGCGACGGCGATCTTCCCGCTCGCGCTCTCCATCCTGCGCGAGGAGATCAAGCCGGAGAAGCTGCACGGTGCCATGGCCCTGGTCAGTGGCACGCTCGCGTTCGGCAGCGGGCTCGCGCTGGTCGGTGCGGGGCTCCTCACCCGCGGCTCCGACCCCGACTACCACCGGGTCTTCTGGCTCGCGGTGGTGCTCGCGGTGGTGGCGCTGGCGGGAGTGCTGTTCACGGTGCCCGCTTCCCGGACGACTACGGGAGGCCGGACGGACTGGCTGGGCGCGCTCACCCTGGCGATGCTGCTGGTGCTGCTGCTTCTGCCCATCTCGCAGGGGCACGAGTGGGGTTGGACGTCCGGCCGTACGCTCGGATCCTTCGCCGGGGCGGTGGTCACGGCGGTGGTGTGGGTCATCACCGAGAGCCGCGTCGGGGAACCGATGGTGGACATGAAGATGTTCGCCCACCGGCCCGTTCTCTTCACCAACCTGGCCGGGTTGTTGCTGGGATTCGCGATGTTCGCCCAGTTCATCGGTGTCTCCTACCTCGTCCAGGTGCCGGAGAAGATCGCGGGCTACGGCTTCGGCGCTTCCGTGCTCGAAGCGTCCGTGGTGTATCTGCTTCCGACCACGCTCATTTCGCTCGCGGGCGCCCAGTTCGGCGGCGTTCTGGTGCGCCGGCTCGGCGCGCGCTTCACCCTGGCCGCCGGGGCCTGCTTCGGAGTGCTCGGCTTCACGTGGCTGAGCGTCGCGCACGATGCGACCGCCTCCGTGATCGGCGCGGGCATGGTCATCGGCCTGGCGATCAGCTTCGGTTACGCCGCCATGCCAGCGCTCATCGTGGCCAGCGTCCCCGCCCACCAGTCCGGCATCGCCAACGGCATCAACTCCATCTCCCGCTCGGTCGGCAGTGCCGTCGCCAGCGCCGTGATCACCTCGCTGCTGGCGTCGAAGACCATCCCGCTTCCGGCCGGAGCGCCCGCACTGCCCCAGGAGAGCCAGTTCACGACGAGCTTCGTGATCGCCGGCGTGGCCTTCGGTCTGGTTGTCGCCGTGTCCCTCCTCGGAATCAAGTCGACGCATGCGCCTCGTACGCCCGTGTCGAAGAAGGTCGCGGACTCCGGAACGGCGGAGATCGCAGAAGCGGAAGCCGGCGCCGAACTCGTGTGACCGTGTTTCACTCGCTGCCGGCGGCCCTGCGTACGGGCGGACGGCACAGCACCTGCGTCCAGTGACGGGTTCAGCCACGACAAGGCCGTCATCGGCCGACCGTCCGGCTGAACCCGCGGTTTCTCCGAAAGGCAAGTCACGATGAAGACGTCTGACCACGCCGGGCACGCGTCCGGTTTCACCTCGGTCGATCACCGCACGGCGGTCGCGGCGGAGACCGCCCGGTTCGTCGCGGCGGTCAAGGAGGCCGACCTGGCCACAGCGGTGCCGAGCTGCCCCGGCTGGACGCTGGCCGACCTGGTCAAGCACACCGGCAGCGTCCAGCGCTGGTTCTCGGTCCTCCTGCGGGCGCGTATCCAGGAACCCCCGCGCTCGCGTGAAGTGGACCTTCGGCTCCCGGACCAGGAGGACGGATACCCCGACTGGCTGGCCGAGAGCGCGACCGTGGCCGCGGACGCCTTCGCAGCCACCGACCCGAACCAGCCGATGTGGGCATGGGGCGCCGACCAGTACGCCCGGTTCTGGGCACGCCGGATGCTCTTCGAGACCCTGCTGCATCGAGTCGACGCCGAGCTCGCACTCGGACTCCGGCCCGCGATCGACCGCCCGGTCGCGGTCGACGGGATCGACGAGTTCCTCGTCAATCTTCCCTTCGCCGGCTTCTTCGCCCCCAAGGTGGCCGACCTGCGCGGCCCCGACAGGACCATCCGCTTCCGCACGACCGACGGGGACGACGCCTGGGTCGTCCGCCTGCGGCCCGACGGCTTCGGTCTCGACACGGCCCACCCGGCCGCGGCCGCCGCCGACGCGACCGTCCAGGGGACCGCGGCCGACCTGCTCCTGCTCGTCTACGGCCGGCTGCCCTACGAGGCAGAGGCCCTTGCCCACGAGGGCGACGAGCAGCTCCTGGCCCACTGGTTCGCCAACTCCGCCTTCTGAGAAGGCACATCTGCCGAACTGCCGCTGCTCGAACGGCAACGCCGATTCGGCGGGTGCGCGCGGGAAGCCAGGAGGGCGGGCCGGGCCAGGTCCGGAATCGCCGCCCTCCTGTTCGCACCCGGAGCCTGCGGCCGACTTCACCGGTCGGGACCGCGACGCGTCGTAACTGGTCAAGCAGGTGCCTTGCGGACGGGTTGTCACGGGCAGGATGTTGCTTATCCGTGAGTCACCCGTCAGTATGGTTACGTGAATCACGCTTTCCCCTGCGGGACGCTTCCTCTGGACTTCGTCGGCACGCTGCGCGCGCGACGCAACGCCGAGCCGATGGAGAAGCTCGCTTCCCCGGAGCTGCTCGACGACTGGTTCCTGGAATCCGGGATGCTCGATCTGGCGTCCCGGGCGAGCGAGGCCGACCTCGCCATCGCTCTGGAGCTGCGTGAGGCGATCTACTGCCTGGTCGCGGCCCGGATCGAGGGGCGGCCGATGCCGGCCGAGGCGGTCGCCGAGGTGAACCTGCAGGCGGCCGGTCTCCCCGTGACCGTGCGGCTAGGTCCTGACGGTGCGACCCGAACCGGCACTGCTGTCCAGGGACTTGCCGCCCTCGCCCGTGAGGCCGTCGAGATCATCGGGGGTGACGAGGCGGCGCTGTTGCGCGAGTGCGCCCGTCCCGAGTGCACCCAGGTCTACCTCGATCGCTCACGAGGCCACCGACGGGACTGGTGTGCCATGCGGACGTGCGGCAACAGGGTCAAGGCCGCAGCCTACCGGGCCCGCCAGCACAGCACGAAGAGCTGACGTCGCGTAGGGCTGACGTCGCGTAGGTACGATGCGCGGCGTCATGTGGCACTCACTGGGGAGTGAACGGTTGTGACCAACCGATCAGCCGCCTCGCTCCGAGCGCGGTACGTCGAACAGGCCGTGTCGGATCTGGCGGAGAACCGCCGCCGACAGCGTGAACTGGCCGAGAAGATCAAGATGTTGGAGCAGGAGGAAGCCCTCCTGACGGACATCCTGACGCTCGCCGAACGGTATGAAGAGGCCAATCCTGCGCCCCTTCCCGAGCAGCCACAGCAGCGACCCGTCACCGCCCGGGCGAAGGCCGCCGAGACGGGGAAGTCGCGGCAGCCCCTGCTCGGAGATGCCCTGATCGATCTGCTCGCGGCCCACGACGAGCCGCGGTCGGCCAAGGACCTGCGTGACGAGCTGATGGAGCGGAACCCGGACCGTTCGCCCACCCCGCAGGTCGTGCGCAACGCCCTCGAATCACTCGTCGCCAAGGGGCGGATCCGGCGCCACAAGCGCGAGCGCTCGGTGTCGTACACCCTCGTGGGGCGCACGACGAGCTGACTTCTGCTGTGGCGGAGTCGAGTTCACTCCCTCACAGGCGGTCCGCGTCGACCACGGCCTGCGCGAACGCCGTCGGCGCCTCCTGCGGCAGGTTGTGGCCGATGCCGGTCAGCGTCCGGTGCTCGTACCTGCCGGTGAACTTGTCCCGGTACATGGAACCGTCACCGGGCGGGGTGAAGGGATCCTTCTCGGGGTCCAGGGTGATCGTCGGCACCGCGATGGACGGTGCCGTGGCCAGCTTCTCCTCGTAGCGGTCGTAACGGCGTTCGCCGTCGGCCACGCCGAGCCGCCAGCGGTAGTTGTGGATGACGATCGTGGCGTAGTCCGGGTTGTCGAAGGCGGCCGCGGTGCGCGCGAAGGTGGCGTCGTCGAAGTCCCAGGTCGGGGAGACGAGGTCCCAGACGAGCCGGGTCAGCTGGAGGCGGTGGTCGTGGTCCTCCATGGCCTTCTTGCCGCGCTCCGTGGCGAAGTAGAACTGGTACCACCAGGTGTGCTCCGCGGCCGCCGGGAGCGGTTCGAGCTGGGCCTTGCGGTCCGTGATGAGGTAACCGCTCACCGAGACCAGGGCCTTGACGCGCTCGGGCCACAGCGCCGCGAGGATGTCGCCGGTCCGCGAGCCCCAGTCGAAGCCGGCGATCACCGCCTTGTGGATCTTGAGAGCGTCCATCAGCGCGATGATGTCCAGGGCGATCGCCGACTGCTGCCCGTTGCGGAAGGTGCGGGAGGACAGGAAGCGCGTGGTGCCGTGACCGCGGAGATACGGGACGATCACGCGGTAGCCCTCGGCCGCCAGCAGGGGAGCGACATCGACGTAGCTGTGGATGTCGTAGGGCCAGCCGTGCAGGCAGATGACCACCGGGCCATGAGCGGGGCCCAGCTCGGCGTAGCCGACGTTCAGCAGACCGGCCCTGACCTGTTTCAGCGAGGGGAAGGCGGTGTGGGCGCCAGGGGTGCCCGCAGGGCCCGAAGGAGTCGGGGTGGCGCTCGAAACACCCTGCAGACCGGCCAGTGAGACGGCGGTCGCTCCCGCGCCCAGGCCCATCGCCTTGGTGAAGGTGCGCCTGTTGATCATGTGAAGCCTCCCGTGGTGTCGGACCAAGTGCTGCACGGATGCCGCGAGTTTGCGTGCAGGGCGACACTGGCACAGAGCACGTCACTAGTCAAAGCGGTTATGCATCGAATTTGATAACCCATTTGAATGGTGATGAATCTTGCGACCACGCTCGTCACCTGTCAGAGTGGTTACTCGATGCAGGGCGTGACCCTGGACGGCATGAAGAAGTGGAGTTCGGTCATGGACAAGGCAAGGGAACCGATGACTGACCCCGCCGCCGCGGCGCGGCGCGCGCGGTTCGGCAAGCTTCCCCGGCGCATCCGCTTCGAGGACATGACCGAAGAGGCGGAAGCCGGCCGGAGCGGCGGGGTGGCCTCGTGCAACCCCGAGGCCTCGTGGACCTCCTACTCGTGTCTGGCTCTGGACCTGGGGCTGTAGGAGTCGAGCCGGATCTCACGGCCCTGCCGGCGCCTGCGCAGCCAGCGGTCGTGGCCGGCCGGCACGATCGCACCGGGGCCCGTGCCCAGGGCCGCCTCCAGTTCGTCGCACAGACGCGGGGACAGATGGTTGGTGGGTTCGTCGAGCAGCAGCAACTGAGGCGGTCGCGCCACCAGCAGTGCCAGTGCGAGCCGTCGGCGCTGCCCGACCGAGAGCCGGCCGACCTCCTTGTCCAGGTCCGCCTCGTACAGCAGACCCAGTGAGCCCAGCGGCACCGCCTCGGCCCGTTCGGCGCCCAATGCCGACGCGTACGTTTCCCGTACGGTCCGGTCCGGGAGTGCGAAGACGGTGTCCTGGTCGAGCAGCCCCACCGTCAGACCCTGCCGTCGCCGCACCTCGCCCTCGGGTGACAGTCGTCCGGCGGGCACGGCCAACAGGGTGGACTTCCCGGCCCCGTTCCCTCCGGTGACCAGCAGTCGGTCCGTCGCCGACACCTGCTCGGTGACGGACGCGAGCCGGCCCGGCACTCGTACGCCAAGCGGGCGAGCCGGGCCGGGGGCCCGACGGGATCACACCATCGGACCGGCTTCCGTGTGACACCTCTCCGGGACGCGCACACGTGTGTCGAAGTCCCAGCATTGCAGCAGGCCAACTGCGGTACTCCCACATCTTCTTGACGGGTCGCTCTCGCCCGTGCAAGCATCGTCACCAGTTAAAGAGGTTATGCACTCGGTTCATTCGAAGCCGATCCCTCACACGTGTCGCGCTGCAGCGAGCAGACGCACCCCCCTTCATGACAGGAACGTCAATGAGACGACTTCTGACCTTTCTCGCGGCCGGTGTACCGCTGGCGGCGGCCATGTGCCTGCCGGTCAGCGCCTCCGCGGACAACCGAGGCTCCGCCTCCGCCCCGTTCACCTGCTCGACCGTCTCCGTGAAGGCCCCGGCCGGCACCGAGGTGGAGTCCGTGACGGTGACCCGCCAGGCGGGCGGCACGGTGAACGGGACCGGGATCCTGGGAGGTTCGGTCTCCGGCGTACCGGCCTACTGCGAGGTGACGGTCACCCTCACCCATCCCGGTGACGACGACCACGCCAAGGTGCGGACATGGCTGCCCGCGCAGGGATGGAACGGCCGTTTCCAGGCGCTCGGCGGCGCTGCCTACGCGGCCGGGGACAACGGTGTGGGCCTGGGTACGGCGGTCAAGAACGGCTATGCCGTCGCCACCACCGACGCGGGCGTGGGCGACGTCCTGGACACCCACTGGGCCCTGAACGGCGAGGGACAGGTCGACAGTGCGCTGCTGAAGAACTTCGCCGACCGCTCCCAGCACGAGATGGCGCTCGTCGGCAAGCAGGTCGTCGACGAGGTCTACGGCAAGGCCGCCTCCTACTCCTACTGGAACGGCTGCTCCACCGGCGGACGCCAGGGCTACATGGAGGCCCAGCGCCACCCGGACGACTTCGACGGCATCCTCGCCGACGCGCCCGCCGTCAACTGGGACGAGTTCGAGGTCGCGACCCTGTGGCCGCAGGTGGTGATGAACGAGGCCAAGAACCGCCCGAGCGCCTGCGAGTTCAACGCCTTCGACCAGGCCGCCCTCAAGGCCTGCGACCAGCTCGACGGTGTCGGGGACGGCCTGGTCTCCGACCCCGAGCGGTGCACCTTCGACCCCCGCAGGCTGATCGGCACCAAGGTCGTCTGCGCCGGCGAGGAGGAGACGATCACCGCTGCCGACGCGGCCGTGGTGCGCCGGATCTGGGACGGCCCACGGACCACGTCGGGCAAGAGGCTGTGGTACGGCCTGCCGGTCGGCGCCGACTTCACGAGTCTCGCCGGTGACGCACCGTTCCCCGTCCCGGCCGCCTGGGTCGCGTCGTGGGTGAAGAAGCAGCCCTCCTTCGACACCTCGAAGCTGACGTACGACCGGTTCACGCAGCTTTTCAGGCAGTCCCAGGCCGAGTACGACAAGGTCATCGGCACCGACGACCCGGATCTGTCGGCATTCCGCAAGTCGGGCGGCAAGCTTCTCACCTACCACGGTCAGGCAGACCAGCTGATCCCCACTCGGGGCACCGTGGACTACCGCGAGCGCATCGAGCGGAAGCTGGGCGGCTCACACCGGGTCGACGACTTCTACCGCCTCTTCCTCGCCCCGGGCACGGCCCACTGCGCGCTGAAGGACAAGGTGGACGACCTGGCGGCGCTGACCAAGTGGGTCGAGCAGGGCAAGGCGCCCGAGACGCTCAGCGCCTCGCTCACCGACGCCTACGGCCGGACGCTCACCCGTGACCTGTGCCGCTACCCCCTGGTGTCCCACTACAAGGGCCAGGGCGACCCGGCCGACGCCGACAGCTTCCGCTGCGTCCCGTCGCGCCGGCACTGACCCACATCCCGGCATCAGACGTCTCGACCACATCCGACACATCCCTGTACCTCACGACCCAAGATGGGGGACCTGCCATGGCACTCAGCTACACGGCCGTCGTCAACGTCACCGGAGAGGGCCGCAACGGCGGCACCGTCCGCTCTCAGGACGGCCTCCTGGACCACACCCTGTCCATCCCCAAGGAGCTCGGCGGCGCGGGCAACGCCACCAACCCGGAACAGCTCTTCGCCGCCGGCTGGGCAGCCTGCTTCCTCGGTGCCCTGCGCCGCGCCGCCGCCACCCGCGGGATCAAGCTCACCAGCACCGCCATCACCTCCGAGATCACGCTCACGCACGGCGACGACGGCGAGTTCACCCTCTCCGCCACGCTCAACCCCACCCTCGGTGGCGTCGACGAGCACACCGCCCGTGAACTCGCCGAGGCCGCCCACCGGATCTGCCCCTACTCCAAGGCGACCCGCGGCAACATCCCCGTCACCATCAACGTGGCCACGACATCGTCGAAGGGCGACTCGAAGTGAACGTCGAGCAGCGCTTTCACACAGCACGGTCCGAACAGTCCGAGGTTTCCGGAGGGCGATTTCTCATGGTCGGTACGAAGGGTGTGCGCGGGCGGCGGTTCGCGATGGCTGCCGCCGCGACGGTCATGGCGGGTACCGCGGTCGGTACGCTCGCCGTCTCCGCGAACGGCGCGTCCCGGCCCGCCGTGGCGGATCGGCAGGCCAGGCCGACCATAGTCCTGGAACACGGAGCCTTCGCCGACGGCTCCAGCTGGAACGGCGTGATCGAAAGGCTGCACGCCGACGGCTACCCGGTCGTCGCGGCGGCCGACCCGCTGCGCGGTCCGCACAGCGACGCCGCCGCCCTGCGCAGCGTCCTCGACCACGTGAAGGGCCCCAAGATTCTCGTCGGCCACTCCTACGGCGGCTCGGTCATCAGCCAGGCCGCCGCGAACGACCCCCAGGTCAAGGCCCTGGTCTCCGTCGCGGCCTTCCTCCCGGCCCCCGGCGAGAGCGCCCTCGGGCTGACGAACAAGTACCCCGGCTCCACTCTCCCCGACGCCCTCGACCCCGTTCCCTACACCGACGCCGACGGCACCACCGGAACCGACCTCTACATCCGGCAGGACAAGTTCCGTCACCAGTTCGCCGCCGACGTCCCCGCGGACCAGGCCGCCCTCATGGCCGCCACCCAGCGGCCCATCGCCCAGGCCGCGCTGGCGGAGAAGGCCACCGCCGCCGCCTGGAAGAACAAGCCCACCTGGGACATCATCACCACCCAGGACCTCAACATCCCCGCCGCCGTGCAGCGCTTCATGGCCCGGCGCGCGCACGCCCACACCATCGAGGTCGCCGCCTCGCACTCCGTGGCCGTCTCACATCCCCGCCTCGTCGCGGATGTCATCGAGAGGGCGGCACGAGCCACGCGGTGAGGTCGTCTCCGCCGATGCAGGCCGGTTGCTCCACCCGATCCCTCGGCGGGCGGAGCAACCGGCTCGGCCCGTGAGCCCGTTGCCGCAGGTCTGCGGGTACCGCCCGACGGATCCTTGACCGCTGCTGCGGCCTCCGCGATGCTGTGTTGCGAAACACGAGATGCGTACCGTATTAGGCAACGTCTCGTCCCTCTGTCAGCCGAGGAGTGGCCATGTCTCAGCAGGTCCGAGCGGTCGTCGCGCGGAGCAAGGGCGCCCCTGTCAGTCTGGAAACGATCGTCGTGCCCGACCCCGGCCCGGGTGAGGCAGTGGTCAAGATCGAGGCCTGCGGCGTCTGCCACACCGATCTGCACTATCGCGAGGGCGGCATCAGCGACGAGTTCCCGTTCCTGCTGGGGCACGAGGCCGCGGGGGTGGTCGAGGCCGTCGGCGAAGGGGTCACCGACGTGGCACCGGGTGACTTCGTGATCCTGAACTGGCGTGCCGTGTGCGGGCAGTGCCGGGCCTGTCTGCGCGGGCGGCCCTGGTACTGCTTCAACACACACAACGCGAAGCAGAAGATGACCCTGACCGACGGCACGGAGCTGTCGCCCGCGCTGGGGATCGGAGCCTTCGCCGAGAAGACGCTCGTCGCGGCCGGGCAGTGCACCAAGGTGGACCGGGCCGCTTCGGCTGCCGCCGCCGGACTGCTGGGCTGCGGGGTGATGGCGGGCATCGGTGCGGCCATCAACACCGGCAACGTCGGGCGCGGTGACACCGTGGCGGTCATCGGTTGCGGCGGCGTGGGGGACGCGGCGATCGTCGGGGCCAGGCTCGCGGGCGCGGCGAAGGTCATCGCCGTCGACATCGACGATCGCAAGCTGGCCACGGCCGCGAAGCTGGGCGCGACCCACACGGTCAACTCCAAGGAGACCGACGCGGTCGACGCGGTGCGTGAGCTGACCGGGGGCTTCGGCGCCGACGTCGTCATCGAGGCGGTGGGCCGTCCGGAGACCTACCGGCAGGCCTTCTACGCCCGCGATCTCGCCGGGACCGTGGTGCTGGTCGGTGTGCCGACCCCGGAGATGAAGCTGGAGCTGCCGCTGCTGGACGTCTTCGGCCGGGGCGGGGCGCTGAAGTCGTCGTGGTACGGGGACTGCCTGCCCTCCCGCGACTTCCCGATGCTCATCGACCTCTATCTGCAGGGCCGCCTCGACCTGGACGCCTTCGTCACCGAGACCATCGCCCTGGACGAGGTCGAGAAGGCCTTCGAGCGCATGCACCACGGCGACGTCCTGCGCTCGGTGGTGATCCTGTGACGAGCGGCGCCCGCATCGAACACCTCGTCACCTCGGGGACGTTCTCGCTGGACGGCGGCACCTGGGACGTCGACAACAACGTGTGGATCGTGGGGGACGACGACGAGGCGCTCGTCATCGACGCCGCCCATGACGCCGACGCGATCGTCCGGGCCCTCGGCGGACGCACCCTGCGGGCGATCGTGTGCACCCATGCCCACAACGACCACATCGACGCCGCGCCCGAACTCGCCGACCGGACCGGCGCCCCGATCCTGCTGCACGCCGACGATCTGCCGCTGTGGAAACAGACCCACCCCGACCGGCTGCCGGACGGCGAACTGACCGACGGGCAGCGCATCCCGGTCGCGGACACCGAGCTGACCGTGCTGCACACCCCGGGCCATGCCCCCGGAGCCGTCTGTCTGCACGCCCCGGACCTCTCCGCGCTCTTCAGCGGCGACACGCTGTTCGCCGGCGGGCCGGGGGCGACGGGACGGTCGTACAGCGACTTCCCCACCATCATCAGCTCGATCGGGGACCGGCTACTCGGCCTGCCGGAGGGCACCGTCGTGCACACCGGCCACGGGGAGACCACCACCGTCGGCGCCGAGGCGCCGCATCTCCAGGAGTGGATCGACCGCGGTTTCTGACCGCGTCGGCGGAGAGGCGGCCCTGAGCCGGTGACGGACCTCGTGGACGGCACCGGGGCAGGGCCGTCGTCGTACCGGACGAGGTCGTGCCCCCTTGTTCACCTGCGCTTTCGAGGTCGCTTCGGCGTGCCTCGAAGACCGTCGTCGGACCGTGCGCAACCCGGCCTGTGGACGCCTTGACAACGCTTCAGAACGGCCCGCAGACTGGCGTTGCGTCAATCGCAATCCGTTTCGTTATACGCACCGAGGTGTCATGATGATTCCCGCGTGCCGGCTCGCGGATCTGCCGCGAGGCGAGGCCCATCGGCTCGACATCGACCCGCCCGTGTCGGTGTTCCACACCGACGACGGCGAGCTCTTCGCCATCGACGACACGTGCACCCACCAGGACGCCTCGCTCGCCGACGGCTGGCTGGAGGGCTGCGAGGTCGAATGCCCCTTGCACGCCTCCAAGTTCGACCTGAGGACCGGAGCCGTGGACGCACCCCCGGCCAAGCTCCCGGTCCGCACCCACGAGGTCGTCGTCGAGGACGGGACGGTCTACGTCCGGCTGTCCACGGACGCGCCCAACCTGCCGCCGTGCATCGCCGCCCGCCTCGCCGGAGGCCCCGCGTGAGGACCGTCGCCGTGGTGGGCGCGTCGCTGGCCGGTCTGTCGGCCGCGCGCTCACTGCGGCAGCGCGGGTACGACGGCCGGCTCGTCGTCATCGGCGACGAGCCCCACCGCCCGTACGACAGGCCACCGCTGTCCAAGGAGTTCCTGGCCGGTGCGCTCGGCGAGGCGGACCTGGCACTGGAGCGGGACGACGAGGAACTCCGGGCGGAGTGGGTGCTCGGGGTCCGCGCCACCGGTCTCGACCGCACCGAGCGGGCGATCCGGCTCGCCGACGGCCGCGAGATCCGCGCCGACGGCGTGGTCCTCGCGACCGGAGCCGCCGCCCGCACCCTGCCCGGCACCGAGGGGCTCGCCGGGGTCCATGTGCTGCGCACCGTCGACGACGCCCGCGCCCTGCGGGACGACCTCGCCCGCGGCGGACGGCTGGTGGTGATCGGCGGCGGGTTCATCGGCGCCGAGGTGGCCTCCACGGCGTACGCCCTCGGCCTCGACGTGACCGTGATCGAGGCAGCGCCGACGCCGCTGGCCGGACCGCTCGGCGAGGCGATGGGCCGGGTCGTCTCGGCCCTCCACGCCGACCACGGTGTACGACTGCTGTGCGGGGTCGGGGTGAAGGGGCTGAGCGGGGAACACAGGGTCGATGCCGTACTGCTGGAGGACGGTCGCTCCGTCCCCGCCGACACGGTCGTCGTCGGGGTCGGCGCGCGGCCCTGTGTCGAGTGGCTTCAGGGGTCCGGCGTGGCGCTCGACAACGGCGTGAAGTGCGGCGCCGACGGGCGCACCAGTGTCGCCGGGGTGGTCGCCGTGGGCGACTGCGCCAACTGGTACGACCCGCGCACCGGAATCCACCGCAGGGTCGAGCACTGGACCGGCGCGCTGGAGCGGCCCGACGCCGCCGTGGCCACGCTGCTCGCGCACGGTGCCACGGAACCGGGTGTGCCACGGCCGCCGTACTTCTGGTCCGACCAGTACGGCGTGAAGATCCAGTTCGTCGGTCACGCCGCCGGAGCCGACAGCGTGACGGTCGAGGAGGGCTCGGCCGACGACCGCAGCTTCCTGGCCGTCTACCGGCGGGCGGGCCGGCCGGTCGCCGCGCTCGGGATGAACCAGCCGCGGCTGTTCACCCGCTGGCGCAAGCAGTTCACCGCCACGGCATCTTGACACCGCGCCGGCGACCTCCCATGCTGCGTTGCACATGACACTCGAAGTTGCGTCATGTGCAACTCATAGGAAGTCGCTCTTCCCGGCACGTGACTGAACCTTCCACGACGTTTCCCGAGGAGTGCAGCGTTGACCTCGACAAACCTGCCGGACAGCCTCATCGCCACCCTGCCCGGCTCCGCCTACACGGACCCGGGGATCTTCGCCCAGGAGCAGGAGCGCATCTTCGAGACGATGTGGTTCTGCGTCGCCCGCGCCGCGGACCTGCCGAAGCCCGGCGCCTTCCGCACCGTCGACGTGGGCCGTGAGAGCATCCTCGTCACCCGGGCCCGGGACCACTCGATCCGTGCGTATTTCAACGTCTGCCGGCACCGCGGAGCCAAGCTCTGCACCGAGGATTCCGGCGAGGTCAAGCGGGCTTTCCAGTGCCCGTACCACGCCTGGACCTACGGCCTGGACGGCAAGCTGGTCGCGGCGCCCAACCTCACCAAGATGCCCGACGTCGGCCGCACCGAGTACGGCCTGGTGAGTGTGGCCGTGCGCGAATGGCTCGGCTACGTCTGGGTGTGCCTCGCGGAGGACCCGCCGTCCTTCGAGCAGGACGTGATCGGGGCCGTGGTCGAGCGGCTGGGCGACGTCGAGTCGATCGAGCGCTACGACATCGACAACCTCGCGGTGGGCAGGCGGATCGTCTACGACGTCAAGGCGAACTGGAAGCTCATCATCGAGAACTTCATGGAGTGCTACCACTGCGCCACGATCCATCCCGAACTCACCGAGGTGCTGCCCGAGTTCGCCGACGGCTACGCCGCCCAGTACTACGTCGGCCACGGAGCCGAGTTCGGCGAGGACGTCCGGGGCTTCACCGTCGACGGCACCGAGGGGCTGGACCGCATCCCCGGAGTCTCCGAGGACCAGGACCGCCGGTACTACGCGATCACCGTCAAGCCGCAGGTGTTCATCAACCTGGTGCCCGATCATGTGATCTTCCACCGGATGTATCCGGTCGCCGTCGACCGCACCGTCGTCGAGTGTGACTGGCTCTATCTCCCGCACGTGGTGGAGAGCGGCAAGGACGTCGGCCGGTCCGTGGAACTCTTCGACCGGGTCAACCGCCAGGACTTCGACGCCTGCGAGCGCACCCAGCCGGGCATGAGCTCACGGCTGTACGCCAAGGGCGGTGTGCTGGTGCCCAGTGAGCACCACATCGGCGCCTTCCACGACTGGGTGCACGAGCGGCTCGGTACACGGCAGCCGGAGTGAGGCGGAGGAGGGTGCCCGTGGCCCGCGCGGGGGCGGACGCGGGCCGTACAGCGGTCGTACTGTGTGCGCTCAGCCCAGGTACCCCATGCGGTGGCTGATCTCCTCGGCGCCCTTCACCAGCACCGGAGCCAGTTCGTGCATGCGCTCCTCGGTGAACCGGTACGACGGCCCGGAGGCGCTGATCGACGCGATGACCTGGCCCTCCCGGTCCCGGATCGGCGCGGCCATGGCGTGCAGCCCGATCTCCAGCTCCTCCAGCGTCCAGGCGTAACCGCGCTCCCGGGCCTCGGCGAGATTCTTCTCCAGCTTCGCCTTCGAGGAGATCGTGTGCGGGGTCAGCTTCTTCAGGCCGGCCTCCGTGACCACCGCGGCGCGGTCCTGGGCCGGCAGATGGGCCAGCATGATCTTGCCGCTGGAGGTGGCGTGCAGGGGGGTCAGCTGGCCGACCCAGTTGTGCGCGGTGACGGCGGACTGCCCACGCACCTGGTAGAGGTTGATCGCGTAGTGCTCCTGCATCACCGCGATGTTGACCGTTTCGCCGATCTCCTCGGCCAGGCGCTCGCACACGGGCCGGCTCTGCTGGGTGATGTCGATGCGTCCCGTCACGGCGCCCGCCAGGCGTACGATGCCGAAGCCGAGCCGGTACTTGCCGCGCTCGCCCGCCTGCTCGACGAGACCGCGCGCCTCCAGGGCGCCGAGCAGACGGAACGCGGTCGACTTGTGAACATCGATCTCGGCGGCCACCTCGCTCACGCCCGCCTCGCCGCGCTGGGCGAGGATCTCCAGAACGCTGATGGCCCGGTCGACGGACTGCACGCCGCCGGACGGTGAACCGTTCGTTTCGGTCTCCGGACTGTAGTTGCTCATAGCGGAACTATACGCGCAGTAAACAACGCAGTTGCAAGTAACGCGGTGTGAACAAAGATCTTACAAGTTGCGTTGTTCGCAACCTGGTGCGCATGGCGATACTCGTATTAGCATCCCCGCATAGCGACGACGCGAGCGAGACGAGGCACCATGGCTCTCCTGCACTACGACTTCGTCATCGTCGGTGGTGGATCAGCCGGCAGCGCACTTGCGAACCGGCTCTCGGCCGAGCCCGGCAACCGGGTGCTCGTGCTGGAGGCGGGCCGCCCCGACTATCCCTGGGACGTGTTCATCCACATGCCCGCGGCGCTGACCTATCCCATCGGCAGCCGCTTCTACGACTGGAAGTACGAGTCCGAGCCCGAGCCCCACATGGGCGGCCGGCGCGTCTACCACGCGCGCGGCAAGGTGCTCGGCGGCTCCAGCAGCATCAATGGCATGATCTTCCAGCGCGGCAACCCGATGGACTACGAGCGCTGGGCGGCCGACCCCGGCATGGCGACCTGGGACTACGCCCACTGCCTGCCGTATTTCCGCCGTATGGAGAACTGCCTGGCCGCCGACCCGGACGACGAGTTCCGCGGCCATGACGGCCCCCTCGTCCTGGAACGCGGCCCGGCCACCAACCCGCTCTTCTCCGCCTTCCTCGAGGCCACCCAGGAGGCGGGCCACGCGCCCACGGACGACGTCAACGGCTATCGGCAGGAAGGTTTCGCCAAGTTTGACCGCAATGTCCACCGCGGTCGGCGTCTTTCGGCGTCGAAGGCGTACCTCAAGCCCGCCAGGAAGCGTCCCAACCTCACCGTGAAGACGCGCGCCCTCGTCACCCGCGTCCTCTTCGAGGGCAAGAAGGCCGTGGGCGTCGAGTTCCAGCGCGGCAAGGGCGCCCTCCAGCAGGTCCGGGCCAAGGAGGTCATCCTCTGCGGCGGCGCGATCAACTCCCCGCAGCTCCTGCAGCTCTCCGGCGTCGGCAATGCCGAGGAACTGCGCGCCCTCGGCATCGACGTCGTCCACGACCTGCCGGGCGTCGGCGAGAACATGCAGGACCACCTGGAGGTGTACATCCAGTACGCCTGCAAGCAGCCCGTCTCCATGCAGCCGTACATGGCGAAGTGGCGGGCCCCCTTCATCGGCCTGCAGTGGCTCTTCCGCAAGGGACCGGCCGCGACGAACCACTTCGAGGCCGGCGGCTTCTGCCGCAGCAACGAGGACGTGGACTACCCCAACCTGATGTTCCACTTCCTGCCCATCGCGGTCCGCTACGACGGCTCCGTGCCCGCCGGCGGCCACGGGTACCAGGTCCATGTGGGTCCCATGTACTCCGACGCCCTCGGCTCGGTGAAGATCAAGAGCAAGGACCCGCGCGAACACCCGGCGCTGCGCTTCAACTACCTCTCCACCGAGCAGGACCGCCGCGAGTGGGTCGAGGCGATCCGGGTCGCCCGCAACCTCCTCAACCAGCCCGCGCTCGCCCCCTACAACGACGGCGAGATCTCGCCCGGCCCGTCCGTGGCGACGGACGAGGAGATCCTCGACTGGGTCGCCAAGGACGGCGAGACCGCCCTGCACCCCTCCTGCACCTGCAAGATGGGCACCGACGAGATGTCCGTCGTCGACCCGACGAGCATGCGCGTGCACGGCGTGGACGGACTGCGCGTGGTGGACGCGTCGGTGATGCCGTACGTCACCAACGGCAACATCTACGCGCCGGTGATGATGATCGCCGAGAAGGCGGCCGACCTCATCCTCGGCAAGGAGCCGTTGGCGCCGTCCAAGGCCGCGTACTACCGGCACCGCGACGCCCAGAAGCAGGCCGGGTAGCCGGTGGGCGCCGAGGCCCTGCGGGCGCTGCTCGCCCGCGTCCGCTACGAGGTGCTGCCGGCGAGGGCGACGGAGGAGAAGGTCCTCGCCCATGTGCCCCGCGACGTCGTGGTCACGGTCACGGCGTCGCCGGTCAAGGGGCTGGAGCCGACACTCGGCCTCACCGAGCGGCTCGCGGCGCACGGCTACCGCGTCGTCCCCCACGTCCCCGCGCGGCTGCTGCGGGACGACGCGCACCTCAAGGACGTGACCGAGCGGCTGCGGGCGGCGGGAGTCGACGACCTCTTCGTACCCGCGGGTGACGCCGACCCGCCGGCCGGGCCGTACGACGGTGCCCTGCCGGTGCTGCGCAGGCTGAGCGAGCTGGGCAACCCCTTCGCGGACCTGGGGATCACCGGCTATCCGGAGAGCCATCCGCTCATCCACGACGACATCACCATCCAGTCGATGTGGGACAAGCGGGCGCACGCCACGTACGTCGTCAGCAACCTGTGCTTCGACCCGCGCGCGCTCGGCGACTGGATCGCCAGGATCCGGCGCCGCGACGTGACACTGCCCGTGCACGTGGGCGTCGCCGGGCCCGTGCAGCGCGCGAAGCTGCTGTCCATGGCGACGAAGATCGGGGTGGGGGAGTCGACCCGCTTTCTCGCCCGGCACCCCTCCTGGTTCCTGCGGTTCGCGGCACCCGGTGGATACGACCCCGAGCGACTGCTGGCTCGCGGCGCGGAAGAGCTCACCCGGCCGTCGGCGGGGGTGGCCGGACTGCACCTCTTCACCTTCAACCAGATCGCCGAGACGGAGTGCTGGCGCCGTAAGGTGCTGCATCGGCTGGGCGGCTGACACCCCCGGTGGAGCGCCGCTGCGGTGGCCGAATCGGGACATGCAGACCCCTTGACGGGTGTCCGTACATTCGGCCAGGGTGTTCCACCACAAGCAATACAGTGCACAATGCGCAACGAATTTTCGAAGGGCGCGGCAGTGGCAGATCTGTATGTGGACGGAGAATGGCGTGCCGCGGTGGCCGGTGGTCACCGGGAGATCCGTTGTCCGGCGGACGGCACGGCGGTCGCCACGGTCTCGGAGGCGACCCGCCCCGACACCGAGGCGGCGATCGCCGCGGCCCGGCGCGCCTTCGACGACGGCCCCTGGCCGCGTACCCCCGAGCGTGAGCGCGGCGCACTGCTGCTGCGCACCGCCGACCTGATCGAGCGCGACGCCAAGGAGTTCGCCCGCGCCGAGTCGCTGGACACCGGCAAGCGGCTGGTGGAGAGCGAGTACGACATCGCCGACGTCGTCTCCTGCTTCCGCTACTACGGCGGGCTCGCCGGCACCGATGCCGGCCGGGTGATCGACACCGGCCGCGACGACGCCGTCAGCCGCGTGGTCTACGAGCCCGTCGGCGTGTGCGGACTGATCACCCCGTGGAACTATCCGCTGCTGCAGGCCAGTTGGAAGGTCGCTCCGGCGCTGCTCGCGGGCAACACGATCGTCCTCAAGCCGAGCGAGCTCACCCCCTCCAGCTCCGTCCTGCTGATGAAGGCGCTGGAGGAGGCCGGGCTCCCGCCCGGCGCCGCCAACCTCGTCCTGGGCACCGGGCCCGAGGTGGGCGCCCCGCTCTCCGAGCACCCCGCCGTCGACATGGTCTCCTTCACCGGCGGCCTGGAGACCGGCAAGCGGATCATGGCCACCGCCGCCGCCACCGTGAAGAAGGTGGCGCTGGAACTCGGCGGCAAGAACCCCAACGTGATCTTCGCGGACGCCGACTTCGAGACGGCCGTGGACTTCGCCCTCACGGCCGTCTTCCTGCACTCCGGGCAGGTCTGCTCGGCCGGCGCCCGCCTGATCGTCGAGGATTCCCTGCACGACCGCCTCGTCGACGAGATCGTCCGCCGCGCCGAGCGGATCCGCCTCGGCGGCCCCTTCGACCCCGAGGCCGAGACCGGCGCGCTGATCTCCGCCCAGCACCGGGACAAGGTCGAGGCGTACGTCGCGGCCGGCCTCGCCGAGGGCGCCGTACTGCGCTGTGGCGGGCAGCGGCCCGCCGACCCCGCCCTCGCGAACGGCCACTACTATCCGCCGACCGTCCTCGACGAGTGCCGGCAGGACATGCGCGTGGTGCACGAGGAGTCCTTCGGCCCCGTCCTCACCGTCGAGCGCTTCACCGACGAGGACGACGCCGTACGCATCGCCAACGACACCGAGTACGGACTCGCCGGAGCCGTGTGGACCCAGGACGCCGGAAAGGCCCAGCGGGTCGCCCGGCGGCTGCGCCACGGCACGGTGTGGATCAACGACTACCACCCCTACGTGCCGCAAGCGGAATGGGGTGGCTTCGGGCACTCGGGCGTGGGCCGGGAGCTGGGGCCGACCGGCCTGAACGAGTACCGAGAGCCCAAACACATCTGGCAGAACATCCACCCCCGGCCGCAGCACTGGTTCCGCGGCTGAACGCCGAAAAGAGGTCGATCGTGACCCCAACACAGACCGAGGTGCCGCAGCGGCGCGGCACACCCCAGGACTCGGACGCCACTCCGGTCATATCCGTGCGCAATCTGTGGAAGGTGTTCGGGCCGAAGGCCGACCGGGTACCGGGCTCAGAGGAGCTGTGCGGTCTCTCCCGGCGCGAGCTCATGGAGCGCACCGGATGCACCGCAGCCGTACGCGACGTGAACTTCGAGGTGGCGCCGGGCGAGGTCTTCGTCGTCATGGGACTGTCCGGCTCCGGCAAGTCCACGCTGGTGCGATGTCTGACCCGGTTGATCGAACCCACCGCCGGTGAGGTCGTCTTCGAGGGCCAGGACATCCGCGAGGCGGACGACAAGCGCCTGCGCGAGCTGCGCCGCCGCAAGTTCTCCATGGTCTTCCAGCACTTCGGGCTGCTGCCGCACCGCCGCGTGGTCGACAACGTGGCCTTCGGCCTGGAGATCCGCGGTATGAGCAAGGCCGAACGCACCAGGCGGGCCCTGGAGGTCGTCGAACTCGTGGGCCTCGCCGGCTACGAGAACTCCTACCCCGACCAGCTCTCCGGCGGTATGCAGCAGCGCGTCGGCCTCGCCCGGGCCCTCGCCGGCGACCCGGACGTCCTCTTCTTCGACGAGCCGTTCTCCGCGCTCGACCCGCTGATCCGCCGCGACATGCAGAACGAGGTCATCCGGCTGCACCACGAGGTCGGCAAGACCATGGTGTTCATCACCCACGACCTCTCCGAGGCACTCAAGCTGGGTGACCGCATTCTGATCATGCGCGACGGCAAGATGGTCCAGTGCGGCACCGGCGACGAACTGGTAGGCGCCCCCGCCGACGACTACGTACGCGAGTTCGTCAAGGACGTGCCGCGCGGCGACGTCCTCACCCTGCGGTGGATCATGCGCCCCGCCGAGCCCGACGACGCCCTGGACGGGCCCGAGTTGGGGCCGGACGTCGTGGTGCGCGAGGCCACCCGCGCCGTCCTCGCGGCCGACAGGCCGGTCAAGGTCGTCGAGAACGGCAAGCTGCTCGGCATCGTCGGCGACGAGGAGATCCTCTCCGTGGTCGCCGGGCGGGAAGGCGGCGCGTGATGACCGTCGCCATCGAGAAACCCGAGAAGACAGGGACGGCCGAGCCGGCCGCTCCCGCCCAAGCGACACGCAGGGTCAGCCGGCCCATGGTGGTCGGCGCGATCGTGGTCGTCTGGCTGGTGCTGTTCGCGGTGCTGCGCGGCAAGGAGACCCTGTCCCTGGCGGCGGCCGACCTCACCGATCTGCACCGGTGGCTCAACGACGTCAACGACTCCATCGGCGCCGACCGCAACTCCAACCCGCTCTTCCTGTACTTCTTCAACGAGATCCGGCTGGTCATCGACAACCTGGTGACCTTCGTCCAGCATCTGATCTCCCAGCCCTCCGGCGCCCGTCCGGTCCCGCAGATCGGCTGGCTCGGCGTCGTCGGCCTCGCCGGCTACGTCTCCTGGGCCATGGGCAACTGGCGGGTCGCGCTGCTGGCCGTGGCCGGGTTCACCTTCATGGGGCTGCAGGGCCTGTGGCAGCCGAGCATGGACACCCTGGCGCTGACCCTCTCCGCGGTCTTCGTGGCGCTGCTGTTCGCGATCCCGCTGGGGGTGTGGGCGGGGCTGTCCGACCGGTTCAACCGGATCATGACGCCGTTCCTGGACTTCATGCAGACGATGCCGACCTTCGTCTACCTGGCACCGCTGACCCTGTTCTTCCTCATCGGCGGGGCCTCCGCCACCATCGCCACCGTGATCTACGCGGCTCCGCCGGCGATCCGCATCACCGCGCACGCCATCCGGAACGTGCCGGCGACCACGGTCGAGGCGGCCGACTCACTGGGCGCCACGCGCCGCCAGTCGCTGCTGAAGGTCCTGCTGCCGATGTCCAAGCGGACCGTGGTGATGGGCGTCAACCAGACCATCATGGCCGCCCTGGCCATGGTGACCATCGCGGCACTGATCAACGCGCCCGGCCTCGGCCCGGTCGTCATCCAGGCGCTGCAGTCGCTCGACGTCGGCACGGCCTTCAACGCCGGTCTCGCCATCGTCGTGATGGCGATCATCCTGGACCGGGTCACGACCGCGGCCGCCGCACGCGAGGAGAACGCACGGAACTCCGGGCACGGCTTCGAGAAGTGGCGGCGGCCCCTGCTGGGCGCCGGTGCCGCGGTCGCGGCGGTCCTCGTCTATCTCTCGCACACCTACGTGTGGGCGGCCGACTTCCCCGGCGACGGCACCGTCGGCAGCCACATCGCGAGCGCGGCGGACACCGCGACCAACTGGGCGCAGGACAACCTGTCGGGCCTGACCAACGCCATCCGCGACGTCATCACCAACGGCCTGCTCAACCCGTTCCAGACGCTGCTCACGGACTCCCCGTGGTGGCTCGTCGGCGCGGTGCTGGTCGGGCTCGGCGTGGTGCTCGGCGGCTGGAAGGCCGGGGTCACCACGGCGGTGTGCGTGGGCCTGCTGGTCGGCACCGGCCTGTGGTCGGACGCCATGACCACGCTGGCCTCGACGCTCGTCGCGACGGTGCTGGTGATGGTGCTCGGCATCGTCTTCGGCGTGTGGATGGGGCGCAGCATGATGGTGGACCGGCTGATCCGGCCCACCCTGGACGCGGCCCAGGTCATGCCGCCGTTCGTCTACCTCGTGCCGTTCCTCGCCCTGTTCGGTGCCAGCCGATTCACGGCCATCGTCGCCGCGATCGTCTACGGGGCACCCGTGGCCATGAAGATCATCGCGGACGGGATCCGGGCCGTGCCCGAGACCACCGTGGAGGCGGCCACCTCCGCCGGGTGCAACACCTGGCAGATCATCACCAAGGTCCAACTGCCGATGTCACGCAGTGCCCTGACGCTCGCGACCAACCAGGGCCTGATCTACGTGCTGTCGATGGTTGTGGTGGGCGGCCTGGTGGGAGCAGGCGCCCTCGGCTACGACGTCGTGGCCGGATTCTCGCAGGGAGAGCTGTACGGCAAGGGGCTGGCGGCGGGACTCGCCATCGTACTGCTCGGAGTCATGTTCGACCGGATCACTCAGGCAGCGGCGCGACGCGCGAGCGCTTAAGGAGCACGACACCATGGCAAGACACTGGCGAGCCGGCGCGGCCGGCCTGGCCGTCCTCGGCCTCACGCTCACCGCCTGCGGTGGGGCGAAGGTCGGCGACACCTCCTCGGGTTCGGACAACGCCGGCAGCTCCGGCAAGTGCGGCACGTTCAACCTCGCGGTCAACCCGTGGGTGGGCTACGAGGCGGACGCGGCGGTCGTCGCGTACGTGGCCGAGCACAACCTCGGTTGCAAGGTCACCAAGAAGAACCTCAAGGAGGAGATCGCCTGGCAGGGCTTCGGGACGGGCGAGGTCGACGCCGTCCTGGAGAACTGGGGCCACGACGATCTGAAGAAGAAGTACATCACCGAGCAGAAGACCGCCGTCGACGCCGGCCAGACCGGGAACAAGGGCATCATCGGCTGGTACGTGCCGCCGTGGCTGGCCAAGGCGCACCCCGACATCCTCGACTCGAAGAACCTCAACAAGTACGCGTCCCACTTCAAGACCTCCGAGTCGGGCGGCAAGGGCCAGCTCCTGGACGGCGACCCGTCGTACGTCACCAACGACGCGGCGCTGGTGAAGAACCTGAAGCTGAACTTCAAGGTGGTGTACGCGGGCAGCGAGACCGCGCTCATCCAGGCCTTCCGCACCGCCGAGAAGAACAAGCAGTGGGTGATCGGCTACTTCTACGAGCCGCAGTGGTTCCTGTCCGAGGTCCCGCTGAAGAAGGTCTCCCTGCCGAAGTACACGACGGGCTGTGACGCCGTCGCCGAGAAGGTCGCCTGCGACTATCCCGTGTACGACCTGAACAAGATCGTCAGCGCGAAGTTCGCCAAGTCCGGCAGCCCCGCCTACAACCTGGTGAAGAACTTCAACTGGACGAACGACGACCAGAACGAGGTCGCCAAGTACATCGCCCAGGACAAGATGTCCGACGAGGCGGCGGCGAAGAAGTGGGTCGACGCCAACAAGGACAAGGTGGACGCCTGGATCAAGTAGGCCGAGTCGGCAAGACGGGTCGGACATGCCCGGCGGGCGGTGCGTGCAGGTGCGCGCCGCCCGCCGGGCATTGCCGTGTCCGGGGGCGTGTTTCGGGCCGTTCTCCGACGTCACGGACCCCTTGACACCCCCTTCCGGGACAGGCACATTGAGTTGCGCAACCTGAACCAAGTTGCGGAGAAAGCAACTGCACCGGTCTCAATGTTCGGAGGTTGGGCGATGGCGGGACCCCGAGTGGTCATCATCGGAGCGGGCGTCGTGGGAGCGGCCCTGGCGGACGAGATCTCCGCACGCGGCTGGACCGAGGTGACCGTCGTCGATCAGGGCCCCCTCCCGGCCACGGGGGGATCCTCCTCGCACGCGCCGGGCCTGGTCTTCCAGACGAACCCCTCGAAGACCATGACCGAGCTGGCGCGCTACACCGTCGAGAAGTTCTGCTCCCTCGACGTCGACGGCAAGCCCTGCTTCCTCCAGGTCGGCGGCCTCGAAGTGGCCACCAGCCCCGAGCGCCTCACCGAACTCCGGCGCCGCCACGGCTGGATCGCCGCCTGGGGCATCGAGTCGCGCCTGCTGACCCCCGACGAGTGCGTGGAGCAGCACCCGCTGGTCGACCGCGACAAGGTCCTCGGCGGTCTCCTCGTCCCCACCGACGGCCTCGCCAAGGCCGTCCTCGCCGTCGAGGCCCAGATCCGCCGGGCCACCGAGCGCGGTGTGCGCTTCCTCGCCCGCCACGAGGTCCTCGACGTGCGGCAGAGCGAGGGCCGTGTCACCGGCGTGGTGACCGACCAGGGCGAGATCCCCGCCGACATCGTCGTGTGCTGCGCCGGCATCTGGGGACCGAAGATCGCCCGCATGGTCGGGATGAACCTGCCGCTCACCCCGCTCGCCCACCAGCTCGCCTGGACCGGCCCGGTCCCCGCCCTCGCCGGCCAGACCGAGGAGGCGGTGCGCCCGATCCTGCGCCACCAGGACGCCGACCTCTACTACCGCGACCGCTTCGACGGCCTCGGTATCGGCTACTACGGCCACCGCCCCATGCCCGTCTCCGCCGACGACATCCTCTCCGTGGACGAGGCCGAACAGATGCCCTCGGTCCTGAAGTTCACCGAGGCGGACTTCGAGGACGCCTGGACCGAGACCCGGTCGCTGCTTCCCGCGACCCGCGAGGCCAAGGTCGAGGAGGGCATCAACGGCCTGTTCTCCTTCACCACCGACGGCTACCCGCTGCTCGGCGAGTCCCAGGACGTCCAGGGCTTCTGGGTCGCCGAGGCCGTGTGGGTCACCCACTCCGCGGGCGTCGGCCGGGCCGTCGCCGAATGGCTGGTCGACGGCTACTGCTCCTCCTTCGACCTGCACGAGTGCGACGTCAACCGCTTCGAGCCGCACCAGCTCTCCCCGGAGTACGTCCTGGCCCGCGACTGCCAGAACTTCGTCGAGGTCTACGACATCCTCCACCCCCTCCAGCCGAGCGGGAAGCCGCGCCCGATCCGCACCAGCCCCTTCTACGCCCGCCAGCAGGAACACGGCGCCTTCTTCCTGGAGGCGAACGGCTGGGAGCGGCCCCAGTGGTACGAGGCCAACGCCGGGCTGGTCGAAGGCCGCGCCATCCCCACCCCTAACGACTGGGCCGCCCGCTACTGGTCGCCCATCGTCGGCGCCGAGGCCCAGGTCACCCGCGAGACCGTAGCCCTGTACGACATGACGGCCCTCAAGCGCCTGGAGGTCAGCGGCCCCGGTGCCGCCGACTTCCTGGAGAGCCTGGCCACCGGCAAGGTCGCCAAGTCCGTCGGCTCGGTGACGTACACCCTGCTCCTGGACCACGACGGCGGCATCCGCAGCGACATCACCGTCGCCCGCCTCGCCCGTGACCTCTTCCAGGTCGGCGCCAACGGCAACCTGGACCTCGACTGGTTCACCCGTCACCTGCCCGTCGACGGCACGGTCCAGGTCCGCGACATCACCCCCGGCACCTGCTGCATCGGCCTGTGGGGCCCGCTCGCCCGCGAGGTCCTGCAGCCGCTGACCGACGAGGACTTCTCCAACGAGGGCCTCAAGTACTTCCGTGCCAAGCGCGCCTACATCGGCTCGGTGCCGGTCACCGCGATGCGGCTGTCCTACGTCGGCGAACTCGGCTGGGAGCTCTACACGACCGCCGACCAGGGAGCGAAGCTCTGGGACACCCTGTGGCAGGCGGCCGAGCCGCTCGGCGGCATCATCGCCGGCCGCGGCGCCTTCAACAGCCTCCGCCTGGAGAAGGGCTACCGCTCCTTCGGCACCGACATGACCTACGAGCACGACCCCTACGAGGCCGGCGTCGGCTTCGCCGTCAAGCTCGACAAGGGCGACTTCGTCGGCAAGGCCGCACTGGAGCGCCGCAAGGCCGACGTGCGGCGCAGGCTGAGCTGCCTCACCATCGACGACCCGCGAGCGGTGGTCATGGGCAAGGAGCCGGTCTACGACGGAGATCGCGCCGTCGGCTACGTGACCAGCGCCGCCTACGGCTACACCGTCGGCAAGGGCGTCGCCTACGCCTGGCTCCCGGCGGAGCTGGCCACCCCCGGTACCACGGTGCACATCGGCTACTTCGACCAGCGCGTCGAGGCGACCGTCGCCGAGGAGCCCCTGTTCGACCCCACCATGTCCCGCCTCCGTGGCTGACCGTGGAGAAGGAGAACCGCCGGTGACCGCACAACTCCTCGACGGCAGGGCGACCGCCGCCGCCGTCCGTCGTGAACTCGCCGAGCGCGTGGCCAAGGTGATCGCCGCCACCGGACGGCAGCCCGGCCTCGGCACCGTCCTGGTCGGCAACGACCCCGGCAGCCACGCCTACGTCGCCGGGAAGCACCGCGACTGCAAGCAGGTCGGCATCGCCTCTCTGCGCCGCGAGCTGCCCGCCGACGCCACCCAGCAGCAGGTCGAGGACGTCATCGACGAACTCAACGCCGACCCGGCCTGCACCGGCTACATCGTCCAACTGCCGCTCCCGCGCCATCTGGACGCCAATGCCGTACTGGAGCGCATGGACCCCGCCAAGGACGCCGACGGCCTGCACCCGGTCAACCTCGGCCGGCTCGTCCTCGGCGTCGACGCCCCACTGCCCTGCACCCCCCGCGGCATCGTCGAACTGCTGCGCCGCCACGAGGTCCCGCTGGCCGGAGCACGCGTGTGCGTGGTCGGCCGGGGCATCACCGTGGGGCGGCCGATCGGACTGCTGCTCACCCGCCGCTCCGAGAACGCCACCGTCACCCTGTGCCACACCGGAACCAAGGGCCTGGCCTGGCACGTACGCGAGGCGGACATCGTCGTCGCGGCGGCCGGCTCGCCCGGACTGATCACCCCGGACATGCTGCGCCCCGGCGCGGCCGTCCTGGACGTCGGCATCACCCGCACCGAGCACGGGCTAGTCGGCGACGTCCACCCGGAGGCCGCCCAGGTCGCCGGATGGGTCGCGCCCATGCCCGGGGGAGTGGGACCCATGACCCGGGCGATGCTGCTCGCCAACGTCGTCGAGGCCGCCGAGAGGAACGCGAACCCCGTATGAACGCGCTGAACACCCCGCTGGCCGAGCTGGACCCTGAGGTCCACACCGCGCTCCGCGCCGAGCTGCACCGCCAGCAGTCCACCCTGGAAATGATCGCCTCCGAGAACTTCGCGCCCACCGCCGTGATGGAGGCGCAGGGCTCGGTCGCGACCAACAAGTACGCCGAGGGCTATCCCGGCCGCCGCTACTACGGCGGCTGCGAACACGTCGACGTCACCGAGCGGTTGGCGATCGAGCGCGTCAAGTCCCTCTTCGGCGCGGGCTTCGCCAACGTCCAGCCGCACTCGGGCGCCCAGGCCAACACCGCCGTCTTCTTCGCCCTGCTGCAGCCCGGCGACACCGTCCTCGGCCTGGACCTCGCGCACGGCGGCCACCTCACCCACGGCATGCGGATCAACTACAGCGGCAAGATGCTCAACGTCGTGCCGTACCACGTCTCCCAGGCGGACAACCTCGTGGACATGGGCGAGGTGGAGCGGCTGGCCAAGGAGCACCGGCCCAAGATGATCATCGCGGGCTGGTCGGCGTACCCGAGGCAGCTGGACTTCGCGGCCTTCCGCCGTATCGCCGACGAGGTCGGTGCCCTCCTCATGGTCGACATGGCGCACTTCGCGGGACTGGTCGCCGCCGGACTGCACCCCAGCCCCGTCCCGCACGCCCACGTTGTCACCACCACCACGCACAAGACCCTCGGCGGGCCCCGCGGCGGAGTCATCCTGACCAACGACGCCGACCTCGCCAAGAAGCTCAACTCGGCGGTGTTCCCCGGGATGCAGGGCGGCCCGCTGGAGCACGTCATCGCCGCGAAGGCCGTCTCCTTCAAGGTCGCGGCATCGCCCGAGTTCGCCGACCGCCAGGCCCGAACGCTCGTGGGCGCCCGCATCCTCGCCGAGCGCCTCACCCGGCCCGACGCGGCAGCGGCCGGAGTGAAGGTGCTGACCGGCGGCACCGACGTCCACCTCGTCCTGGTCGACCTGCGGGACTCGGAGCTGGACGGCCGACAGGCGGAGGACCTCCTCCACGAGATCGGCATCACGGTCAACCGCAACGCCGTCCCCTTCGACCCACGCCCGCCCATGGTCACCTCCGGCCTGCGCATCGGCACCCCGGCACTGGCCACCCGCGGCTTCACCGAGGAGGACTTCGCCGAGGTCGCCGACGTGATCGCACGGGCCCTCCAGCCCGAGCCGGACGTGCCCGCCCTGCGCGCCCGCACGGAGGCGCTGGCCGGCAGGCACCCGCTCTACCCGCACCTTTCCGGTCCCTCAGGAGACGTCCGATGAGCCTGCGCACCCCCGGGGCCGACCTGCCCGACCACCCCGACTGGCTCTGGCGCGATCCCGAGCCCAAGCGGTCGTACGACGTGGTGATCGTCGGCGGTGGCGGACACGGCCTGGCCACCGCGCACTACCTGGCGAAGAACCACGGCATCACCAACGTCGCGGTCCTGGAGAAGGGCTGGCTCGCGGGCGGCAACATGGCCCGCAACACCACGATCATCCGCTCCAACTACCTGTGGGACGAGAGCGCCGGCATCTACGAGCACGCCCTCGGACTGTGGGAGGGACTGGAGGAGGAGCTCGACTACCCGATCCTCTTCTCCCAGCGCGGCGTGCTGAACCTCGCCCACAGCCTGCAGGACGTCCGCGACAGCGTGCGCCGGGTCGAGGCCAACCGGCTCAACGGCGTGGACGCCGAATGGCTCGACGCCGGGCAGGTCAAAGAGGTCTGCCCGATCGTCAACATCTCACCCGACGTCCGCTACCCGGTCCTGGGTGCCACCTACCAGCCGCGCGCCGGCATCGCCAAGCACGACTACGTGGCCTGGGGCTTCGCCCGCTCCGCTGACGCCGCCGGCATCGACATCATCCAGAACTGCGAGGTCACCGGCCTGGACGTGGCCGACGGCCGGGTGGTCGGCGTCCAGACCACGCGCGGCCCCATCGCTGCGGGCAAGGTGGCCCTCTGCTCGGCCGGCCACACCTCGGTCCTCGCCGCCATGGCGGGCATCGAACTCCCCCTGCAGAGCCACCCGTTGCAGGCCCTGGTGTCGGAGCTGCTGGAGCCGGTGCATCCCACCGTCGTCATGTCCAACGCGGTGCACGTGTACGTCAGCCAGGCACACAAGGGCGAGCTGGTGATGGGCGCGGGCATCGACGCGTACAACTCCTACACCCAGCGCGGCGCGTTCCACATCATCGAGGAACAGATGTCCGCCGCCCTGGAACTCTTCCCGGTCTTCGCCCGCGCTCATGTGCTGCGCACCTGGGGCGGCATCGTCGACGTCAGCCCGGACGCCTCACCCATCGTCGGCCTCACCCCGGTCGACAACCTCTACCTCAACTGCGGCTGGGGAACCGGCGGCTTCAAGGCCACCCCGGGCGTCGGCTGGGTCTACGCCCACACCATCGCGCACGACACCCCGCACGCCCTGAACGCCCCCTTCTCGCTCGACCGTTTCACCACCGGCGCGCTCGTCGACGAGCACGGCGCGGCCGCGGTGGCCCACTAGGGAGCCGAACCATGCTGCTCATCCCCTGCCCGTGGTGCGGGCCCCGCGACGAGGCCGAGTTCCACTACGGCGGCCAGGCCCACGTCCCCTACCCCGAGGACCCCGCGGCCCTCACCGACGAGGAGTGGGCGCGCTACCTCTTCTTCCGCGACAACCCCAAGGGCCCCTTCGCCGAGCGCTGGAGCCACGCGGCGGGCTGCCGCAGGTGGTTCAACGCGGTACGGAACACGGCGACGAACGAGATCCTGACGGTGTACCGCACGGGCGAGCCGCGCCCGGAGACGGTGGAGCGACCTGCGGCCGCTTCGCAGCCGACTCCGTCTCTGTCAGCCGGTCCGGCGTTTGAGGACGAGGCCGTTTCAGGGCTGACGGGGGTCCAGGGAGCGGAGCCCCCTGGCGGGGCCGAAGGGGCAGCGACCCTGGAGGACGTGACGGGCAGGGGCGGCGGGGGCGACCATCCCTTCCGCACCGCCACCGGCGGCCGAATCGACCGCACCACCCCCCTCACCTTCACCTTCGACGGCACCGAATACCAGGGCCACCGAGGCGACACCCTCGCCTCGGCGCTCCTCGCCAACGGCGTGATCCAAGCCGCCACCAGCATCAAACTCGGCCGCCCGAGAGGAATCCTCTCCGCCGGCGTCGAGGAACCCAACGCGGTCGTCCAGATCGAGGCCCCCTTCCCCGAGCCCATGCTCCCCGCCACCACCGTCGAGCTGTACGACGGCCTGGTCGCGAGCAGCCTCCCGGGCCAGGGACGCCTCGCCACCGAACCGGATCCCGCCCGCTACGACGCCGTACACGCCCACTGCGACCTCCTGGTCGTCGGCGCGGGCCCGGCGGGCCTCGCGGCGGCGGCAACGGCGGCGACCAGCGGTGCACGCGTCATCCTCGCCGACGACCAGCCGGAGCCCGGCGGCAGCCTGCTCGGCACCGGCGAACACGCCGACTGGGTGGCGGCGATCCGCGCCCGACTCGAAGCCGCCCCCGAGGTGCGCGTCCTGCGCCGCACCACCGTCTTCGGCCACTACGACGACAACCACCTCCTCGCGGTGGAGCGCCGTACGAACCACCTCGGCGCCGACGCCCCGGAGCACGTCTCCCGCGAGCGCGTCTGGCGGATCCGTGCCCGGCGCGTCGTCCTCGCCACCGGCGCCCACGAGCGTTCAGTGGCGTTCGGCGACAACGACCGCCCCGGCGTGATGCTGGCCGCCTCGGCCCGGACGTACCTCCACCGGTACGCCGTTCTGCCCGGCCGGCACGCGGTCGTGTTCACCACCAACGACAGCGCCTACGCCGCCGCACTCGACCTGGCGGCGGCCGGAGTGGGCATCGCGGCGATCGTCGACACCCGGCCCGAGCCGGGGGAGTGGGCCGAGCGTGCCCGGGCCGCCGGGATCGAGGTCCTGGCCGGACACGCGGTCACCGGCACGGAGGGCGTGGACCGTCTCACCGCCGTGACCGTCGCCCCCTACGGGGACACCGCCGGGCAGCGGGAGTTCGCCGTCGACCTGCTCCTGGTCTCCGGCGGCTGGAACCCGGTCGCGCACCTCTTCAGCCAGGCGGGCGGCAAGCTCCGCCACGACGCCGTGCTCGGCACGTTCGTGCCCGACAGCTGCCGTCAGGCGGTGGAGGTCGCGGGCAGCGCGAACGGGGCCTTCGACCTCGCCACGACCCTCGCGCAGGGCGCGGCCGCCGGCGCCCGCGCGGTCGAGGCGGAGGGGTACACCGCGGAGACACCCGCCCTTCCCGCCGTCGCAGCTCAGCCGCACACCCCGCCCATGCAGGTCTTCACCGTCCCGACCGCCACCGGCGCCCCCCGGTTCGTCGACCTCCAGCGCGACGTCACGGTCGACGACCTCGCGCGGGCGACCGGAGCGGGCCTGCGCTCGGTGGAGCACACCAAGCGCTACACCACGGCGGGCACCGCCAACGACCAGGGCCGGACCGGGGGCGTCCTGGCGAGCGGGGTCGTCGCCGAACTCCTCGGCGTGGACGTCTCGGCGCTCGGCCTGCCCACCTTCCGGCCGCCGTACACGCCCGTCTCCTTCGCCACCCTCGCCGGCCGCGACCGCGGCGCGCTGCACGACCCGATCCGCACGACCACCCTGCACGGCTGGCATGTCGAGCACGGCGCCCTCTTCGAGAACGTCGGCCAGTGGAAGCGGCCCTGGTACTACCCGCAGGACGGCGAGGACATGGAGACCGCCGTGCTGCGCGAGTGCCGGGCCGCCCGTGAGGGCGTGGCCTTCATGGACGCCTCCACACTCGGCAAGATCGATGTGCAGGGCCCGGACGCCGCGCTCCTCCTCGACCGGCTCTACACGAACATGATGGGCACCCTGAAGGTCGGCATGATCCGCTACGGCGTCATGTGCCGCCCGGACGGGATGGTGTTCGACGACGGCACGGTCATCCGGCTCGCCCAGGACCGGTTCCTGGTCACCACCACGACCGGCAACGCGGCGGCCGTCCTGGACTGGATGGAGGAGTGGCTGCAGACCGAGTGGCCCGAACTGCGGGTGCACTGCACCTCCGTCACCGAGCAGTGGGCCACCGTGGCCCTGGTCGGCCCCCGGTCCCGTGAGGTCCTTGGTTCTCTCGCGCCTCGACTCGCAGTGGACAATGAGGACTTCCCCTTCATGGCATGGCGGGAGACGGCCGTCGCCGGCATCGACGCGCGCGTGTGCCGGATCAGCTTCTCCGGGGAACTCGCCTACGAGATCAACGTGTCGCCCTGGGACGCCCTCGCCCTGTGGGAGGCGTTGTACCGGGCAGGCGCCCCGTACGGCATCACCCCGTACGGCACCGAGACCATGCACGTCCTGCGCGCGGAGAAGGGCTACCCGATCATCGGTCAGGACACGGACGGCACCGTCACCCCGCAGGACCTCGGTATGAGCTGGGCGGTGTCGAAGAAGAAGCCCGACTTCATCGGCAAGCGCTCCTACGCCCGAGCCGACACCGTCCGCCCCGACCGCAAGCACCTGGTCGCCCTGCTCCCGGACGATCCCGGCGCCTTCCTCCCCGAGGGCACGCAGCTGGTCGCCGAGAGCGAGCTGCCCGCCCCACCCGTCCCGATGCTCGGCCACGTCACCTCCAGCTACCGCAGCGCGGCGCTCGGCCGGACCTTCGCGCTCGCCCTCGTCAGGGGGGGCCGGGACCGCATCGGCGAACGCCTCTACGCGCCCGTCGCCGACCGGCTGCTGCCGGTGACCGTCGCAAGCCCTGTCCTCTACGACCCCGAGGGAGCCCGCCGCGATGGCTGACACCGCCCAGACCGCATGGCAGCGCAGCCCCATGGCGGACGCCGCGCACCGCCTGGCCGCCGTGACGCGCTCCTCCCGGGGCGCGATCCGCCTGGCCGAACTCCCCTTCCTGGCCCAGGTGAACGTCCGTCTCGATGCCAAGAGCCCGGCGGCGGACGCCGTCGGGCTGGTCCTGGGACTCCAACTGCCCCTGGAACCCAACACCGTCGTGCACGCGGGCGACGTGACCGCGGTGTGGCTCGGCCCCGACGAATGGCTGGTCGTGGGCCGGCCCGGCACCGAGCGGGACCTGGAGAGCCGGATCCGTGCGGCGGCCGGCGACGAACCCGTCTCCGTCACCGACGTCTCCGCCCAGCGCACCACCCTCCTCGTCGGCGGCCCCCGCGCCCGCGACCTGCTCTCCCACGGCTGCCCGCTGGACCTCCACCCGCGCGCCTTCGGACCGGGTCGCTGCGCGCAGACGACGCTGGCCCGCGCCCAGGTCGTCCTCGTCGCCCGCGACGAGACCAGGGCCGGCTTCTGGGTACTGGTGCGCTCCTCCTTCGCCGGCTACCTGGCCGACTGGCTGCTGGACGCCGCCGCGGAACACGCCTGTGCAGCGAGAGGGTCATCATGATTCCCGTGTGCCGTCTCGCCGATCTGCCGAGAGGCGAGGCCCTCCGGGTCGAGTCCGACCCTCCCGTGGCCGTGTTCCACACCGAGGGCGGCGAGATCTACGCCATCGACGACACCTGCACCCACCAGGACGCCTCGCTCGCCGACGGCTGGCTGGAGGGCTGCGAGGTCGAATGCCCGCTGCACGCCTCGAAGTTCGATCTGCGCACCGGCAGCGTGGACGCGCCACCGGCCAGGCTTCCCGTGCGCACCCACCATGTCCTGATCGAGGACGGCCTGATTCACATCAGGCTGTCCGAGGCACCGCCGAACCTCCCGCCCTCCTGCGTCGCGGCCCGGTTCGCGGGAGGCGCGGCCGCCGGGGGCGCCGCGTGACGAGCGTGCCGGTGCGCAAGGCGGAAGCCCGGTGACCGCCACCGTCTCGACCCGCCCCGGACTCCCGGACCTGCACCCGCACGGGCTGCCCCGGCCGGGCCGGACGCTGGTCATGGGCGTGGTGAACGTGACCCCCGATTCGTTCTCGGACGGCGGCCGGTCGTTCGCCCCGGAAGCGGCCGTCGCGCACGGACTCGCGTTGTTCGAGCAGGGCGCGGACATCGTGGACGTCGGCGGTGAGTCGACCCGCCCGGGCGCCGTACGTCCGCCTGCCGAGGAGGAGTTGCGGCGCGTACTGCCCGTCGTGCGGGAACTCGCCGCGGCGGGCGGGATCGTCAGCGTGGACACCATGCGCGCGGAAGTGGCCGCCCGCGCCCTCGACGCCGGCGCCCGGCTGGTCAACGACGTCTCGGGCGGCCTCGCCGACCCCGCGATGCTGCCGTTGATGGCACGCGCGGACACGCCGTACGTACTGATGCACTGGCGCGGACATGCCGCCGGTATGCAGGCCAACGCCGACTACGGAGATGTCGTTTCGGACGTGGTCGACGAACTGCGTCTGCGGATCGAGGCCGCGCTGCGGGCGGGGATCCCGCCCCACTGCCTGATCGTCGATCCAGGGCTGGGCTTCGCCAAGGAGCCCGGGCACAACTGGGAACTGCTGGGCCGGCTCCGGGAAGTGGCCGCACTGGGCCGTCCCGTCCTCCTGGGCGCGTCACGCAAGTCGTTCCTGGGCCGACTGCTGGCGGATCCGGCGACCGGAGAACCCCGCCCGGCGCCGCTGCGGGACGCCGCGACCACCGCCGTGTCCGTTCTGGCCGCCGCCCAGGGCATCTGGTGCCTGCGGGTGCACGATGTGGCCTCGACGTGCGACGCGGTACGGGTGACCGCTCGCTGGGGTGTCGAGGCGGATACGTCTGCGCGGGCCCAGCTGCGCCGACGGCACTGTTCGCCCTGTCCATGAGGAGAGACAGCCATGGCACGCAAGGCCCCGCGCGAGGAACCCGGCGAGGGCGCCCTGGAGGTGACCGCGCCCAAGCAGTGGGCCGCCGGGATCCCCGCGGTGACACACGCACTGCGCATGGGGTACGACCAGATGGGCGTCCGGCGCACCGCGTTGACCCTGCTCAGGGTCAACCAGAAGAACGGCTTCGACTGCCCCGGTTGCGCCTGGCCCGAGCCGGACCACCGGCACACGGCCGAGTTCTGCGAGAACGGCGCCAAGGCCGTCGCCGAGGAGGCCACCGACCGCCGGGTGAGCCCGGACTTCTTCGCCGCTCACCCGGTGAGCGAGCTCGCGGGCCGCAGCGACTACTGGCTGGGACAGCAGGGCCGGCTGACCCGGCCGATGTACAAGCCGGCCGACTCGGAGACCTATGTGCCGGTCACCTGGGAGACGGCGTTCGACATCGTCTCCCGGGAGCTCGGGGCGCTGCGCAGCGCCGACGAGGCCGCCTTCTACACTTCGGGCCGCACCTCCAACGAGGCCGCCTACCTCTACCAGCTGTTCGTGCGGCAGTTCGGCACCAACAACCTCCCGGACTGCTCGAACATGTGCCACGAGTCGAGCGGTTCGGCGCTCACCGAGACGATCGGCATCGGCAAGGGCAGTGTCCACCTCGACGACCTCTACGACGCCGAACTGATCTTCGTCGTCGGGCAGAACCCCGGCACCAACCATCCCAGGATGCTGTCCGCCCTGGAGATCGCCAAGCGCCGCGGAGCGCGCGTCGTCGCCGTGAACCCGCTGCCGGAGGCCGGGCTGCTGCGCTTCAAGAACCCGCAGAACGCCCGCGGCCTCGCGGGCGGCGGCACGTCCCTCGCGGACCGCTTCCTGCAGATCAGGCTCGGCGGCGACCTGGCGCTCTTCCAGGCGCTGTCGCGGCTGCTGCTGGACGCCGAGGACGCCGCGCCCGGCACGGTCCTCGACCACGACTTCATCGCCGCGCACACCGACGGCTTCGAGGCCTACGCGGACCAGGTGCGCAAACTCGACTGGGGCGATGTGGCGGAGGCGACCGGACTTCCGCTCGACGCCATCGAGGCCACCGCCCACGACGTCCTGTCCGCCCGGTCGGTCGTGGTGTGCTGGGCGATGGGCCTGACCCAGCACAAGCACTCCGTGCCCACCATCCGTGAGGTGGTGAACTTCCTTCTGCTGCGCGGCAACATCGGGCGTCCCGGTGCCGGGGTGTGTCCCGTGCGCGGCCATTCCAACGTGCAGGGCGACCGCACGATGGGCATCCACGAGAAGCCGGCGCCGGAGTTCCTCGACGCGCTGCAGAGCGAGTTCGGCTTCGAGCCGCCCCGGAGGCATGGTCGCGACGCGGTGGAGACGATCCGTGCGATGGGCACCGGCGAGGTGAAGGTGTTCTTCGCCATGGGAGGCAACTTCGTCTCCGCCGCCCCGGACACGGCCGCCACCGAGCGCGCCCTGCGCGGCTGCCGGCTCACCGTCCAGGTCTCCACCAAGCTGAACCGCTCCCACGCCGTCTGCGGCCGCGAGGCCCTCATCCTGCCCACGCTCGGCCGTACCGAGCGCGACCAGGGGCCGGACGGGGCGAACCGGTTCGTCACCGTCGAGGACTCGATGGGGATGGTGCACGCCTCCCGGGGCGGCCTGCCGCCCGCATCGCCGCACCTGCTCTCCGAGCCGGCCATCGTCTGCCGGCTGGCCCGGAGCCTCTTCGGCCCGGGCGGCGACGTGCCGTGGGCGGTCTTCGAGGCCGACTACGACGCCGTCCGCGACAGCATCGCCCGGGTCGTGCCCGGCTTCACCGACTTCAGCACCCGGGTACGCCGCCCCGGCGGCTTCACCCTGCCGCACGCCCCCCGCGACGAGCGGCGCTTCCCGACGCACACGGGCAAGGCCAACTTCACGGTCAACCCCGTGGAGGTGCTGCGGATACCGCCGGGCCGCCTGCTGCTGCAGACCCTGCGCAGTCACGACCAGTACAACACCACGATCTACGGCCTCGACGACCGCTATCGCGGTATCCACCAGGGACGACGGGTGGTCTTCGTCCACCCCGACGACCTCGCGGAGCGCGGTATCGACGACGGCGAGGCGGTGGACCTCGTGAGCGAGTGGCCGGACAGTCCGGACCGGCGGGCGGAGGCGTTCCGTGCCGTCGCGTACGACACGCCCCGTGGGTGCTGTGCGGCCTACTTCCCCGAGGCCAATGTGCTCGTCCCGCTCGACTCGGTGGCCGACACCTCCAACACGCCGACGTCCAAGAGCGTCGTCGTACGCCTGGAACGCCGTGTCGCACCCGCCGCGGGCCGGGAGGGGGCTCAGCCCAGGTAGCCCATCCGGTGGCTGATCTCCTGCGCGCCCTTGAGCAGCGCGGGGGCGAGTACGTGGATGCGTTCCTCGGTGAAGCGGTACGCCGGCCCCGATGCGCTGATGGCGGCGATGACCTCGCCGTCCCGGGAGCGGATCGGGGCCGCCATCGCGTGCAGCCCGATCTCGAACTCCTCCAGCGTCACCGCGTATCCGCGCTCGCGTGCCTCGGCGAGGTCCTTCTCGAGCTTCGTCTTCGCGGTCAGGGTGCGCGGCGTCAGCTTCTTCAGCCCGGAGGCCGCGAGCACACGGGCGCGTTCCGTCTCCGGCAGGTGGGCCAACAAAATCTTGCCGCTGGACGTGGCGTGCACGGGGGTGAGCTGCCCGACCCAGTTGTGGGAGCCGACGGCGCCCGGGCCGCGCACCTGGTAGAGGTTGACCGCGTAATGCTCCTGCAGAACGGCGAGGTTGACCGTCTCGCCGACCTCGTCCGTCAGCCGCTCGCACACCTGTCGGCCCTGCTGGGTGAGGTCGAGGCGGCCGGTGACGGCACCTGCGAGACGCACGATCCCGAAGCCCAGCCGGTACTTGCCGCGCTCGGCCGCCTGCTCGACCAGACCGCGTGCCTCCAGCGCCCCGAGCAGCCGGAACGCGGTCGACTTGTGGACGTCGAGCTCGGCGGCGACCTCGCTGACCCCCGCTTCGCCGCGCCGGGCGAGGATCTCCATGACGCTGACGGCACGGTCGACGGACTGCACCCCGTTCACTCCGGGAGCTGCTGTTTCTCCGTCTGCCGTGTAGTTGCTCATGGCGCAACTATAGGTGGGTCAGCGGAAGACGACCGTGCAATGGCCGTTGACCAGCACCCGGGACTCGCTGTGCCACTGCACGGCGCGGGCGAGCACCTGGGCCTCGACGTCGCGGCCGAGGGTGACCAGTTCGTCCGGTGCGTGCGAGTGGGTCACGCGGACGACGTCCTGCTCGATGATCGGGCCTTCGTCCAGGTCGGGCGTGACGTAGTGCGCCGTGGCCCCGACGAGCTTGACGCCGCGCTGGTGGGCCTGGACGTACGGCCTGGCCCCCTTGAAGCTCGGCAGGAAGGAGTGGTGGATGTTGATGGCCCGGCCTTCGAGCTGCTTGCACAGGTCGTCGGAGAGGATCTGCATGTACCGGGCGAGCACCACCAGGTCGACGTCGAGCTCGTCGACGAGCCCGAGCAGCCGGGCCTCGGCCTCCGCCTTGGTGTCGGGTGTCACCGGGATGTGATGGAAGGGGATGCCGTAGTTCTGCGCCAGCGGCTCGAAGTCGCGGTGGTTGGAGACGATCGCCGGGATCTCGATGTTGAGCGCGCCCGTCGACATGCGGAAGAGCAGGTCGTTCAGGCAGTGGCCGAACTTCGACACCATGATCAGCGTGCGGGTCGGGGTCGATGCGTCGTGCAGCCGCCAGGTGATCCGGTACTCCTCGGCGACCGGGCCGAAGCCGGTGCGCAGGTCCTCCAGCGAGGCGGGACCCGAGACGTCGAAGTGCACCCGCATGAAGAAGCGGTCCTGAAGCCGGTCGTCGAACTGCTGACTCTCCAGGATGTTGCCCGAGTGGCTCAACAGGAAGCTGGTCACGGCGTGGACGAGGCCGGCCCGGTCAGGACACGACAGGGTGAGGACGAACTCGCGGCCGGGCTGCGGTCGAGGAGACATGACATCCTCCCTGGGTGCGCGATGCGCAACGGTATGGGTAATACGCAACATGGTCCAGCCAGGGTGGCCGACTGGTCAAGGGGTGGTGTTCTTCTTGGTGCATCGCGCTGTGTGATGCGCAACGGTTGCACCTGACGCGCACGCACGGCGCGCGGTAACCCCTTGACAGCTGCCGCCGCAGGAGCAGACAGTTTGAGCGTTGCTTATGGCGACGCTTCATGCGTAATGCGCAACAACAGTGTTCTCTCCCTCCGTCGATCACTCCGGGGGAGTGGCCGACGCCCCGCCGTCCCGAACATCCCCTCAGTGAGGAGAGCCAAGTGGTACACGAGGTACGCGCCGTAGTCGCCCGGAAGAAGGGCGCCCCGGTGACGGTGGAGACCGTTCGGGTGCCGGACCCCGGCCCGGGCGAGGCGCTGGTGAAGGTGCAGGCCTGCGGCGTCTGCCACACCGACCTGCACTACCGGGAGGGCGGGATCGGCGACGAGTTCCCGTTCCTGCTCGGCCATGAGGCGGCAGGCGTGGTCGAGGCGGTCGGCGAGGACGTCACGGACGTCGCGCCCGGCGACTTCGTCGTACTCAACTGGCGTGCCGTCTGCGGCACGTGCCGGTCCTGTCGCAGGGGCAGGCCGTGGTACTGCTTCGCCACGCACAACGCCACGCAGTCGATGACGCTGTCCGACGGCACCGAGCTGTCCCCGGCCCTGGGCATCGGTGCCTTCGCGGAGAAGACTCTGGTCGCCGCCGGGCAGTGCACCAAGGTGGACGCGACCGCCTCGGCCGTCGTGGCAGGGCTCCTCGGCTGTGGTGTGATGGCCGGGTTCGGCGCCGCGGTCCACACCGGCGGCGTCGGCCGCGGAGACTCGATCGCGGTGATCGGCTGCGGCGGCGTGGGCATGGCCGCCATCGCGGGCGCCAAGGTGGCCGGCGCGAGCCGGATCATCGCCGTCGACGTCGACGAGCGGAAGCTGAAGTGGGCCGAGGAGTTCGGCGCCACCGACACCGTCGACTCCACCAAGACCGACGCCGTCGAGGCCGTTCGCGCCCTCACCGGCGGCTTCGGCGCCGACGTCGTCGTGGACGCCGTGGGCCGCCCCGAGACCTACCGACAGGCCTTCTACGCCCGCGACCTGGCCGGCACCGCCGTTCTGGTCGGCGTCCCCACCCCGGAGCTGACCGTCGAGCTGCCCCTGCTGGACGTCTTCGGCCGCGGCGGGGCGCTGAAGTCCTCCTGGTACGGCGACTGCCTGCCGTCCCGCGACTTTCCCGCCCTGATCGACCTGTACCTGCAAGGCCGCTTCGACCTGAAGGGCTTCGTCACCGAGACGATCGCCCTGGACGAGGTGGAGTCGGCTTTCGACAGGATGCACCGCGGCGAGGTGCTGCGCTCGGTGGTGGTCCTGTGACGGCGCGGACCGGTCGTGCCCCCGGCCACGGCTTCAAGTTCGTACCCGTGATCGGAGAGATCATCGCCGACCTGGCCACCGACGGCACCACCGATCACCCCATCGCCCTCTTCGCCCCGCGCCGCGTCCGCGTCCGACATCTTTCGAGGTGACATCGATGACCACGACCGATCTGCCCCCGAGCCTGATCTCCACGCTCTCCGGGGAGTACTACACCGACCCCGCCGTCTTCGCCCTGGAGCAGGAGCGCGTCTTCGAGGCCATGTGGTTCTGTGTGGCCCGCGCCGCGGATCTGGCCAAGCCCGGTCAGTTCCGCACCTGTCAGGTCGGGCGGGAGAGCGTGCTGGTCTCGCGCTCCCGGGACGGCGCGGTCAAGGCGTTCCTGAACATCTGCCGGCACCGCGGCGCCAAGCTCTGCACCGAGGAGTCCGGCGAGGTCAGGCGGGCGTTCCAGTGCCCCTATCACGCCTGGACCTACGGCCTTGACGGCAAGTTGGTCGCCGCGCCGAACCTGACCTCGATGCCGGACATCGACCGGACCGCGTACGGCCTGGTCGACGTCCATGTCCGGGAGTGGCTCGGCTATGTGTGGGTGTGCCTGGCCGACAACCCGCCGTCCTTCGAGGAGGACGTGATCGGGGCCGCGGTCGAGCGGCTGGGAGACACCGAGTCGATCGAGAACTACGGGATCGACGACCTCACGGTGGGCCGGCGCATCACCTACGACGTCAAGGCCAACTGGAAGCTCATCATCGAGAACTTCATGGAGTGCTACCACTGCGCCACCATCCATCCCGAACTCACCGAGGTCCTGCCGGAGTTCGCCGACGGTTACGCGGCGCAGTACTACGTGGGCCACGGCGCGGAGTTCGGGGAGGAGGTCAAGGGCTTCACCGTCGACGGCTCCGAGGGCCTGGACCGCATTCCCGGGGTCGCGGAGGGCCAGGACCGCCGGTACTACGCCATCACCGTCAAGCCGCAGGTCTTCATCAACCTCGTGCCCGACCACGTGATCTTCCACCGGATGTACCCGCTGGCACACGACCGTACGGTGGTGGAGTGCGACTGGCTCTATCTCCCGCACGTGGTGGAGAGCGGTATGGACGTGGACCGTTCGGTGGAGCTCTTCCACCGCGTCAACCAGCAGGACTTCGACGCCTGTGAGCGCACCCAGCCAGGGATGAGCTCGCGGGCCTACAGCAAGGGCGGTGTGCTGGTGCCCAGTGAGCACCACATCGGCGCCTTCCACACCTGGCTGCAGGACAAGCTCGACGTGCGGCCCGTCCGCTGATCCAGCCCGCCCCCGGTACCGCCCGTCCATCTGCCGCTCGGCCCCTCCGGCAGGTGGACGGGCCCATCTCCGCCTCCCTGCCGTGTTCCGCATGGTGATGTCCAGTTCGCCATAGAAAACAAATGTCCGCCCATCTCTTGACAGTCGATCGGCACAGCAGAAAGCATGTTGCGTATAGCGATCGATGTTGTGTTATTCGAGACAGTGATCCGTATCCGGAGGACCGGCATGAGGACCATCACCGTCGTCGGAGCGTCGCTGGCCGGCCTCAGCACGGTGCGCGCGCTGCGCGCGGAGGGCTACGAGGGCGAGATCGTCGTGGTCGGGGAGGAGCGTCACACCCCCTACGACCGGCCTCCGTTGTCCAAGGAGTTCCTCAAGGGCGACCTCGACGCCGACGCGCTCGCGCTGGGCGACGCGGGCGAGTACGAGGAGCTGCGGGTGCGGTGGCTGCTCGGCGAGCGCGCGGTCCGGCTGGACCCGGGGGACCGCTCCGTGACCCTGGCCGGAGGACGGCAACTGCGCACCGACGCAGTGGTCGTCGCGACGGGCGCCACACCCCGCAGGCTCCCCGGCATGGAGGGGCTGGCCGGCGTCCACACCCTGCGGACCCTGGACGACGCCCGGTCCCTGCGCACGGAGCTGCTGAACGGCCTGCCCCGGGTCGTCGTCATCGGCGCCGGTTTCATCGGTGCCGAGGTGGCGTCCACCGCCCACCGGCTCGGGCTCCATGTCACGGTCGTCGAGGCGCTCGGCGTACCGCTGGAGCGCCAACTGGGGCGTGAGATGGGTCTGGTGTGCGCCTCGCTCCACAGCGATCACGGGGTCGCACTGCTGTGCGGCACCGGCGTGGCGGGGTTCACCGGCAGAGGTCGGGTCACCGGAGTAAGCCTGGCCGACGGGCGAGTGCTGCCCGCCGACATCGTCGTGGTCGGGGTGGGGGTGCGACCTGCCACCGACTGGCTCGCCGGCTCCGGCGTACAGGTCGACGACGGTGTGGTGTGCGACGCCGGCTGTGCGACCGCTGTTCCGGGCGTGGTCGCCGTCGGGGACGTCGCGCGCTGCCCTCATCCGTTCACCGGACGGCATGCCCGCGTCGAGCACTGGAGCAACGCCACCGAACAGGCGAGGACCGCCGCCCGCACGCTGCTCTCCGGGGTGTCGGCCCCCGCCCCGTGCACCGCGCCGTACTTCTGGTCCGACCAGTACCAGGTGCGTATCCAACTCGCGGGACACGTTTCCCCCGGTGCCGTGCCCGAGGTCGTCGAGGGAGACCTCGACAGCCGCTCCTTCACGGCCGTCTACCGCCGCGAGGGCTCCGCCGTCGCCGTGCTCTCCCTCGACCAGCCGAAGCTGTTCAACCGGCTGCGCCGCACTCTCGTCCCGGCCACCGCGGTACCCGTCGCATGAGCCGCCCGTCCCCACCGCCCGCGCCGTCCACGCCGTCCACGCCGGACGGTGCCATGAGCAGCTCGCGGTACGCGCTTCAGGCGCCCGGGGGCCATGGCACCGCCCTGGCGCAGAAGCACCCGCTCCACCCGGGCCGGTGACCGACAACCCTCCCGCAGGGGCGTGCCCGGTACCTGCCCGGCAAGTCCCGCCCACCCCACGGAGTATGGCGTGGCAATCAGCGTCTTCGACCTGTTCTCCATCGGCATCGGCCCGTCCAGCTCGCACACCGTCGGCCCGATGCGGGCCGCCGGGATGTTCGCCGCGCGGCTGAAGAAGGACGGCCTGCTCGCCCAGACCGCCACGGTGCGGGCGGAGCTGTTCGGATCCCTCGGGGCCACCGGCCAGGGCCACGGGACCCCCAAGGCCGTACTGCTCGGGCTGGAGGGCAACGAGCCGCACACCGTCGACATCGCCCGGGCCGAGCTGGACGTCGAGCGGATCCACACCACGCGGCGCATCCGCCTCCTCGGCGCGGAGATCGGCGCGGCCCACGAGCTCGACTTCGACGTCTCCACCCACCTGGTCCTGCACCGCCGGCGGTCACTGCCGTACCACGCCAACGGCATGACCCTCTTCGCGTACGACGCCGACGGACTGCCGCTGCTGGAGAAGACGTACTACTCGGTCGGCGGCGGCTTCGTGGTCGACGAGGACGCCGTCGGCGCGGACCGGATCAGGCTCGACGACACGGTGCTGCCCCATCCCTTCCGCACGGGCGACGAGTTGCTCCTCCTCACGAAGGAGACGGGCCTGTCCATCTCGTCGCTGATGCTGGAGAACGAGAAGGCCTGGCGCACGGAGGAGGAGATCCGCGCGGGACTGCTGGAGATCTGGCGGGTCATGCGGGCCTGCGTCGCCCGCGGCCTGTCCCGCGAGGGCATCCTCCCCGGTGGCCTGAAGGTGCGCCGCCGGGCCGCGGCTGTCGCCCGCGCGCTGCGCAGCGAGGGCGACCCGGCGAGCCGGGCGATGGAGTGGGTGACCCTCTACGCGATGGCGGTGAACGAGGAGAACGCCGCGGGCGGCCGGGTCGTGACCGCACCGACGAACGGCGCGGCGGGCATCATCCCCGCCGTCCTGCACTACTACCTCGACTTCGTGCCCGGCGCCGACGAGGAGGGCATCGTCCGATTCCTGCTCGCGGCGGGCGCCATCGGCATGCTCTTCAAGGAGAACGCCTCCATCTCCGGCGCCGAGGTCGGCTGTCAGGGCGAGGTCGGCTCGGCCTGCTCGATGGCCGCGGGCGGTCTGGCCGAGGTGCTGGGCGGCAGCCCGGCGCAGGTGGAGAACGCCGCCGAGATAGGGATGGAGCACAACCTCGGCCTGACCTGCGACCCGGTCGGCGGCCTGGTCCAGATCCCCTGCATCGAACGCAACGGCATGGCCGCGGTCAAGGCCGTGACCGCCGCTCGGATGGCGTTGCGCGGCGACGGCCGGCACCACGTCTCCCTCGACAAGGTCATCAAGACCATGAAGGAGACCGGCGCCGACATGAAGGTCAAGTACAAGGAGACCGCGCGTGGCGGCCTCGCCGTCAACGTCATCGAGTGCTGAGGCGGGAGTAGGGCCATGGGACGGGTCACCGAGCGACGGCGCGTGCTGCGCATCCGGGACGGAGCGGTGAGCGCGCGGCCGGACACCCTGGTGGCCGAGGAGCCGCTGGAGATCCGGCTGGGCGGCAGGCCACTGGCGATCACCATGCGCACGCCCGGTGACGACTTCGCGCTGGCCGCCGGGTTCCTGGTGAGCGAGGGCGTCGTCCGCCGGGCCGAGGACGTGGCGAACATCGTCTACTGCGCGGGCGCTACGGAGGACGGTGTCAACACGTACAACGTCGTCGACGTCCAGCTCACTCCCGGTGTGCCCCTGCCCGACATCACGCTCGAGCGGAACGTCTACACCACCTCGTCCTGCGGGCTGTGCGGCAAGGCGAGTCTGGAGGCCGTACGGACCACCGCCGCGTGGCCGGTCCGCGACCGGCCCCCGCTCCGGGTCGCCCCCGAACTGCTGGCCGTCCTGCCCGACCGACTACGGGCCGCGCAAAGGGTGTTCGACCGGACCGGCGGCCTGCACGCGGCAGGGCTCTTCTCGTCCGAGGGTGAACTGCTGGATCTCCGGGAGGACGTGGGCCGGCACAACGCCGTCGACAAGCTCATCGGCAGCGCACTCCAGACCGGCGAACTGCCGCTGTCCCGAAGGATTCTGCTGGTCTCCGGGCGGGCGTCCTTCGAGCTGGCGCAGAAGGCGGTGATGGCGGGCATCCCGATGCTGGCGGCGGTCTCGGCACCGTCCTCCCTGGCGGTGGACCTCGCGGCCGAGACCGGACTCACCCTCATCGGCTTCCTGCGCGGCGGCTCCATGAACGTCTACGCCGGCGAGCACCGCCTCGACCCGCCGCCGCAGTCGGAGGGAGGGTCCGCGAAGTGAGCCGGCTCAGCCGCCCCCGCCGTGTCGCCATGCTCAGCGTGCACACTTCACCGCTGCACCAGCCGGGCACCGGCGACGCCGGCGGGATGAACGTCTACATCGTCGAGCTCGCCGTACGTCTCGCCGCCCTCGGCATCGAGGTGGAGATCTTCACGCGGGCCACCTCCGCCGAGCTCCCGCCGAGCGTCGAACTCGCGCCCGGAGTCCTGGTACGGCATGTGCACGCGGGCCCCTACGAGGGCCTGGCCAAGGAGGACCTCCAGGGCCGGCTGTGCGCCTTCACCCAGGGTGTGACGCAGACCTGGGCCGACCACCGCCCGGGTCACTACGACCTGCTCCACTCGCACTACTGGCTCTCCGGCCACGTCGGCCGTCAGGTCGCCGAGCGCTGGGGCGTCCCCCTGGTGCACGCCATGCACACCATGGCCAGGGTGAAGAACGCCTCCCTCGCCGAGGGCGACACCCCCGAACCCGCGAGCCGCGTGATCGGCGAGACACAAGTCGTGCGGGCCGCCCACCGGTTGATAGCGAACACCGAGAGGGAGGCGGAGGACCTCCTGCGCCACTACGACGCCGACACCCACCGGGTCGCCGTCGTCCACCCCGGGGTCAACCTGGAGCGGTTCAGGCCCGACACCTCCGGCGTCGTGGCCGGCCGGGCCGCGGCCCGCACCCGCCTCGGTCTGCCGAGGAACGCTCTCATCGCGCTCTTCGCCGGCCGCATACAGCCGCTGAAGGCGCCGGACATCCTGCTGCGCTCGGTGGCCCGGCTCCTGGAGGAGCGTCCATCGCTGCGTGAACGGATCCTGGTGCCGGTCGTGGGCGGGCCGAGCGGCAGCGGTCTGTCCGAGCCGGAAGGGCTGCAGAAGCTGGCGGCCCGGCTCGGCATCTCCGACGTCGTGCTGTTCCGGCCGCCGGTCGGCCAGGACCAACTGGCCGACTGGTATCGCGCGGCGTCCGTCCTCGTCATGCCGTCCTACAGCGAGTCCTTCGGACTGGTCGCCGTCGAGGCACAGGCCTGCGGCACACCGGTGATCGCCGCCGAGGTAGGCGGTCTGCCGGTGGCGGTGCGAAACGGTGTGAGCGGCGTTCTCGTACCGGGGCACGATCCGGCGGACTACGCACGGGAGTTGCACCGCTTCGTCGAAGACCCGGCACTCTCCGCCCGCATGGGCACATCCGCAGCCCGGCACGCCCGCTCCTTCGGCTGGGACACGGCTGCCGCGGCGACGGCGGGGGTGTATACGGCGGCGATGCACGAACGTCGCCCGCGGGGTTGACGCCCTCGCATCAACAAGCGGCCGACCGAGCCGAGCCATGGGCCGCGTCTGCTCCTGTCTCTGCTGCTCATGCCTGAGACGCACTCGGTCTGGCACCCCACGGTAAATCGGGTGCCGGAAGACGGGGATCGCACTAAGGTGAGCCGGGTTCAGGTGCGAAGGCTGCGGCTACTTCGCCTGTAAAGCGGGTGACGCGGGTTCGAATCCCGCCGCCGGCGCTACGCCGGTGTCGTCCAGCGGCCCAGGACGCCTTACGTCGCCGTCGCCGACTTCGATCTCTGAACGCCTACGGCACGAGCCGCCCGCTACGGGGGTACCTGCGGGCGGCTTCGTCGTACTCATCCCGACCAGCCCACGTCGTATACCTCGATCCCGTCCGCGAATGCGACGAACTCGCAAGGATGAGGCCGTGCTGACCTACGTGTACCGCGTCACCAAGTACGACCCCGCCGAGCGCGACGAACATGGCCACTACACCGGTCCTGAGGACACTGTCAGCGACCGTGGCGAGGTCGAGGCGGCCTGTCTTCAGGCGGTCGCGGCATGCGCCGCAGACACTGGCATCGATCACCTGGTCGTACGCGAACCGCAGGTTCCCTGCCTCGCGTACCTCGGTGTCGAGCCTCTGGTGGAGGGTTTCGGGCTGGACGGGCTCTTCCCGTCCGACATGGCCGGCTTCCACGACGGGGCACAGGTGCCGCTCGATATCGCGCTGGAGCTGGTGCGGGTCATGCTGCGCGGCAGCGGTGCCTGGTGCCGACTGGAGGCGGAGGACACGTTCGCGGTCCACGTGGGGTGGGACCAGTACCTCTACATCAGCAGCAGCCGGCCTTGCGAGGAAGCGCTGGCCCGCACCCGCGAGCTCGGGCTGTTCCCAGAACACCTGGACGCCTCCCCGTACGCCTTCGAGGCCGAGGAGGAAGAGCGAGACATCCAGCGGCCCGGAGACGATGACTTCTGGGCAGACCTGCACAGGGCAGTCGCCACCGGCCGCGCAGGAATCCTGGAAGAGACGTATCTCGAAGGCGCCTCACGATGGCACCACCTCACCAGCGACACCATCGATGCGGTTCGCGTCGGACTGGCTCCCCGGGCCCGACTCGCTGTCTGGCCACCCCTGTCCACCGACATCGACGCCGTCCTGAGAACTCTCCCCGCTGACGGCCTCGTCGAAGGCCTGTGGCAGCACGACGACGGCCTCATCCACAGCGCCGTCGCCGACGAGGAGGAGTTCCCGGAACTGACCGCCCGGATATCCAGTGCCCGCGCTGCCGCACTTCTGCCTGTCTATGCCGGTGAACGTGTTCCTCTGTGCACTGCTGTCATGCCCGACGACGACGGAGTCCTACGAGCTCGTTGGCGAACCGAACCAACGACGAATGACCAGGACTTGACACTCCGTCAGCCCAAAGGGTGAGCACACCGACCAGGTCGATGGGGCCCCGCGGCGCGCTTGGTCCGGCCCGAGAGCACGGTGCTGCTCGCCCCGGTCACTTCCGCTCCAGCGCGGCCAGCCGCAGCTCAAGCTGGTCAACCCGGTGTCGTAGCAGGGTGACTTGAGCCTCCAGGCTGACTTCGCGCTCCGCCCTGCGCTGAATGCGCGGTGATGCAGCCGCACGCTCGATCACCGCGTCCAGCCGGACCAGGCGCTGCGGCCCGTTCGGGCCGTCCACCAGCCGGGACTGGATCTCGCCGTTGCGGTACCAGGACCGCAGGGCCGAGCGGGAAACGCCGGTCTCGGCTTCTGCCTTGGCCAGTGTGACCCAGGGTGTCTCGTCCAGCTGCTCGAACAGCTCCAGTTCGTTCTGCCAGCGCGCGAGCCGGTCCTCCCAGTCCGACGGTGTCTCCATCACACCCTCCCTTCAGCATGGTGACCCTATCAATAACAGTGTATTGACAGGGCTGGGACCATGAAAGCATGACTTTTGAGAGGTTCACGGTGAAAGCCCGCCAGGCGGTCGTCGCGGCCCAGGAGCAGGCGAGGCTCCTCAAGCACAACCACATCGGCACGGAGCACATCCTGTTGGGGCTGCTCGACGTGCCGGACAGCATGGCCGCGACGGTTCTGCACCGGCTCGGGTACGACAAGGAGACGGCACAGGTCGATGTCGCCGCGGTGGTCAAGCCCGGCACGAAGGAGCTGAGCGGCCATATCCCGTTCGCGCCGCCCGCGAAGAAGACCCTGGAACTCGCCCTGCGCGAGGCGCAGCAACTGCACCACAACGACATCGGCACGGAACACATCCTGCTCGCCCTGGTCAGGGAAGGTGAGGGCGTCGGCGCGAAGGTGCTTGCCGCGCGGATCAGTCCGATCAGCAAGATCCGTGCCGCGGTGCTGGCATCAGTGGAGGGATCACAGGACGTCGCGGCCGGCCCATGGCCGTCCGGCACCCCCGCCACCGAGGACACCATGTCCATCGCCGGCGCACTGGCCGGTGGCGCACCGGTCGGCAGCCATCACCTGCTCGAGGCGATGCTGCGAGCGGAGAACAGCATGGCGGCCAGGGCACTGCGCGAACTCGGTGTCGACCCGGCCGCGGTCGCCGCCAAGATCGATGAACTGGATCCGGAGACGACCACGGACGCGAACCCGGAGGAGGCCGCCGCGCGCAAGATGGAGATCCGGCTGGTCGACGATGAGGTGCACCTGATCCTGCGGGACCCGGCAACGGTCACGATCGCCAAGAAGGTCACCGAGCTGTCCGATGGCCCGATCCAGGGCGTCGGGCCGGTTGCCGGCATGTTCGTCCCGCTCTGGCGGTCGACCAACCAGCTGCTGGGGCAGATCCAACGCATGCTGGAACCGGAACCCGAAGAGGAGGACGGATCCGCCGCGAGCAAGGTGACCAAGGCCGTGCGCACGGTGCTCGCGCCCCGGCTCCGCCGGTGAACCGGCTGATCAGCGGGCTGGAACCTGTCGGTGGGGCAGGCGAGGACGGGGGCTCGGTCAGCGCGACCGTCACCATCGTGGGAGCCGGCTTGGGCGGCCTGGCCCTTGCCCGTGTGCTGCACGTGAACGGCATCGACGCCGTCGTGTACGAACGTGAATCGTCGCGCGACGCGCGCGGTCAGGGCGGCATGCTCGATCTGCACTCAGGGACCGGGCAGCGGGCGATGCGCGAGGCCGGCCTGATCGATCAGTTCTACGCGATGGCCCGTCGTGCAGGTCAGGACCTGCGCCTTCTCGAGCCGGACGGCACCCTGCTGCTCCAGGAGGACACGCCCGACGACGCCCCGCTCGATCGACCCGAGGTCGATCGTGTCGATCTGCGCAACCTGCTGCTGGACTCCCTCCCCGAACACACGGTGCGCTGGGGGCACGCGCTCGAATCCGCCGACAACGGCCTGCTGCACTTCGCCGACGGCAACACCGCGACGTACGACCTGCTGGTCGGCGCCGACGGCGCGTACTCCCGGGTCCGCGCGCTGCTCACCGACGCCCGGCCGGCGCACACCGGCCAGAACGTCGTCGAGCTCGGCATTCCCGACATCGACCGCACCCACCCCGACCTCGCGGCGCTGGTGGGGCGCGGCAACTACTGGGTGCTCGGCAACGGACAGTCCCTGTCGGCGCAGCGCAACGGCGACGGCCGCGTACGCGTCTACCTCAGCTTCTACAACACCGCCGAGAACTGGCCCACCACCAGCGGCATCCCGTTCGACGACCCAGCCGCCGCCCGGATGCGGCTGATCGACCTGTTCACCTGCTGGGACGCACGCTTCACCGCACTGATCGCAGCCTGCGACGACACGGTCCTGCCGCGATCGATCACCACTCTCCCGGTCGGCCTGACCTGGCCGTCGAGACCAGGCGTCACCCTGCTCGGCGACGCCGCGCACCTGATGCCGCCGGTGGGGCAGGGCGCCAACATGGCACTGCTCGACGGCGCCCTGCTCGGCCTCGGGCTGGCCGCGCACCCGGACGACTTTCCCGCCGCCGTCAAGGAGTACGAACGCGAGATGTTCGAACGCACCAGCGCCGCCGCCCGGCAGTCCGCGCACGTCCAGGACATCCTGACGTCGCCCGACGCCGGCCGGAAACTGCTCGCGTTCTTCCAACCGGGCTGAAGGAAACCGAGTACGACCAAGCAACCGGCCGCCCGGCCAGTGCGATCACCCGCGGTTCAGGCCCCTCGGTTGTCTCACGGCACTCACACGACATGAGTCTCGGTGCCCGGACAGAAGCCAGGCCGGGCCGCGGGGGAGCCGGGACTGGAGCGACAGGTGGTCGTGCCTTCTCCCGAACCAAGGGGTACCGGCCCGTCTCCCGGCCGACGGTCGCGGGACGCCGATATGAGGACTTGAATGAGTCGTGTGACGCACAGGACGAGGGGAGGACGCCATGGACCCGGTCGTCCAAGCCGTGACCGTGTCGCGAGGCCCCTACCGCCTGCACGCGGAAGTCGTGCCGGGTACCGGCACGCCCGTGGTCCTGATGCACGGCTTCCCCGACAGCACCCGCCTCTACGACCGGCTGCTGCCGCACCTCGAGGGCCGGGTGCCCGTGGTGCGGTTCGACTTCCTGGGATGGGGGGAGTCGGACAAGCCGCGTGACCATCCCTACACCGTGGCCAGTCAGGTGGCCGACCTTGCCGCCGTCGCGGACACGGTGGCGGAGAGCCTGGGATCCCGCCGACTCGTGCTGGTGGCGCACGACGCCTCCGGACCGCCCGCGATCGACTGGGCGCTTGCCAACCCGGACCGTGTGGCACGGCTCGTCCTGCTGAACACCTACTACCACTGGACCCTCGCGCTGCGCCGGCCGCCGGCCATCGCCCTCTACTCCACGCCGCTGGTGCGCGGGGCGGCGCGCGCCGTGGTCCGGCGCCGGCCGGATCTGGACCGGCGCCTGTACGCATGGCAGGTGGGCCGGTTCATATGCGACTCCGAGGTTCGTGAGCAGTATGTGGCGCGGCTCTACGAGCAGTTTCCCGCCGCTCGACCGGCCTTTTGGCGGCTCAACGACGAACTCCTCGTGGCGGTGTTCAGCCGCAGACGGCGCCTCCCCGAACTGCGCACGTTCGAGCCGCCCGTACGGATCGTTTTCGGGGCTCGGGACCGTTACCTCAATGTGCGGGTGGCACGGCAGTTCGCCGACCTGTTCCCGAACAGCGAACTGCGTCTGCTCGACGACGCCGGCCACTTCGTCCAGATCGACGAGCCTGAGCGGGTGGCCGACGCCATTACCGCCACATAGCGCCCGCACCTCGGGCGACCCCTACGCTGATGCCGGGGCATCGAGGCACGCGGACGATCCTCCGGGGTGATCGAGATGCTTGATCTGTCCGCCAGGTTGTCGGACCTTCCGGCGGTACGGGGCCGAGCCCCCTGGCCGGGACATGAGTACGTCAAGGGCTGGGGCGTGTTCGCGCTGCCTTTCGACTCCGGCCACGTGCTCGCGCTGCGCGTCTTCCCGGAGAACGACTTCGGTCCGTACCGCACGCTGTGGCATCGCGATCCGGACGGCAACTGGTCGATCGACGTCGACGGGACACGGCTGGACACCGCGTGCCCCAGGTACTACGGCCCCGCATGCGACCGCACGGGACACGCGCACATACAGGTCACCTGGACGGGACCGGCCTCCCTGCGGGTGACGATGGATTCCCCCTCACTGGACTGGACCCTGACAGCCACCTCGACCCCGCTCCTGGACCTTCTGAACAGCGTCAGCGCGGCGCTGCCGCTTTCCACCTGGCGCACTCCTCTCTGGCTTCGGGCACGACAGCGACTGGCCCGCGCGCTGGGAATGGGCGACATGCGCTTCTCCGGTGTCATGCCGAGTGGCCATACCGGGATGCTCATGCCGCAGCGGATCTACTTCGTCGACACCTCGCGAGCCATGTTCGACGGTGTCGACCTCGGCCGCCCCGTTCATCTGCCGGAGTGCGTGCGTATCGGTGCCGCGACCCTGCCGGCCCGCGGCGTCCTTGCCATCGGCCAGGCGGTCTGGGAGATCCTGGACCCCGCCGAGTACGAGCGCACCCGCTCCGAGACCGCCCGGCAGCCGTAGTCACGGTGCCGCACCGCCGTCATTGGGGCTGAGGCCGGCGTGGCTGGCACGCCGAAGGCCGTGGGCCCGTTCCGCCGGGCGGTACACGGCCTTCGGAACGAGTTCGCCGATCACCCCGCATGGCTCTCTGACCTGCGGCGGACTTCGTCAGAGGTCGCCAGTGGCACAGACTGTGTCGGAGGCGTGTCACGAGGACGGACCGCGCCCTCCTGAGGTGACCAGTGGCAGCAGAGGCACTGGCGATGATGTCAAGCCGACGGCGCGCCATCAGCCTGGGAAGCTGAGGTGATCTATGCACGGTTGCCTGGCTGACCTGGGCAGGAGCACTGTCCTTGGGTGAACGCGTGATATCGGCCGGCTCGACAGGTGGCACGCCTCAACGCTTGCGGTTAGGGCTCCACTCGTAGGCCCCCGGCGCCGTCTCGACGACTTCACGGGGCCAGGTCTGCCGCACCTGTTGCAGACGTTCTTGATGTCTGTTGACCCAGTTCCCTTCCGGACGGATTCCCAGGTGCGTCGTGAGACGATCCGGATCTTCGACGGACACCCACAGCAAGCCGTCTTCGTGCAGGTGAAGGGTGAGGCCCAGGCCACGATCTCCTCCGATGCCGGCTCGCCGGCCAGGCGTGAGGTCAGACAGGTCCTGCTGCCAGGCATCAAGATCCTTCTGGAAGAGGTGGACGTCCAGCCGGGCGTCGATGAAACTCGCGGATACCAACACGTCGGCGCGCAGGATGTCGTGGCCGGTCAGTATGCCCGGCTGGAAGCGGCCAGTGACGCGCACGATACAGCGGTTCCCGTCTGCGTCCTCCAGGTGGATCAGATCCGCCGGGGCCGGTTCCGTCATCGGGTACTCGCTTTCCTGGAGTTGGGGTGAGCTTGCATCCTCTCTCATCGCCCCGTGGGCAACGCGGACGGCCGAGGGGGAGGAGAGTCGCGCCCCCAGGGCCAAGTCAGTGCCGGTGAGCCGGCCATCGATGACGTCGGGTCGGTACCGGATCCGCTTCGGCTTGCGCTTGAAGGCTCGCGTGACCTGGGCGAGTTCAGCGGCTGCGAGGTTGCCGGCCTTCAGCTCGTGGAGTCTCGCCTTGAACGCGAATAACTCGCGGAGAGGCCCTGAGCCGTCGGGAGCGAGTCAATGGACTGATTCATGGGACCAGTAGGCGCGGATCACCGACAGCTTCGTCTTGAGATCCTCGACGTCTTTCCGGCTGCTCGAGAACGCGCCGGGAACCCGGAGCGACCGTCCGTGGACCCGGAAAACGCGCAGTTCCCACCAGTCACCAAGGCGCGCATGGTAGCTACGCATCTCGATCCGGGTGACCTCAGCCCACGGTATCGACTTGCTGCCCAAAAAGGTGCGGAAGACCATACCGTCAGGCTTGAGGAGCGTGCGGCTGTAGCCACGGTTGATCCTGTAGAGGATTGAGATCAGGAAGACCGCGCCAATGGGTCCAACCCACCACCACAGGTCCGGCTCCGCCCACAGGCCCCATGCCAGCCCCGCCGCAATGACAGCGTGCCGGAAAGCGCTCCACCGCCAGTACCTGTGCCGCGCAGCGGTGTCGAGACCGATACATACGTCGGGCACACCGACAATGCTACGGACACCAGATGAGTGCCGCATCCTCGGCTGGACCACATGCAGGCGATCAGTCAGTGCCGCCATCGCGGAGCTCGGTCGCTGGACGAGGTGACGTTCTCGCCCTTCCACTTGCCGTAGGCGTCGGGCCGGCGCCGGGTGAGGCGATCGGCGATCCGCTCGGACCACACGGCCTTCTCGCCGGAGGCCATGACGCTGACGGCTCAACCGTCCGTTCCTCCACAGCTGCCGACCCCGGGCTCTCCGCCGGGCCGGAGCATCTGGCTCGCGGCCAGCTCGCGATAGAGGGCACTGCGGGCGAGCAACTCCTCGTGGCGTCCGCCGGCGGCGATGCGGCCGTCCTGCAGCAGCACGATGCGGTCCGCGTGCTGCACGGTGGACAGACGGTGGGCGATGACCAGCAGGGCGCACTCCTCGGCGACGTCCTTCATGACGGTGGTCAGCGCCGCTTCGTTGATCGCGTCGAGGTGGGAGGTGGGTTCGTCCAGCAGGAGCAGCGACGGGCGGGCCAGCAACGCGCGGGCGAGGGCGATGCGTTGGCGTTCGCCGCCGGAGAGGTTGCTGCCGCGTTCGCCGATGACGGCGGCCAGGCCGCCGGGCAGTCGGTCGACGACCTCTTCGAGCCGGGCCAGTTCGACGACGCGCCGGATCTCCGCTTCCGAGGCGTCGGGCACGGCGTAGGTGATGTTGTCGCGCAAGGTGCCGTGGACGACATGGGTGTTCTGGTCGACGACGGCGATGCCCCGTCGGCATGCGTCACGGGTGAGCCCGGTCGCGGGCCGCCCGTCGAAGAGCAGGGTGCCCGTGTCCGGCTCGTAGAACCTCGCCACCAGGGCGAACACGGTGCTCTTGCCGGCCCCGGACCGGCCCACCAGGGCCACCTGCCGACGATGCGGGACGGCGAACGAGACGCCGCGGAGGACCGGCCGTTCCGGTTCGTAGCCGAAGTGGACGTCGCGCAGGGCGAGGACGGGCTGTTCGAGGGTGACGGGCGGCCCGGTCGGGCGCGGTACGGGCGCGACGTGTCCCCGGATCCGGGGTGCGGCGGGCTCCACCGGCAGACTGAGCGCCCCGTCGATGCGCTGGTAGGCGCCCATCCCACGCTGGACCAGGCCCACCGCACGGAAGACGGAGGACAACGGCAGGGCGAGGTACGAGGCGTACAACAGGAAGGCGACGAGGTCACCGAGGGATCCGGCGTGGCCGCTCACGCGCAGGCCGCCGACGACCAGCACGATCAGGAAGGAGCCCTGGACGGCGAGTTCGACGGCGGAGCTCATGACGGAGGCGAGCTTCGCCGCGCGTACGCCCGATCCGTAGGCGGCGTCGACGCGGGCGCCGATGCCGGCCGCCTCGCGCTGCTCGGCGCGGTGCACCCGGACCATCGGCAGCGCACCGAGGGCGCGTTCCAGATCGGCGGCGACGGCACCGACCGCCTCCTGCATGTGTGCGGACGCGCCCCTGATTCCCGTGAGCAGCGAGGCGACGACCACGGCCGCCGCCGCCACGGTGACGGCCACCAGGAACAGCAGCAAGGGGTCGAGCCACGCCATGAGGACGATCGCCCCGGCGGAGACCACGCTGCCCGTCACCAGATCGACCAGGGCCTGCGACACGACCTCCCGGAGCACGGTGGTGTCGGCCGTGACCCGGGAGATGAGGTCGCCGCCCCGGTGGCGGTCGTACTCCCGCATCTCCAGCCGGAGCAGCCGCCCCACCAGCCCGTGACGGAGCTGTCGTACGACGCCTTCTCCCATCCGATCCAGCAGGAAGCGTCCCGTGGCCCCCGCCGCCGCCTCGACGACGAACAGCGCCCCCAGAAGTCCCAGCAGCGGCCAGATCACCTGTCCGTGGCCGCTCGCGTCCACCACGTCCTTGGCGACGAGCGGTTGGGCCAGGCCCAGGGCGGAGCTCACGAGGGTCAGTACGGTGGCGACGGCGATGGCGCCGCGGTGCCCGGCGGTGAGCCCGTACATCGTGGCCACCGCCGCCAGGGTGGACCTGTCACCCTCGGCCTCGGCCCGGTCGTGCGGAGCCGTCGCGCCGGTCATCGGTCCGTCGGCCGGGGCAGCGGGTCGACCGCCACCAGCCGGGCGAAGTAGCCCTCCGGCACACCCTCGCCGACGGGACCGCCCTCCGCCTCGATCCAGGCGTGCGCGGTGAAGGGCGGGACGATGCGTACCCCGGTGCACCAGGTGGGCCAGGTTCCGCCGAGCCGGCACAGCAGCGCGGCGCCCAGGGAACGCGGCAGGCACCCCTTCGGCCCGGCGCAGCGCAGACTGGCGGCGCACATGGCGTCGCGCGCGTTCCGGGCCTCTGCGGCGGTGGCGGGTCTGGCACCGCGCCGCAGGATGCCCAGTACGGAGCGGATGCGGCGGGGCGGCAGCAGGGCGACGGCGAGGGCGGGGAGCAGGACGATGCGTGCGGCCAGGCGGCGGGACAGGGGCACATCGGTCGGCCGCTCCAGCGCGCTGGGCGTCGTCATGAGGCGAGCCCCGAGTCGCGCAGCTGCCGTACGAGGGCCTCGACGTCGTGCAGTGCCTGTGCCTCGTCGATGTCGAACTCCCGGACCAGGGCGGCGACCGCGTCCGTCTCCTCGCCGCCGTCGAGCAGGGCCCGCACCACCAGGGTGGCCGACGGGTTCAACTCCCAGTAGGCGCCGGCCTGTTCGTCCAGCAGCACGGTGCCGTAGTCGGTCTGGGCCGTCGAGACGTTGTCGCCGAACCGCAGAGGCATGTGAGGACCTTTCTGATGGGAGGATGCGGTCAGGGGCGGGCGGCACGGGTGCGGCTGCGGTCCAGTCCCCGCAGCCACACCTCGGCGGCGATGGTGGAGTACAGGATGGCCTGGGACAGCCCCTTGGAGGCGGGCCGCTGGGCGAGGCGGCGCAGCTCGCCGCCGTCCACCAGGCCCAGCTCCGCCAGCCGTGAGTCCTGCCACAGGGCCAGCAGGTCGCCGCGGTGCCGGCGCAGTCCGTTGGAGTCGTCCATGGTGCCCGTGGCCTTGTTGGCCCGTCGCAGGCAGGCGTCCGGCACGATGCCGCGCATCGCCGCGCTCAGCACGGGCTTGTACCGCCAGGGCGTGACGCGCTCGCTCGGGCGTACGGCGAGAAACGCCTCGATGACCCGGTCGTCGAGGAAGGGCGAGGCCATCGGCAGGCCCACGCGGGCCGCCATCCGGTCCCACTGCCGGATGACGCGGCTGCACGAGCGGATCTGTTCCAGGTCGGCGTGGAGTCCACGGTCCGGATGCAGCGGCGATGCCGTCGGCGCCGCGGCGAGCAGTGCCCGGCGGGCCATCCGCTCGGCCTCCGGAGTCACCCAGTCGAACACGCGCGGGGCCATGCCCCAGCCGAGACCGGTGGCGACGGACGGGGGCAACGGGCCACGCAGGTGGCCCGCGGCGTCCGCGAGCCACTTCCCGTACGGCCGGGAGTCGGCGAGAGCCCGGACCGTGCCACCGAGCGGCCACTGCCACAGCGCCCGGAACCCACGCAACTGCCGCGCGGCGAACAGCGGACGGGTGCGCAGCAGCCGGTGGTAGTACGCCTCGGAGCACCACGCCACATGGTCGCCGCCGATGCCGGTCAGGTGCAGCCGGCTGCCGCGTGCGGCGAGGCCGGGCAGATGGTGCAGGACCCGGGAGCGGTCCATGACACCGATGGTGGGCTCGTCGAGGAGGTCGTCGATGCCGAGCAGTTCCTCGTAGACCAGAGGCGAGGCATCGGCGTCCCAGACCACGTGCTCGACATCCGGGAGGTACCCCATCGCCCGCTCGGCCCAGGACAGGTCGGTGTCCGCCGGATCGCGTCCCGGCCACGTGCTGGCCACCACGCGGGCGGGGGAGCGGTCGGCCAGGAAGCAGACGGACGTCGAGTCCAGGCCGCCGGACAGGTCGCAGCTCACCACGCCGCCCTGCCGGGTACGCGCGCCGACGGCCTCCTGAAGCGCCATCCGGATCTGGGGCGCCGCCTCGGCGAGTGGCCGTACCGGCTCCGGCGGCGTCCACCACCGGGTGTGCCGTACGGTGCGGCCGTCGGCGTCGACGACCACGGCGTCCTGCGGGGCAACGGCGGTGACCTGCCGCCACATCGACCTCTCGAACAGCGGATACGGCGCCGGCCACAGCAGCCGTACGGCCAGTTCCTCGACGTCGGGGTCGAGGCGCAGGGCGGCCGCGAGCGTGTCGGCGCGGGTGGCGGCTACCCGCACTCCGTCGATCTCCGCGTGGAAGACGAGCCGCAGTCCGGAGGCGGTGCCCTGCACCCTGATCCGTCCGTCGAGGGCGCCGACGAGGTGGAAACTGCCGGGGAGGGATCGGGCCAGGGCGTCGAGCTCCGCGAGATCACGCAACCGTGCGGTACGGCGCCGCAGTTCGTCGGGGTCGGCCGGGCAGCAGCCGACGACGGCGACGCGGGCGCCACCGGCGTGAGCCGTGCGGACGTCCTCGTCGTGCCAGCGGCCGACCAGCCAGGGCCGGCCCGACGCGTGGGCGAGGGTCCGGCTACCGGGGCGGGCGAAGGAGCGGGCCACGGCGGCCGCGTCCGCGCGGTCCGGGAAGACCGCGAAGTGCGCGTCGCCGGGGCCCGTCCCCGCACTTTCGTGCAGTTCGGTCATGACGTCGGGTCAAGGACCGTCGGTCGTCAGTTCTTGCTCAGGATCAGACGGTCGCGACCGTTGCGCTGCAGGAGCCCCGTCTCCTTCCGGAACGTACCGAGCCGGACGAGCGTCGGCGCCTCATAGGCCTTCTTCATGACCACTCCTCACATTCGGGTTTCCCGACCACTTCCTCTGACCGGCGGCCGTGCTCATCGGGAGCCCGGGCCAGGAAGTGGACGCAGCACATAGCTAGCTGCAGAGCGTGAGACCGGGGCAAGAGCATCCAGGAAGGTCGGATAATAGAGAAATTCTGGATTGCCGGGGTTGTGCGCCCCGTAGCGTTGTGGGTGTGGCCGGGCCGGCGTTGGCTTGCGGCCAGGGGTGTGCGCATGCGCGGACAAACGTTTCGACGTGGCACCTCGCCGCACCTGTCGGACGCGCTTGACGGCGGCCGGGGGGGCGGGCGCCGCCGGGCGCTCGGCGCCGGTGGATGTGCTCCCTTTTTTCACCTGCTGCGCCCGCGACCAACTGGGTTCGAACGCAGTGGCGATACCCGCTATGATCTCTGCGGCAAGGCTGTAGCGCAGAGGTCGTCGCGCCCAAGCATCAAGCTGGAGGACGTCGGTTCGAATCCGACCAGCCTTGCCGCCCTTGTCGTGGAGGAAAGTCGATTGGCGTCGGTTCGTCCTGGGCGGGCGGAGGGCGATGCCGCCCTCGGCGAGCCGAGGCACCGGCGATGGACCGGTGGAGTGGTGATGACGCAGCCGACACCCGTACGCTGCCCCGCGATCGAGCACCCCGACATCCCGAGCAGTGATCCGGCCGCTCTGGAGCCGTTGCTCGCCCGACTGCGGTCTGCCCAGCCGGTCGAGGCCGACGAGACCTTCCCGCTCGGCACGGTGCGCGCGGACGGACGTGTCGACCTGTGCAAGCAGGGCCTCGGAGCGGTGGGAGCCGCCCGGCTGATGCCCGTCGCCGCCGTCTCTGCGCACGCCGGGCACGTCCTGCTCGGCACCAACGCCATCGGGAACGAGGGAGCCCGCACGGTCGCCGACGCGCTGGTCGACGGCCACGGCCTGCACACGCTCTACCTCGGCTGCAACCGCATCGGCCCCGAGGGCGTCACCGCGCTCGCCGACGCGCTGACGACGGACGGCACCGTCCGCGCCCTGTGGCTCAAGCGCAACCCGGTGGGCGACGAAGGCGCCCGCGCGCTCGCCGAGATGCTCCGCCGCAACACCACGCTGCGCACCCTCGACCTGGTCAACACCGGTCTGACCACCCACGGTCTGCGGGCCCTGTACGACGCCCTCACCGACCGGCCCAGCCCAGTGGAACGCCTCTTCCTCGGCGGCAACGGCCTGACCGCCGACGCGGCCCCGCTGCTGGCGGCGCTGATCCGTGAGACGGGTGTGCGCGAGCTGTACCTCCCCGCCAACCACCTCGGAGACGAGGGCGCCGCGATCCTCGCCGCCGCGGCCGACCCCGCACGGCCGGTGCGCCTCGGCCTGGGCGGCAACGGGATCGGCCCCGCCGGTGCCCGGGCCCTCGCCGAATCCCTCGGCGGGATCGAGGCACTCGACCTGGGCCGCCCGATGTCGGAACGCAGCCTTGGCGCCCCCGCCAACACCACCGGCGACGAAGGCGCCCACGCGCTGGCCGCCGCGCTGCCGGGCAGCCTGCTGCGCCGGCTGGAGCTGTGCCACACCGGTCTGACCGGTCGGGGCGCGAAGACGCTGCTGGCGGCCGTGCCCGACAACTCGCCCCTGGAGTACGTCGGTCTGGGGCCCGGCCTGCCCCGCAAGCTGAAGCGGTCCTTCACCCAGCGGCTGCGGCCCGTCGGCAGGGCGCACCCCGACCTGCGTGCGATAGGGAGTGTCTACCGGTGAGCTCTCGTAGCGAACTCCGTTGTTTCCCCCCGGACGAGGCGGCGAGCCGGCGCCGGATCCGCCGGTACGCGGTGCCCGGCCGGATGATCGAGCGCGCGACCGAACGCCGTCTGGCCGGTGACTGGCGGGGCGCCTGCGCGGCGGCGAACGTCGACGTCACCTTCGACCTGTCCGAAGTCACCGACCACTGCGGCGACGAGGTCGCCGCGGCTGTCGCGGACGACCTCCGCCACTTCGCCCCCGACCTGCTGCGCTGGCACCTGCCGCGCGTGCTCGGCGGACGGACCACGCTCGCCACCGACACGACGGTCGTCCTCGCGCGCTACCGCCCGAAGGCAGCGGACGAGGGCCGCCGGATCACGCCCTACCTGCACATCACCACTCCCGCGATGATCGACGGACCGCAGCGGATCGCCCTGCGGTTCAGCACCGTCACGGACGAGGAGACCGCAGGCGTCTTCGGACGGACCACGCAGGACTGGCGGTACGCGCGGCACCTGTGGGACGCACGGCACGCCGCCGAGCTGCTTGAACGGTGCGGCGGCGGCACGGACAGGCCGCCGTTCCTCCACGCCGACGCCACCCCGCGCGGCACGGACGAACTGCCTGCGGCCGATCCCGGCGACGGCGACCCGGCGGCGCGGGCCGAGTGGACCACGCTGCTGCACCAGAAGGGCGAGACCCGGGCCGCCTTCGCCGCCGCCGGCATCGAGCTGGACCTGACACCCCCGCAGAAATCGGGCTGGTACCAGGCGGATCCGGAGCAGCTCCTGGGCGGGCTCGCGCTCGACCACACCCGCCTGGAGCCGGAGATCCGTCGGCAGACGGCCGAGGGCGTCGGCGACCGCTTCCTCATCGCCGCGCACTGGCGGACCTACATCCTGCTGGAGCCCGCGGACGCCGGCGGGCTGCTGGCGCGGGCCGTCGACCGGGACGACGTGAAGGGCGAGCCCATCCTCGCCGAGGCCCTGTGGCGCAGGCTCCCCGACCTGGACCTGATGCGCGTCGGAGGCGTCGCGGCGGAGCATCTGCATCCGCTCGTCCGCGAGGCGCTGTTCCCCGCCCTCCAGGTCCCGGACGGCCCGGTCGGCCCGCCGGGGGCGCCGGCTCCCGCACCTCTGCGGGTCAGGTGCCGCGGGGAATGGCACGAGGTGGCCTTCCGGCCCGGCGGCCTGCTGCACATGCCGCACAGCGACGAGGAACAGCAGCGCGAACGCGCCATGCGCGCCTTCGGCGGTGCCGTCGCCGGATGCTTCGCCGTGGAGCAGACGTGGACCTCCGGAGAAGGCCGCCTGCCGAAGGCGCTGCGGGCACAACGACACGAACTGTTCCTGCGCGCCCAACACGGTGACACCCAGGGCGTGCTGGACCTCCTGGACGCGGGCTTCGACCCCCGCGTGCGGGACGCCAGTGGCCGCACCTTGCTGCACGTACTGAACCTCCTCGACCACGAGACGCTGCTGCCGCGCCTCCTGGCGCAGGGACTGGACCTCGAGGCCCGCGACCGGCGGGAGCGCACGCCGCTGTTCGTGGCGGTCAACGACCTCGGTTCGAAGGCGTTGGTGGAGGCGCTCGTCGCCGCCGGGGCACGGCTCGACGTGATCGACCAGTCCGAGTTGTCGCTCGCCCAGCTCGTCCGCCGGTACAAGCGGCCCGACCTGGCCTTCCTCCGGGAACGCATACAGGAGGAGCATCCGGGCGTCGGCGCCGAGTGGTGGGACGAATGGATGGACGAGCAGGACGAGTACTACGCGAACGAAGCCGACGAAGCCGACGACGAGGAAGAACCGGCCCTTTGAGCACCGACCGTACCGCCCCCACCGCGCCGTCCGGCCCGCTGGCGGCCGCGGACGAACTCAACCGCAGGCTGCGCGCACGACGGACCGAGCCCGCCGCGAACCCGCAGCTGGAGGCGCTCGCCCTCGCCGTGACGGCCAATCAGCCCGTGCTGCTGTGGGGGGAGCCGGGAATCGGCAAGTCGGCCGCTCTGGAGCAGCTCGCCGCCGGGCTCGGCCTGCCGCTGGAGACGGTCATCGCCAGCGTCCACGAGCCCTCCGACTTCGCCGGACTGCCCATCGTCGGTGACGACCCCGCCGTGACCGGTGTCCCGATGGCCCCGCCGGACTGGGCGGTCCGCCTCGCCCGGGCCGGACAGGGCCTGCTCTTCTTCGACGAACTGTCCTCCGCACCGCCGGCCGTGCAGGCGGCGCTGCTGCGCGTGGTGCTCGAACGACGGGTCGGCAGCCTGGTCCTGCCGGAGGCGGTGCGCATCGTCGCCGCCGCCAACCCGCCGTCCAGCGCGGCGGACGGCTGGCATCTCAGCCCGCCGCTCGCCAACCGGTTCGTGCACCTCGAATGGACCCACGACCCCCGGACCGTCGCCCGCGGCATGGCCGGCACCTGGCCCGAGCTGAGCGTGCCCGTCGTCGACGCCGGCAAGGTGCCCGGTGCGGTCGCACGGGCCCGTGGCGCCGTCTCCGGCTTCCTCACGGCCCGGCCGGGCCTGGTCCACCACATCCCCGGCGACGCCGAGAGCCGCGGCCGGTCCTGGCCGTCCCCTCGTACCTGGGAGATGGCCCTCAAGCTGCTCGCCGCCGGATACGCCGCCGGCGTCGGCCGCGAGGCGCTGGCCGCCGCGCTCACCGGCGCCGTCGGGGACGGCGCGGGCATCGAGCTGCTGTCCTACCTGGAACACCTCGATCTGCCCGACCCCGACCGGGTCCTCGCCGACCCGGACGCCTTCGCCCTGCCCGACCGCGGCGACCGGCAACTGGCGTTCCTCATCGCGGTGGTCGCCGCCATCCAGAGCGACCTCACCCGGCCCCGGTGGGAGGCCGGCTGGGCGGTGCTGGCGAAGGCAGTGGAGGCGGGCGTACCGGACGTGGCCGCCCGGGCCGCCACCGACCTCGCGGCGATGCGGCACCTGGACTGGCCCGTACCGCCCGGCATCGACGGGTTCCTGGACCTGCTGCAGATGTCCGGGGCGCTGCCCGGCGCCGGCCGGTGAGGAGCGCGGGGATGACGGAGGACTCCCGGCACCCCCTGGACATGACCAAGCTGCTGGCCGCCCGCTACCGGGCGGCGAGCGACCGGCCGTATCTGGCCTCGGCGTTGTACGCCCTGACCGTCGTCCCGAGCACAGAGGTCCGGACGATGGGGGTGGACCGGCACTGGCGCTGCTACGTGTCGCCCGCCTTCGTCGACGCGACGCCGGTGCCCGAGCTCGCGGGCGTCTGGGTGCACGAGGCGGCGCACCTGCTGCGCGACCACCACGGTCGGGCGGACCGGCTCCCGGCCGCCGCCCAGCGCGACTGGCACCGCGTCAACGTCGCGCAGGACTGCGAGATCAACGACGACCTGCTCGCCGACGGCCTGCGCCTGCCCGAGGGGCGCATGGAACCCCGCCTCTTCGGTCTCCCCGAGGGCCAGTTGTTCGAGGTGTACCTCGACCGGCTGCCGCCGCATGTGCGGGCGCCGGACTGCGGATCGGGCGCCCACGGCCGGCCCGCGCCCTGGGAACTCCCCAACTCCGCCGGCCCCGCACGGCTCGGCGACGTCGAGGCGCAGGCCCTGCGGCGGCAGACCGCCGAGGCGATGCGCGCCCATCAGCGCACCCGTGGCACCCTGCCGGCGGGCTGGCAGCGCTGGGCCGAGGAGGTACTGGAGCCCACGGTGGACTGGCGGCGGGCGCTGTCCGGCGCGGTCCGGGAGGCCGCCGCATGGGCCGGCGGAGCCGTCGACTACACCTACCGCCGCCCCTCGCGCCGTACCCCGGCGCTGCGCGGCGTCGTCCTGCCGAGCCTGCGCCGCCCGTTGCCGCGGGTGGCCGTCGTCATCGACACCTCCGGTTCGATGGGGGACGCCGAACTGGCCGCCGCCCTGGGGGAGGTGACGGGCGTCCTGCGCGAGGTGGGGATACGGGGCAATCGCGTGACCGTGCTCGCGTGCGACGCCGACGTGCAGGCCGTGTCCCGGGTGGCGGCCACCGAGCAGATCACCCTGGGCGGCGGTGGCGGCACGGACATGCGCGTCGGCATCGACGCAGCGCTCGCGACGCCGGACCGCCCGAGCATCGTCGTCGTCCTCACCGACGGGTTCACCCCCTGGCCCGACGAGCCCCCACCTTGCCGCGTCATCGCGGCCCTGATCGGCTCCGCCGCACCACAGCCGCCGAGCTGGGTGGAGACGGTACGCATTCCCACCTGACACCGGGAGCCCGGTGCACGCTGGGGTCAGGCCCGCGGTACTGGTGGGCTCGCGTATTCAACTGTCGCCAGTTCCCTTCGGTGAGAGGCAGACCTGTCTTCGAGCGTCGCCTCCCGGAAGCGATGCCGACGTTACCGTTTCGGGGCGCGCGCTCGCCCCGCTCGTGCCGACGCCGCCAGGCCGGTCGTTCGGGTGTCCAGGATCTCGCATGTGTCGGGATACGCCGGGGTCTTGTGCGCTCACCTGTTGGTGGGTCCGAGGTCGGTCCGCCGGTGGCGGTCCGACTGCCGGTGTCTTTTGGCGGCAGTGTGCGCTATCGGACGTCGATGTAGTCGCCGGTGGCTGTGGCGGCGGGGGTGGTTGCGGTGCCGGTGAAGGCGTAGCGGTAGTAGCCGTCGGCGGTGGCTTTGACCGTGGTGCTCAGCTTGCCGGTGCTGTTGGTGGTGACTGTTTTGAGGGTGGTGTAGGTGTTGCTGTCCTTGGGCCGGTACTGCAGTTTGATGCTCTGGCCTGCGTATCCGGTGTACGTGTGGTTGTTCCAGTTGGCGCGGGTGAGAGTCCCTGTGACCGTGAGGGTCTTGCCCTTGGCGACCGGCTCGGGGGAGGCGTTGGCGGTGAGCTTGGAAGCGCGCTGGATCTTGATCGTGGCGTAGTCGTCGATGGTGGTCTGGACGCGATCCTTGCCGATAGCGCCGACGTGGATGTGCCAGGTGCCGGCCAGGGAGTTGCGCACGACATTGGTCATGTCGGTACGGGGGTCGGCCTTGACCTGGAAGTTCATGGTGCAGGTGGTCGTGGTGGAGCTGACGACGGTGCACTGTGGGGCGTCATAGCTGAGCTGTCCGTCGACGTCGCTGCCAGAACGGCCGTGCCACAGCGAGACCCAGGCTTCGGTGACCCCGGGCGTGTACCGGGCGGTGATCGTCGCGGAGAACTTCGTGGCCGTGGTGGAACCGACCACGATGCTGTGCCCCTTGTTGACCGTCACCTTGGCGATCACCGGCCTGTCCTCCGCGTGCGCAGCGGGGCACGCGAGAGCGGTCAGCAGCAGAGTGGCAGACGCTGTCCCAGCGGCCGCCGAAGCACCTATACGCATGTAACAGTCCAAATCAGAGAAGGCCGCAGCAACGTGAGACGTCCACGGTCGAGTGGATCAAGAAGAACCAGCCTTTGAGACTCCCCCACCGGATGGATGGTTGTACCCGTGTGGGGCGCCGCCTGTGTGCGACATCCGTGGGTTGCTCCGAGCTTGCGTTTTAACCTCTGCGGACGGTGAAACTGGTGGCGGCACATGATGGATCTGGGTGTCTGCGAGCATGTGTGCGCCATGTTCGTTTCGCCCGTGAGGTGATCCCTTGAGAAAGGTGGCACTGCGTCCCCACGCACTGTTGCCTCGGCAGCACGACCACCGGAGGGTCCTGGCAACCACTGTGGATGCCTGGGGCAGGGCCCACTGGCTGATCTGCCCTGATGCGGAACTCAAGCCGCAACCGTATGGAAGCCCGTGTCCCAGACCCCGCACCTACCCCTATGACGCGCTTCTCGTCACCGAAGACCGCGGCGCCATACACGAACAGACCCTGCACGACGTCAGCGTGTGGGTCGGACACGTGGACGCGCTGCCCAACGGGCGGTTCCTCCTTGTGCAGGCACGTGGAACCCGAGGAGAGCGCAACGCCCAGATATACGGCCGAGACGGCCGACGCAGACACGCCTTCCAGATGGGGGATGCCATCCAGTTCATGATGGCGGACCGACGGAACCATGTCTGGAGCGCCTACTTCGACGAAGGCGTCTATGCCGACCCCATCAGCGCCGCCGGCCTGGTGCGCTGGGACAGTGGAGGCCGCCAGGAATGGCGGTACTCGGCTCCCGAGGGCATCGAATACATCGACACGGTCTATGCTTTCAACGTCGACGACGGTGTGGCCTGGGCCAGCTATTACCCGACCTTCCCGCTGCTGGAGGTCCGCACGAACGGGCAGACCTACATCCGGACGTCGCCCGTGGTCGCTCCCCGAGGAATGGCCGTGTATGGGGAGGAGATCGTGCTGCTCGGCGGGAACCGGCAGGTCGACCGGCTCCACCGCTGCCGCATGGATGGACACGAAGTCCTTCCGGTCGAAGAAGCGCAGCTCACCCGCCCCAACGGCGCACCGCTCAAGCAGTACGCGCGCCCCGTTGGACGGGGACGACATCTATATCTACATCTACGCGGATCGGCCAAGCAGTGGTTCGTGACCGGCATATAGGCCGACATTGGCGCCTTGGGTTTCGGAACACCCGCGAGCCTCGGCTGAGCGTCGTCCGTGTCACCAAACCTGCGGCCGCTGGGACTGCTCGCGTTGGGGAACCCATGAGCCGGCCTCGGACAGGTTCTGATTTCTGAAATCTGTGCGATCAGGGGCTTGTCGCTTCGGGCGAGGCTGCCCGAAGCGACGGGCCCCCGTGCTCGTCGTCACCTTGCGACCCAGTCGTCGCTGGTGCCTCCGCGGTTTAGGCGGCGTCTGTCTTGTCGTTGATCTGGAAGGTGATTACATCGACCTCGTCGGTTCCCGCCAGATCCGGGTAGTGGCCCTTGAGGCCTTCCCGCAGTTCGGCTGCGGTCGTCAGCCCCTCGGCTTGGGCGTCCTGGTTGGTGAGGTCGCTGACCAGGCAGTGCCTGATGCCGGTCACCTCTGCCGGCAGTACGACTTCGGGGTCGCTCTCGAACACCAGCCGTGCCGGCCCGAGCTGGGCCGGGTCCCGGAAGCGGGTGGTCTTGGTCTTGGTGCCGGAGCGGACGCCTTCGAGGTAGCGGGGGTTGAACCGGATGATCGGGGGACCGGCCGTCTCGGGGTCTTGGTAGAGCGATGGGTCGAGACCGTTCATGCCTTCCGGGGTCCATCGCTGAGTCAGCGGCATCAGGTCGGCGGCGAGAACGGACCTGAGCCCCGCGGGCGTGGGCACGATGACGCGCATGGTGGGGTAGTAGTCCACGAAGACCTGCCGATCGCGCCCGCACGGGCCGATGACCCCGCGCCCGTGGTTTCCCACGGCAACGATGCAGCGCATCTGGCGGGCGCCCTGGGCTCGCGCGGCTCCCAGGGCCACGAGTTCGGCGCAGGGGCCGCCGGTGAAGTGGTAGAGGTTCACGCCGGCGAACATCCGGTAGTCGGCGGCCATGACCGCGGCGCCCATCGTGTGGATCCCGTCTTGGTCGGGCCCGGCGTCGGTATGCGCGTCTATGGTGCGGCGTGCCAGTTCCACGAGCTCACGCTCGTCATCATCGAGATCTCGTGCAGATGACGGGACGTACACGTTTTCAGCCTTCCCTTCCGTCAGCAGTCGCCGAAGAGCTTTCCATGCCGCGCAGGTGGGCTCCACGGGATTTCGGCTTGCCTTGACTGGGTCCCTATGGTGGTCCCGTGGGCAGGGATGGAGCGCCCTGGCCGAGGCTGGTCGTGGTCACGGACGACGATCCCGGGCCGCGGCTCTGCCGTGGCTGTGGTGGCCCATTGATGCCGACGGTGAAGGCGGCGGCGGTGTTCTGCCGGCCTCGTTACTGGTGTGATCGCCTAATCAGCTGTCGCCGGTTCCCCGAGGAGCCCAGCCCGCTGGTGACCTTCCGTGATCCCCTGGGGCGTATCGGCTCCATGTGCCGCCGGTCTCGTTGCGGAGCCGGGTGGTGGTTCTGTGGTGGTGGCCGAGCGCGTCCGCGACCACGGGGGCGGGCATTTCGAGGAGCTGCCGGCGGATGGCGGCGCCACGGGCAGCCGCGGCCGGGACCCCGATCTCCTTCAGCAGCGCGGACAGGTGATCGGGGCGGGCCGGCTGGCCTGCTCTGCGGCCGGGGAAGAGCCAGCGGGACGCCGGGTTGGTCGCGGTGTTCATGTTGTCGCGGTGCACGATGTGCTCCAGCAGCAGGTCAGCGACCGGCGCGGGGATAGGCGAGGGTGACTGCCCGAGCCGTAGCAGCACGGTGTCGCCGTCGCGGATGACGTCGTCGAGGGTGAGTCGGACGATGCGGCTCACGGGCTGCGCGTAGAGGAGCACGATGACTCCGGCGACGCGGAGCCGCATCGGTGTCTTCGTGTCGGCCAGCAGCCGGCCGAGGGCGCAGCCATCCATACGAGTGACACAGTTGGCGTTCTTCCGCCTGGACACCAAGGCCCTGGGTCTGTCGCGGGCGAAGCGCCGTCCGGCGACTCGGTCGGGGTGGGCGGTGCGGTGGGGCACGGTGCGGATGTTCGGCACCTTCCTGACTGAGGACCCCACGGCGGTCCCGGCCTCCGTGGTGCGGTTCGTCGCCGAGCAACTCGGCATCGATGACGAGCAGTTCGCCGCGTACGGGGCGTGCTCGCAGACGGCGTACGAGCACGCGTGGGAGGTCCGGGACGAGTACGGCCACCCCGGGACGCGAACGGTCCCGGGCGACGGCCGGAGGCTCAGCGCGTGGTGTAGCCGCCGTTGGCGAAGAGGGTCTGGCCGGTGATCCACCAGCCCTCGGTGGCCAGGAAGGTGACGATCGGCGCGATGTCCTCGATCTTCGTCAACTGGCCGCCCATCGCCTGGGACTTGTGGAAGGCGACCCGCTCCGGGGTCTCCTGGCCGTAGAAGAACGGGGTGTCCATCGGGCCCGGCGCGACGTTGTTGACCGAGATGCCGCGGGCGGCGAACTCCTTGGCCGCAGCCCGGGTGTAGTGCTCGACAGGTGCCTTGGCACCGGCGTAGGTGGAGTAGCCGTCGGTGAAGGCGGCCAGCAGGGAGGTCACGATGGTGATGACCTTGCCGCCGTCGTTCAGCCGCTTGCCCGCCTCGCGGATGAAGAAGTACGCGGCCTTGGCGTTCACCGCGTGCATCACGTCGTACTCGGCCTCGGTGGTCTCCACGATCGGCTTGCGCAGCACCATGCCCGCAGTGTTCACGGCGACGTCGATGCCGCCGAAGGTCTCCTGCGCGACGGCGAAGACCCGCTCCACGTCGGCGGTCTTCGTCAGGTCGCCCTGGACAGCGACCGCCTCGCCGCCGGCCGCCTTGACCGCCGCGACGGTCGCCTCGGCGTCCGGTGCGGTGCCGTCGGAGTGGTAGTGCACGACGACCTTGGCGCCGTCCGCGCCCGCGTTGCGGCTGATCAGCCCGCCGAGGTTCTTCGCACCGGCGCCGACCAGGACGACCTTGCCCGCCAGGGAGTGGTTGCTGCTCATGATCTACGGCTCCTCGCCAGATGAGTGGGTGTCCCCGACTCGGGGGACGTTCGCCGGACCACTGTCCGTCGCGGGGGTCGTCCGGGGCTTGAACAATCCGACGGGCCCTGGAACGAGCCGCTCACCAACCCGGCCGACACTCGGGACGAGGGCTCCGCCCGTTCGGCATTCCTCACCCGGAGGGACCAGAATCGACAGTATGGCGACACCCCCGACACCCCCGACACCCCCGACACCGCCACCACCCGCGACATCCGCGACGCCCCCAGCGCCCCTGCGGTCCGCGACGGCGGCGTCGTTGATCAAGCCCCACCTGGTCCGCCTCTCCGGCAGTGGCGCCGACCTGGACGAGGGCGTGGTCGAGCGCGGCCTGGAGCGGGCCGGTGGCGGCGCCGAGGGCGCGGACGGCCCGACCCGGCACGTCGTGGTGGTGCACACCGGCGGCTCGGCCGACCTCAGCTGGACCGTCGACGGTCGCCCCCGGCGCGAGCGCTTCCACCGCGGCCAGGCGCTGGTCAACCCGGCCGGCTGGGCGTCCCGGCCGCGCTGGGAACAGGACGCCGAGCTGATGCTGGTCGCCCTCGAACCGGCCTGGCTGGAGAAGCTCGCCACCGAGAGCGACCTGCCCGGCCCACTGGAGCTGGCCCCGCGCTACCACCTGACCGACCCGTTCCTGGGCATGCTGGTCGAGCGCCTGGTCGCCGAGTACGAGGGCCCGCGGCCCGCCGACCCGCTGTACGCCCAGTCGATGCTGCAGGCGCTCGCGGCCCACCTGATCCGCACCGCCGCGACCCGCGGCCCGCGCCTGCCCGAGCGTGCGGGCGGGCTCACGCCCAAGAGGCTGAACCGGGTCGTCGACCACATGAACGGCTACCTGGACGGCCGGCTCTCGCTGACCGAGCTCGCCGCCGTAGCGGGTGTCAGCCCCTCGCACTTCACCCGGGCCTTCCGCGCGTCCACCGGCCAGTCCCCGCACCAGTACCTGGTCCAGCTGCGCCTGGAACGCGCCCGCCGCGCCCTGCTCACCACAGACACCCCGATCGCCGCGATCGCCCAGATGTGCGGCTTCGCCGACCAGAGCCACCTGACCCGCACCATGCGCCTGCACACCGGCCTCACCCCGGCGGGGCTCCGCGCCGACCGGTAACCCTGAGGCACCGGGCCGGCCAGAGCATCGGGACGCCCAGAGCACCGGGACAGCCAGCCGCCGGGACGGCTGGAGCAGGATCACCGCCAGGCCGGCCGCCCAGCACCGCCGGTACCCCGAGCGCGAGGAGCCCGTACTCCAGGCCCGCCCGCTCCCGCCCGTCCACCAGCACCTGCCGGGGGTCGGCCGGGTCCTGGCGCACCGGCACGTAGCGGCCGTCCGGCCACCGGCTCGGGTGCTTCGGCCGGCCACTGGGCCGGGCGGAGCCCGGTCGGGCACTGAGGGCGGTGCAGATCCCCACGACGTAGTTCAGCCCGCGCTCGTTCAGGCCCATCCGGAACGCCACCGCGTCGCCGTAGCCGGCGTCCGCGACGACGAGCGGGACGTGCACGCCCCAGGACAGGAGCGGGTCTCATCGACCATGCCCAGGGCGAGTTGTCACGATCCCTGTCCGCTCGGGTGGACATGTCCGCACCCGCACAAGCCAGGATCATCAGGAATCGAAGCGGCACAGGCTCTTCTGCCGGGACTCACCACCTGACGCCTACCGCTCCTTTCCGTTCGGATACTCCCCGAGGGCCGGTCACAGCAGCAGCGGAAGACTCACCAGGGCCGCGCCGCTCGCGCCGAGCGCCGCCAGGATCGAGGCCGGCCAGTTGCGGGACTGGGCGTAGGTCAGCAGGCCTGCCAGCAGTCCCGCCACGACCGCGGCTAACAATATGAGCGCCCAGCGCAGTGACAGCCGCTCCGGCGGAGGCGTGGGCGAGGTCGGTTCGGGCATACGGCTCTCCTGCGGCAGCGTCAGAACGGGGACGAGGCAGCCCTGCGTCAGCTGCCGCGTGTCGAAACCGGCCCTGCGACGGCGCACATCCACTCGCTCGGGCCGGTCCTCGGCGATACCGAAACCTTTCGAATGGGTGACCACGGTACTCATGTGATCTAGGTCAGAGAAGGCTTCTGATGCCTCATCAACCGGCCTCGGAGTCGCGCGGGAGCGGTAGCGGCATGCGCAATGCTCCGGCGCGCGCCCCTAGGGCGTTCCGTGCTCCTTCAGGCGGTGATTGGACGGCTGACCAGTCCGCCGCTGTGACCTAGCATCTCCGCCATGACTGGTCCCGAAGCCGACCCGCCCGAAGGATCCGAGGACGCGTTACGGGGCTCCACCGCGAGGGTGGTGGAGCAACTGGGCTGCCAGATCGTGGAAGGCGGCAAGCCCCGCGACCACCACCTCACCGTGGACGCCGTCACGCACGAGTTCGACGTCACCCGGCCCATGGCCCGCGAGGCCCTGCAGACGCTGCACCAGAAGGGCCTGGTGAATCTGCAGCCCCGGATCGGGGCCACCGTCCAGGCGCTGGAACGGTGGGACCTGCTGGACCCCGACGTGATCGCGTGGCGCCTGCAAGTGGCCCCCGACAGCCAGATGCGGTCACTGACCGAGCTGCGCGAGGTGATCGAGCCCCGCGCGGCCAGGCTCGCCGCCCTGAGCCGGTCCGCGGAGATCTGCCACGACCTCACCAGCCACGCCCGCACCCTGCTCGCCCTGAGCGAGGACCCGGACTTCGCGCAGCCACGGGAGGGCGCGGCGATCCGGCAGCGCTTCAGGGACGTGGACGCGGCCTTCCACCGGACGCTCCTCGCCGGCTCGCGCAACGAGCTGTTCGTCCGCCTCTCCCATCCGGTCGTCATGGCACTGAACCACCGCATCGACAGGGACTGGGCCGGCGCCCACCAGGAGTCGGTGATCACGCCGACGCGGGCCGTCGTCGGCGCCGACACCGTCCAGAGGTATCCCACCCGGCCGGAACCGATCGCCATGTGGCTGCACATGGGACTGGCCTACGCCGTCGACCAGGGTCTGGCCACGGCCGCGGAGGCCTTCGCGGAGGCTCTCCTCGCCGAGATCCGCAGCGGACGACTGCACGATCCCGGCGTACGGGACCGACTGCGGGCGGGCCTGGACCAGTTCAACACCAACGGGCTGCCACCCGCTCATCGAGCCGGGTTCCAGGAGGCCATGTCCGGCTTGTTCCACGCCCGGCGCCCGCCCGTCGTCGTCATGGGGGTCAGCGGGTGCGGCAAGAGCACCATGGGCCGCTGCCTGGCGGAGTCGCTCAGGGTGCCGTTCGAGGAGGGGGACAGCTTCCATCCACGCCGCAACGTCCGCTCGATGGAGAACCGCACCCCTCTCGACGACCGCAGCCGCAGTCCGTGGCTGGCCGCCCTCGCGAGCCGTATGCGGGCGGCGGGTGCGGAGGAGGGGCTGGTGATCACCTGCTCCGCACTCAGACGCATCTACCGCGAGTTGCTGCGCGTGGGCCGGCCCGACGCGTTCTTCGTGCACCTGACGATCGACCGGGACGAGGCGACCTCCCGTGTGGAGAGCAGGAAGTCGCACTTCATGCCCGCCGCTCTGGTGTCCTCGCAGTTCGAGGACCTGGAAGCACTCGAGGACGACGAGGCCGGGATGACCGTCGACGCCACCCTGCCGGTCGAACGCATCATCGCCGAGGTCCAGACCGAGCTGGCCCGGCGCGCCCGGGGCCGCTGACCCCGGTGTCATCCAGGCGCGGCCACCACGCATGCCGGCCGCGCTCACCGAGAGGACCGACCGAACCGACCGAACCGCCGGAAAGAGGGGGATCCACCATGAAGATCGTGTCCGCCGAGGTGATCGTCACCAGCCCGGGACGGAACTTCGTCACCCTGCGCGTCACCACCGAGGACGGCGTCGTCGGCCTCGGCGACGCCACGCTCAACGGCCGCGAGCTGGCCGTCCATTCCTACCTGGACAGTCACGTCGTGCCCCTGCTCGTCGGGAGCGACGCCTCCCGCATCGAGGACACCTGGCAGCACCTCTACCGAGGGGCGTACTGGCGGCGCGGCCCCGTGACCATGGCGGCCGTCGCGGCCGTGGACACCGCGCTGTGGGACATCAAGGCCAAGTGCGCGGGGATGCCCCTCTACCAGCTCCTCGGCGGCGCGTCCCGCACCGGCGCCCTCGCCTACGGACACGCCTCCGGCCGCGACGTGCCCGAACTGCTCGACTCCATACGGGCGCACCGGGAGCAGGGCTACCGTGCCATCCGCATCCAGACCGGGATCCCCGGCTTCGACTCCGTGTACGGCGTGGCCGCGTCGAGCGCCGGCGGCGGAGACCGGTACGACTACGAGCCCGCGCGCCCCACCACCGGCGGCCGGTCCCGGCCCACCGTGGAGACCTGGGACACCCGGGCGTACCTACGGCACCTGCCCGGCGTCTTCGAGGCCGTTCGGGCGGAGTTCGGCCCGGAACTCCCGTTGCTGCACGACGGACACCACCGGATGACCCCGATCCAGGCCGCCAAGCTGGGCAAGGCGCTGGAACCGTACGACCTGTTCTGGCTCGAGGACGCCACGCCCGCGGAGGACCAGGCGGCCCTGCGCCTCATCCGGCAGCACACGACGACACCGCTGGCCATCGGCGAGGTCTTCAACTCCGTGTACGACTACACCACGTTGCTCAGCGAGAGGCTGATCGACTACGTGCGCTCCGCGGTGACCCACACCGGCGGCGTCACCGCGATGAAGAAGCTGCTCGACCTCGCGGCGGTCTACGGCGTCAGGTCCGGGATGCACGGTCCCACCGACATCTCCCCGGTGGGCATGGCCGCCGCCCTCCATCTGGACCTGGCCGTGCACAACTTCGGCATCCAGGAGTACATGCGCCACTCCGACCGCACCCTGGAGGTGTTCCGCACCTCCTACCGCTTCGAGCAGGGACTGCTGCATCCGTCCGACACGCCGGGTCTGGGCGTCGACCTCGACGTCGAAGCGGCACGTCACTTCCCCTATCAGCAGGCGTACTTGCCGGTCAGCAGGCTGCAGGACGGGACCGTGCACGACTGGTGAGGACGGGAAGGACGCCGCGAGGGTAAGTCTTGGGACGTTGCGGCCGGCGTTCCGGTGCGTCCCCGCGGCAGGGGCTCCTAGGGGATGGCCAGCTCGGCCCAGATCGTCTTCCCGGCCGAGGTGTACCGCGTGCCCCAGCGCTGAGACATCTGGGCGACGAGGAACAGGCCGCGGCCTCCCTCGTCGTCCCGGCGCGCTCGCCGCAGGTGGGGTGCAGTGTGCGCGTTGTCGGAGACCTCGCACAGCAGGGAGCGGTCTTTGATCAGCCGCAGCACGACGGGCCCGGTGGCGTACCGGATGCTGTTGGTGACCAGCTCGCTCACCACGAGTTCGGCGGTGAACGCCAGTTCGGACAGGCCCCAGGCCTCCAACTGCTGTTCGGCCACCGTGCGGGCGTGCGCCACCATGGCCGGGTCGGGCGGCAGCTCCAGGTCCGCCACCCGGTCGGCGTCGAGACGCCGGGTGCGGACGAGCAGCAGCGTGGCATCGTCCGCCTGTGGTCCGGGCGGCCGGGCCGACAGCGCCCGGTCACACAGTTCCTCCAGCGGGCAGCGTTGCCAGGTGAGCACATGGGCAAGGCGGTCGATGCCGCTGTCGATGTCGGTGCGCCGGTCCTCCACGACGCCGTCGGTGAAGAACGCCACCACGCTGCCGCTGGACAAGTTCAGATCAACGTTCTCGTACGGCAGGCCGCCCAGCCCCAGGGGCGGTCCCGGCGCCAGCGCGGACAAGGCCACCGAGCCGTTCGCATCGGCCACGATCGGCGGGGGGTGGCCCGCACTCGCCCAGGAGCACCGGCCGTTGACCGGGTTGTAGATGGCGTACAGGCAGGTCACCCCGAGCGCCTCGTCGCTCAGCCCGTCGTTCGCGTGGGGTTCCGAGTCCTGCGCGACCAGGCCGTCCAGCCGGGTGAGCAGTTCGGCCGGGTCCAGGTCCAGCAGGGCCAGGGTCCGTACGGTGGCGCGCAGCCGGCCCATGGTCGCGGCCGCGTGCATGCCGTGGCCCACCACGTCGCCGACGGTCAGGCCCACTCTGGCACCGGACAGGGGGATCAGGTCGAACCAGTCGCCGCCCACGCCCACGCGGCTGTCGGCAGGCAGGTAGCGGTACGCCACGTCGACCGCGCTCTGCTCGGGCAGGTGCTGGGGCAGCAGGCTGCGCTGCAGTACCAGGGCTGCCGCATGCTGGCTGGTGTAACGGCGCGCGTTGTCGATGCCGACGGCGGCTCGCTCGGCCAGTTCCACGGCGAGCGTCTGCTCCTCGGGGCCGAAGGGGTCGGGGTTGCTGCTGCGCCGGAAGGTGGCGAGGCCCAGGACCGTATTGCGGGTGAGCAGCGGCACGAAGAGGCAGGAGTGCGAGGCGGCCGGTCGCTCCTCGACCGGTGCCTCGGGCGGGGCGGCGTCGACGACGAGGCGGCCGGTGGCCAGACTCTGCGCCTGCGGTGACGACGGTGGATAGGAGACGGGACTGGTCCGGAACTCTTCCGGGGTCCTGCCGTGCATCCGCAGCAGACTGTGCCCCGGCGCGGAGCCCGTCGGCGGTTGCCGCCCCTCGATGACCGCCGGCGGCAGGTCCACCAGCACTTCGTCGGCCAGCTGAGGTACCGCCACGTCGGCGAGTTCCGCGGCCGTACGCCGCACGTCCAGCGAGGCACCGATGCGCTTTCCCGCCCGCACCAGCAGCGACAGCCGTTCCTGGGCGCGATAGCGCTCGGTGATGTCCAGGGACTCCTCGAACAGCCCCAGCAGCTCGCCCCGGGCATCCACCAGCCGGTGGTACGAGCAGGACCAGACGTGCTCGCGCACCGGGTCGGCGGGGGCGCGGCCGCGGTAGTGCATGCCCATGATCGGTTCGCCCGTCGTCATGACGTGCTCCATGATCTGGTCCTCGTCCGGGGGGTGGTGCCGGGAGATGAATTCGCCTTCGGGAAAGAGGTCCGAGGCCGGCCGGCCGATGTACTGGGCGATCCCCGCGAGTTCCAGATCGGTGGAGACGTTCCCCCAGACGACGCGCATGTCGGTGTCGAAGATCGTCAGGCCCACGGTCGACTCGGTGGCCATTCCCTGCAGCATCGCCAGCTGCGCCTCCCAGCCGCGCAGCGCCTCAAGCTCGGCCGCGACCACGACGGTCGCGGCGACGCCCAGGTGCTCGAGCGGGCTGAACGTCACGGCCGCGCGCAGGGTACGTCCGTCCCGACAGGAAAGGTCCAGGACGGTGCTGCGGGGCTTGTGCGTCCTGCAGAGAGCGGACAGCCGCTGCCCGGGGGCCGCTGCCAGCAGCCGGCCGGCCGGCTTTCCGAGTACATCCTCGGGTGGATGTCCGAGGAGGCGCTGGGCCGAGGCTCCCCACCCGGAGATGTTGCCTTCGGCGTCCAGTACCGCGGCGGCGGCCTTGGAGAGGTCCAGAGGACTGTGGAAATCGACGTTGGCGGCATTCGGAAAACGATCCATGACACCGCTTCCCTTCGTGCTCCCTCAGCATCCCGTGCCGCACGACGGACGACAACCGCACACACGATCGCGACCGCCGCGGTCCACCGACTGCCCCCCACCAGGTACGTGACCAGCAGCGTGGCCGGCCCGAGACCGTACGCGGTGGAGACCGCCGGGTGGCGGAGGTCCGCTACGCGCAGCCGGCCGCCGAAAGTGCGCCGCCGATCATCACGGCGGCGACGATCCGGGTATCCGCACCAACAGCAGCGGGTATGTGCCGCTGCGGTCGTGGGGTCCGCTTCCGGTGCTGATTCTGATCTCCGCCGCCGCTCCGAAGGCCGCTCAGTGTGTGCAGTCGATCGCAGGCCGTGATGTGGAGCGGCGTCACCGACCCGCCACACCACGCGGTGGCACGTCTGCGGCAGCCACGAGGTGTGCGCTGCCTCGGTCTGGGTCGACCATGGACGAAGGCAGAACGCCCGCCGGTACGGCACGAGCCAAGGCGCCGAGCGGGAAGGGACATGAGGCATGGGCACGACGGACTCTTCCGGAGCAGGCGACGGCTGGTCGGTGACCGACCGTGCCGCGCCGCCCAGTGGTCTGCTCGATCTGCTCAGCGTCGCCGCCGTGGTGCTGAACGCGAAGGGCCAGGTGGTCTTCTGGAGCCCGAAGGCCGAGGAGCTGTTCGGCTACACCGCGGCGGAAGCGCTGGGGCGGAACGCGGCTCGGCTGACGGTCCACGAGGAGCAGCAGGACGAGGTGATCAAGCTGTTCGCCGAGGTCATGGTGTCCGGCACCGACTGGGCCGGGGCCTTCCCGATCCGGCACAAGGACGGCAGCACCCGCCTGGTGGAGTTCCGCAACATGCGGCTGCTGGACGACCTCGGTGACGTCTACGCCCTGGGCCTCGCCGCGGACCAGGCGACCGTCGAGCGGGTGGAGCGCGATGCCGCACTGGCCGTGCGTCTGGTGTCCCAGTCCCCGGTCGGGCTGGCCATTCTGGACCCGGACCTGCGCTACCTGGCCGTGAATCCCGCTCTCGAACGCATCACCGGCCAGTCCGCCTCCGAGCGTCTCGGCCGGCGGGCCGGCGACGTCCTGGCCTTCCTGGACACGGACCCCGAGGCACGGCTGCGCCGGGTCCTGGAGACGGGCGAGTCGGTCGTGGACCGGGACATCGTCTGTCGTCCCCCCAACGACCCCGACCACGAACATGCCTGGTCCGTGTCGTACTACCGGCTGGAGGACTCCGGTGGGCGGGTGCTGGGCCTGGCCTACTCCGTCATCGACGTCACCGAGCGCTATCGAGCCGCTGCGGAGGCGGCACAGGCCCGGCAACGGCTGGCCCTGATCGCCAAGGCTTCCGCCTCCGTGGGCACCACCCTCGATCTGGACACGACGACGCGCGAGCTTGCCGACGTCGTCGTGCCGGTTCTGGCCGATGTGGCAGCCGTGGACATACTCGACAGCGCCCTCGACGGCCGGACCGCACCACCCGAGGGTCCGGCCCGCTTCCGAGCCCTGGCCGTCAGGGCGGCCCACTCCACCGAGGCGGTCCCGGCGGCCGACCCTCCAGGGGGACTCGCCTCCTACGACAGCGACCGTCTGATCACCCAGTGCGTGCGCACCCGTCAACCGGTACTGGTGCCCCACACCACCCGTCGGGATCTGGAGCGCATCGCCCGGGACGGCGAGGCCGCCTCCCTCCTCGCGGAGGCCGGCGTGCACTCCTACCTGGCGGTACCGCTCATGGCCCGGGGCGAGGTCCTCGGCGCTCTCGACCTCAAGCGCACCCGGAACCCCGCACCCTTCGACGACGACGACGCGTTCCTCGCCCGGGAGCTGGCCTCCCGAGCCGCGGTCTGCATCGACAACGCGCGCGGATACCAGGCCCAGCGCCATGCGGCCCTCACCCTCCAGCGCAGCCTGCTGCCCGAGCCCCCGACGCACCTGCCCGGCCTGGAGGTCGCCTGCCGCTACCAGCCCGGCGGCGCCATGAGCGAGGTCGGCGGCGACTGGTACGACGCCATACCCTGCCAGGGCGACAGAACCGCCCTGGTCGTCGGGGACGTCATGGGCAGCGGCATCAACGCCGCCGCCACCATGGGTCAACTCCGCAGCGCTGCCCGCGCCTTCGCCGAGGTCGCCCTCGCCCCCGCCGAGGCCCTGCGCCACCTCGATCACCTGACCGAAGGCGTCGAGCAGACCATCACCACGTGCATCTACTGCGTCTACGACCCCCACCAGGGCCAGTGCGAGATCTGCCTCGCCGGCCACCTGCCCCCGGTCCTGATGCGTCTCGGCCACGCGGCACAGCTGCTCGACCTTCCCACCGGCGCACCGCTGGGCGTCGGCGGGGTGCCCTTCGAGGCCACCACCATCGCCTTCCGCCCCGGCGACGAACTGGCCCTCTACACCGACGGGCTGGTCGAAACCCGAAGCGAAGCCATCGACGCCCGCCTGGACACCCTCCTCGACGCACTCACCGCGACACGTGGCCAGGATCTGGAGGACACCTGCGACCGCATCCTGGAGATTCTGCGCTCGCCCGGCGGCTCGGACGACGTCGCGCTGCTCGTCGCCCGAGCCCAGCCCTGAGCGATCACAGGAAAGACGCACGGGCCGAGCAGACGGCAGTTCGGCCATCGCCGGCCGACCCCGCGGACAGGGCAAGTCGCCACCCATCACGCAGAAGTACCAGGGCGTGTCGCGTCACAGGCGACGGGCCGGGCGCCAGTCCTCGCGGGGGACGGCCGTCAGCGGACCACGGGTGTAGGCGTGTTCGGGGGTGGTGAGCACCTCGTCCGTCATACCGCGCTCGACGACCCGGCGGATCCGGCTGGGCGGGACCGACGGGGCTCGACTCGGTCTGACCGTTGTGGTGTCGGAGCCTCAGCCGGGTGCCCGGGCCATCGGCAGCATCGGTTGCGACCCCTGGGCGGTGGGCGCTCGGTCGCTGTCCGGTAGTCGGCGCGCGCCGACCGGTCCCTTTGCCGTCCGACCCCGGTGAACCTCCACGAGAACCACCAGCACCTGCCCGCGCGTCCTGATCTGCGGTGCCATCAGTCACCCACGACCAGGGAGGAACCGTGCAGCAGCCGCAGACGGCGCTCGCCCAGCGCATGGCCGAGCGGAGAAGGGGTGACGACGACCCCCGTGCACTGGTGGGCGAGATGCGACGCTCGGTCCTTCTGGTGCCGGTGGCCGGCGGAGGCCTCTGGTCGGTGCGTTCGGGCGGGGTGCGGTGGATCTGCGGGTTCACCGACGAGGCCGCACTGGCCCGGTTCGCCCTGCACCACGCGTCCGGTGAGCAGCCCATGGACTACGCGGCGCTGCTCGGCGCGCGCATCGTGGACGAGATCGTGCCCGCCCTGGCTGAGCCGGCCGGCCTCGCCGTCGACATCGCCACGGAAGACGGGGCGATGTTCTTCCCGCCGGTCGTCGGCATCGTTCCGGACGCGGTCGCCGTGGACACCGGTCGGGCGGCAGCGGTGCGGTCATGAGCGGCGACGGAGCGGACCTGCAGCTCGACAAGGCATCCGTCGCCAAGTTCACCCAGGGCGTCGGTGCGACCATCGAGCAGCTCGGTGAACTCGGCGGCGCCACCGGTTCGGTGATGGGAAAGGGTTTCTCGGAGCTGGCGATGACCGGGATGGAGGCCGGACACCACGGCCTCTCGGTCGACTTCGAGGACTTCTGCGAGCGCTGGGAGTGGGGCGTGCGCGCCCTGGTGCGGGACGCCAGCGAGATCGCGAACCGGCTCGGCCTGGCGGCGGGCACCCAGTGGGAGAACGACCAGTACATCGCGGGCTCGCTCAAGGTGGGCGCCAACTCCGTGTCCGGCGGGAACCCGCACGCCAGTGAGGAGGAGATCGCCAAGCAGGGCTGGGGCGACATCTTCACGCCGGACTATCTGCACCCGGACTGGAGCCCCGAGTCGTTCGACAAGGCCGGTCACGACATGGCGCAGACGTGGAAGGACACCGGCCGCTCCGTTCTCACCGAGGGGCAGGGCGGCCTGCAGTCGCAGATGCTCAACCAGGTCGCGGGCGTGTCCGACGACCAGTGGAACCAGGCACTGGACGACACCTTCGGACCGTCGCCGCAGGAGCGCGCACAGCAGCAACAGCAGGGTGATTCCGGGGGGAACTGACAGTGGGCATCGGCGACTTCATCAGCGACATCACGCCCGACTCGGTCGAGGACGCGGTCGAGGACGGCGTCGAGTGGGTGGGCGACCGGGTCGAGGACGCGGGCAACTGGACCGCCGACCGGTTGCAGGACGTCGGCTGGGAGTCCGGCGCCGACTGGGTGCGCGAGCAGTCCCGTTCGGTCGCCAACCGGCTGGGCGCGGAGGTCGATGAAATGGACCTCGGGCAGACCGAGGACAAGACCAAGCTGATCTACGGCAGTGCGAGCAAGATCAATTCCACCGCGGAGAAGCTCTGCGCCTTCCAGGCGGCCTTCGACGACACCGGCGACGGTCTCAAGGGGCTCGACTCGTCCCGGCTCAAGGGCGAGGCGGCCGACGCGCTGCGCACCGCGGTGGGCATCCAGCCGCCCAAGTGGTACAGCGCCGCCGACGCCTGCGGGAAGGCGGTCGGCGCGCTCGTGGCGTTCGCCGAGACCGTCACCTGGGCGCAGGGACGGGCGCAGACGGCGATCGACAAGTGGAAGGAGGGCGTCAAGGCCTCCGAGGATGCCGCCGACGCCCACCGCAAGAAGGTCGACGACTACAACCGTGCCGTCGACCACTACAACGCCCAGCCCGCGGACAAGCGCGACCCGGCCTCGCTCCCTCCCAAGCCGGCAGAGACGTTCGACGACCCCGGCAAGAAGCTGATGAAGGAGGCTCAGGACCTCCTCGCCGAGGCCCGCAAGCAGCGGAACTCGGCAGCGGAGACGGCGAGTTCCGCGGTCCGCGCCGCCCGCGACATGGCGCCGAAGAAGCCGTCGTACTCCGAGCAGTTGCGCGACGGGTACGAGGAAGTGCAGATCATGCAGGACCACGTCGCCGGCGGCCTCATCAAGGGCACGGCCGGCATCGTGAACTTCGTCCGCAGCGTCGACCCCATGGACCCGTACAACCTCACGCACCCGGCCGAGTACGCGACGTCCCTCAACAGCCTGGCCGCGGGCCTGGTGGTGGCCGCCAACGACCCCGTCGGCGTCGGCACCCAGATGGTCAAGGACTTCATGAAGGACCCGTCCGAGGGCTTCGGCCGGCTGATCCCCGATCTGGTGCTGACCGTGGCCACCGACGGCGGCGGGGCCGCGGTGAAGGGCGCGCGCCTGGCCGAGGATGCGTCCGAGGCGGCGCGGGTGCGCAGGCTGGTGGACGACGCCGAGGACGGGGCCCACCGCCGTCCGGACGGTGAACGCACCACCGACGGCTCCGACCCGGTGGACCTCGCCACGGGTCGGATGTTCCTGCCCCAGACCGATGTCGAGATCCCCGGCATTCTGCCGCTGGTCTTCACCCGTCGCACCGAGTCCGGCCTGGCGACCGGCCGCTTCCTGGGCCCGTCCTGGTCGTCCACGGTCGACGAGCGGCTGGAGATCGACGCCGTCGGCGTCGTCCATGTCACCGCCGACGGCCTGCTGGTCACCTATCCGCATCCGGTACCCGGCGATCCCACCCGGCCGCGGTCGGGCAGGGCCCGCACGCTGCTCGCCCGTGACACCGACGGCGCCTACGCGCTCACCGACCCCGACTCGGGCGTGGTCCGCCACTTCGCCGCCCCGGCGGACGCCGAACCCGGCGGCGACGGAACCGCCTGGCTGTCCGGAATCACCGAACGCAACGGTCACGGCATCACCGTCGACCGGGCCGAGGACGGGTTGCCGCTGGCCCTCGTCCACTCGGCGGGGCACCAGGTGAGGCTGACCACCGCGGACGGCCGGGTGACCGCGCTCTCCCTGGCCGGCGCGGCAGAGGGCGGCGCGGACCTGCCGCTGATGGGCTACGGCTACGAGGACGGCGATCTCACCACCGTGACCAGGCCGTCCGGCGCCGCCACCACCTTCCGCTACGACGAACGCCACCGGGTCGTCGCCTGGATCGACTCCAACGGACGCCGCTACGACTACGTCTACGACGACCGGGACCGGGTCGTCGCCGAGGGCGGCGAGGCCGGCCACGTCCAGATCACCCTGGCGTACACCGAACCGGATGCCGCGACCGGCCACCGGACGACGGTCCTGACCACCGCCGACGGCCGGGCCACCCGGCATCTGGTCGGTCCGGGCTGCCACATCCTGGCGACGACCGACGCGCTCGGCCACACCACCCGGTTCCGCCACGACAAGAGCGGCAACCTGCTGTCCCGGACCGACCCGCTCGGCGCCACCACCGGCTTCGCCTACGACGAGGAGGGCCGGCTGGTCTCGGCCGTGCGTCCGGACGGTTCCGAACTGCGTGTCCGGCGAGGTCCGTTCGGGCTTCCCGTGGAGGTCGTGGGGCCGGACGGTGCCCGCACGGCGTACGGGTACGACGAACGCGGCAACCGTACGACGGTCACCGACCCGGCCGGCCACACCACCCACTCCGCCTATGACGATGCCGGCCGGCTCACCTCGGTCACCGACACCCTGGGGGACACCACCCGCGTGGTGTGCGACGCGGCGGGGCTCGTCGTGGCGGTGACCGACCCGTCCGGCGCCACCACCCGCACCGAGCGGAACGGGCTCGGCCGCCCGGTCCGCGTCACCGGCCCGACGGGCGGGGCCACCCTGCTCGCCTGGGACGCGGACGGGTGGCTCGCACGCCGCACCGGCCCGGGCGGCGACACCGAGTCATGGACCTACGACGGCGAGGGCAACTGCCTGACCCACACTGACGCTTCCGGCGGCGTGTCGAGCTACGCCTACACGCACTTCGACCTCCCGCTCGCCGGCACCCGCCCCGACGGCGGCCGCTACGAGTTCGAGCACGACAAGGACCTGCGCCTCACCCGGGTCACCAACCCGCAGGGCCTGACGTGGAGTTACGAGTACGACGCGGTCGGCAACATTGTGTCCGAGACCGACTTCGACGGGCGCACCCTGACCTACCGCGTGGACGCCGCGGGCCGGCTCACCGAGCGGGTCGACGCCCTCGGCGGAACCATCTCCTTCGAGCGCGACCGGCTCGGCCAGGTGCTCCGCAAGGACGTCGACGGGCGGGCGACGACCTACGCGTACGACCGGGTGGGCCGCCTCTTGGAGGCGGTCGGCCCGGAGAGCGAACTGCGCTACCAGTACGATCGCCGCGGGCAGGTCAAGACGGAACTGGTGGACGGCCGCCCGCTCGTGTACTCCTACGACGGCCTGGGGCGGCGCATCCGCCGGACCACGCCCACCGGCCATGTCACGTCCTACGCCTACGGTTCCGACGGACTGCCCCTGCGGCTGACCACGGGCGGCCGGCGGGTCGACTTCACCCACGACGCCGCCGGCCGCGAGCTGGCCCGCGCTTTCGGGGACGCGATCACCATGACGTCGGCCTGGGACGAGGCCGGTCGGCTCGCCGCGCAGCACATCACCGCCGCGGACCGGGCGGTCAACAGCCGTGCCTACGCCTACCGCGCCGACGGGCATCTCACCTCCGTCGCGGACCGGCTGTCGGGCACCCGCACCTTCGATCTGGACCCGATGGGCCGGGTCACCGCCGTACACGCCCCGGGCTGGACGGAGCGGTACGCGTACGACGACGCGGGCAACCAGACCTCGGCGACCTGGCCGGAGGGGCATCCGGGCGGTGAGGCGACCGGTGAGCGCGCCTACAGCGGCACCCGGATCACCCGCGCCGGAGGCGTCCGCTTCGAGCACGACGCCCTCGGCCGGGTCACCGTGCGGCAGAAGACCCGCCTCTCCCGCAAGCCCGACACCTGGCGCTACGAGTGGGACACGGAGAACCGCCTCACCTCCGTCACCACCCCCGACGGGACCCGGTGGCGCTACCGCTACGACCCGCTGGGCCGCCGCACCGCGAAGCAGCGCCTCGCTGCCGACGGCGAGAGCGTGGCCGAGGAGGTCCGCTTCACCTGGGACGGCCTCACCCTGTGCGAGCAGACCAGCCACCGGCCGGACGCCCCGCACACGGTCGCCCTCACCTGGGACCACCGGGACGTCGTGCCCCTGGCCCAGACCGAGCGCATCCTGACGGCCGACAGCAGCCAGGCGGAGATCGACCGGCGGTTCTTCGCCATCGCCACCGACCTCGTCGGCACGCCGACCGAACTCATCGACGAGTCGGGCGACATCGCCTGGCGACGCCGGAGCACGCTCTGGGGCACCACCGCCTGGGCCCGGGACAGCAGCACGTACATCCCGCTGCGCTTCCCCGGCCAGTACTACGACCCCGAGACCGGTCTCCACTACAACTGCTTCCGTCACTACGACCCCGAGACCGGCCGCTACACCTCCCCGGACCCGCTGGGCCTGGCTCCCGCGCCGAACCCCGTGGGCTATGTCGACAACCCGTACACGGGGTGCGACCCGCTGGGCCTGATGCCCAAGTACACGAAGGAGGAGAAGGCCCAGAAGGCCAGGCAGGACGCCCTCAAGGCGATGGACGAGGTCATCGAGAGGGCGCGGGCCGGCGGGATGAAGAAGGCCGGCAACTACCACGCGCACGACCATGGCTTCACCGAGGACATGGTCATGGACGTCCTCAAGAACCCGGACGCGGTCTACCACTCGACGGCGGGCAGCGGAAACCTGATCTTCCGTAAGGGTGAGGACATCGTGGTGGTCCGGGCCGACCGTACCGGTGCAGGCAATGTCATCACGGCCTACGGTTCGTCCGGCATCAAGGGTCCTTCGGGTGCTCAGGCGCTGGGCGGCCTGCCCACCGATCCCGGCAGTCCGATCACGCACGCAGACGTGGTGGAGGGCAGGATTCCGGCCAAGAACGGTTTCATGGCTCCCGCAGAGCAGGTCAGATGAGGTGGCATTCACCATGAGGATCACCATCGACGACGGCTGGACCGCGACGGTGACGGGCGATCCGCTGCGCAGCACGCCACGTTTCGATTTCCGGGACTTCCGTGTGCGCATCGCGCCGTACGCCACCGTCGAGGAACGCGGGCAGTTCCTTCTGGACACCTTCGGCAGCCAGCCGTGGCTGTGGGACACGCCTGACGAGCTGCGGTTCGATCAGGCCGGCCGGGAACTGGTCGGCGCCGAGTTCCAGATCCCCGGTGCCGAGGCCGCCGATGCCGAGGACTCTGCCCGCGTTCCCGCCACACCCCTCGTCCACCCGGGCGGTCTGCACGCGGACAGGGCCGAGGACTTCCGCCTGGAGGTGACCTCTGAGCTCTGCCGTGCCCCCGGCGACGCCGTGCTGACCTGCCTGCGTGACCTCGACGTCCTCGACGAGCCTCTTCAGGCCCGCGTCGGCATCGCCGACGACGTGGCGCTCCTGGTCCAGCACGGCGCCGTCGTCGGCTGGAGCCTCACGGATCCCGTGCGGTATCTGACCACCGGCTTCGCCGCCCACGACCCGGCTCCCCCCGTCCCGGTCACCCGGCTGCTGTTCACCGCATGCCTGGACGTCATCACCACGCCGCTGTTCGACGAGGTGCGGGATCGGAACCCGGCCGCCCTGGCCCGGCTCCGGGAGATCCACGAGGCCCTGCGCGCCCAGCGCGAGGACCGGCACCGCGCCGACGCCCTGCTCTCGCTCATCGGCGACCTGGTGGAGGACTACGGGGACCGGTGATGATCAGCCGGGGAGGCTGAGGCGCACCCGGCGCCGCGGGGTGTCGCGTGCGCCACCACCTCCTCCGGCATTCCACCCGTCGTCACGGCCGCTCGGCAGAGCCGATCTCGCGCAGCATCCCGAAGGCCCGCAGGAGGGGCGCCGGGCCCGTGTCGGTGATGCCGGACGCGCGGCGCGCCCGGCGGGTCCGCAGGACGGCACGCACCGCGGAGAGAGCGGCGCAGGCGATCACGGCCGCCTTGAGGTCGGCGTCCGGAGTCTCCGGCGGCAGCCTGCGCCGGACCAGGACGGTGAGCCGCTCCTCGAAGTCGGAGAAGGCCTGCACCAGGCGGGCCGTGACGACGACCTCGATGTCCTCGAGCGGGTGGCTGAGGGCGGTCAGGGTGGAGGCCGCGAACGGCTTGGCCGCCTCCAGCAGGGCGTTGCACACCGCGTCCAGGGGCTCCTCGTCCGCCGGACGCTCCAGCAGAGCGTTCTCGACGTAGGCGAAGATCTCGACGCCGTCCGGCAGCAGCAGTGCTTCCTTGCTGTCGAAGTAGCGGAAGAACGTGCGCGCGGAGACGTTCGCGTATGCGGCGATGTCCGCAACCGTCGTGGCCTCGAAGCCGCGTTCCCTGAACAGGCGTGCGGCCCCTTCGAGCAGCAGGCGCCGCGTCTCCTCCTTCTTGCGTTCACGCAGTCCAGCAGGGGTGATCTCACTCGGCATGGGTCGAAGCCTCCGCCATGGTGTCGTGGCTGTCAATTGGCACGCGTGTCACGCGAGAGCTGTCGCAGACGCAAAGTGTCATGGATGCCAATTGTCATTCGTGCCACTTCTTCTCTAGAGTTCGTGTCACTCGTGACACTTTCCTTGGAGACCACGGTGCCCCGACCCTCACAACACCCCCCGGCGCCGGCCGACGCCGGCACCGATACGCGTCCGCCGGTGAAGACCGCCCCGGTACCCGGCGGACTCGGCCGCCTGGGCGGCTTCTGCGCCCGGCATCCGGCCACGGTCGTCGCCGCCTGGCTGCTGGTCCTCGTTGCCGCCCTGGTCGGGCGGCACCTCGCCGCGCCCACCTTCAGCGACCAGGTCAGCCTGCCCGGCACCGCCTCCCACACCGGCACCGACCTTCTCGCCACCTCCCTGCCCCAAGCGGGCCGGCCCAGCGGCAGAGTCGTCTTCCACGTCGGCTCCGGCACCGTGGCCGACCAGCGGTCCGCCCTCGACCGAACCCTGACCGAGCTGCGCGACCTGCCCCACGTCACCGCCGCTTCCGCCCCCGTGACCAGCGACGACGGACGCACCGCGTACACCACCGTCTCCTTCGACGAGCAGCTGAAGAACCTCGGCCACGACTACACCGGGCGACTCGACACGGCGACGGAGCCCGCCCGGGCCGCAGGGCTGGGCGTCGCGTACGGCGGCGACCTCGAACAGGTGGTCCGGGAACCGGCCGACGACAAGCTGAGCGAGGGCGTGGGCGTCCTCACCGCCCTCGTCATCCTGCTGCTGGCCTTCGGCAGCGTCCTCGCCGCGTTGCTGCCGCTGGCCACCGCCCTGATCAGCGTCGGAGTCGGCCTCGGCGTCGTGGGCATCGTCGCCGCCACGCTGTCGTTCGCGACCTCCGCCACGACCCTCGCCGGCATGATCGGCCTGGGCGTCGGCATCGACTACGCCCTGTTCCTGACGACGCGCTTCCGCCAGGACCTCATGGACGGACGAGATCCGGTCGACGCCGCGGCCCGCACGGCGCACACCAGCGGACGCGCCGTTCTCATCGCCGCCCTGACCGTGGCCGTCGCCATGCTGAGCCTGTACGCGTGCGGACTGAGCTTCATCGGCAAGATAGGGCTGGCGGCCACCCTCGCCGTGATCGTGACCGCCGCGGCCGCCCTCACCCTGGTCCCGGCGGCCCTGGGCCTGGTCGGCAGACACATCGACCGGCTCCGCCTGCGCCGCCCCGTCGCCGAGAGCGGGGGAGCCCGCGACGGCTGGCACCGCTACGCGGAACTCGTCGCCCGGCGCCCGTGGACCTTCCTGGCCGTCGGCCTCGCCATCCTCGGCGTGTGCTCCGTACCTCTGCTGTCCATGCGCCTCGGCCACGTCGACGCCGGCGCGGACCGACCCGGCAGCAGCACCCGCACCGCGTACGACTGGATCGCGCACGCCGACGGCCAGGGCTTCGGAGCGGGGGCGAACGGCCCGGTCGTCACCGTGGTCGACGTGAGCCACGCGAGCACACCCGTCGACCGGATCTCGAACGACGTGACCGCGGCGCTGAAGGACACCCACGGCGTGGCGTCCTTCACCCCCGTCAAGGCCAGCGCCGACGGAAAGGTCCTCGTCACCACGGTCACCCCGACCACGGGCCCGCAGGACGCCGCGACCGCCGACCTGCTCGACACCCTCTCCGGGCGAACCCTGCCGAAGGCCCTCGACGGCACGGGCGCCGCGGCCTATCTCACCGGCAGCGTGGCCGGCCAGGCCGACTTCCGTGACACGGTCGGCGAGCGGCTCCCGCTCGTCATCGGCATCGTCCTGGTCCTCGCCTTCCTGTTGCTCATGACCGTCTTCCGCAGCGTGGTGATCCCCCTCAAGGCCGTCGTCCTCAATCTCTTCACCACCGCCGCGTCCTACGGCGTGCTCGTCGCCGTCTTCCAATGGGGCTGGGGCGACTCACTGCTGGGACTGTCCGAGCCCGTGCCCATCGAGTCGTACGTCCCGATGATGATGTTCGCGATCGTCTTCGGGCTGTCCATGGACTACGAGATCTTCCTGCTGTCCCGGATCGCCGAAGCCTGGCATCGCACCGCCGACAACCGGCTCGCCGTGGGGGAGGGGCTGTCCGCGACGGCCCGCGTGATCTCCGCCGCGGCCTTCATCATGACCGCGGTGTTCCTGTCGTTCACCTCCTCGCCGACCGTGGTGGTGAAGATGCTCGCCCTGGGGCTGGCGATCAGCGTGATCGTCGACGCCACGGTGGTCCGCCTGATCCTCGTGCCGTCCGCCATGTTCCTCATGGGCAGGGCGAACTGGTGGCTGCCCCGCCGACTCGACCGCGTCCTTCCGCGCCTGCACGCCTGACCACCCCGTCCGTCCGCCCACCGACCGATTCGGAGCAAGTGAGCACGTGGCCCTCAACCTTCGGAACAAGCCCCGCATCCTCGCCGCGGTCAGCGCGGCACTGGCCGCCCTGGTCTGCACGACCGATCTCCTGGTCGAGCACAGGACCGAGGAGCGGATCGACATCCAGGCGTCGCGCCAGCTGAAGCCGGAAGGCCCGGTGCACGCCGATCTCACCACGCCGCTCGCGGGGCTGCGCACCCTCGGCGGGGAGATCGGCGACGTCGAGCTGACCGCCAAGGGCGTACGCCGTCAGCACGCGGTGATGGACGTGACCGTCCGCCTGAAGGACGTCACGACGGACGGCGACAGCGCCGGCGGTACCGGGACCGCCACCGTCGGGTACGACCAGGTGAGCCGCCGTATGGGCGCGCTGGGTGACGGCCTGACAGCCGGTGGCCAGGACGGCGATCTGATCCTCGGCGGGAGCGTCGGCCGCCTCGGACTGCCGGTCACCGTACGGGCCAAGGTGTCCACGACCTCGCACGCCTTCACCGTCACGCCCACCACGGTCACCGTTCTCGGCCGCAGTATGTCGGTCGACGACCTCGACGCCCTGCCGGCCGCCTCCGGGCTGCGGGACAAGCTCGAACCCCGGACCGTTGCCGTCACCGGACTGCCCCATGGCGTCGCGCTCACCTCGGCGCACACCGCCGACGACGGCCTCGTGCTCGCCTTCTCGATCGCGGCCGGCCCGACACCGGGCGCACGCGGGGGAGCCGCCTGACGGCGCACCCCCGGCGTCGCCTTCCACGCCGGGTCGGCCGCGGTCACAGTCTCCTCGCCCGCGGTGTGAGGGTGGCGCAACCGAACGTCCCCTGCGGCCTTACGGGTCGGAAACCGCCCGGGGCGGCGGTCCGGCTAGCTTCGTGACGTATGAGGGTGTGGGAGCCGTTACGGCCGCTGCTCGGCAGGCTTGGCGCAATCCGCAAGGGCAGGTCGGACAAGAACAGTTCAGGAAGCCGCCAACACGGCCGAACCGCTCCGGGCCGGCGGTCGATACCTGGCTGGCGCAGCATCAGGGGCCGGGTGGCGGTGGTCGTCACGGTCCCGATCTGTCTGCTGCTGGCCGTGGCGGGTCTCGCGGTGCACGACCGCGTCGAGGACCTCGGTGATGCCCGGACAACCCGTGCCGAGGTCGGACTCAGTCTGCGGATCCAGGCCCTGGTGCACCAGCTGCAACGCGAACGCGGCCTGACCAACGGCCTGTTGGGAGGCGAGAAGGCGTTCCGCCCCACGCTGGACGCCACGCGCACGCGCGTGGACACCACGCTGCGCGCCATGCGAGGTGACAGCGCCGTCGAGGGTGTCGTCCGACGGAACCTGGGACGTCTCGCCGACATCCGTGCAGCCGCCGACCGGGGCACCGCCGACAGGGCGGCGACCCTCACCTTCTACACCGACGCGGTCGACGCCCTCGACGCCGTCGACCCGGTCGCGGAGACCGCGACGCGCGCCGACCGCCGACTGGGCGACGGGCTCGCGGCACTGCGGGAGCTGGCCGCGGCCAAGGAGTCCGTCGCTCTCGAACGCGGGCTCCTCAACGGCGTGTTCGCCGAAGGCGCCTTCCACGGCCGCGAGTACCTCACCTTCACCGAGGTGCGCGCCACGCGCGTCGCCGCCCTGACCCGCTTCCGGCACGTCGCCACCGCACCTCAACGCGCGGCCCTGGAACGGGCCTTCGCAACCGCGGACGCCCGACGCGCCCTCGACTACGAGAACCGGGCGGACGACGCCCCCGACGGCTCCCCACTGCGCGCCGACGCCGGCACCTGGTGGAACGCGATGACCGTGCTCGTCGACGATCTGTACGCCGTCCAGCTGTCGGTGGGGCACGACGTACGGGACCGGGCCGACGGGCTCAGCCACGAGGCCGAGACGGGCCTCGCCGCCCACCTCGTCGCGGGAACGCTCGTGGCCGTCCTGCTCGCGGGCCTCGCCGCCTTCGCCTCCCGCTCCCTCACGCGCCCGCTCGGTGCGCTCACCGAGACCGCCCACGACGTGGCACGGCACCGACTGCCCGCGACCGTCGCCCGTATCCAGCAGGCTCCGCAGGATCACATGGAACTCCTCCTGGCTGCGGACGCCCCCGACCAGCGCGATGCGCGGATGCTGGGCGGCGCGACGGAGATCACCGAGGTCGCAGCCTCCCTGCACCAGGTGGAGCGCACCGCTCTCCACCTCGCGGCCCAGCAGGCCGGGCTGCGCCGCAACACCACCGAGTCGCTCGCCAATCTCGGACGCCGCAACCAGAACCTCGTGCGTCGTCAACTCGCTCTCATCACCCGTCTGGAACGGCAGGAACTCGACCCGGACGCCCTCGCCGAGCTCTTCGAGCTCGACCACCTCGCCACCCGTATGCGGCGCAACGCCGAGAACCTGCTGGTCCTCGCGGGGCAGAATCCGCCGCGGCCCACGGCGGCACCGGCCGACGGCCTCGAAGTCGTCCAGTCCGCCGTCGCCGAGGTGGAGCAGTACCGGAGGGTGCTGATCGCGCCCGTGGAGCCGGTGCGGGTGCGCGGACACGCCGTCGCCGATGTCGCCCATCTCCTTGCCGAACTCATCGAGAACGGACTGACCTTCTCGCCGCCGACCGAACCCGTCGAGGTGCACGGCTGGTACGACACCGAGGACGCCACGTACTGCTTCGCCGTGGTCGACCACGGCGTCGGCATGTCCGAAGCCGACAAGGAACGCGCCCACGCCCGCTTCTCCGGCTCCGGCGAGGAGGCCCTCCTCGCCGCGCCCACCCGGTTCCTCGGCCACCTCGTCGTCGGCCGACTCGCCCACCGCCTCGGTGAAGGCACCCAGGTCCACCTCTTCGACACCACCGGCGGCGGTCTGTCCGCACTCCTCGCTCTCCCCGGGCACCTGCTCGCCCCAGCGGAGGATCCCACCGCCTCCTCCCAGCCCGCCCGGCCCGCCGTCTCCTCCCTGCTCAACGGCTTCAGAGCAGGTGTCGCCCGTGGCGAGGCCCGCACCACTCAAGGAGCGTCATCATGACCACCGCCGTGCAGAGTTTCGGCTGGCTCATCTCGGAGTTCGTCCGCACCGCCGACGGCGTCACCGACGCCGTCGCCGTCTCCTCCGACGGCCTGCTCATGGCCGCCTCGGACAACCTCGGCCGAGACCGCGCCGACCACCTCGCCGCCGTCGTCTCCGGCATCACCAGCCTCGCCCAGAACGCGGCGACGGCGCACGGCTTCCACGGCATGAAACTCGTCATGATCGAGATGCTCGGCGGCTTCCTCATGGTCGGCCGCATCCGCGACGGAAGCTGCCTCGGCGTCCTGGCGGCCGAGGGATGCGACGTCGGTCTGGTCGGCTACGAAATGGCTGTCCTCGCCGACCGCGCCGGCGAACTGCTCACCCCGCAGCTGGTACGCGAACTCCACTCCGCGCCCATGACCGCAGGGTAGGCGGGGCGCGAACGGCTGTGCGCGGGCGGCCGTTCGACCGGGCCCAGCCCCTCGTTCCGGTCGGCAGCACCGCACGGGCGATGCCGGTGAGGTTGCCCTGTCCTCCTTCTTGAGGTGGATCGGTTTCTTGCCGATCGCGGCGTAGAACGACATGACGTCCCGGATCGTCTGCGGAGCGGTCCTCGTTCCGCCGACGACCTCGGCCGGCGGGACGATGTGCGGTGGGTTGAAGGGATGACCGATGACGGTGCGTTCCGGACGCCGGCACTCGGCCTGGATGACGCTCATCGTGATGCCCGACGAACTCGACGCGATGATCGCGTCCGGCGGCCTCGCGTCGTCGATGTCGGCGAACAGCTTGACCTTGAGCTGCGGGCGCTCAGGTGCGTTCTCCGGTCGAAATCGGCGTCCGCGAGGGCCTGACGCAGGTCCGCGGTGAAGCTCAGGCGCTCCGGCGAGGCATCGGGCGCGAGCCCGATCGAGGCGGCCGCGTCCCATGCCGCCTCCACGTACGACCGCAGGGCCGTCTCCGCGGTGGGGGAGGTGTCGGTCGTCATGACGTCGAAGCCACGGACGAGATAGTGCGTCGCCGAGGCGGCACCTATGGTGCCGGTCCCGACGATCGCCACACGGTGGACTGGCTTGTACGCGTTGAAGGCCGTGCCGTAGCGCAAGGCTGACGCGCAGGGGCCGTCGGGCGAATTGGTATATGGACACCAAATCGGAAGGAAATGTGGTGTTCCGCGCCCAGTGGCCGCGCCCCCGCCCGCTCCTAGCGTCGATCTCACTGACGCCATCGGGTTCCGATCGGAAGGAGCGGCAGATGAAGGCGACTCACGGCACGGCGGCCGGCTCGGGCCAGAGCCTTCTGGGCGGGGTCGGCCCTGCCGGGAACGGGCATGTGGTGGAGCCACCGGTGCTGGGCGGACCCGAGCACTCCGACTACTACCTGCTGGGCGACCTCCTCACGGACGAGCAGCAGACCCTCCGGCACAAGGTCCGCGACTTCATGGACCAGGAGGTCATCCCGATCATCAACCCCTACTGGGAGCGCGCGGAGTTTCCGCACGAGCTGGTGCCGAAGCTGGCGCAGCTGGACATCGCGGGCCTCCAGCTCCCCGGCTACGGCAGCGCGGGGATGAGCAACGTGACGGCCGGCGTCGTGATCTTGGAGCTGGCCCGCGGCGATCTGAGCATCTCCACCTTCCTGGGTGTCCACTCGGCCCTGGCCATGGCCTCCATCGGACTGCTGGGCTCGGAGGAGCAGAAGCAGCGCTTCCTGCCGCCGATGGCACGCCTGGAGAAGATCGGCGCCTTCGGCCTGACCGAGCCCGCGCACGGCACGGACGTGGTCAAGCTGGAGACCAGCGCGCGCCGGGACGGCGACTCCTTCGTCCTCAACGGTCACAAGCGGTGGATCGGCAACGCGACCTTCGCCGACTACGTGATCATCTGGGCCCGTGGCGAGGACGGGCACGTGGGCGGCTACGTGGTCGAGAAGGGCACTCCCGGTTTCGACGCCCAGGTCATCACGGGCAAGACGGCTCTGCGCTGCGTCCAGAACGCCCAGATCACCCTCACCGACGTCCGGGTGCCCGCCGAGAACCGGCTGGCGAACGCCAACACCTTCCGCGACACCGAGAAGGTCCTGCTGGCCTCGCGCTTCTGCGTGGCCTGGGAGTCGATCGGCGCGGCCATCGCGGGCTACGAGACCGCCCTGGCGTACGCCAAGCAGCGCAAGCAGTTCGGGATGCCGCTCGCCGCCTACCAGCTCATCCAGTACCGGCTGGCGCGGATGCTCGCGGACATCACCGACATGGTGTGCATGCAGTACCGGCTGAGCCAGTTGCTGGACCAGGGCAAGTACTCGATGCCGCGCGTGGCTCTGGCCAAGATGCACTACACGGAGCGCGCCCGCGCCATCCTCGCCGACGCCCGCGACATGCTGGGCGGCAACGGGATCATCCTCGACTACCACGTGGCCCGGCACCTGTGCGACATCGAAGCGATCAACACGTACGAGGGCACCGACACCGTGCAGGCGCTGATCGTCGGCCGGGACATCACGGGATTCAACGCCTTCCTGCCGGCGACTCCGGGCCACTGACCCGGCACCCATCGCGTCGGCGCCCACGGTCGCGGGAGCGGCCACCGGCGCCGCGCGGGAGGTGCCGAGAGAGGATCTGTCATGGCGAACACGCCCCTGCTGGAGGGACTGCACGTCGTCGACCTCGCGAGCTTCATCGCCGGGCCCGCCGCGGCCGCCATCCTCGGTGACTTCGGCGCCGACGTCGTCAAGGTGGAACCACCGCGCGTGGGCGACGCGTACCGTTCGCTCAGCCGCATGCCGCCGAACCCTCGTGTCGAGGGGATCAACTACCCCTGGCAGCTGGACAACCGCAACAAGCGCAGCATCGCACTCAATCTGAAGTCGCCCGGCGCCAGGGCCGTGGTCGAGCGGCTGGCGACCTGGGCGGACGTGCTGGTGACCAACTTCCCGCCGCGCACCCGGGCCAAGCTGGGACTGGACTACGACGACCTGGCCCCCCTCAACGCCCGGCTGATCTACGCCGATGTCACAGGTTTCGGCGAGCAGGGGCCGGACGCGCACCTGCCCGGGTTCGACGTGACGGCGTTCTGGGCGCGCAGCGGCCTCATGGACGTGACGCGCCAGCGGGACGCGGCGCCGGCCATCAATGCGTTCGGATCGGGCGACCACCCGACGGCGATCACCCTGTTCGCCGGGATCATGACCGCGCTGTACCGGCGGGAGAAGACCGGTCAGGGTGCCCGCGTCACGGCGTCGCTGGTCGCCGAGGGCGCCTGGGCGGCCGGCATGTGGCTGCAGGCCGCGCTGGTCGGCGGGAAGGCCCCCCACCCGGCCGACCGGTCCGACCCGCCGAACGCGCTCGCCAACGTCTACCGCACCGCGGACGACCGCTGGCTGCTGCTGGCCTTCGCCAACGAGGACAAGCAAGTCCCACTGTTCCTGCAGGCCATCGGCCACCCCGAGGCGGCACGGAACCCGCACTACGTCGACTCGAAGAGCCGTCGTGCCCACGCCGCCGAGATCGCCGGCGTGCTGGACAGGACGTTCGCGACCCGCTCGCTGGCCGAGTGGCGTGAGCTGCTCGACTCCGCGGGCCTCACCTACGGAGTCGTTCAGACGCTCGACGAGTTCGCCCACGACCCCCAGCTCGTCGCCAACCGGATCCTCGTTCCGATCGAGGACGGCAACGCCGAGCCGCACCTGACGATCGACAGCCCCGTGCGACTCGACCAGGAGCGGAAGGTCCCGGCACGCCCGGCACCTGACCTGGGCGAACACACCGAGTCCGTGCTTCGGGACCTCGGCTACGACGATGCCGGGGTGACAGAACTGCGCAAGGCGGAAGCGATCGACTGAGGACGCATCCCGAACAGCGGAGAGGGGAGACGGGAGAACCGGGAGGGAGAAAGGAATCACCGCTGTGAGCGCGGCCACTGGCACCCCAACGGTGCGCACCGAGGAACGAGACGGCATCTTCGTGATCACGATCGACCGGCCGAAGGCCCGCAACGCCATCGACGGAGCCACCGCCCAGGCACTGGCGGCCGCCGTCGACCACCTGGAGTCCCGCGACGACCTGCTGGTCGGCATCCTCACCGGGGCGGGCGGCGTCTTCAGCGCGGGCATGGACCTCAAGGCCTTCGCGGCCGGGGACAAGCCCGTCGTCGAAGGACGGGCTTCGCCGGCATGACCCGCGCCCGGATCAGAACCCCAACCGGGCCAGGCCCTGAACCGGGCCCTGGAACTGGCCACCAGCATCGCCCACAACGCGCCCCTGGCCGTGGCAGCCGTGAAACAGGTCGTCAACGAGCGGAGATCCTTCTCCGACCGGGACGCCTTCGCGGAGCAGGACCGGATCGTCGCGCCGGTTCTGGCGTCCCACGACGCACAGGAGGGCGCCCACGCCTTCGCGGAACGGCGTGAACCGCACTGGCAGGGCCGCTGACCCCCGCACCGCGAGAAAGGGCACCCGACGATGACCGAGGCGTTCTCAGGTCATTCGGGGTCGGAGCGAAGAAGCGTCGAGCCGAGGTACTGCACGGCGCGCAGCGCGACCTCCAGATCGGTGTGCCCTTTCTGGACCGGGCGTCCCATGATTTCCTCGGCTTTCCGGATTCGGTACTGGACGGTGTTCTTGTGCAGAATCTGAGCGCTGGCGGTGGCGGTGTAACTGCAGCCGGAATCCAGGAATATGTGCGCGGTCTCCCGCAGCCGTGCGGAGTTCTCGTCGTCGACGGCCAGCGGACCCAGGACGCCCCACACCCAGGTGCGCATGTCGTCGATGTTCGTGGCCATCAGGGCGATGGGAGCGACGGTGGAGAAGTCGGTGAACCGGCGGGCCGGATTCGCCGCTGCCGCGAGTTCCTGTGTGCGCAGTGCCTGCCGGTGCGTGGACCGGAATCCCTCGATGCCGTACCCGACGTCCCCGGCGCAGACGTGCACGGAGGGCTCGCTGCGCTCGACCACGTTCGACACCTCTTGCCAGGAGACGTCGTCGCGCGAGCCGATCGGCAGCCAGGCCCAGGACAGCACCGCGTCCCGGGGGACGAACAGCGGCCGGGCGGGGCAGTCGAGCTCCCGGGCGATCTCGCAGGTGATCCGGTCGAGTCGGGCCAGTCCGGCTCCCTCGTCCGTCAGCGTGGGCAACCAGACCACCAGCCCGAGGTGGTTCTGCCGGAGGCGGTAACCAAGAGCCGGTTCGGCCCAGTTGAGGTCGACGTCCTTCTCGTCGAGGATGTCCCGCACACGCGCGGCGCGCGCGGCGCTCTGACTGAGCAGCCAGTGATCGCGTTCCTGTTGGTAGGTCACGATGACGTGCTCGGTCACGCGGTCGATGTAACCGAAGCTCACCTGCAGCATCCGCTGGTTGGTCGCGGCGTACAGCTCGTGGTCGGCGCCCTGCCGGTTGAGCTCGTCCAGGCACCACTGCAGAAAGCGCCAGTGCCCGATCCTGTACGCCCTGGTCATCGCGCTGAGGGGGACATCCCTCTGAGCGAGTCTCCTGGCGTACTCGAAAGCGGCTGCGGGGCCCTCGACGTTTTCCAGGGAAATATCGTTCTCGAAAACGTGCAGCAATGTGGCGATGTTTTCCTCGCAGCTTGCCTGCAGGATTTTGACGACGGTTGTGTCACCCCGGAGATCGGGGACCTCGGCCATGACGTTGTCGACGACGTCGCGGCCGACCTCCGAAAGGTGCGCCTCGACGTTCTCCGCGACCACGGACAGTTGTTTCGCGGCCTCGGGATGCTCCGCAGCCATGGGCCAATCCTACCGGGCGGCTCCTGATCCCACCGCTGCGCGATCACCGCCGACGGAATGGTCAAACGGAATAGTTCATCGGCACCAATTCCCACCCGAGGGGTGATTCGCGTGAGCATGAACCTCGCAGCCCGACTGGTCGGCAGCGCCCGCACCCATTCGGATCGCGCCGCATTGCGTCTCGGGGACACCTCCGTCTCCTATCGCGCGCTCGACCAGGGCAGCGCCCGCATGGCAGGACTGCTCCTGGACCGTGGAGTGAAACCCGGGGACCGAGTCGCGATCATGCTGCCCAACGTGCCGGAGTTCGCCCTCGTCTACTACGGCGTACTCCGGGCCGGCGGCACCATCGTCCCGATGAACCCCCTGCTCAAGTCCCGTGAGGTCGCCTACTACCTCGGCGACTCGGGTGCCCGGCTGCTCTTCTCCTGGCAGGACTTCGCCGACGAGGCGCGGGCCGGTGCGCAACAGACCGAGGCACAGGCGGTCGTCGTCGGTCCCGGCGCACTCGACGAGTTGACGGGATCAGCCCGACCCGTTGCCGAGGTGGCCGGCCGGCACGAGGACGACACCGCGGTCATTCTCTACACCTCGGGGACGACCGGTGAGCCGAAGGGCGCCGAACTGACCCATGCCAACCTCACCCGCAACTGCCACGTCGTGGCCACCGAGCTGTTCCAACTCACCGGCGACGACGTGATTTTCGGTGGGCTGCCCCTGTTCCACGCCTTCGGACAGACCTGCACGCTCAACGCAGCCGTCTGCACCGGCGCGTGCCTGACGCTGCTGCCGCGCTTCGACGCGGCGAAAGCACTGGCGGTCCTCGCCGAGCACGGGGTGACCGTCTTCGCCGGGGTGCCGACGGTGTACAGCAGGCTGCTGCGGCAGCCCGACCGCGACGCCTACGACGTCTCCCGGCTGAGCGTGGCCCTGGCCGGCGGCGCGGCCATGCCGGTCCAGGTGCTGTACGACTTCCAGGACGCGTTCGGCTGCGTCGTGCTCGAAGGGTACGGACTGTCGGAGACCTCGCCGGTCGCCTCGTTCAACACCCTGCAGGCCCGGGCCCAGGCCCGGCTCGGTCGGCACCCCGATCCCGGGCGTCGAGATGCGGGTGGTCGACAACGGCAGGGAGGTACCGCAGGGGGAGACCGGCGAGATCGTCATCCGTGGGCACAACGTGATGAAGCGGTACTGGCAACGCCCCGAGGAGACCGCCGCCACGATCCGCGACGGCTGGCTCCACACCGGCGACCTCGGCCGGGTCGACCGGTTCGGATACTTCTGGATCGTCGGACGGACGAAGGACGTGATCATTCGGGGCGGCTACAACGTGTACCCCCGCGAACTCGAAGACGTGCTGTACGAGCCCCCCGCGGTCGCCGACGCCGCGGTCATCGGCCTTCCCGACCCCGATCTCGGTGAGGAGGTCGGGGCTGCGGTCGTACTCGAACCGGGTGCCCGGGCGACAGCCGAGGAACTGCGTGCGTACGTCAGACGTCAGGTCGCCGCCTACAAGTACCCGCGGAAGGTGTGGATCGCCGACGCCCTGCCCAAGGGACCCACCGGCAAGGTTCTGAAGGGGGAGAACGTCCCGCCGGTCGGGGTCAGTTCCGCAGCGACGACAGCGCGGCAGCGACCCGATCGGACGCCTCCGGCGGGGTCGAGGCGTGCGGGGAGAGCCTGAGCGAGTCGGTGCGCACCGTCGGAGTGACACCCTCGGCGTGCAAGGACTTCGCGACGAGCGACGGATCGTGGTCCGGCATCGTGAAGGAGAGGATGCCCCCGCGCCGCGCCGGGTCGGTGGGGGAGAGGACCTGGCCGCCGTACTCCTGGACGACATCGGTGAGTTCGCCGATCCGCGCGGCGATCGCGGCCTCGATCGCCGCGACGGTGTGCCGCTCGACGAGGTCCAGCGCGGCCGCGAACGAGGCGGCCGTCACCGGGCTGAGGTTGGTGATCGACCACCGGCGCGCGTCCGGGGCGGGCGGATGCTCCGCTCCGTCGAAGAGGCCGACGTCCTCGACGCCCGTCCAGCCGGTCAGGACCGGCTCCAGGGATTCCAGCGCGCGATCGGACAGCGTCGCGAAGCCGGTGGCCCATCCCGCGCGCAGCCATTTCTGACCGCCCGCGACCACCATGTCGGCCGCGTCCCAGGGCATCCCGGCCACGCCGAACGCCTGGATGGCGTCCACGATCAGCAGTCGGTCCGGTCCGATCGCCTCGCGCAGGGCCGCCAGGTCGGCACGGAAGCCGGTGCGGAAGTCCACGGCACTGACGGACACGGCGACGACGTCGTCGGTCAGCGCGGCGCGGACCAGGTCGGGGGTGACCCCGCCGCCGGGCGCAGGGTCGAGCCAGCGCGGCGTGGCCCGGCCCAGGGCCGCCGTGCGGCGCCATGGATAGTGGTTGGCCGGGAAGTCGGTGCGCGGCGCGAGGACCACACCGTCCCGGATGCCGAGAGCGGCGTGGAACAGACCGGTGGACGCGTTGGGGAGCAGCACGGTGTGCCGGGCGTCCGTGCCCGCGAGCCGGGCTGCCGTGTCCCGCGCGACCCCTTCCGCGCCCATCAGACCGTTCACGGTCGTGTGGTCGGCGCCGACGGACTCCTCCATGGCCCGCGCGGTGGCGGCCACGGCGTCCCGCGAGGGCGGACCGAACCGTGCGAAGTCGAGATACCCGGCGGGCGTGTCGAAGTGGGCTGCGTACGACGTGAGCACGGGGCTCGTCCTTTCGGGACGGTGCGGGTCGGGCGGTGGGGGCATCGCCGAAGTCGTAGCGTAGGTCGTCCGCGTTCGCCGGGTGAACGCGGGCCGACCTGATCCTGAATCGTCCAGGAACCCGTGCAACGTCAGCTGTGTGGAGCTCCCAGCGTCGCCGGGGTGGGGCCGTCGGGGCGGACGGTGATGCCGAACGCCGCCTTCGTGGGGCTGGAGGAGAAGGCCGGGGTGTGGGCCGGGAGCAGGTGTTCGAGCAGGATGGTCGTCTCGCGGAGCGCGAACTGCAGACCGAGGCAGGCGCGGGCGCCGATGCCGAAGGGGAAGTAGGCGCCCGGATGGGTGGGGCGGCCGTCCGGGGTGAGGAAGCGCCGGGGGTCGAAACGCTCGGGATCCGGCCACAGTCCGGGATCGCGGTGCGTGAGGTACGGGCAGGTCAGGATGTCGGTGCCCGCCTCGACGGTGTAGCCGGCGAGGATGTCGTCCTCAGTGGCGTGGCGGGGCAGGATCCAGGCGGAGGGGTAGAGCCGGAGTGTCTCGTGAACCAGCGCCTGGATGGCCTGGCGGCGTTGTGCCGAGCCTTCCGCCCCGGCGGCGAGAGCCTGTTCGCGGGTGGCGGGGTGCCGGTCGAGGAGCAGGTAGAGCCACGTCAGGGTGGTTGCGGTGGTCTCGTGCCCGGCCACGAGCAGCGTGACCAGCTCGTCGCGGATCAGTCGGTCGGTGTACTCGGGGCGCTCGGTGGAGGCCTCGACCAGCACGTGCAGCAGGCCCGGGCCGTCGGGGCCGGCCGCTCCGTCGCGGGCGGCCTCGATGGCGTGCCGGGCGACCGCGTCGATCCTCGCGAGATCGGCGGCGACGGCGCCCTCGGCGTCGGTGGCATCGGCGGGCAGTGTCGGAAGGGCGGTCGCCACGGCTGCCACGGCGGCCAGTTCGTGCTCGGTTGCGTCGTCGAGAGGGTGTCCGGTGAGCGAGCGCCAGATGGCGTCGAGGGCGAAGCGGCGCATCTCCCCTGCGACATCGAAGGTCTGCCCGGTACGCGCGTACCCGCTCCAGCGCCCGGCGGTGGTCCGGGCGGCCCCGATGATCCGCTGTTCGTAGCGGCGCATCCCGGTGCCGGTGAACTGGGACTGCAGCAGGCGGCGTTGCTGCTTCCACGCCGTACCGGTGGCGGCGAGGACACCGTCGCCGATCAGCAGCCGGGCGCGGTGGGAGCGCTTGACGTACCGGTCCGGATGCCGGGCGAGCACGTGCTGGACCGCCTCCGGGTCGGTGACGAGCACGGTGGGCACCGGCCCGAGGCGGAACGCGGCGACCCCGCCGAGCCGCTCCCGCACCTGGGCCAGCAGGTCGACCAGTTCGCCGCCCCCGGAACGCCACCGCTCCACGAGCCCGGGCTCGGCTTCGGGAACCGGCCGCCCCGTTCCGGGAAGGTGGGCAAGGGAGTCGGGACTGGTTTCGGTGTCCATGGTTCCTCTCCTGGTCAACCGATGGGCGTGGGCGCGACGGAGCGCCGGCACCACGGACTGTACGGGAGCGGGCGCATCCGGTGACAGGCCGTCTCCGTGCGGCCATCTCGGACACGGGACGGCCGCCGGACACCCCTGAGGAGGGGGCCGGCGGCCGTACTTCGCGGTGCCGACGCGGCCGGGACTCAGTGTCCGGCGGAGCCCTCGGGGCGCGCGTGGCGGGGCAGGAGGAACGCGAGCAGGAAGGTCAGGGCGAGCATGCCGTCCACGATCCACAGCACCGTCTTCATGACGGAGCCGAAACCGCTCTGGAAGGCCGACGACGCGGTGGACTTGAGCGCTGCGGGTATCCGGGCCCCGGCCTGAGGCGAGGTCACGGCGGACCGGGTGTCCTTCTCCAGGCGCGTGCAGGACGCCGGGGTCGCGGCGGGATCCTTGGCCACGGCGCGGTCCGAGGCGCACGCACGCAGGTCCGTCACGATGCGGTCCCGAGCGGCGGGCGCGACGTGCGCGGCGGCCAACTGGCCCCGCAGACCGTCCGAGCGGTGGTCCACGGCGGTGGCGATCCCGCCGCCCAGCAGACCGAAGAACACGGTGCCGAGGATGGCCACGCCGAAGGCGCCGCCGAGCTGCTGCATCGCGGTCATCGTGCCGGACGCCGAGCCCGTCTCGTGCTGCTCGACACTGGCGAGCACGATGTCGAAGAACGGTGCCATGAGCAGGCCCATGCCGATGCCGGTGACGAGCAGGGAGGGCAGGAGCTGCCAGGGCCCGACGCCGCTGCCGACCATGTCGAGGGTCAGCCACACGCCGAACACGCCGAGCGCCATGACCAGCGTGCCCCCCTGCAGCACGGCCCGCCCGAACCGGGCGACACCCTGGGCGATCCCGAAGCCGACGATCATGCCGCCCGACCAGGGCACCATCACCAGGCCGGCCTTGAGCGGCGAATAGCCCAGGCCGATCTGGGTGTAGAGGTTGAAGACCAGCATGAAGCCCTGCATGGTCGAGAAGAAGACCAGCCCGAGGGCCATGCCCCCGCTGAACCCGCGCTTGCGGAACAGGCTGGGGACGACCAGCGGGTCCCGGCCGTCCTTGCTGCGGCGCGACTCGTACTTGGCGAAGAAGACGAACACGACCACCGAGGCGGCCATCATCACGAACGTCCACACGGGCCAGTCGTACTCGCGACCCTGGACCAGCGGGAAGATGATGAGCAGCGCGGCCAGGGAGACCAGGAGCATGCCGGTGATGTCGAGGCGCGGCTTGGTCTCGGAGCGGCCCCTCGGCAGGTAGCGCAGGGCGCCGAGGAATGCCGCGGCACCCAGCGGAAGGTTGATCAGGAAGATCATCCGCCAGCCGGTGCCGAAGTAGTCGGCGTCCACGAGCCAGCCCGCCAGGATCGGCCCGCACACCGCGGACAGTCCCATGACCGGGCCGAACATGCCGAAGGCCTTCTGCGACTCCTTCGGCGGGAACATCTCCTTGATCATGCCGAGGCCCTGCGGCAGCATCACCGCGCCGAACAGACCCTGGACGACGCGTGCGCCGATCAGCATCTCGGGCGACACGGATATCGCGCACAGCAGCGAGCCCAGGGTGAAGCCGGCGGCCCCGATCAGGAACATCCGGCGACGCCCGTGAATGTCGCCGAGCCGCCCTCCGGTGACGAGGCCGACGGCCATCGAGAGCGTGTACGCGGCGGCGAGCCACTGCAGGGTGGAGGCGCCGCCGCCGAGGTCGGCCCGCATGGAGGGGCCGGCGATGTTCGTGACGACTGCGTCGAGGAGATCCATCACCTCGGCCGCGAGGATCACGAAGAGCGCAGCCCAGCGCCACCGGTAGGGCGCTGGCGAGTCGGTGGGCGTCTCGACGGACGCGACACCGGTGGTGGACATCGGAACTCCTCGCACATGGGCCGCGCCGCGGTGAGGACCCGCGGGCGCGGTGGGACGGATGGATGTGACTGCCCGGATCGCTGGTGCTGGTACGGCCCGGGAAGACGGACGACCGGACGCACGGCAGAACACTGTTCACACTAACAGAACAGTGCTCACCGGGAGAACGGCGTTCATTAAGATATAGCGCAAGCATGACGCCGGGACAAGATATATCGCGTTCGTCGCCATGAATGCCGCTCAGTGAAGGTGAACAGTGTTCTCCCAGCGCCTAAACTGTCGTCATGACCGACGCGGCCTCGAACACCCCCGCAGCCCCTCCGCCGTCCCCCTGGGAGCGCGAACGCCCCGCGCGCGCCCGCGTCGCCCCCGCGCGCGCACCACTGTCCCGCGAGCGGGTCGTCGAGGCCGCCTTCACCGTGCTGGACCGCCAGGGACTCGACGGACTGTCGATGCGTCAGGTCGCGGCCGAGCTGGGGGTCACGGTCTCCGCCCTCTACGCCCACGTCAGGTCCAAGGACGACCTCCTGGAGCTGATGTACACCCGGCTCTTCGACGGCTTCGAGCTGCCCGAACCCGACCCGGAGCGGTGGCAGGAGCAGGTGCGGGACTACGCCCGCTCCGGACGGCGGCGTCTGCGCTCCCACCGGGACATGGCCAGGATCTCCATGGCCCACGTGCCGTTCACCGCCGAACTACTGCCGCACGTCGAGGCGTTGCTCGCCATCTTCCGCACCGCCGGGCTGCCCGACCGCATCACGGCGGAGGCGGGTGACCTCATCTCCACCTACATCGACGGGTTCGTCCTGGAGGAGGGCATGTGGCAGGACCGGGCCGACCAGCACGGCGATGACGGGTCCTCCCTGGCCCGCCCCGACTGGCGCGAGATGGCCGAGGAGATGAGGAACTACTTCGCGTCCCTGCCCGAAGAGGACTTCCCCCATCTGCGCGCCCTGTCCGGGCTGATGGTGTCGGACTCCTCCGACGAGCGCTTCGACATCGGTGTCGAGATCATCCTGCGCGGCCTGGCCAGCTACCTGCCGGACAGGGACAACGGCCGGTCGGGCGACTGACGCCTGCCGGCTGGGCGCCGACACCCTGGCCCGGGGTGAGGCCGCGCAGCCGGCACGACTCAGCCCACCGCTCGCACCGTCGCCAGGGTGAACACCGCGGTCACCCACGTCCACAGCAGGGAGAGCGCGAGGTGGCCCGCCGTCCGCAGCCGGTGCCCCCGCCACAGCCGCGGTGAGAAGTAGGCGAACTCCATCACCCAGCGCAGGCCCCAGAACAGGGTCTGTCCGCACAGCAGGGCCGTCGGCAGCGGCGCGCCGCTCAGCAGCTCACGGGAGAACGCCAGCGGCAGCGCGCCGAGCAGCACGCAGGTCAGGCCGATGAAGAACACGTGCGCGTACGAGACCTGACGGGTGAGCAGGCTGCTGCCGCCCAGGTCACCCGGCCAGCCCAGGATGCGGGGCAGGATCACGTGCAGCAGCCCCATGCCCACGAGGGCCAGGCCGACCAGGCGCAACTGCGCGGTGATCGTGAGCAGTTGGGTCACCCGCACTCCCTGGTGAAGGCGAACGCCGTGACCAGGCCTGCGACGCGGCGCTCGGCCGCGGGACGCAGCCCCGCGTGCGCGGCCAGCCGCAGCCACTCTCCGCGAGGGAAGAAGTGCCAGGCTCCCGGTCCGAAGACGGCCGTGTTCGCGCCGTCCCGCAGGTGTTCCACCAGGACCAGGCGCCCGCCGGGGCGCAGCGCCCGAGCGCACTGCGCGAACAGCCGCTCCCTGTCCCGCGCCCGCCGCAGCTCGTGGGCGGCGAACACCAGGAAGACGGCATCCGCCATGGCCGGCTCCACGGGCAGCGCCTCCGCCCGGCCGGGCACCGCGTGCGGCGGCGGGGGCACCCTGCGCCGGGCGCGGCGCACCGACCCCTCGGTCATCACGGCCGGGTCGTAGAGGTCGACGGTGGTCTGCCGGGAGGCCGGCCAGCGGGCGGCCAGCGGGACACTCGCCTCGTCGAGGCCGGTGCCCACCACCACGTGCGCGGACGGCGCCTGCGGCAGCAGCGCGTCCAGCCAGTCGTAGCCGTACAGCTCCGAGCGGTCGTAGACGAGCCAGCTCGCGACCGTGGCGGAGGCGAGCAGTCCGACCGCGGCGGCGGAGCCGGCCCGGGCCATGGTGCGCAGGGGTGGTGGCAGCCGGTGGGCGAGTGCGGCCGAAGCCGCCGCTGCGGCCAGACCGGCCGTGTACCGCGGCCAGTTGTAGGCGACCACCTCCCGGACACCGGAGCGGCCGATCACCGCTCACCACCGGTCTCGGTCCGGCGCAGGCCTCGCTCCCAGCCGTACTTCACGTCGGCGACGTGGAAGGCGTTGGCGAGGACCGGCCGCGTACCCGCGAACGGGGAGTGGTCGAAGAACGTCAGACGGCGCACGTCCACCGAGACCGGCTGCGGGTCCCAGTGCGTACGGAACGCCTTGATCACGATCATCGAGCGGGTCTGCGGTTCGTACTCGAAGGTGTACGGGAGCGGGCCCGCGAAGCGCCGGGCGGCGCGCGCGTCCGCGAACGGGCTGCCGGCGGGCAGCGGCGCCGGCGCGCTGCCGAGATCGGCCTGCACGTGCAGATCCGCCCGACCGTCGGCGCTGTCCACCCGGAACTCCAGCCGACCGGCCTCGACACGGGTGCTGATGCGGGCCAAGCGGTAGTTGTAGCGGGTCATCAGGTTGCCGCCGAGCACCATCATCCTGCTGTCGGTGTCGCTGCGCAGGATGCGCAGTCCGCGCATGACGCGGCCGCCCGGGGTGCGGAACCGGGTGAAGACGCGGTAGCCGGTGAGCAGGTAGTCCGCCCCGAGGCGGGCGGGCAGGCCCGCCGGTCGCAGGGCTCGGGTGTCGACCAGCGCGGCCGCCACGAACCCGTGCTCCCCGTAGGTGTCCAGCTCCAGGCCCGGCGGCACCAGCGGGCGCAGCACCTCGGCGGGCAGCGCGTACGTCAGCACCAGCGAGTGCGCGAAGTGCGTGCGTATGGCGACGGGATGACGCTGCAGCAGATATCTCACGGCTCGATCCTCCGATCCACGGCGTCGCCCCCGAGGCGCACCACGCGTACGACACCCCACAACACCGAGCTGTCCTGCGCCACCCAACCCGGCCCGCCCGGACCCGGCTCCCGGGCGCTGCGCAGCACCACCACGCCGCCGGGCCGCACCGCGTGGCGCACGGCCGCCCGCAGCCGACGGGCGAAGTCGGGGCCGGGCCCGTCGAGCACGTTGGACAGCGTCACCGCGTCATAGGCGCCGCGCGGCGCCTGCTCCAACGCGTGCACCACGTCGTCACGGACCAGCCGGACGCCCGGTGCCCGGGGCGGTGGAGTGCCCGGTGGCTCGGCCCCTGCCAGCAGCCGCCACAGCCAGGGATTGCTCGCGTTGGGATGCCCGCACACGGTCCGTTCGAGGCGCCGCCGCAGCACCTCGTCGAAACGTTGCGGGACGACACCGGCGAACGACGGGCGCAGGGCCACCGCCAGGGCGCCGCCGGGCCGCAGCGCGACCCGCATCAGCCGGCGCAGACCCGGGGTGTCCAACTCCTCACGCCAGCGGCAGGCTTGCTCCCGCGGATCGTCGAGGGTCAGGAAGTCGTGCAGCTCCGTCCGTCGCCAGGCGGGCAGCAGCCGGGCAGCGGTGCCCCGGCCCAGGCGCATGACCGCCTCGGCCGTTCCCTCCCGGGTCACACCGCCGGCCAGCCGCTCGCGCGTGTAAGCGAGCTGCACCGGATTGACGTCCACGGCCGTCACGTCGTACCCCGCCGCATCCAGGGCCGCCGCCGTGTCACCTGCCGAGGCGATGCACAGCACCCGTGCGCCGGCCGGCGGGAAGACCGCCAGCTCGACACCCCAGTCCTCGTACATCCGCCCGAAGAGCAGGCGTGGGCCGCCGAACCCGCCGAGCAGCCGACCGCGTGCCCAAGGTGTCGCGCTCACTCGGCCTCCGTCCGCGTCACCAGCCAGATCAGCGCCAGGAAGGCCAGATCCTGTGTCACGAGCCGCCCGGGCTCGTCGATCCGGTCGGCGCCGAAGAGCAGACCGCCCATGTTGAACGCCACCACCAGCACGGTCTGTACGACCGCGGCCTCCCGCGCCCGCCGCCCGCTCAGCACCCACACGCCGATCGCCACCTCGGCCAGGCCGATCGCGAGGAGCGCCCCCGTCACCGCCCATCCGGGCAGGAACGGTACGTCGCCCACGATCGCCCGCTGATCCGCCCGCCCCGGCCAGATCTTGCACCAGAACCCCTCGTAGAACCACACCAGGGCGATCGCCCACCGCGCCGCCCAGCCCCGCCATGTTCTGTTCACGCGGTGATCATGCCTGCTGCCCTCCCGCGCGCCACGTCCACCCCCCTCACCAGGAACCCTGGTGGGACCGGAGGCAAGAATCACTCGTCCGTGCGCGTCGCCGGGAGTTTGCGCCCGTACGCGAGCAGAAGAAGTTCCTGCGGCCTCCGCGGGAACCCAGTCGACATGGCCCTCAGGACTGAGCGAAACGGCGCTGTACGTCGGGCCGTGTCCTGAGGCGCTCCGGATAGCCGGGACCCATCCGCACGGACGTGTCCTCGGACCGCATCCGCTCGCCGCACGAGGAGCAGACCACCTCGGCGTGGGCGTCGTGGTCGCACGCGTCGTGATGGAGCGTGACGGGTACGCCCTCCTCACCCGCGAGCCACCGATCGCCCCAGCGGGTGATGGCGGCGAGGACCGGGAAGAAGTCGTGCCCCTTCTCCGTCAGGTGGTACTCGTGGCGCGGAGGCTCGCTCTCGTAGAGCCGCTTCTCCATGAGTCCTTCGTCGACGAGGCGGCGCAGCCGGTCGGTCAGCGTGTTGCGGGCGATGCCCAACTGCTGCTGGAACTCCTCGAACCGGCGGCTGCCGTAGAAGGCCTCCCGCAGGATCAGGGACGTCCAGGCGTCACCGATGATGTCGACCGTGCGGGCCACGGAGCACGGCCAGTCGGCGAAGGACGGGCGCGCGGGACTCACGAGGCGTCACCGACTTCGCGGACCAGCTCGATCGCCCGGCCCAGCGTGGCGAGCCGGGCGTCCAGGGTGTCACCGGCCGGGTAGAGACGGACGGTGTTCACGCCGGCGTCGCGCCACACGCGCAGCCGCTGCCGCACCATGCCCTCGGTGCCGATCAGCGTGGTGGCGAGCACCATCTCGTCGGTGACCAGATGCGCCGCTCCGTCCCGGTCACCCGCCTGCCACCGCTCGCGCACCTCCGCGGCCACCTCCGCCCAGCCCTGGCGGCTGTACGCCTGGTTGTAGAAGTTGGTCGAGGCCGAGCCCATCCCGCCGAGACTGAAGGCCAGTTCCTTCTTGCGGCCGCCGACCATGGCGCTCAGCGCCTCCTCGTCCGGTGCGAACGACACCTCGGCGCCCTGGCAGACGTCCAGGTCGGCGCGGCCGCGCCCGCTGCGGGCCAGGCCTTCGTCGAGCGGCGCGAAGTAGGCCTGCGCCGCGCCTTCCGGTACGAAGCTCGTGCCGAGCCAGCCGTCCGCGACCTGCCCCGTCAGCCGGAGCATGGCGGGGGACAGGGCGGCCAGGTAGACCGGGATCCGGTGCTCGGCGCGCAGGGAGAGCCGCATGGGCCGGGCGTCCCCGTCCGGCAGCGGGATCCGGAACTCGTTTCCGGAGTAGGAGATCTTGGCGCCCTCCATCGCCTGGCGCACGATCTCCACGGTCTCGCGGACGCGGGCCAGCGGCCGGGCGAACGGGACCCCGTGCAGCCCCTCCATCACCTGCGGGCCGGAAGGGCCCAGGCCCAGCAGGAAACGCCCTCCGGAGAGGTTGGACAGCGTGATGGCCGTCTGGGCCAGCGCCACCGGGGTGCGCGTGCCGACCTGCATGACCGCCGAGCCGAGCAGCATGCGGTCCGTGCGGGCCGCGTAGAAGCCCAGGGCGGAGGGCGCGTCGGGGCCCCACGCCTCGGCGACCCAGCAGATGTCGAGCCCCAGCTTCTCGGCCTCGACCACGAAGTCCGCCTGGTCCGACCAGGCCTCGCCGCCCGCCGCCTCGATCGTCGTCGCGGTCCGCATCACGCCTCCGCCCGCTTCTTGAGGTGTTCCAGGGTGACGGAGATGTTGCGCTCGAACTCACGCAGGCGTACGAACACGATCTTCTGTTCCTTCTCCGGCATCGCGTCGATCGCGAACGACAGGCCGGAACGTCCGGGACCCATCTGCATCCACTGGGAGAGTTCGGTCCCGCCGTCCTTGGGCGTGAGCCGGAAGCGCCAGACGGCGCTGGGGTCGGCGGGGTCCTGCACCGCCCAGGCGAACACCCGCGGCGGTTCGCACGCGACGACGTGGGAGGTGGTCTCCCACTCCCCGTACGCCTCGTGCCTGCTGCGCCCCACGAACCGGGCTCCGACGGCCGGCGCGGTGACGCCGTCGAGCCATTCCACCGACTGCAGCTCGTCGCTCATGGCCGGCATCAGGCTCACGTCCGAGACCAGCTTCCACACCCGCTCCGGCGGTGCGTCGATCCACGTCGCCACTTCGACCGTCGGTTTGTCCGCGTACCGCGCGCCCGTCCACTCCATCGCGAGACCGGCCTCCTCGTCGTCATCGACTTCTGAGGAGAGCGTTGCGTAACAAGACTTAGCTAGTCAAGATGTCTGCTACGAGATCTTCGCGGGAACGTGCCGGGCGGTCCTCAGCCGCCGGGCGGTGGTTCCGGTTTGGTCCAGTCGGGGTCGGCCCAGCGGCCCGGCTCCTGCGGTCCGGGCAGGTCCGGTCGGTACCCCGGATCCCGCTCCCGCCGCAGCCTGACGCTCGCGTGCAGCAGGGCGTCGTCGGGCAGGGGGCGGGGGCGCCGGCCCACGAGGATCCACAGCGGGCCGTTGTCGTGCACCGGAGCGCCGGCGAAGTCCTCGGTGACCGCGCAGGTCGTGCCGTAGGCCTGGGACCGGAACACCAGGTCCTGGGTGACGCCGTCGGTGATCCACTTGAGCGGGATCGTGGACAGCAGAGGGTCGTCCTCGGCATGCGCGAAGGTGCCGCCGACATCGGAGTGCACCCCCGTGAACCACACCTCTTCGGCGGTGTCCTGACGCGGCGCCGGGCGGGCCGTCACCAGGAACTCGTGGTAGGGGCGGCGGGTCTCGTCGAGCGACACGGCATGCCGGATGCGGGCCGCGTTCGGCAACTGGTGCGTGTACGGCCACTGCAGATTGCCCAGCCGCAGAAGGCCGGCCGCCTTCACGGTGTCCCAGACACCGAGGTAGGCCACGGGCAGGGCGTGGTGGGAGACCTGGCGTGGGTTGTTCTGCTTCACCTCCGCCCACAGCGGCTCGTTCTCCGTGCGTCGGCAGAACGCGTGCGAGAACCGCGCGACCTCCTTCTCGCTCCGGTCGATGTCCTGGTTGAAGGAGTACTTCGCCACGGCGTACGGCACCAGGTTCTCCGAGCCCGGACGCATGAGGCCGGGCTTGTTGAGCATCCCGACGAGCGCCCGGGCGGTGTAGGCACCGCGGCTGAAGCCGAACACGTAGACCTGGTCGCCCGGTTGCCAGTTCCGCATGAGGTACGTGTAGGCCTCGGCGAGATTGGTCCGCAGTCCGCTGCCGAAGGCGAGGCCCCACAGGCGGGAGAGCCGGCGGCCGACCGATCCGTGGGCGGTGGCCGAGGACATGGTGCCGACGCCGGGGTCGTAGTACACGAGCTGCCGTGCCGGGTCGTCCGCTTCCAGCATCTCCACCAGCCTGACCACGTTGGTGGGGTGGCTCGCGCCCACCTGGTTGCCCGTCCCGTCGAGGCAGACGACGATCGCGCGAGACATGCTGACCTCCCTGCTAGCCGGAAGTGGGTCCGCCGTCCGGCTCCGGGCCGCCGGACAGGGGGCCGGAGGCGGTGTGCCGGCCCGGGGCGATCTGCCGGGCGAAGGCCTGCATGGCCACCGGGCTGTTCGCCGGCAGGACGGCCATGAGCCCGCGGTGTTGCGCCTCCGCGATCGTCGCGGCGGCTTCGCTGCCCTCGGGGACGAAGGCCAGGCGGACATGTCCGTCGCCCGAACCGCGGCGGTCCACCGGGGTGACGGCACCGTGGGTGCCGTCCGGCAGGGTCACCCAGAGCTGGAAGTCGTCGAACCGGACGAAGTCCGCGCCCTTCACGGGCCAGGGATAGTGGTGTTCACCCGGCGTCTTGGGCAGGATCCCCTGGTGGTTCGCACGGCTCAGCGGTACACAGGAGTTGAACAGGGAGTCGGTCCAGGCCTCGACCCCGTCGGCGTCCTTGATCGGCGTGCGCAGCAGCTCCTCCGCGCGCCCGTAGCCCAGTTCGGCCAGGGCGGGCAGGGTGAGCGGGAAGGCGGCGACCAACTCGGCGGCCTCCTGCCGGAGCCGGTCGACCTTGTCGGGATCGGCGCAGAACTGCATGCTCCACTCGATGCCGACGCGGGCGCGGTACATCAGCCAGCGGTCGCGCGCTTTGACCCACAGGCTGCCGCCGTGGTGCATCTCCCAGTGCTCGGTACCGTTCGGTCCCGAGCCCGGGTCGACCGGTCTGGGCCCGTAGGGCAGGTCCGGGTCGTCCATGGCGCGCAGGATCGCGTGGGCCGTCTTCTTGGCTGCGACGAAGTGCGACGATTCAAACCGCTTCGGATGTTTGACGAGGCGGATCTTCCAAGGATGGTTCTCCGATTCGAAGCCGCCCGGCTGAAGCTCGGTGTGGGTCATGGCTGTTCCTCGGCCGGCCCCACGGCCTGTCACCGGCTCGCGGGGCAGAGTTTCCCCTGAGTCCATCGTGCGCCTCGAACGGGGCGGCCGCGAGTCGAGCGGAGGCATCGTCAGTTCTCGGTGAGGACGGCGTGCGACAGCTGTTTCTCCTTCAAGAAACCTGTGGTGCATCAGAAGCGGGGTGTCCGTTCCGCGTAGCGGAGCAGTACGCCCACGCCCTCGTGCAGCCGCACCTGCTCGTCGGGCACGAGGACGAGCTCGGCCCGGGTGCCGACCAGGGCGCGGGTGAGCACCGCGTCGGCACGTTCCTCGCGGACGTCCTGGAGGCCGTAGGAGCGCAGTTCCTGTTCGGTGAGGGCCAGTTGGCCGGGCTCCGGGCCGGCCCACAGGCGGAGCGGCGACTCGGGGTGGTGGTTGAGGAAGAGGGCCTTGACCCGGCCCCGTTGCAGTGCGGACACGGCTGGGGCGAGGCCTTCGGCCGACGCTCCGTCGCGTGCGCGCTGGGCAAGGAAGGCTGCCAGCAGGGACCGGTCGTGCTCGGCCATGCGTCCGCTGAAGAGGCTTTCGAGCCGGTGCTCCAGCAGTGCACGTCCCGGCCGGGACTCGCCGGCGCCCTCCAGGGTGCACACCCGTCCGCGCAGGGCAGGGGGAAGGCGGCGGACGAGAATGCCGCGGGCCCACATGTCTCCCGCCACGACCACTGCCTCGGCGTCGATGCGCCGTGCATGGCCCTCCAGTTCCCGGCCCAGTACTTCGGCGGCGTTCAGCCAGTCGGCCACCGGGATCTCCTCGTGGACGCGGTGCCCCGGCGTGACCTTGGTCAGGGGCCACAGGCCGATCTCGGCCTCGATCCGCACGGTGCCCGGTGCGTCCGTGGAGTGACGGCCGCTGTAGTGGACGTGCACCACCACGTAAGGGATCTGGGGGGAGTGCTGGACGACCAGCGGCAGGGTGTCCGGCAGCGTTCCGAAGTGCGCGGTGTCCCGTGCGGGTGGGTCGGGCAGTTCGTCCAGCAGGGCCAGCCGGCCGTGCGCGGTGAACACCGCCTGCCCGTGGGCGCCGGGGATGTTGGTGTCGCTGCCCACGGCCTCCGCTGCCGCGATGAGGGAGTCCTGATCGGCTCCCTCGGAGGTCAGAGCGGCCCGCAGGCGCCGCCAGCGCAGTTCTATGGCGGCGTCGGGATCCTCGATGAGCCTGTCGCGGGAGGTGTCCAGGTAGACCGATGCGAAAGGGCCGGTCTGCTTGTACAGGGGTTCGAGGAAGGAAAGTCTCATGCTCCGCTCCCGAGCGCACTCTCGAACTGCGCGTCCACACCGAAAGGGGTCGATCAAGGCTCGCGATCCAGCCACATCCGCGATGACCGGGTACCCGTGTCGGGCACGGCTGTCACGCAAGCGTGATCGTGGACGGACGGTCCCGATGCGCCACCGAGCGTGACCACCTCGGCACGCCATGACTCGTGACGGTTATGACCGTATTCTCGTCAATGCCGGGTTTCAGTAAATCGCGATCAATACGAGTGCGAGCGAGGCGAGGCGTGGTGCGGTCCGGCGGGGAACCGACGCCCAGGGGGCGTGCGACCGGTGGGGCAGGGCCCGCCCGTACCCGTGAGCGGTTCCTGCAGGGGGAGGCGGTCGAGGGAGGCGTACGGTCGCCGATCCTGGATTCCTGGCAGCGCTCCCGGTCCCTGGGTCTTTCGCCGGACCAGGCCGATCTTCCCTACCGTACGGATTTCGATCCGGACAGCAGGCTCGTCAGTGCGGCCCTTCCGGTGCTCGACCGGCTGCGGTCCGCATTCGCCGGCAGTCAGATGAACATCTCCGTCGCCGACGCGAGCGGAATCGTCCTCCTGCGCCGCTTCGGCGACGCGTCCATGGTCAGAACCCTCCCCGCGTTCCAGCGCGTTCCGGGATTCGTGTTCGCCGAGCGGTACGCCGGAACCAACGGCATCGGCCTCGCGCTGGCGGAGCGTCAACTCATCAGGGTCTACGGCGCCGAGCACTTCGCCGAGCGCGCCCAGGGCAACGCCTGCCGGGCGCTGCCCGTCCGCGACCCGCTCAGCGGGCGCATCGAAGGCGTCCTCTGCTTCGGCTATCCGCGCGGCGCCGAGAACCCGGCGCTCGCCACCGTGATCCGCAAGGCGGCCGAGGCCGTCGAACGGCGGCTGCTGGGACAGAGCTCCATGCGCGAGCGGGCGCTGCTGCGGTCGTACCTGAACGCCAAGGCCGATGCCGCCGCGGGGCCGCACACCCGCATCGGCGTCGACGAGCTGGCCCCCGAGCTGCACCCCCGCGACCGGGCCGTTCTCCTGGACAGGGCCACCGAGCTGATCTCCTGCGGACAGCGGGGCGCCGTGGACCTGCGTCTGTCCGACGGCCGGCGGGTCACGCTCGTGAGCCGGCCGACGACGAGCGCCTCCGGGGTGGAGGGCATCGCCATCGAAGCCGTCCTGACCGGCCCCGCGTCCCGGCTCCCCGGCGTCGTCCCGAGCCGAACCGACGACGCCGTCGGCAGCGCCCGGCTCGCCGCCCTGTCCGTCCTCCGGCCGCACGGAGACCGTCCTGTCCTCCTCGTGCCGGACCGTCTCCACGCCGGCCCGATGCCCGGTCTCCGTGCCGGAGCCGCGCCGGTCCAGGGCGGCGCCGGCCGTGAACGGGCCTACCCCGCAGCCCCCGCCGGGGCGCCCGGCCTTCCCGCGGACGCCCGGCCGCTGGCGAGCGGGCTCGTGCTGGTCGGGGAGCCGACGGTGGGGGAGTACGCCCTGGCCGCGCGCCGCCGCCTGGAGCTGCTCTCCGAGGCCAGCGCCCGCATCGGCACCACCCTGGACGTGCGCCGCACGGCCGAGGAACTCGCCGAGACGGCCATTCCACGACTGGCCGACTTCGTCACCATCGACCTGCCCGAGTCCGTCCTGCGCGGCGAGGAGTCCGCCGACCCCCTCGGCGAGCTGCGGCGTACGGTGGTGCGCGGCATCCGCGACGACCTGCCGTTCAGCCCGGTCGGCAAGGGGATCGACTTCGGCCCGACCACGCCGCAACTACGGTGCCTGGTCAGCGGGCAGGCGGTGCTGGAACCGGACCTGAAGGTCGCCGCGGGCTGGCTCGCCCAGGACCCCGAACTCACCGAACAACTGCTGGCCGCCGTCCACTCCCTCATCACCGTCCCCCTGGTCGCCCGCGGCGTCGTCCTGGGCGTCGCCAGCTTCTACCGCTCCCAGGACCCCGCCCCCTTCGGCGACGACGACCGCTCGCTGGCCCAGGAACTCGCCTCGCGCGCCGCCCTGTCCATGGACAACGCCCGCCAGTACACCCACGAACGCGCCATGGTCCTGGCCCTGCAGCGCAGCCTGCTCCCGCACGGTCTGCCCGATCTTGACGCCGTCGACGTCGCGCACCGCTACCTGCCCGCCGAGGCCGACGTGGGCGGCGACTGGTACGACGTCATCCCCCTCTCCGGCACCCGCGTCGGACTCTTCGTCGGCGACGTCGTGGGCCACGGCATGCTGTCCGCCGCCACCATGGGGCGCCTGCGCACCGCCGCACGCAGCTTCGCCGAACTCGAGTTCCCGCCGGACGAGGTCCTCGCCCACCTCGACAACGTCGTCGGACGCCTCGACCGGGAGGATCCCGAGTCCGCGGACTTCGGCATCATCGGCGCGACCTGCCTGTACGCCGTCTACGACCCGACCACGCAGCAGTGCGCCATGGCCCGCGCCGGCCACCCTCCGCCCGCGCTCGTCGACCCCGACGGCACCGTCTCGTTCCCGGACCTGCCCGCCGGGCCCCCGCTCGGCCTCGGCGGCCTGCCCTTCGAGACGGCCGAGATCCACCTGCCGGAGGACAGCCAGCTGGTGCTGTACACCGACGGACTCATCGAGGACCGGGACCGCGACGTCGACGACGTGCTCCACCACCTCTGCGGCGCCCTGGCGCACCCCGAGCACACACCCGACGAGGCCTGCCAGACCGTGCTGGATCTCGTGGCGCCCGACCACCCCTACGACGACATCGCCCTGCTGGTCGCCCGTACCCACGCCGTGGACCGGAACCGGATCGCCACCTGGGACCTGGCCGCCGACCCGGCCCTCGTCGGCGAGGTCCGCGGGGACGCCGTACGACAGCTGGCCGACTGGGGACTCGACGAGACCGCGTTCGCCGCGGAACTGATCCTCAGCGAGCTGGTCACGAACGCCGTCCGGCACGGCGCCGGGCCCATCCGGGTGCGGCTGCTGCACGCCCACAACCTGATCTGCGAGGTCTCCGACACCAGCAACACCGCCCCGCACCTGCGCCGGGCGGCCAGCACCGACGAGGGCGGCCGAGGGCTGTTCCTCGTGGCGCAGCTGTCGCAGAGCTGGGGCACCCGCTACACCAGCCAGGGCAAGGTCATCTGGGCCGAATGCGCGCTGGACGCGGCCTGACGGCCGACTGACCCGAAATTCTGCGTTTTGCCCCGTTAGTATCCCGTTGTGCGTATGGGATGAACCAGCCAGGCCGAATCTCCGGAGATGTCCGTGCACGACGCTCCACCCCTGGTCCGTGTCCGCGGGCTCGGCAAGCGCTTCGGCGGAACCCTCGCGCTGGCCGGGGTCGACCTCGATGTCCGGGCTGGCAGCGTCCTCGCTCTCCTCGGCCCCAACGGTGCCGGAAAGTCCACCCTCATCAAGGTGCTCGCGGGCGTCCACCGTGCCGACGCGGGGCAGATCACCGTGGCCGGGCACCCGCTCGGCACCCGGGAGGCCTCCCGCAGCATGTCCTTCATCCACCAGGACCTCGGTCTGGTGGAGTGGATGACGGTCGCCGAGAACATCGCGCTGAGCACCGGATACCCGCGCCGCGCCGGCCTGATCTCCTGGCGGCGCACCGGGGAGCAGTGCACCGAAGCCCTGCGGATCGTCGCCGCACATCTCGACCCCGAGGCGACCGTCGCCCAACTGGCCCCTGCCGAACGCTCGTTGGTCGCCATCGCCCGAGCCCTCGCCGCCCGGGCGAAGCTCATCGTCCTCGACGAGCCCACCGCCCGTCTCCCCGCGGTGGACTGCGCCCGGCTCTTCGGCGTCCTGCACGCCCTGCGCGACCGAGGGCACGGCATCCTCTACGTCACCCACCGCCTCGACGAGGTGTACGAGGTGGCCGACACCTTCGCCGTCCTGCGCGACGGCCGCCTGGTCAGCCACGGCCCGGTGGCCGGCCACAGCCCCGCCCGCCTGGTGCGCGACATCGTCGGTGCGGAACCGACCGACTTCCACCCCACCGGTGTCCGTGCCGTCGGTCCGGCCGTCCTGGCCCTGGACCGAGTCCGCACCCCTGGCGTGGGACCGGTCAGCCTGGAACTCGCGGCCGGTGAAGTCCTCGGCCTGGTCGGCCTGACGGGCGCCGGACACACCGATCTGGGCCGGGCCCTCGCCGGCGCCGAGCCGATCCTCGCAGGGCGGGTGCTCCTCGGCGGCCGGCCCTACCACCCTCGCACCGTCGCGGACGCCGTGCGCCTCGGCGTCGGCCTCGTCTCCGCCGACCGGCAACGGGAGGGCTGCGCCGCCGAACTGACGGTACGGGAGAACCTCCTGGCCAACCCCCGCGCGGGCGGCCGGCCGGCGCCGCGCTGGATCAGCCCCGGCCGGGAACGCGCCCACGCCACCGCTCTGATCGACCGCTTCTCGGTGCGTCCGCGCGACAGCGAGGCGCCCATCGCCGTCCTGTCCGGCGGCAACCAGCAGAAGGTCATGATCGGCCGGTGGCTGCGCGCGGATCTGCGTCTGCTGATCCTCGAGGAGCCGACGGCGAGCGTGGACATCGGCGCCCGCACCACGGTCTACCGCCTGCTCGACCAGGCCCTCGCCGCCGGCCTCGGCGCCCTGCTCGTCTCCACCGACTTCGAGGAGGTCACCCGTGTGTGCGGACGCGCCCTGGTCTTCGTCCGCGGATCCCTGACGGCCGAGCTGAGCGGTGCGGGCCTGACGGTCTCCGGGCTCACCCGAGCCGCCTCCGCCCTGCCCGAGTCCGGAACCGCTACCGCCTCGTGACCGCCTCGCCCTCCCCGCCCCGACCGCCCCGGCACCGACCCGGCGGCCACTTCGCCGCCGCCTACGGCCTCCTGGCCCTGACGGTCCTGCTCTTCCTGGTCTTCTCCCTCGCCCTGCCCCGCACCTTCCCCACCCGGGAGACCATCGACTCGATCCTGTCCACGCAGTCGATCCCGGCCATCCTCGCGCTCGCCGCCATGGTCCCCATCGTCACCCGGGCGTTCGACCTCTCCATCGGCTACGTCCTCGGTCTCGCGCACGTCATGGTGCTGCAGCTCATCGTCGACGCACACTGGCCGTGGCCGTTCGCCTGCCTCGCGGTACTCGTCGGAGCGGGCGTCGTGGGCGTCCTCAACGGCGTCATCGTCGAGTTCGGGCAGATCGACTCCTTCATCGCCACGCTCGGAACCGGCAGCATGCTGTACGCCGTGACCGGATGGGTCACCGGCGGTGCCCGCATCGTCCCCGGGCCCCGAGGACTCCCCACGGGCTTCACCGACCTCTACGACTCCACGTTCCTCGGTCTGCCCGTACCCGCCCTCTACGTGCTGGCCCTCGCAGCCGTCCTCTGGCTGGTCCTGGAGCGGCTGCCGCTCGGCCGCGGTCTCTACGTCGTCGGATCCAACCCGCGCGCCGCCGACCTGCTCGGCATCCCGACCCGCAGGTACACCGTCTACGCCTTCACCGCGTCGGGGCTGATCACCGGCTTCGCCGGGGTCCTGCTCGCGGCCCAGCTGCAGGTCGGCAACCCGAGCGTCGGCCTCGACTACCTGCTGCCCGCCTTCGCCGGCGCCCTGCTCGGCTCCACCGCCGTCAAACCCGGGCGCCCCAACGCCCTGGGCACGCTCGTCGCGGTCGCCGTCCTCGCCGTCGGCCTCACCGGCATCGCCCAGCTGGGCGGCGACTTCTGGACGACCCCGCTGTTCTACGGCGGCACGCTGCTCCTCGCCGTCGGCCTTGCGGGCTACTCCGCCCGCCGCCGTCTGCGCACCGGCACCGCGGCCGCGGGTGACCTGCCCTCCGCGCCGCCTCCACCCCCGTGATCGCGCCGCTTCTCCGAGGAGTTCCCGTGCACGGCACCCGCAAGGCCACCCGCGACCGGGTCAGGGCCCGGTCCACCGCCGCAGCCCTGCTGGCAGCGGCGGCAGCCACCCTTGCCGGCTGCGACCGCGGCTCCTCGGACGTGCAGGGAGGCTCCACCACCGGCCCGGTCGGCTGCCCCGCGGTCCACGCCGAGGCGCGGGCCGCGGTGGCACAGGCGGAGCAGACGGACAGGTCCTGGGACGGGCCCACGAACGGCCCCAGGGCGGTGTCCGGCAAGAACATCGTCTTCGTCGCCCAGACCATGACCAATCCCGGAGTCGCGGGCGCCGCGCAGGGTGTTCGGGAAGCCGCGCGCGTCATCGGCTGGAAGGTCCGGGTGATCGACGGGGGAGGCACCCCCGCCGGCATCCAGGGGGCCATGAGCCAGGCCGTGACTCTCAAGCCCTCGGGCATCGTCATCGGAGGCTTCGACCCCGACTCGACCTCCCAGCAGGTCGCCCGGGCCGACGCGCAACGCATCCCGCTCGTCGGCTGGCACGCGCTCGCCGCCCCCGGCCCCAGCCGCCGCCCCCCGCTCTTCACCAACGTCACGACCCGGGTCGAGGACGTGGCGGCCATCAGCGCGCAGTGGATCATCGCGGACTCCGACGGCCACGCCGGGGTCGTGCTCATCACCGACGCCTCGATCCCGTTCGCCAAGGACAAGTCCGAGCTGATCCGCAAGGAGCTCGCCACCTGCCCGAGCGTGCGGCTGCTCGCGTACGAGAACATCCCCATCGCGGACGCGAGCAGCCGTACCCCGCGGGAGGTCTCGTCGCTCCTCTCCCGCTTCGGGAGCAGGTGGACCCACTCCGTCGCCATCAACGACCTGTACTTCGCCGATGCGGCCCCGGCCTTCCGCGCCGCCGGCCGGAAGGGCACCGGCCCGCCCTTCAACATCGGCGCCGGCGACGGAGACCCGTCCGCCTTCCAGCGCATCGAGACCCGGCAGTATCAGACGGCCACGGTGCCCGAGCCGTTGTCCCTGCAGGGCTGGCAGATCATCGACGAGTTCAATCGCGCCTACGCGGGGCGGCCCGCCAGCGGCTATGTCGCCCCCGTCCACCTCGCCACCGCGGCCAACAGCGACGGCACCACGACCTGGGACCCACCGGGTTACCGGGACGGCTACCGAAGGATCTGGGGCCGGTGACCGGCGCCGCCTCGCGCGGGGACCGTCACTCCGACTCCGTCACCGTCCGGTGGGCAGTGGCTCGTGGGTTCGCGATTCGGCAGTTCGATGAGGTGTCAACCATGCCTACACTGCGCCCATGGAGGAGACGGTGCGGTGGCTGTCGGCGGAGGAGCAGCGGGCGTGGCGTGGCTTCATCCGGCTGCAGGAGAGGCTCGGCGGTCGGCTGGCGCGCCTGCTCCAAGCGGAGTCGAACATGTCGGCCGCCGACTTCGCGGTGCTGGTCAACCTGACGGACGTACCGGACGGGCGGCAGCGGTTCCTGGATCTGGCCCGCGCGGTGGAGTGGGAGAAGAGCCGGATGTCCCATCACATCGCTCGTATGGAGAAGCGCGGGCTGGTGGTGCGGCAGGAGTGTCCCGAGGACGGGCGCGGGGCGTTCGTGGTGATCACGGAGGCGGGGCGGGCGGCGATCGAGGTCGCTGCCCCGCGTCACGTGGCAGCGGTGCGCGCCCTGTTCCTGGACCATGTCACGCCGGCGGAACTGCGGACGCTGGCCCGGATCGCCGAGCGCGTGGTCGAGAAGTTGGACGAGGACCCGTCCTGACCTGGGGGATCTGCCCCAGGCGGTTGACTCGTCAACCGAGGGTCTGGGTGGCATGATGGTTGATATGGCAACTATCGATGTGCTGTCCGCGCGGGACGTGCCCCTGGGTGGACCGAGGGCTCTGCTCGTACGACGGACGCTGCCGCAGCGGGCCCGGACGCTGATCGGAGCCTGGTGCTTCGCCGATCACTACGGCCCCGTCGACGTCAGCGTGACCCGCGGCATGGACGTCCCTCCCCATCCGCACATCGGCCTGCAGACGGTGAGCTGGCTGTTCAGCGGGGAGATCGAGCATCGCGACAGCATCGGCACCCACGCCCTCATACGGCCGGGCGAGCTGAACCTCATGACGGGCGGGTTCGGCATCTGCCACTCGGAGGTCTCCACGCCGCGCACCACCGTGCTCCACGGCGTCCAGCTGTGGGTGGCGCTGCCCGAACAGCACCGCAACACCCAACGCGACTTCCAACACCACGTGCCCGAACCCGTGCGCGTCGACGGGGCGGAGATCAAGGTATTTCTCGGCTCACTCGCCGGAGACACCTCTCCGGTGCGGACCTTCACCCCGCTGCTCGGCGCCGAGATCGTCCTCGAACCGGGTGCGACGATCACCCTCGCCGTGGACACCGGCTTCGAGCACGGACTGCTCGTGGACAGCGGGGACGTCCGGCTGGCCGACACCGTGCTGCGCCCTGCCGAACTCGGCTGTGCGCCCCCAGGCGTCGACGCCCTGACTCTGGTCAACGAGTCGGACGGCCCGGCACGGGCGATCCTGCTCGGCGGCCCTCCCTTCGAGGAGGAGATCGTCATCTGGTGGAACTTCATCGGGCGCAGCCATGAGGACATCGTCCGGGCCCGAGCGGACTGGGAGGCCTCCTCCGACCGCTTCGGCGCCGTCGAGGGATACCCGGGGAGCCGGCTGCCCGCGCCCGCCCTGCCGAACGCCGTCATCACGCCGCGCGGGAACCCGCCGCGCAGCTGACCTCCTTCCGCGCAGATCGCCGGGAGAGGGCCGGACCAGCCGTACCCGACCGCTGGTCCGGCCCCTCGGACGGGCCGGGCTACCCGTCGCCGGTCACTGCGCCGGGAGCTGCCACCACGCGGCCGACGCGTCGCGCAGGGTGTTGGTGCCGCAGTGCACCTCGCCCATGCCGAGGTGGTACGTGTAGTAGTCGTCGATGTACGACACCTTCAGACCGGCCTGCCGGTACGTGGCGTTGACCGCCGCCGTGAAGATGTCCTTGCCGTCGATGACGGGTCCCCACTGGCGCGGGGCCAGGTAGCGGTCGCGGCCGAGGAGCACGCCGTTGACCGCTCCGGGGACGTACGCGCTGGTCGTCACCGTCGCGCGAGCAGTGGATCCCTTCCCGGCGAGCCACTTCTGCTGGCCGTGTTCCTTGAGCGCGCCCGAGAGCGGGGAGCCGGCGCCCATGCGCGTCAGACGGGGGACGGGGACGGCCCGTCCGCGGCCGGCCGACGCCCCCGAGTCACGCGTGTACAGGGCGGGCACCCGGACGATCTCGGCGTCGGTGATGCCGGTCTCCCGCTTCAGGATCTCCAGGTTGGCCGCGATGCGCTGCGCCGCCATCTCGTTGTCGGCCACCAGGTGCCGGGAGGCGAGCGCCTGGTCGATGGTCTCCTTCGGCGCCGGTTCACCGCTCAGGCCCGGGACGGAGAACATCTTCGTCCTGCCGTGGCCGTCGCGCTGGGCGTCACGCAGCAGCCGCAGCCCGGCCTTCGGGTCGGCGACGCCGATCCGCCAGCCACGCGGGCTGTCGGCCGGCAGGAACTGCACGAACTCGTCGACGTGGCCGACGCTCAGCCAGGAGGTGTCCAGCAGCAGCGGGTCCTGCAGGCCCTGCGAGGTGAGCAGCGTGCGCATCACCTTCGACGGGCGCGCCCCGCCGTCCTTGCGCTCGCCCATGATGATGCGTCCGGCCGGGAACGTACGCCCGCCGTGCGCGTAGGGCGGGATGGTCTCCAGGTTGCCCATGGAGTTGAGCGACCAGTCGTCCGGGCGGGCCCGGTCGGTGACCTGGACGACGCCGATGTTCCGGCCGCGCACCTTCTCGAACAGCTCCCGGCCCGCCTCCCGGTCCAGCTGGGCGGAGCGCAGCATCACCCGCATCACCTGCCGTCGGCCGTCCGGACCGGTCATGCTGACGTAGGCCGGCTCCACGAAGTCCTGGGCCCACGGGTCTCCGTACTTGTCGAGGGTGACCAGCGGCTCGGTGATGCCGGCCTTCGTGACCTGCTTCGCCAGGTCCTTGACGAACTTCCGCTGCAGGCGCCCGTACGGGCCCCCGCCGCGGACCTTGGTGACCATCACCTGCTGGGCGTTCTGAAGGTGATGCTGCGTCAACAGCGGTGCGACCCGCAGGGTGACCGAGTCGGAGGTGGACCCACCGGCTGACGTCACCGTCAGGTGGATCACCGCACGGCCGTCCCACTTCGCGCTGTCCCGGATCACGTCGGTGGCCTCGACGCCCAACTCCACGCCGGAGCGCAGCTCGGCCGCGGTCAGCCGGGTCCGCGGCGTGACCAGGACCCAGGTGCCGGAACGCTTCAGGAAGACGTGGGTGTGCTGGGCTCCCGCGGTGACCTTCAGGCTGCCCTCGGCGTCCGCCGGAAGGTCCGGCACGGGCACGGAGCGGACTCGGGCGAGGTCGGCGGCGTCCGCGCTGCCGTTGACCTTCTTGTCGGCCGCGTCGTTGCACGCGGCCAGCTCGGCGTCGGACAGCTTTCTGCCGCCGGGACCGGTGACCGGGCACCGCTTGGTGTCGTCGTCGAGGTTGGGCAGATAGACCGCTCCGCGTCCGACGGACCAGGAGTCCTCGCCCGTCTCGTCGGTGCTGCCGGTGATGTCGACCTGCCCGTCACGGTTCACGTCCGCGCGCAGATCGGCGCGGGACGACGGCTGGGGCACGGAGGCGGTGGCGCTCGGTGCGGCCAGTACGGTTCCGGCCGCGGCGAGGGCGACGATGACGGGTCCGGCAGGGTGCAGGCGTATGCGTGCACGTGAACGCACAGCGTGTTCCTCTCCATTGGGGGGTTTCGCTGTGCAAGAGGAGGAATACGAGCTGTGCGTTCACTGTGAGATGCGTATCTGGCCGAACGGCGGCGGGGGGGGGGGGGCGGGGGGGGGGGGGGGGGGGGCCGGGGGGGGGGGGGGGGGGCCGCGCACACGCCGCCGCCCGGGGGGGGGGGCGT
>NZ_JBIWPG010000007.1:0-256429 GCF_044768135.1 Streptomyces sp. NPDC101165 | reverse complement strand
GCCTGTTCGGTCTTTTCGCCCGTGTTTGCTTGTGTTTTCGGTTTGTGTGGCACGGGGGCCGGGCCGGGCGGCGGGTCGGGTTTCCGCGGCGCCCCGCCGGTCTGTCCGGTGTACGCCGCTACGGTCCCGATCGGCGGTCCGGTGTCTCGGAGGTGGGCTTGTTCTCGCGGGGCAGGGCGCTCACCTCTTGGTCGTCGAGGATGTGGTCGCCGTAGAGGTCCTGCAGCCAGTTGGTCTGGTAGATGGTGTCGAGGTAGCGCTCACCGAGGTCCGGTGCGATGGCCACCGCGGTGAGGCCGCGTGCGTCCTGCCGGGACAGCCAGTCCGTCGCGCCGCTGACCACCGTCCCCGTGGAGCCGCCGAACAGGAAGCCGCGCCTGGCCATGCGGTGACAGGTGCGGATGGTGTCCGCCTCCTCCACCCGGATGACCTCGTCCACGAAGGACTCGTCGAGCAGCGGGGGAACCATGCTCATGCCCAGGCCGGGGATCATCCGGCGGCCCGGCTTGCCGCCGAAGGCCACCGAACCCACGCTGTCGACGGCCACGATCCGCACCGGCCGGTGCCACTGCCGGAAGTAGCGGGCGCAGCCCATCAGGGTTCCGGCGGTGCCCGCCCCGACGAACAGCACGTCCAGGCGCGGGAAGTGCGTGGCGATCTCCGGTGCGGTCGTACGGTAGTGCGCCCGCCAGTTGCCGGCGTTGGTGTACTGGCTGAGCCACACGTACCGGTTGTCGGACGCGCACAGCGCGCGGACGTACTCGATCCGGGTGCCCAGGAAGCCGCCGTTCGCGTCCAGGTCGGCCACGACGTGCACCTGGCTGCCGAGCGCCTCCATCAGCAGCCGCGTCGACAGGTTGCAGCGGGAGTCCGTGACACACAGGAACCGGTAGCCCTTGCTCGCGGCGATCATGCTGAGCGCCACGCCCAGGTTCCCGGAGGACGACTCGACGAGGATGGAATCCGGCGTCAGGATTCCGTCCCGCTCGGCGCTCTCCACCATCTCGTTCGCGGCCTTCAACTTGATGGAGCCCGCGAAGTTGAAGCCCTCGCACTTCAGGTAGAGGGAGCATCCGAAGATCGACTCGAGGTCGACGAAGAGACAGCCTTCGTTGAAGTCATGGGGAGCGGAAACTACGGGCACAGTGGGCCTCCTGGTGCCAGGGCTGGGGACAACGCCTCAGCCGAACCGGCGCAGGTCGTGGAAGAAGTCGTCGATGAGGCGGAGGTTGCCCGCCCCGGCTGCTTCGTCGTAGACGTACTTGCCGACGGCGAGATCGAGCACGCCGAGTCCGAACGGCGAGAAGATCACTGGGCGGTCGTGCGGCGGGGCGGCCCGTCCGAGCATCACGTCGTTGAGCGTGCCGTTCAGGAAGTCACGGTTGCCGGTGCGCTGTTCGACCAGGTGGGGGGACGTGTCGGCCTTCAGGCAGTGCTCGACGTCGTCCACGAAGTTCGCGGAGGCGAGCAGGACCTCGGGGGAGAGGTCGCGCAGGGAGATGTGCAGCACCAGCGGGTTGTGGTCGAACCAGGCCGGGGAGGTGACGTGGGGTTCACCGGCGATGGTCGCGAAGACCACGAGGTCGCTGGAGCAGATGAGGTCCTCGGCGCTGTCGTGGACGACGATCTCCGCGGTGGTCCCGGCCTGCCGCAGGTAGCCGCAGAACCCGGCGGTGCTCTCGGCGGACAGGTCGTGCACGCCGATCGTGTCGAACGTCCAGTCGGTGCCTGCCAGGAAGGTGTGGATGTAGCGGGCGATCAGCCCGGTGCCGAAGAAGCCGATCCGGGTGGGGCGGGTCCGGTCGCGGCTGAGCCAGTCGGCGGCCAGCGCGGCGGACGCGGCGGTCCGGGTCGCGCTGATGATGGAGCTCTCCAGACACGCGAACGGGTAGCCCGTCTCGGGGTCGTTGAGGATGAGCACCGCCGAGGCCCGGGGCAGCCCGGCCCGCACGTTGTCCGGGAAGCTGGAGATCCACTTCACCCCGTCCACGTGCACCGAACCGCCGACGGAGGCGGGCAGCGCGATGATCCGCGCATTGGGCCGGTCGGGGAAACGCAGGAAGTAGGAGGGCGGGTTGACGGAGTCCCCGGCGCCGTGCAGCCGGTAGGTGGCCTCGACCAGCTCCACGACCTGCTTCTCGCGCCCGCTCAGCGCCTGCTGCACCTGCGTACCGGAGATCACCGCGAACGTAGGCAACGGGACCCCGTCCGGCGGGGTCTGCCGGGTGGCGGTGGACGACAGTTGGGTCATCGCTCGCTCGCCTCCGAGGTCGGCCAGCAGTCGGCCAGGCGGTGCGGCTCGGCCATGCCGACCAGCACCTGCCGCTCACCGGTGAAGGGCTCTCTGCTGTGGGCGGTGCGCAGGTTGTCGACGAGCATCAGGTCGCCGGCCTGCCAGGGCTCGCGCCGGGTGTGCTGCTCGTAGGTGGTGTTGAGCAGCTGGACGACGTCCTCGCCGATCGGGGTGCCGTCGCCGTAGCGGGTGTTGAACGGCAGCCCGTCCGCGCCGTACTCGTCCACCAGGTACTCGCGCACCTCCGGAGCCAGCGTCCACTCGTTGAGGAAGGCGATCTGGTTGAACCAGCAGCGCCGGCCGGTGAGCGGGTGCCGCACGACCGCGCTGCGGCGCTGCTCGGTGCGCAGGGAGCCGTCGGGCTGCCAGGCGAAGTCGATGGCGTGGGCGCGGCAGTAGCGCTCGATCTCGGAGTGGTCGTCGGTGCCGAACGACTCCGCCAGGGAGGCGCCGATCTCGTCGTTGTAGGCGCGGGTCAGCAGCCAGCCCTCACGCTCGAACCGTTCCGTCAGCGCGGTGGGCAGCGCCTGGAGCACCTGTTCCGCGTCGGCCACCGCGGTCGCACCGCCGTCGCCGGGCGCGGTCAGACACGCGAACAGCATCAGGCCGGGAACCTCCAGCCGGTAGCTCAGCTCGTGGTGCATGCACATCGGCTGGTTGGCCGGCCAGGCCGTGGAGGAGTACAGGCCCGGGCCGTACGCCTCACGGGGGGCGAACGCCTCCTGCTCCGGCATCAGACCGCCGGCCAGCCCCGCGAAGACGGCACCGACCTGGGACACGTCCCGCAGTCCCAGTCCGCGGACGAGGAGTGCCCCGTGCTCGGTGACCTGGGCATGCAGCGACTCGCGGTACTGGGCCGCCCAACTCGCCGCGTCACCGGGCGACCCGACGTGCAGGATCGCGGGTCTGTCCGGCCGCAGCTCCACGTCGAGGGGTGCTGCCAGAGGTGAGGACGACATCTCGGATTCCCTTCGGTTGCCCGTCTGGAGGCTCTGCGTGGCTCAGGAAGAGGCCAGCGGAGCCACGACACCCAGGACGGCCTGTGCTGCCTCGGCCGGACGGGTGCGCGTGAAGTAGTGGCCGCCGTCGGCCAGCTCGTGCAGATCCACGTGCTCGGCCAGGAGCAGCCAGTCCCGGTGGTGGTGGGCGTGGCCCGCGGTGTGCGGATCGTCGGCGGCGACGACCACCGAGACCGGCACGGACAGCTTCATCGGCGGTGGCCCGTCCAGCGCGGCGCAGAAGTAGCGGTGCGCGGACACGCAGTCGTGCAGGTAGGCGGCACCGATGTGCTCGGCGTGCTGCGCGTTCAGCTCCGCCAGTTCGGTGTAGCCGCTGTCCGCGGTCAGCCGTGCGGCGATCTCGGCGTTGCTCCGGCTCGTCAGTTCGCCGACGGCGGCGTACCGGTCGGCGGCGGTGCCGAGCAACTGCGCGCCGAGGAACACGCGCAGCACCTCCACACCGTGCTCCTGGAGCTTCCTGGCCGTCTCCAACGCCGGTGCGGTGCCCGACGAGTGGCCCCACAGCAGGACCCGGGTCAGGCCGCGCGCGGTGATCTCGGCGGCGACCCGCTCCGCCACCTGCTCGATCGGCGCGAACGGCTCGGGGTGCGCTGCCAGGTCATGACCGGGCAGGTCCACCGCGAGAACCGCCAGGCCGTGACCCGCCAACGCGCTGGCCATCGGCTGGTAGTTGACCGCGTTGCCGCCCGCGTAGGGGAAGCACACCAGTGCGCACTCCTTCGCACCGCCGCCCGCAGTGAGCGGCTGCAGCAGCTCCGGGTGGCGCCGGGGCGTGCCGTCGAGGAGGGCCGCCAGGTCGGCGAGCACCGGGTGCCGGGTGATGTCCTTCAGGGACACCGCGCGGTCCAGCGCGAGGGTGAGTTTGACCGCCGTCAGGGAGGTGCCCCCGGAGTCGAAGAAGTGGTCCTCGCGGCCGATCCGGTCCTCGGGGACTCCCAGGAGATCGGCCCAGACCGCCGCCAGCCTCCGCTCGGTCGGGGTGAGCGGGGCGCTCTCGTCCTCGCCCGGCACGGAAGGCTCCGGCTGCGCGGCCAGGGCGGTGAGCGCCTTCCTGTCGATCTTGCCGTTGGCGGTCAGCGGCAGGCCGGCCTGCCAGTGGAAGGCCGAGGGGACCATGTAGGCGGGCAGGACCGCACCCAGCGACTCGCGCAGTGCGTCGGTCTCCAAGTGCCGCCCCGTGTAGAAGGCGATCAGGTGCTTGCTCCGGCCGGACCGCTCGGCGACGATCACCGCACCGTCCCGCACCCCGGCCACCCGCAGCAGCGCGTTCTCGATCTCGCCGATCTCGATACGGAAGCCGCGGATCTTGACCTGGTTGTCCCGGCGGCCGAGGAACTCCAGCTTGCCGCCCGGGTGCCAGCGCCCCCAGTCACCCCCGAGGTAGAGCCGCTCACCCGGCCGGAACGGATCCTCGCGATAGGCCTCACGGGTCCGCTCCGGATCGTTGACGTATCCCCGGCCCACACAGACACCGGAGAAGGCGATCAGGCCCGGGGCACCCAGCGGCACCAACGACAGATGCTCGTCCACGACATGGACGTGCACGTTGTTGACCGCACGCCCCAGCAGAACGCGCTCGGGCACGGTGTCCATGACCTCGTGGTTGGTGTCGTCCGAAGTCTCGGTCAGTCCATAGGCGTTGACCAGCCTGATCCCGGGCTGGATCGCGAACCAGCGCTGGACCAGCTCCCGTTTCAACGCCTCACCGGTCACCGACACACACCGCAGGTCCGGCAGCGCGCGGGGATGCTGCTCCAGGTACGAGACCACGACCTCCAGATAGGAGGGCACGACCTGCGCCACACCGGCCCGGCCGCCGACCAGCGTGTCGACGAACCGCTCCACGTCCACGATCACGTCCTGGCCGACCAGCAGCGTCCGCCCGCCCACCAGCAGCGAGGACACCAGCTGCCACAGCGAGATGTCGAAGCACTGCGGGGCGGTCTGCGCCACCACGCAGCCCTCGCCGATCCCCAAGTCGTCGATCTTGGCGTGGAGATGGTTGAGCATGCCCGCGTGCTCGCACATCGCCCCCTTCGGCTCGCCGGTGGAGCCGGACGTGAAGTAGATGTAGGCCAGCTGGCCGGCGTCGACCCGTACTCCGACGTCACCGTCGGCGTGCCCTTCCGCGTACGCCCCCTCGATCAGCAGCTTCTCGACCCCGGGCAGGGTCGCCAGAGCCTGGTCGAGGGTGTGGGTGCTGCCGGATTCGGTCAGGACCAGCCGGCACTCCGCGCGCGACAACGTTGCCGCGATGCGGTCGGCCGGGAAGTGCGGCTCGATCGGCAGGTACGCGCCGCCCGCCTTGAACACCGCCAAGGTCGCGGCCATCCAGTCGAGGTTGCGCTCGGTGACGACGGCCACCACGTCTTCCCGGCCCAGCCCCCGCTTCAGCAGGGACCGCGCCAGACGGTTGGCGCGCGCGTTGAGTTCTGCGTACGTCCACTCCTGCTCGCCGTACACGGCCGCCACCGCTTCCGGATGCGCCCGTACCCGCTGCTCGAACAGTTCGTGTGCCCGCGCGTCCGGCAGCTCCCGGCGGGGCCCGGCCAGCTCTTCGAGCTGCTCCTGCACCTCGTCGTCCGACAGCAGACTCTGCCGTGCGTGCTCGGCGTCCACATCGGCCGTCATCAGCCGCAGTGCCGTCAGGTGGTAACCGCCGATCCGGGCCGCACTCGTGGCGTCCAGGACGTCGGTGCGGTAGCGGAGTCGCAGCCTCAGCCGCCCGTCCCGGTCGGACCAGCGCACCTGCAGCACGCCGTCGTCGACCAGCGTGTTCTCGGCGCCTCCCCGGGGACCGAACACGACCTCGTACGACGGCTGCGCAGTTCCCAGCTCCCGGCACAGCTCGTCCACCGGGAACTCCCGGTGCGCCAGCAGCTCCGCCTCGGCGTGCTGAGCGGTCGACACCAGTGCGCGCCAGGATCCGGGGGGCACCGACAGACGGCACGGCAGCGGCTCGCCCCGCACCCCGGCGGCGTACCCCGTCACCACGTCCTGCTCGCCGGACAGTGCGGCCAGCACCTTGGCGTGCGCGGCCAGCAGCAGTGCGCTGACCGGTACTGCCAGTTGCCGCACCAGCCCGCGGGCCGCGTCCGCCACGTCGTCCGGCACCGACACCTCGTGCTCGGCCGTTCCGGGAACCGGCTCCCGAACCCACCGTGGCACCGCAGTCGTACCGCCGGCGGTCAGCACACGGCTCCAGAACTCCCGGTCCGCTTCCACGCGCGCTCCCATCGAATGACCTCCCTCAACTCACGGTCGCCGCGGAGGCGTCGGCCGAAGAGGGTGATGTTGTCCGGTCGCCGCCGCAGAGCTGCTCGGCGGCATCCGGCATGTCCACGGCGGGGTTGCCGCCCCACCGTGCGTGTGCGGGGACCTCCTCGCCCTTCATGAGGAAGGAATCGGTCGCCAGCACCGCGCCTTCGCCCATCGTCACGCCGTAGTGCACATGGGCGCCGATGCCCAGCGTGCAGCCGGCGCCGAGCGTGGTGCCGTCGGACTTGAAGGTGCCGTCCTCCTGGGAGTGGCACTGGATCTTGCTTCCGGCGTTGAGGGTGCAGTCGTCACCGATGGTGGTGAGGGTCCGCTCCGTCAGGTAGCAGCCGTCGTCGAACACCCTGCTGCCGATGCGGACGCCCAGCAGCCGCCAGACGAGGCTCTTGAACGGGGTTCCGTTGAAGATGTTGAGGTATTCGTCCGGCACCTTCCACAGCCGCTCGTGCCACCAGAAGTAGGGGTCGTAGATGGAGCACAACTGAGGGCGCAGCGCACGGAACGAGGCGATGCATCGCTCCAGCAGGACGAAGTAGAGGGTGGAGAACGCGAGCGTGAGTGCCAGATAGGTGGCGATCACCACGTCTCCGAGCACGCCGTAGACGTCGACGGAAGCAAGCCCGAATGCCGTGAGCAAAAAGGTGTGCAGCCATCTCACGAACAGATGGAGGGCCATCGAGCGGAGGTTGTAGCGGTTCTTCGCGGCGAGACGGCCACGGAACGTGTCTCCGGTCCTGAGGTCGTCGAAGCGCGAGTCGCGCTCCACCGACCGCGGAATCTCGAAGCAGGGCGAGCCGAGGAGCCCCACGCCTTCGCGTACCTCACCATCGAGGGGAATCATCACCTTCGTCGCGAGCAGACAGTTGTCACCCGTTCTGCCGCCCGCGGGATAGGCGATGTTGTTCCCGAGGAAGTTGTGCGGTCCGATCGAAGCGCGGGACACCCTGAAGGACGTGCTGGAGAAGTCCGCATTCACGATGGAGAGCCCGTCGGCCACCATCGTTCCCCTGCCGACGGAGACCAGATACGGGGTCTCGTGCTGCACCTCGGTACCGAAGTTCGACCCGGTCTGCTCGACGTGGGACAGGTCGTATCCGAGAGCGCGCAGGTAGTACACAATGTAGGAGCTGTCGCCGAAGAGCCACTTGAAGAACTTGATGTTCGTCATGCGTGCCGTCGCCCGGTGCAGCGCGTAGCGGAATCCGTAGAGCGGATAGACCCGGTCGGGCTTGATGGCCACAGCCAGCAGACGCGGAAGCGAGAACAGGGCGACGACGCCCAGGACGAGGAAGCCGAGGAAAAGGACGAGGGACAGGGCCAGCGAGTCCTCGATCAGTTCCGACCACGAGAGTGGGTGGGGACCGAGTCGCTTGCCGATCGCCGGGATCTCGGTGAACAGCATGTACAACCCGCCGACGGCCAGCGGTATGTACAGAAGGAACAACTGGAGCAGGCTGACGAGGCCGAACCAGGTCCGGCGCGCAGTACCGCACTTGGCCGGTGCGACCCTGACGTAGTCGATCTCCGTGGGCTGCCCCGGGGTCCCGTGCCAGTGCTCGCCGTCCGGGACCGTCTGGCCGCGGTACAGGGCGGACGAGTGACCCAGCTGGGCTCCGTCGCCCATCGCCGTGTCGATGTCGAGGACGGTCTTCTCCCCGATGAACACGTCGCGGCCCAGCGTGACCCGGCCGGTCTGGATACGGCCCGCGTGCGCCCGGTAGCCGAGGAAGAACGCCTCCTTGCGGATGACCGTACCCTCGCCGATGGTGAGCAGGTCCGTGCAGACCGGGACGGAGTGGGAGAGGATCGTGACTCCCTTGCCGATGTGCGCGCCGAGTGCCCGAAGGTAGAGCACGTAGAGCGGATTGCCGATGAAGAGAATCATCGGATTGCCGTGGAGCAGCACCTTCACGAACCAGAAGCGCAGATAGGCCAGACTCCAGACCGGGATGTCCGCCGGTTTCCAGCGGCCGATGAGGATCCATTTGGCGAGCACCGGGAACAGGCACATGGCCACGAAACCGATGCCTCCGAAGAGCAGCGACCGCAGATAGATGTGGACCAGACCCGAGCCGGCGGCGATCCACTCGTAGCCCCGGGCCGTGACGTATCCGGCGACGAGGGAGTACCCCAGGAAGAGCAGCAGCTGGAGTGCTCCGCAGAGCACGTGGTTCGCCCTGTGTGTCGGCGTCGGCGTCGGCTGCTCCGGCGGTGAGGCCGGGATCGGTGCATCGGCGGGAGCGGGAGCGGCCTCCGCGAGGGCCGCTGCCAGGCTCCGGATCGTGGGGTGCCGGTATATGTCCTTCATGGACGCCGACGGCAGATCCGGTATTTTCCTGACCCGCGCGCAGAACTGGGCCATCACCAGGGAGTTGGCACCGAGGTCGGTGAAGAAGTGGCCGTCCACCGGAACGTGTTCGACGCTCGATACGTCGGCCAGTACTTCCGCGAGTCTCTTCTCGGTGTCTGCCCTCGACGGGCCGGAACTGTTCTGCCTGGCGGCGACTGCTTCGTCCGGTCCGGATATATGGACCTCGGAGGACTGCTCCACCATGCGATCTCCTGGAAGACGTCTGGATCGGGCGCGTTCTCCTTGCTGATCACGAACCGCCGGGTTCAGTTTCGGTCGGCCACCGTGAGCTTGCCACTTCGAAATCGACCGCCGTTCGACGCGGAACGCCCGACGGCCCCGTGTTCCCTGGCTCCCCGCAGTACGGGGGCGCGTTGCGGATCACCCGAATGGCTGCCGTCACCGACCGGCCGGTCATGCCGCAGGTGCGGACTTCCGGACGCAAAAAAGGGGACGGTGCCGGGCGTCCCGTCCCGGCACCGTCCCGGGCCGTGCGCCGCTCAAGGCACGGCCCGTCAGGGGGCGAAGCGTCAGACGACTTCCGCACGCTCCTTCTCGGCCTCTTCCGCGTTCTCCTGACGGTGCTTCCCGCCGGCCTTGCGGCCGGGCAGGACGGCCAGGACGATCACGGTGCCGGCGGCCATGATGATCCCGCCGACGAGGCTGGTCTGTGCGACGCCGTGGGCGAAGGACTCGTGCACCGCGTCCACCAGGGCCTGGGCCTGCTGGGGGCCGCCGGACGGGGTCTTCGCGACCTGCTCCGCGACCGCGAGGCCGGCCCCCACGGACTCCTTGGCGCTGTCCAGCGCTGCGGCCGGGAGGTGCCCGCCGGCCAGGTCGCCCAGCTTGTCCTTGTAGGCCGTGGCCAGCAGCGAGCCCAGGATGGCGATGCCGAGGGAGCCGCCGAGCTCCAGGGACGTGTCGTTGGCGCCACCGCCGACGCCCAGTTCGGACTCGGGGAAGGAGTCCATGATCGTGTCGGTGGCGGGGGAGACGCTCAGACCGATCGCGAAGCCGAGCATCAGCAGCGTGGGCAGGAAGTCGGTGTACGCCGAGCCCTGGTCGACGCGGGTGAGCAGGAACACGGCCACGGTGCCGATGAGCATGCCGGGCACGACCGTGGCCTTCACGCCGAGCTTCGGGGTCAGCCGGCCGGTCACCGCGGCGCCGACGAACACGGCACCGGCCAGCGGCAGCAGACGAACGCCGGTCTGCAGCGGGTCGTAACCGAGGACGAACTGCAGGAACTGCGTGGAGTAGTAGAGCGAGCCGAAGGCGCCGAAGAAGAAGAACAGAACCGCGATCATCGAGCCGCTGAAGGGCCGCAGCCGGAACTTGCGGACGTCCAGCATCGGGCTCGGGTGCCTGAGCTCCCACACGACGAAGGCCACCAGGCCCACGCCGGAGACCACGGCCGCGGTGACGGGACCGGTGCCCCAGCCGAAGTGCGGGCCCTCGATGATGGCGTACACCAGGGAACCGACCGAGACCATCGAGAGCAGGCCGCCGACGTAGTCGATCCGGCCCATGCCCGCCGCCTTCGACGGCGGCACCAGCACGAACGCGCCGATGACGGCGACGACGGCGATCGGCACGTTGATCAGGAAGGTCGAGCCCCAGGCGTGGTCCCGCAGCAGCCATCCGGCGAGGAGCGGGCCGACGGCGATGGCGAGGCCCGAGGTGGCGGTCCAGGCGGTGATGGCGCGGGCCCGCTCATGCTTCGGGAAGATCGCCACCAGCAGGGAGAGCGTGGCCGGCATGACCACGGCCGCGCCGACACCCATGACGGCGCGGGCGGTGATCACCAGGTCGGTCTGGTCCACCTGGCTGCCCATCACCGCGCCGCCCGCGAAGATCAGCAGACCCGTGACGAGGGCGCCCCGGCGGCTGTACTTGTCGCCGATCGAGCCGAGCACAAGCATCAGCGCGGCGTAGGGGACGGTGTAGCCGTCGATGACCCACTGCAGGTCACTGCTGCTGAGCTGCAGGTCCTTGGTCATGTCGGGGGCGGCCACGATCAGGGACGTGTTGGCCATGACCACGATCAGCAGGCTCAGGCACAGCACCACCAGCGCGAACCAGCGCCGGGGATAGGGCCCGGTCATCTTCTCGACCGGTGTGTTGGCGACGAGCGGCATCACAAGCTCCTAGAGGGTGAAGCGGCAGCCTCGGGGCGGGATGGCGGAAGCGGTGCGGGGTGTGGCCCGGGCGCCGCGGGCAGTTAATTGCCCAGCGATGTGCAGACTAGTTTGTTGCTCGTCCGTGTGCAAGTATTACTTGCCCGTCGATGTGCAGTGATTCGATCCCCGCCGACCGGAGGTCCCGACGTGATCGACCGACCCGACCTGTCCGGCCGCCGACGCCGGACGCAGACCACGCGAGCCCGCATCCTCGAAGCGGCCCGCCAGGAACTGGGGCGCGACCCCGAGAGCAGCCTGGGTGACATCGCCGCGGCCGCCGGCGTGGCCCGGCGTACCGTCTACGGGCACTTCTCCGGCCGGTCCGCCCTCGTCGAGGGGCTCGTCGAGGACGCGGCGCAGGCGCTGCGGGACGCGCTCACCGAGATCGCGCTCCCGATACCGGACGCGGTCACCGCACTGACGCGCTTCGTGCTGACGCTGTGGCCGGTCGGCGACCGCTACCGCATGCTGCTGCGCCTCGCCCCCCAGGACCTGGCCGCAGAACACGTGGACTGCGTCCTCGGCCCCGCCCGAGCCACCGTGACCGCGATCATCGCCGCAGGCCAGCGACAGGACGTCTTTCCCACCAACGTTCCGGCAGCCGTGCTCGGCCGCGCCCTGGAGGCCTACGTCCTGGCGCTGCTCGACTGCGTCAACAACGGCACGTGGTCCGACGACGGCACGCGCACCGCGGCCGCCACCCTGATCGCTGTGGGGGTCGACGGCGACCTCGCCGCAGCGCACGTCGACCGGCTCCGGCCGCCCGGGCGCATCGGCGCCTGAACGCTCGCACCCCCTGGAGGAAACCCGTGCACCAGTCCTCGTACGACACCGAACCCGCCTACGACGACGGCTCCGTGTGCGTCGGCCCACCGCCCCCCGGGCGTCGCCGAAGGACCGTGATCGTCGTCGCCGCGTCGCTGGCCGCGCTGGTGGTGACGGCCGTCGGGATCGACCGGTTCGCCGCGAGCCGTGCGGAGAGTCGTACGGCCGAGGCGTTCCAGAGCGGCATGGGCACCCCGAACCGCCCCACGGTCCACGTCGGCGGCTTCCCGGTGCTCACCCAGCTGGCCTCCGGCACCCTGCGGCACGTGGACATCACCGCCCACGACATCCCCGCGCAGGGCTCGACCCGGCCGTTGCCGATCACGCGACTCACCATCGGCGTCGACGGCCTGAAGGCCTCGGGCGACGCCGACGAGGCCCGCGCACGCGCCGTCGACGCGACCGCTTTCCTCTCCTACGGGGACCTGTCCGACGCGCTCGGTCTGCGTCTCTCCCAGGACAGCGAGCCGGGCCGGGTCCGGGCGACCCTCGATCTCCCCCTGGGCGGTGAGGTCACCGTGACCACGGCCGTCTCCGCGGTCTCCGGCAACCGCATCTCGTTCACGGACTTCCGTGCCGCCGACGGAGCCCCGTCCGGACCGGCGCAGGCCCTGCTCGACAGGATCTTCGCCGACCCGATCCCGCTCCGGAACATCCCCGAGGGGCTCCGCCTGCGGTTGGTCACGCCGACGAAGAACGGTGTCGACGCCCGCTTCACCGGCCGTACGGTCACCTTCCGACCGGACTCCTCGAATGCCTGACCTACCCCTGGTCGGCGGCCTCTTCGCCGCGCGCCTCCGCGGCGACCGCCTCGACCACGTCGGCCGCCTGTCGCTCCGGTACGCCCGCCGCGACCAGCGTGGCGACGGCCGTGCGGGTGCCGTCGTCCTCCCACGCTCCCGCGTTGACGCTCTCCAGCAGGGACAGGGTCAGCGCCTCCAGGCCGGCGTTCAGCACGGCCGGCGGCAGGTGGCCGTGGAAGACACCCTGCCGCTGTCCGCGCTCCACGATGACCGCGGCCCTCTCGCGGGCCGGGGACAGCACCTCGGACACCCGCTCCATGCCCAGATCCTGGCGGGCCAGTGCCAGTAGCAGGCGGTAGCGGTCGCCCACCGGCCAGATCGTGAGGACGAAACGGGCCAGCGCCCGCTCGGGCGGCTCGGTCGTGTCGGGCTGCCGTGCCACGGCGGCCTGCAGGGCCTCGGCGGCCTCCTCGGCGATCGCCTCGACCAGGGCGGCGCGCCCGGGGAAGTGGCCGAACAAGGTGCGGCGCACCACGCCCGCGGCCCGGGCGACCTCCTCCAGGGTGACATCGGGGTTCCGGCCCAGTTCCTGTCGGGCGGTGGCCAGGATCCGGGCCCGGTTGGACCGGGCGTTGCTCCGGATCGGCTCGCGGACCACGGGCTTCGATGCCACGACACAACCTCACGGACTGACTGCGGTGCACTTACGGCGACTCATCCTGCCACGGCATCGCCCTCGGTTCTTGCTGTAGCGACCATTCCAATTGGAATGGTCGCTCCGGTGAAGTTTCGCTTGCGACGGTCGAGGTCTGGAAACGGAGCTTCGAGAACTGTCTGACGGCCCTCGTGCTGCCCGGCGAGGAGACCGGCACGCCGCTGGAGCGGGTCACCGTGATGGCCGCGAACGTGGCCAAGTCACTGGTCCGCGTCCCGGACTTCCGGACCTGGACGAGGAGGACGCGCACACCCTACGAGACCGCGGTACGCATGGCGGACGGGAGCGGACGACGAGCCTGACGGGCCGCCCTGGAGCCCGGACAGGTAGGTCCCACCCGGCGCCATGACCACCACCCCCTTCGTCGGAGCGGCCCAGAAGATCGAGGCACGCTTCAGCAGCCTCGGTCAGGTCATGACTCGCTCTCCGGTCAGGACGTGCGCTTCGCCCGGGCCACCAGGTCCAGTGCGACGTCCGTGATCATGTCCTCCTGGCCGCCGACCATGCCCCGTCGGCCGACCTCGACCAGGATGCTGCGGGTGTCGAGGCCGTACCGGGCGGCGGCGGTCTCGGCATGGCGCAGGAAGCTGGAGTACACGCCCGCGTAGCCGAGGCTCAGCGTCTCCCGGTCCACCCGCACCTCACGGTCCTGCAGCGGTCGTACGAGATCGTCGGCGGCGTCCATCAGCGGGAACAGGTCGCAGCCGTGCTCCCAGCCCATGAGGTCGGCGACCGCGACGAACGCCTCCAGCGGACAGTTGCCCGCCCCCGCACCCTGTCCGGCGAGGGAGGCGTCGACCCGGACCGCGCCGCTCTCGACGGCGACGACCGTGTTGGCCACGCCGAGGGCGAGGTTGTGGTGGGCGTGGATGCCGAGCTCGGTGGCCGGGTCGAGGACGTCGCGGTAGGCGCGGAAGCGGTCGCGGACGCCGTCCATGGTGAGCCGGCCGCCGGAGTCGGTGACGTAGACGCAGTGGGCGCCGTACGACTCCATGAGCCTGGCCTGGCGGGCCAGTTCGGCAGGTTCGGCCAGGTGCGACATCATCAGGAACCCGGCGACGTCCATGCCCAGCTCCCGTGCGGCGGAGATGTGCTGGGCGGAGATGTCGGCCTCGGTGCAGTGGGTGGCGACGCGCACCGAGCGGATGCCCAGGGAGTGCGCCTGCTTGAGGTCGTGGACCGTGCCGATGCCGGGCAGCAGCAGGGTCGTGGGCACGGCGTGCCGGGTGGCGTCGGAGACGGCCTCGATCCACTCCCAGTCGGTGTGGGCGCCGACGCCGTAGTTGATGCTGGAGCCGGCCAGCCCGTCGCCGTGGGCGATCTCGATCGCGGCCACGCCGGCCGCGTCGAGGGCGGCGGCGATCGCGCGGGCCTGGTCGACGGTATAGCGGTGCCGGACGGCGTGCATGCCGTCCCGCAGGGTCACGTCCTGGACGTAGAGAGTCGTCACTCGGCCACCACCTTGCTGTGCCGGGCGGCCATGCGTTCCGCGGTGCGCAGGGCGGCCGAGGTCATGATGTCGAGGTTTCCGGCGTAGGCCGGGAGGTAGTGGGCGGCGCCCTCGACCTCCAGGAAGACGGACACCTTCAGGGCCTCACCCGTGCCCGGGGCGAGGGTGCGCAGCGGGTCGTCGGCCGCCACGCGCTCGAACTGCACCTGCTGCTTGAGCCGGTAGCCGGGCACGTACGCCTGCACCCGGCCCACCATCTCCTCGACCGACGCGGTGACGTCCTCGACGGCACAGTCGGACACCAGGCAGTGCACGGTGTCCCGCATGATCAGCGGGGGTTCGGCCGGGTTGAGGATGATGATCGCCTTGCCGCGGGCGGCGCCGCCGACCTGCTCGACGGCGGAGGAGGTGGTCTCGGTGAACTCGTCGATGTTCGCCCGGGTTCCAGGGCCTGCGGAGCGGGAGGCGATGGACGCGACGATCTCGCCGTAGTGGACCTGGGTGACCGCGTTCACGGCGGCGACGATCGGGATCGTGGCCTGGCCGCCACAGGTGACCATGTTGACGTTCGGGGCGTCGAGATGGGCGTCGCCGTTGACCGGCGGGATCACGTACGGGCCGAGGGCGGCGGGGGTGAGGTCGACGAGCGTACGGCCCGACGGGCGCAGTATCTCGTCGTGGTGGCAGTGGGCGCCGGCGGACGTCGCGTCGAAGACGATCTCCACGTCGGCGAACTCGTCCAGGGCGACCAGCCCCGCCACGCCGTCGTGGGTCGTGGCGACCTTCAGCCGGCGGGCGCGGGCCAGTCCGTCGGACTCCGGGTCGATCCCGGCCATCGCGACGATGTCCAAGCTCTCGGACAGCCGCAGGACCTTGATCATCAGGTCGGTGCCGATGTTGCCGGAGCCGATGACGGCGACCTTGGTGCTCACGGGCGTTCCCCTTCCTCGGCGAAGCCGACCCGCACGGAGCCCAGACCGGAGACGCGGGCCTCGAACACGTCCCCCGGCGCGGCGGGCGCCATCGGGCCGAGGGCACCGGTCAGCACCAGGTCGCCCGCCCGCAGCGGATCGCCCCGTTCCGCCAGCGCCGAGGCCAGCCAGACCGCCGCGTTGAGGGGGCTGCCGAGGCAGTCGGCGCCGGTGCCCTCGGAGACGGTCGCGTCGCCCCGGGCCATGGTCATCGTCACGGCACGCAGGTCGATCCCGGTGAGCGGTACGGGGGTGCCGCCCAGGACGTAGAGGCCGCAGGAGGCGTTGTCGGCGACGGTGTCGACCAGGGAGATGTCCCATCCGCGCACCCGGCTGTCGACGATCTCCAGGGCGGGCAGCGCGAAGTCGACCGCGCGGAGCACGTCGACGACCGTGCACGCGGGGTGCGGCAGATCGCGGCCGAGCACGAGCGCGACCTCGGCCTCCACCTTGGGCTGCAGCAGCCGCCCCGCGGGCACCTCGCCGCCGTCCGGTACGGCCATGTCCGCGAACAGTGCGCCGAAGTCGGGCTGGTCCACGCCGAGTTGACGCTGCACGGCCGGCGAGGTCAGGCCGATCTTCCGGCCGACGAGACGGCGGCCCGCGGCCAGGCCGCGGCGGACGTTGAGTTGCTGCACGGCGTACGCGGCATCGAGGTCGCCGGCGTCCAGCAGGGTCCGCACCGGAGGACAGGCGGCCCGGGTCCGGGCGGCCTCCGCCAGCAGATCGGCGGCCTTGACCACGGCCGGTGGATGCGCGTCCGGGTGGGCGGGGTCGGGCACGGTCGACACGGTTGCCTCCAGGGGAGCGGTGCGGGAGCGGGCGGACGTACGACCTACGTCCCCCGGTGTGCACACCGTTTTAGACAGCACCCCTCGGATGGGCCAAACTTTGTTCCATGACACGGAACAGTGCAGCGGGCAACATGCTGGAAAAGGCCGCGCTCATCCTCGAATGTTTCTCCCCGAGCGGCGGACCGTACCGTCTGTCGGAACTTTCGGAGCAGACCGGCCTGCCGAAGCCGACGGTGCACCGGCTGGCGGCCGACCTCGTCGGGCTGGGCTGGCTGGAACGGTCGGGGCCGCAGTACCGGCTCGGCGCGAAGCTGTTCGAGCTGGGCTCCCTCGTGCCGCGCCGACGCGATCTGCGCGAGACGGCCCTGCCCTTCCTGCAGGACCTGTTCGAGGCCACCCGTGAGACCGTCCACCTCGGCGTCCGTGAGGGCATGGAGGTGGTCTACCTCGAACGCATCCACGGCCACGAGGCCCTGCAGCTGCCCTCCCGTATCGGCGGCAGCCTCCCGCTGACCTGCACCGGCGTCGGCAAGGCCCTGCTGGCTTTCTCCGGCGCCGCACTGACCGAGGAGGTCCTCTCCGGCCCGCTGCCGAGCCTCACCCCCCACTCGATCGCCGATCCGGCACGCCTGCGCACGGCCCTGGAGAAGATCCAGGTGTCAGGTCTGGCGTACGAGGAGCAGGAGGCCGCGCTCGGAGTGAGCTGCATCGCGGCCCCCGTCTTCGCCGGCGACGCGACGGTGGCCGCCCTCTCGGTGGCCGTACCCTGCTCACGCTTCAGGCCGGCCCAACTGGCTCCGGCGGTGCGCACGGCCGCGTTGGGGCTGTCCCGTGTGCTGCGCGGGGCCGGCTGAAGGAAGGCCGAGAAGGAGAGCCGAAAGAAAAAGGGCGGCCCCGGATGCGGGGCCGCCCTGGGGCTCGGTCAGCGGGTGGCGAGCAGTTCGAGCGTGTCGATCACTCGGTTCGAGAAGCCCCACTCGTTGTCGTACCAGGCGACCACCTTGATGTGGCGGCCGTCGACGCGGGTGAGGGCCGAGTCGAAGATCGACGAGGCCGGGTTGCCGACGATGTCGGCCGACACCAGCGGGTCGTCCGAGTACTCGAGGACACCGGCGAGCGGGCCCTCCGCCGCGGTGCGGTACGCCGCCAGCACCTCGTCGCGGGTCACGTCACGGGAGACCGTCGTGTTGAGCTCGACGATCGAGCCGACCGGAACCGGCACCCGGATCGAGTCGCCCGACAGCTTGCCGTCGAGGTTCGGCAGCACGAGACCGATCGCCTTCGCGGCACCCGTCGTGGTCGGCACGATGTTGACCGCGGCGGCACGGGCCCGGCGCGCGTCACGGTGCGGACCGTCCTGCAGGTTCTGCTCCTGCGTGTAGGCGTGCACCGTCGTCATGAACCCGTGCTCGATCCCGGCGAGGTCGTCGAGCACCGCGGCCAGCGGAGCGAGCGCGTTCGTGGTGCACGAGGCGTTCGAGACGACCGTGTGCAGGGCCGCGTCGTACGCGTCGGTGTTCACGCCGAACGCGAGCGTGACGTCGGCGCCGTCGGACGGCGCGCTGACGAGCACCTTCTTCGCGCCCGCGTCCAGGTGGGCGCGGGCGGCCTTCGCCGAGGTGAAGCGGCCGGTCGACTCCAGGGCGATGTCGACACCGAGTTCGGCCCACGGCAGCTGCCCCGGGTCGCGCTCGGCGAGCACCTTGATGCGACGGCCGTCGACGACAAGGGTGTCCCCGTCGACGGTCACGGGGCGGCCGAGCCGGCCGGCCGTCGTGTCGTAGGCGAGGAGCCGTGCGAGAGTCGCGGGCTCCGTGAGGTCGTTGACGGCGACGACCTCGAGATCGCTGTCGCGCTCCAGCAGCGCGCGCAGCACATTGCGTCCGATGCGGCCGAATCCGTTGATGGCGATGCGAGTCATCAGTCATGTCCCTTCGGTTCGCCACCAGGGTCTCGGGACACGGCCGACCGGGACAGCGGCGCGATCGCCATGGTTCGAAAGGATCGCGCCAGGTGGTGATCGACTACTCGCCCTTGGTGAAAGTGCGCCGGTATTCGCTCGGTGTGGTGCCGAGGATGCGCTGGAAGTGCATCCGCAGATTCGCGCCGGTGCCCAGACCGACGTCGGCGGCTATCTTCTCCACGCTCCGCTCCGAACGTTCCAGCAGCTCACGGGACAGGTCGATCCGGGCACGCATGACCCACTGCATGGGCGTGTACCCGGTGTCCTCGGCGAAGCGCCGGGAGAAGGTGCGCGGCGAGACGGCCGCGTGCCGGGCGAGCGCCTCCAGGGTGAGCGGCTCGGCGAGCCGGTGCAGCGCCCACTCGCGGGTGGCGGCGAACCGCTCGCCGAGGGGTTCCGGCACGCTGCGCGGCACGTACTGTGCCTGACCACCGCTGCGGTAGGGGGCCGCGACCAGGCGCCGGGCCGCGTGGTTCGAGGCGGCCACACCGAGGTCGCCGCGCAGCATGTGCAGGCACAGGTCGATCCCGGAGGCGGCCCCGGCCGACGTCAGCACGCTGCCCTCGTCGACGAACAGCACGTTCTCGTCGACCCGGACGAGCGGATGCTTCGCCGCGAGCGCGCGTGCGTAGTGCCAGTGCGTCGTGGCGCGCTTGCCGTCGAGCAGGCCGGTGGCGGCGAGCGCGAAGGCGCCCGTCGAGATGGCGGCGAGCCGCGCGCCGCGCTCGTGGGCGGCGATCAGCCCCTCGACGACGGCCTGCGGCGGGTCATCGCGGTCCGGGAACCGGTAGCCGGGGATGAACACGATGTCGGCCCACCCGAGCGCGTCGATACCGTGGGCGGCGTGGTACGACAGGCCGTCGCCGCCGGCCACGAGACCGGGCGCCGCGCCGCACACCCGCACCTCGTACGGCATGCTCGCGCGGGTCGTGAACACCTGCGCCGGAATGCCGACGTCGAGCGGCTTCGCGCCCTCGAGCACGAGAACGGCGACGCGACGCAGGCGGGAGACAGGCACGATGACCAGGGTAATCGCTTGCGCGCCACCGGATCCCGGAGCGAAGGGGTCGTCAGGCGCCTGGGTCGAAGGGGATCCCGGACGGCATGGAGTGCGCCAGCGCGTACGCGAAGTCGCCGTCCTTGATCTTGATGGTGGCGGCGCCGAAGTCGGCGCTCAGGAGCTTGTCGCGGTAGCCCGCCGGGTAGCCGTTCCAGCCCACCAGGCGGGGGAAGAACCAGCCGCCGGTCACGTTCTCCGGAGGCTCGTCGTTGGTGTTGGCGAAACGGAAGTCGTGCGTGGACACCCCGTCCTTGTGATAGACGATCTTCGGGTGCGTGCCGTCGAAGCGGACCGAGGAGCGGGCGGCCACCTGGTAGCCGGTGTGCTGGGACACCGACACGTACTGGACCTGGTTGTCCTTGATCCACACCACGACGTGCTCCCAGTCGTGCGTGTGGCCGATGGCCGCCGGGCCGAGCGTCGCCTGGTCCTTCTCGAAGTAGCTGGCGTACATCACCGCGCACCAGCCGTTGTTGCACTTCTCGCGTGAGTAGGTGTTGGCGTTGGCCAGTTGGGCGTAGTCGTGGCAGTGCCCGTTGACGTCGCCGCCGAGCTTCAGGCCGGGGTTGACGGTGCCGTCGGCTCCGATGGCGGCCGTGGCGTAGCAGCCGTCGCCGTCGTAGTCGTAGGCGGGGGAGAAGGTCTGTTCCAGACCGTCGGCGTTCTGCGGCAGCAGCTGCAGCACGTTCGCGTGGGCGCTCGCCGGGACGGCCACGACGAGCGCCAGCGCGCCGAGGGCGCCGAGGAGGGCCTTGGTCATGGATTTCGGGTTGCGCATGACGGCTCCTTGTCGGGCGGTTCGCGTCAGCAGTACAGGTTGCTGCCCGCGAGGACACCGAGGATCTGTGTGAACCGCTGGTAGGCGTCGACACGGCTCTGCACCTGCGCGGGATTCCTGCCGTCGCACTCGAGGGAGCCGTTGATGCTGCGGATGGTCTGGCCGAAGCCGGCGCCGCCCACCATCGCGTTGTGCGGGGTCGTGCTGCCCGGCCCGGACTGGGTGTTCCAGTACCACAGGCCGGTCTTCCAGGCGACGGAGGCGTTGTTCTCCACCTGCCAGGGGTTGTTGAGGAGATCGATGCCGAGCGCGTCACCGGCGGCCTTGTAGTTGAAGTTCCAGCTGAGCTGGATCGGGCCGCGCCCGTAGTAGGCGGCCTGTCCCGCGGGGCAGCCGTACGGCTGGTTCCAGTCGCAGTAGTGGGGGTAGTTGGCGGTGTTCTGCTCGACCACGTACACCAGGCCGCCGGTCTCGTGGCTGACGTTGGCGAGGAAGGCGGCCGCCTCCTGCTTCTTCACGGTGTCGCTGCCGGTGTTCGCGAAGCCGGGGTAGGCGCTGAGGGCCGCGGTCAGCCCGCTGTAGCTGTAGAACGAGTTCCGGTTCGGGAACATCTGGTTGAACTGCGCCTCGCTCACCACGAATCCGGACGGGGTGCCCCCGCCACCACCGCTCGCCGGTGCGTTCCACTTCTGGTTCGCCCCGCCGGAGCAGCTCCAGATCTGCAGCCGGGAGCCGTTGGAGCTGTTGTTGTCCCGTACGTCCAGGCACTTGTCGGCGGCCGGGTTGACGATGTCGTGCGCCGCGGTCACCACCCACTGCTGGTTGGCGCCGCCCGAACAGTCCCACAGCTGGACGGAAGCGCCGTCCGCGGTGCTGCGGTCGACCACGTCCAGACACTTGCCGAGCGCCCGCAGGGTTCCGTCGCCGGGGTCGGACCAGATCTGGGCGCCGGTTCCGTTGCAGTCGTAGAGCTGTACGGCGGTGCCGTTGGCGCTGTTGGCGCCCGCCACGTCGACGCACTTTCCGGCGAGTCCGGTGATCGCGCCGTCGGCGGCCTGGGCGGGAGCGGCGGTGAACAGCGCGGCGAGGACGGCGGCGAGCACGAAGCCGATCGTGAAACGGTGGAAGGGGACGAGTCCGGCACGGGACCGTCTGCGACGGGAAGTTGGCATGGAGGAGTGCGCTCCTTGGTTGTGGGGGCGCCGGGGAACCTAAAGGTCTGTACCTGCTTTCGTCAAGAGGTGAAGTAAGTAGTGGGGAAAGCGAGTTGGTGAACACTCGACGCAAGTGCGCCGGTCGGGGACGGTCCCGGACGGGACCGAGCCGGGCGGGACCGAGCCGGGCCGTGTCCGTCAGCCCGTGGGGTGGGAACCCGGTGTGTGGCCGAACGTGCGCCGGAAGACGTCGATGAACGCGCTGGCCGACGACCAGCCGCACAGATGCGCCACCGTGGTCACCGGCGTCTTCTCGGCCAGCAGGACCAGTGCGTGGTGCAGCCGCAACTGGGTGCGCCATTGCGGGAACGTCATGCCGAGGTCGCTGCGGAACAGCCGGGACAGGGTGCGTTCACTCGCCCCGACCACCCGCCCCAGCGCGGCGAGGGTACGGCCGTCGGCCGGATCGGCGCGCAGGAGGTCGCAGAGCGTCCGCAGCACGGGAGAGGCCGGTGCCGGCAGGTGCAGCGGCTGCTGCGGTGAGGCACGCAGCTGGTCGAGCAACACCGCGCGCAGCCGGGCCCGTTCGGGGCTGTCGTCGGCCGGGGTGCGGGTGTGGGCGACGATCAGTTCGCGCAGCAGCGGGCCCACGGCGAGCACGGTCGGGGTGTCCAGGGCGAGCGGGTTCTCGGCTGCGGACAGTCCCACCAGGTGGAGTTCGAGTTCGCCGTGGGCCTGGTGGGCGTGCACGGTACCGGCCGGCACCCAGATGGCGCGGGTGCTCGGAGCGACCCAGGAACCCGCGCTCGTGGTGACGGCCAGCACTCCCCGGCCGGCGTAGACGATCTGGTGGTCGTCGTGCCGGTGGGCGTCTATCGCGGCGCCGGGCGCCAGCCGCTGGGTACGGGTGGGAGCGATCGGCTCGTGGCGGATCTGCGTCATCGGACGGCAGGTTATCGGAAGCCCGACATGGCACCGGCCGCGGATCCTGACGTGGTGCGAAGGAATGCATCGATCACTCTGCTGTCCGTCGGGCACGCCTGCGTCGACATCTACCAGGGCGCCGTGGCCTCCCTCGTCCCGTTCTTCGTCGCCGAGCGTGCCTATGGCTATGCCGCCGTCTCCGGCATCGTGTTGGCGGCATCCCTGCTGTCGTCGGTGGCGCAACCGCTGTTCGGACTCCTCACCGACCGCCGGGCCGTGCCCTGGCTGCTGCCGGTCAGCACGCTGCTGGCCGGACTCGGCATCGCCCTGAGCGGGCTGGGCGGTTCGTACGGCCTCACCCTGCTGTTCGTGGCGGTGTCCGGGGTGGGCGTGGCCGCGTACCACCCCGAGTCCGCCCGCATCGCGCGGCTCGCGAGCCAGGGCAGCCACAGCGCCATGAGCTGGTTCTCGATGGGCGGCAACCTCGGTTTCGCCCTGGCTCCGCTCCTGGTCTCCGCCGTCGTGGCCATCGGGGGACTGCGTCTGACGCCGCTGCTGGTGCTGCCGGCGCTCGTCGGCACGCTGCTGTGCCTGCCCGTGCTGCGCGCCCTGGGGGAGCGGTCGGACGCCGGGACCGGTACGGCGCTCGCGGCCACGGGCGACGACAGGGCGTCGTTCGTCAAGCTGTCGCTGGCCGTGGTGTGCCGCTCGATCGTCTTCGTCGGACTGAGCACCTTCATCTCGCTGTACGCCGAGGAGCGCCTGGGCGGCAGTACGGCGGCTGGCTCCGCGGCGCTGTTCGTGCTCTACCTCGGGGGCGCGGTGGGCTCCGTGCTCGGCGGGGCGCTGGCCAACCGCTGGGGCCGGGTGACGGCCGCCCGCCGGTCGTACCTGGTCTCGGTCGCGGCGGTCGCGGGCGTGGTGTTCGTACCGGGCCCGGCCCTGTACCTGTTCGTGGCGCTGACCTCGGCCGGTCTCTACGTGCCGTTCTCGCTCCAGGTGACGCTTGGTCAGGACTACCTCCCCTCGCGGGTGGGCACCGCCAGCGGGATCACTCTCGGCCTGACGGTCAGCATCGGCGGTCTGGCCAGTCCTGCCATCGGTCACCTCGCCGACGCGACCTCCCTGCGGACCGCGCTGGCACCCCTGATCCTCCTGCCGGCGCTGAGCTGGCTCCTGTTCCGCACCCTGCCCGAACCCGACTCCCCGCCGCCCGGCCCGACTTCCGCCGACGCGAGCCGAAATCCTCTCGGGCTCCGGAGTGGACCCATGCGATGATCACGAAGCCACACCGGCTCAGGATCCCCGCGGACGGAAGGACCACACCATGGCGACCGAGGCGGCTCGGGCCACGGCCGACCCGGACCACGCACGCATCCCCGAGACCCCCGCCGGGGGCACGGTCATCCTGCTCAACGGCACGTCCAGCTCCGGCAAGTCCAGCATCGCCCGGGCGCTCCTCGACCTGCTCGACGGCACGTGGTTCCACCTGCCCGTCGACGCGTTCCACTCCATGCGCTGCGACGGGCCCATAGCCGACGAGGACCTCCAGGCCGAGATCGACCGCACCGCCAAGGGCTTCCACCGTGCCGTCGCCGGGATGGCAGCGGGCGGCAACAACGTGGTCGTCGACCATCCGCTCTCCCGCCGCTGGCGGCTGCTCGACCTGCTCGATCTGCTCGTGCCCGAGGACACCGTCCTGATCGGGGTGCGCTGCCCGCTGCCCGAGCTGGAACGCCGAGAGCGCGAGCGGGGCGACCGGCAACCGGGGCTGGCCGCCATGCAGTACGGCCCGGTGCACTCGCACGGAGTCCACGACCTCGACGTCGACACCAGCCTGCTCTCCCCGGAGGAATGCGCCCTGCGCATCCGCGACTTCCTGCCGTACCGGCCACGGCCCACCGCCTTCGAACAGCTCCGTACGACCCTGCGGAATCCGGCCTGACGCATCGGTGGCCGACGAGATCGCCGGCCGGAGGGCCGCAGGCGGTCCAATTCCCGTTCCACCGAACCGTCGACCCGGTCGTCCACTCCAGCCCTGCCTTCCCTTGCGCCCCTCCACGCACCGACCTAGCCTCGACCGGACACGTCTGGACAGGTAGGGACAGGTTGGTCGGCGATGACGCATCCGCAGGACTCCCTCGACAGCAGATCCACCGGCCGGCAGATCCAGTTGGAGACGCACGGACTCGACGTGATCGGGGACGCGGAGCGCAAGGGCACCCCGCGTACGCTGTTCTGGCCCTGGTTCGGTGCGAACGTCTCGGTTCTCGGACTCAGTTACGGCGCCTTCGCCCTCGGCTTCGGCATCTCCTTCTGGCAGGCGCTGACCGCCGGCGTGCTGGGCATCGTCGTCTCGTTCCTGCTGTGCGGCTTCATCGCGGTCGCCGGCAAGCGCGGTTCGGCACCCACGATGGTGCTCAGCCGGGCCGCCTACGGAGTGCGCGGCAACCGGCTGCCGTCCCTGATCTCCTGGATGCTCACCGTCGGCTGGGAGACCGTCCTCACCGCCCTCGCCGCCATGGCCACCGCCACCGTCTTCAGCCGGCTCGGCTGGGGCGGCGGCACGGAGACCAAGGTGATCGCCCTCGTCGTGGTGGCCGCGCTGACCGTGGTCGGCGGGGTCATGGGCTTCGACCTGATCATGCGTCTGCAGACCTGGATCACCGTGATCACGGGCGTGCTCACCGTCGTCTACGTCGGCCTGGTCGCCGACCACATCCACTGGAGCACGGTCAGCGCGATCCCGGCGGGCTCCGCCCAGCAGTTCATCGGCGCGCTGGTGTTCATGATGACCGGCTTCGGACTCGGCTGGGTCAACGCCGCCGCCGACTACTCCCGCTACCTGCCCCGCAGTTCGTCCAGCCGGGGCGTGATCGGCTGGACCACCTTCGGCGCCTCCGCCGCCCCGCTGCTCCTGCTGGTCTTCGGCCTGCTGCTGGCCGGCTCCTCCGAGACGCTGAGCAAGGCGATCGCGGCCGACCCGATCGGCGCGCTGACCACGATCCTGCCGACCTGGTTCCTGGTGCCGTTCGCGGTGGTCGCCGTCCTCGGCCTGGTGGGCGGTGCCGTCCTCGACATCTACTCCTCCGGCCTGGCCCTGCTCTCCGCGGGCCTGCGCGTGCCCCGCCATCTGGCCGCCCTCTTCGACGGCATCCTGATGATCGCGGGCTCCGTCTACATCGTCTTCTTCGCCGACAACTTCCTCGCCCAGTTCATGGGCTTCCTCACGACACTCGGCGTACCCATCGCCGCCTGGTGCGGGATCATGCTCGCCGACCTCGCGCTGCGCCGCCGCGACTACGACGAGGGCGACCTGTACCGCCCGCACGGCCGCTACGGCGACGTACCCCTGCTGCCGCTGCTGCTCACCCTCGGCGCCACCGCCGTCGGCTGGGGCCTGGTCACCAACACCTCCGCGAGCTGGCTGACCTGGCAGGGCTACCTCCTGGAGCCGCTCGGACTCGGCGGCAGGACCGGCGCCTGGGCGTACGCCAACCTCGGGGTCCTGGTCGCCCTCGCGCTCGCCTTCCTCGGCACCCTGCTGCCGGGCCGGGGCCGGGTGCGCGAGCAGGAGGCCGAGGCGCCGAGCCCGTCGCCGAACGAGGGGGCGTACAGCACATGACCCTCGCCCCCGGTCTGCTGGCCGTCATCGACATGCAGCGCGTCTTCGCCGACCCGGCCGGCCCCTGGGCCACCCCCCGTTTTCGCCGACGCCGCCGCGGGCGTACGACGCCTGCTGCCGGCCTTCGGCGACCGTGTCGCCTTCACCCGCTTCCTGGCCCCCGAGCGGCCCACCGGAGCCTGGCGCGCCTACTACGCCCGCTGGCCGTTCGCCCTCAAGCCACCGGACGCCGAACTGTGGGAACTGGCGGACGGGTTCGCCGATCACGCCGGCCACGTCGTGGACGCCACCACCTTCGGCAAGTGGACCCCGGAACTCGCCGAGCGGGTCGGCCCGGACGGCCGCCTGGTCCTGGCCGGTGTCAGCACCGACTGCTGTGTGCTGTCCACCGCCCTGGCCGCCGCCGACGCCGGCACCGAGGTGCTGGTGGTCGCGGACGCCTGCGCGGGCGTGGACGACGACTCCCACGTCAAGGCCCTGCAGGTGCTGGACCTCTACCGGCCGCTGATCCGGGTCACCACCGTCGACGACCTGCTCGCCGGGGCCCGGCCGTGACCGGCGTCCCGCTCAAGCACCAGCGGATCAGCCGGATCCTCGCCCGGGAGATCCGTGGCGGCCGCCGCCCGGCGGGGGAGCAGCTGCCCGGCGAACACGCCCTCGCCCAGCGTTTCGGCGTCAGCCGTACGACCGTCCGCGCGGCCCGCGCCGAGGTGTCCGAGGAGGGGCTGATCGCCACCCGCACCGGAAAGGGCTCCTACGTCCTCTTCGACGGTCGCCCGCCGGACGACCGGCTCGGCCGGGTCTGCGCGCGGGCCCGCCAGGGCGTCGAGAGCCGGCTGCGCACCCTCGCCGTGCGCGCGACGCACGACAGCGGCCTCGCCACCGAACTCCGCCTGGAGAAGAACACGTTCGTGTGCGTGGAGCGGACCCGGGAGCTGGTCGCGGACGCCACCGTCGTGTCGTACGAGCGCAGCTACCTGCCACCCGTGTCCGTGATCCGGGAGCTGCCCGCCCAGGGGCTCGGCCAGGACGCGCTCACCGAGGTGCTGCTGCGGGCCGGGCTGCGGCCCGACCACGGAGAGCAGCGGGTCCGCGGGCGCCGGATCGACGCCCACGAGGCGGAGCTGCTGCGGCGGACACCGGGGGACTGGTTCCTCGACACGCGGCGCACCAGCTGGGCCGCCGACGGCTCCTTCGTCGAGCACGTTGCCGGCCTGCTCGACCCCGACCACTTCGAGCTGACCCTCGCCTTCGGCTGACCTGTCACGACAGACACCCGCCCTCCCCGGAATCCTCACGCATGCCCCGGGCCGCACGGGGTACGCGAGCGGAGCACGCCCGGGCGCCGGCCCGCGCGTGGCCGTACGACCGCCGCTACCTGGGGATCTGCCATGGAAACACCCGCACACGACGACCTTCCGACGCCGGCCCAGCAGGCGCTGGACGCGCTGGCCGTGAACGTCGAGGACCAAACCGCCCTGGACACCCTCGCCCACTGCGACGTGCTCGTCCCCGTGCCGAACGACGCGGTGGACGGAGACGGCGACGGCTCGACGATCGCCCTGCCCGTCATGGAACAGGCCGGGGGAGATCCCGTCGTCCCCGTGTTCACCTCGGAGGGAGCGATGGCCGACCTGCTGCCCTTCGTCTCCCGCTACCACCTGGTACCGCTCGGCACACTGGCCGCCCACTGGCCCGACGACGACCTCTCCCTGGCCATAGACGGCAACTCGACCCATGGCCTGACCCTCACGTCACACGGAGTACGGACACTTCTGGCACGGTGACCACGACGCACCCGCACCCGCACTCGCACTGAGACCCACCCCCTCAGGCGACAAAATGACCGCATGCAATGGATCTCCGGAGCTGCAGGCGGGCTGGTACTGGTGCTGGTCCTGACCAGCATCCTCCGCACCCTCGTGGTCCCCCGAGGCCTCTACTCCGCGCTGGTGTTCCGCCTGTGGTGGCTGCTGCGCAGGCTCCTCAGGCTGGCCGCCCCGCGCGGCGGCTACCACGACATCGACCGTGCCCAGACCTGGCTCGCCCCGCTGATGCTGATCGGCATGCTCGTCACCTGGCTCGGCGGGGCCCTGCTCGGCTTCGGCCTCCTGCTGTACGCGGCGTCCCCGCTGTCCTGGACGACCGCCTTCCGCGAGGCGGGATCCAGCCTGTTCACGCTCGGCTTCGCGAGCGGAGCCCGGCTGAAACTGTCCGTGCTCGACTTCATGGCCGCGGCCACCGGACCGGTCCTGATCGCCCTCCAGATCGCCTACCTGCCCACCCTCTACGCCGCCTACAACCGTCGCGAACTGGAGGTCACCCTGCTCCAGGCACGGGCCGGCGAGCCCGCCTGGGGGCCGGAGATCCTCGCCCGGCAGTGGCTGGTCGAGACCGAGACCGCGCTGCCCGAGCTGTACCGGGCCTGGGAGCGCCTCGCCTCGGACATGGGTGAGAGCCACTCCACGTACCCGATCCTGCTGACCTTCCGCTCCCCGCGCGCGCACCGCAGCTGGCTGGTCGGGCTCGTCGCCGTCATGGACGCGGCCGCCCTGCAGCTCGCGCTCGACCCGCGGCTCGCCCCGCCGGAGGCCCGTCTGGTGCTGCGTGCCGGGTTCACCGCCCTGCGCGACATCGCCCGCGTGGTGCGCATCCCCTTCGACTCCGACCCCTCGCCGGGCAGCCCGATCCTGCTGACCTTCGAGGAGTTCGAGGAGGCGGTGGCCATGCTGGGGACGGCCGGTTTCCGCGCGGAACGCAGCCCGAAGGAGGCCTGGCCGCACTTCCAGGGCTGGCGGGTCAACTACGAGACGGTCGCGTACGAGCTGTGCCGCCGCTGCGACGCGGTGCCGGGTCTGTGGACCGGCCCCCGAGACTTCTCCGGCGGGCCCATCCCGCCGCGGCGCCCCGTGGACCGCCGGCCCGGTGCAGGACGGCCGGAACTGCCCCCCGTCTCCGAGTAGTCACCCCGCCCTCCGGCGGGAAGATCCCACCAGAAGGTCCGCCGCATGCGAGGAGCCGATGGTCGTGAGGGTCGTCCTGCTGGGTACCGCCGCCGGAGGCGGCTTCCCGCAGTGGAACTGCGCCTGCGCCCTGTGCGCGGCCGCCCGGGACGGGAAACTGCCCTCCCGGACCCAGGAGTGCGCCGCCGTCACCGGCAACGGCCGCGACTGGTGGCTGCTCAACGCGTCGCCCGATCTGCGCACCCAGCTCACCGCCACCCCGGCCCTCCGGCCCGGCCCCGGGCCCCGGGACACCCCGCTGCGCGGGGTACTGCTCACCGACGCGGAGGTGGACCACGTCACCGGTCTGGCCGAGCTGCGCGGAGCGGCGGGCCTGAAGGTCTACGCCGCACCGCCGGTCCGCGCCGTCCTCACGCCCGCCCGCGCCGCCCTGGACCGCTACGCCTCGTGGGAGTGGGCCGACAGCCGGGCCGACGGCGGTTTCGTGCTGTCCGGCGGACTGGTCGTCACGGCCCATGCCGTGGGCACCAAGATTCCGAAGTACGTACCGGCACAGGCGCCCGAGACCGGCGGCCCGTGGGTGACGGCGTACCGCGTCGAGGACCTGGCCAGCGGGGGAGTGCTGGTCTACGCGCCCTGCGTCGGCGCCTGGAGCCCCGTGCTGGACGAGCTGTGCGCGTCGGCCGACTGCGTGCTGCTGGACGGCACGTTCTTCGCCGCCGACGAGATGGGCAGCGCGGTGCGGACCGGCGCCGGGCAGGCGGCCATGGGACACCTGCCGGTCACGGGACCGGACGGCTCACTGGAGGCCCTGGCCCGCCATCCGGACGCGCGCCGGATCTACACCCACCTCAACAACACCAACCCGCTGCTCGACCCCGCCTCACGGGCACGCGCGCGCGTGGCCGAACACGGGGTGGAGATCCTTCCGGACGGGGCGGAGCTGACGTTCTAGCCGGCCTGCTCGGTCAGCATCCGCTCCAGCACGGCCCGCTGCAGTGGCAGTACCTCGGCGTACAGGGTGCGGCCCTTGTCCGTGAGCGCGACCCACACCCCGCGCCGGTCCTCCGCGCACACCGAGCGCTCGACCAGGCCCTCCTTCTCCAGACGGCCGATCAGCCGGGACAGCGCGCTCTGGCTGAGATGGACCCGTCCGACCAGGTTCTGCACCCGGCACTGGTCGCCCACCGCGGGCGCCGCGGCGGCGAGGATGTCCAGCACCTCGAAGTCGCTGGCGCCCAGCCCGTGCGGGTGCAGGGCACGGTCGATCTCGCACATCGTGTGGGCGTGGAGCGTGAGGATGTCCCGCCACCGCTCTTCGAGCCGGGTGTCGGCCGTCTTGACTGCCATACCCGCACCGTAGCACCGATTCGGCCAATTATTGAGTGTGCAACTAGTGCGGGTGCAAGCACTCTCGCGGGCTTCAGGCGGACGGGTCCTGGAGCAGCCCCACCAGGTTGCCGTCGGGGTCCTTCACCGAGGCGATCAGCCTGCCGTTGCCGACGTCTCGCACGTCCTGGAGCAGTTCCGCGCCCGCCCCCAGCAGCGCGGCGAGCCGCTCCCGGAGATCGGTGACATGCCAGAACGGCACCGGCCCGGTCATCCCCTGCGCGTGCCCGTTCGGGTCGAGGCCGACATCCTGTCCGGCGGCCTTGAAGCCGACGTAGTAGGGCTGGTCGACGTACGGCTCGACACCCAGCAGGGCGGTGAACAGAGCCTTGGACCGGTCCTTGTCCTTGACGGGGTAGATGATCGTCTGCAGGCCGGCGGTCATGGAACTCACTCCTTCGAGGTGCGTGGGCCGACGGGTTTCCGTCGGTGCTCTCACGCTAGGGCGCGGGAGCCCGGCGCCGCTTCTCCGATCCTGACCGGTTGCGGCGGCGGGCTCCCCGGGCCCGCCGGTCACTCGCTGCGCAGCACCTCCGCGACGGTCAGGCGGGCGGCCCGCCGGGCCGGGACGAGCGCGCCCAGGACCGCGATCACGAGCCCCGCCAGGGCCAGACCGGCCAACGTCGGGGCGTGCCAGACGTCCGTCATGTACGACGGGAGGGTGATGTCGATCGCCGCCGCCATCCGGGGGATCACCAGCTCGTAGCTGACGATCCCCAGCGGGATCCCGAGCAGGGAGCCCACCGCGCCGAGCACCGCCATGGAGGTCACCGTCATCACCGTGACCTGGCGCGGGGTCATCCCGATCGACTTGAGCATGCCGAGGTCGCGGCGCCGGTCGTGGGTGTTGAGGACCGCCGTGTTGAACACGCCGAGCGAGGAGACCAGGGCCAGCATCAGGGTGAGCGCGGTCGCGGAGCCGATGATGGTGCGGGTGACGTTGTTCGGACCGCTCAGCTGGAGGGACAGACCCGGGTCGGCCGCGCGCACCGCGCGCGCGTACGCCTGCTTATCGGCGCCCTCGCGGAGTCTGACGTGGTAGGCGATGGGCTTCACGTCCGGTATCAGGGCCGTGACCGTCGGCCAGGCGCCGACGACCAGCCGGTCGTTGTCCAGCATGGTCTCGCCGACGATGGTCAGCCGCTCCTGGCGGCCGTCCTTGCGCAGCCGCAGACGATCGCCGACGTGCGTGCCGGTCCGGTGCAGAAACGCCGTGCCGGCCACGACCTCCCCGGTGCGGTGCGTCCAACGGCCCCGGATCAGGACACTGTCCAGGGGCACGTCCCCGCGCCGGCCCTCGAACATGACCACCTGGGTGGAGCCGTCGAGGAGCGCTTCATCGTCCGACCGCGCCGTGACCCGGGTCGCTCCCGGCAGCGACTCCAGCATCGCCTGGAGCTGCCGGTCGCTGTGCACCGGCCGCACCTCCTTGCCGTGCCGGTAGTTGCCGACGTACACGGTGACGTCGAAAGCGCGGTGTCCCCCGTTCCCGAAGTCGGTCAGCGTCGCCGCCAGTCCGGTCGCGAACGTCACCGTCGTCACCCCGAGCGCAACGGCGGCCAGCGTGAGCGCGCTGCGCGCCGGACGGGCGAACGGCAGCCCCACGCCGAGGCTCACCGACCGGGGCAACCGGGCACCCGCCAGGCGCCGTTGGATGCCCAGCGCCCGTCCCGCACGCGGCGCGCTTCCCGCACTGATCGCCCGTGCCGCCGACATCCGGCGCGCCCGCATCGAGGGCCCCAGCGCGGCCAGCACGCACACGAGCGGCATGCCGAGCAGGGCGAGCACGTTCACCCGGGGCGCGATACCGACACTGTCGTGCAGCACCCCCGAGTTCGGCCCGGTGAACACGAACTGGAAGAAGGGGTGCGCCACCAGATTGCCGACCAGTGTGCCGAACGCACAGCCCAGGACGGACGGTACGGAGATCATCACGAGGTAGACGCCCAGCACCTGCCCCGGCGTGAACCCCAGCGCCTTGAGGATGCCGATGTGCCGGAACCCGGAGACCACCGCCCCGCCGACCACGTTGGCGACGATCAACACGGCCACCAGGATGCCCAGGACGCCGAAGGCCATCAGGTACGGCGCGTACGCGTGCGCGGTGCTGCCGACCCGGTGCTTCAGCGCCAGATACGACTCCGATCCGGCGAGCGCGCCCTTCGGCAGGTCCTCGGTCACCTGGGCCATGCCCGCGCGCAGCGCGCGCTCCGACGACGCGTCCCGGAACCGGAACAGCATCTGGGAGCCGGTCGGGTGCAGAGCCCCGATCTGGTCCGGGACGACCCAGGCGTTCGCCGTGTGGCTCAGGTCGAAGGCGAACCCGACGATGGTGAGCGTGGGCCCCGACGGCACGTGGAACTTCTTGCCCATGTCGTCGGCGGTCCAGTCGGACTGCCGGTTCAGGACGATCTCCCCGGGCCGGGCGGGCCACCGGCCCGCCCACAGGTCCACCCGGTCCACCGGGCCGCCGGGACCGGACCGCCCCACCACCGTGACCTCACCGCCGAGACCGAAGTCGCCCGCATCACGCGGAAGGTCCAACGAAGCCTGCCGGAACGGTCCGGCCGCCGCCTCGACCCCGGACTGCCGGGCCGCGTGCGCCAGTTGGGCGTCCGACACCTCGGCCGGGTCGAACACGGCGATGACATGCGGCCCGCGCTGCTTCCCGAAGACGTGGTCGAAGGGCGCGGACGCCGCATCGAGCAGGCCCAGCGCGACCACGAGCGACCCCGTCGACACGAGCGTGACCAGCCAGATGACCAGCGTCTGAAGTCTCCGCCGGCGTACGGCCGCCCGCGCGGCCTTCCACACCGCCCTCATGCGGACGGCTCCAGGGTGTGCTCGCCGGTCACCCGGCCGTCGGCGACCTCCACCAGCCGGCTCGCGCAGCGCCGCGCGAGATGCTGGTCGTGCGTCACGATGATCAGGGTCTGGCCGATCTGGTTCAGGTCCAGCAGCAGGTCCATCACCTGCTCCCCGGCCCTGCTGTCCAGCGCGCCGGTCGGCTCGTCGGCCAGCAGCAGCGCGGGACGGTTCATCAACGCCCGTGCCACGGCGACCCGTTGCCGCTCACCGCCGCTGAGGACCGCGGGATAGGCGTTGCGGCGGTCGGCGATGCCGAGTTCCCCGAACAGCTCCAGTGCCCGCCGCCGGGCCTGCCGGGCCGGTGTTCCGGTCAACTGGCCGGCCAGGGCCACGTTGTCGAGGGCCGACAGGTCGTCGACGAGGTTGAAGAACTGGAAGATCATGCCGATCCGGCGCCGCCGGTACAGCGCGAGTCCCTTCTCGCTCAACTCCCCGACGTTCTCGCCGTGTACGACGACCGTGCCGGCCGACGGACGGTCGAGACCGGCGATCATGTTGAGCAGCGTGGACTTCCCGCATCCCGAAGGCCCCATCACCGCGACCGCCTCCCCGGCCCGGATGTCCAGCGTGGCCCCGCCGAGGGCGACCGTCTCGCCGTACTCCTTGCGTACCCCGTCGAGCCGTACGACGGTGTCTCCCGTTCTCACCTCAGTGACCATGGACAGGACGCTAGAGGGGCGACGGGGACCTGGGCATCCCTCCGCGGATGGCACCCGGCCGAGGGACTCATCCCAGGGATGCAGGGCGCTGCATCCACAGGTCGATGCGGATGTCGGTGCCGTCTGCGAGAGTTGGGCCATGGGGGAGTACGACGTGTCGGCGGCGGCGCTCGCGGTGGCATGCGCGGCCGTCGTGGTGCTGACGGCCGCGCTGGTGCGCACCCGGCGCCGGTGGCAGGCCGCGGTCGGGGAGCGGGGGTGGCTGCTGGAGCGGGAGCGGGAGAGCGCAGCCGAGGCCGCGATCGCGGCCGAACGCGACCGGATCGCCCGCGAGTTGCACGACATCGTCAGCCACAACGTCAGCCTCATGGTCGTCCAGGCGAGCGCCGCCCGCGAGGTGCTCGGCACCATGCCCGACGAGGCCGCGACCGCCCTGCGCGCCGTCGAGGACGCCGGGCGGGGCGCGATGACCGACCTCAGACACCTGCTGGGACTGCTGGCGCCCGCGCAGAACGGCGAGGACACCGACCCGGGCCCGGCCCGCGCCGACGACCCCGGCACGCCTCTCGCGCCGCAGCCCGGCCTCGACCGGCTCGGGCACCTGGTGGACCGGATATCGTTCGCCGGCCTCCCGGTCGAGGTCCGTATCTCGGGCGAGCCGTGCCCGCTGCCCCAGGGAGTCGACGTGACCGCCTATCGCATCATCCAGGAGGCTCTGACCAATGCGCTCCGGCACGGCGACGGCGGCAAGGCGGAGGTGACCGTGCGCTACGCCGACCACGCCCTGCGCGTCGAGGTGCTCAACACCGGACCCAGTGTGCTGACCGGCACCGCACCGGCCGCACCGAGGCCGCACGGCGCGGGCACCGGGCGCGGTCTGCTCGGACTGCGCGAGCGGGTCGCCGTCTACGGCGGGGACCTGGACGCCCGGCGCCGACTCGGCGGGGGCTACCGAGTCCGCGCCCGCATACCCCTGGACCGCCCGTGACCGGGCAGGCGCCCGAGCGGGCGCCGCGCGTCCTGATCGCCGACGACCAGACGCTCATCCGGACCGGTTTCCGGCTGATCCTCACCGCCCGGGGCATCGACGTGGTCGGCGAGGCCGCCGACGGCATCGAGGCGGTAGCCGCCGCCCGTGAACTCTCCCCGGACGTCGTACTCATGGACATCCGGATGCCGACCATGGACGGTCTGGAGGCCACCCGGCGCATCCTGGAGCAGACCCCGGACTGCCGGGTGCTGATGCTGACCACCTTCGACCTGGACCGGTACGTGTACACGGCCCTGTCGTTCGGGGCCAGCGGCTTCCTGCTGAAGGACGTCACGCCGGAACACCTGGCAGCGGCCGTACGGCTCGTCGGCACCGGCGACGCCCTGCTGGCGCCGCAGATCACCCGGCGCCTGGTGGAGCGGTACGCGGCCGAGGCCGAGCGGACGGCCCAGGCCGTCCCCGCCGACCTGGCCGCCCTCACACCCCGCGAGCGGGAGGTGCTGACCCTGATGGGACGTGGTCTGTCCAACACCGAACTGGCCGCCGAGCTGACCCTCAGCGAGGCCACGGTCAAGTCCCACGTGGCCCGGATCTTCGCCAAGCTGGGGCTGCGCGACCGCGCCCAGGCGGTGGTCCTCGCCTATGAGACGGGGCTGGTCAGGCGGGGCGAACGCTGACCGGCCCGGGGCGTCCTCAGGTCGACTCGCGGCGCACCAGTTCCGTCGGGAGGATCACCGCGGCCGGGTCCTCACCGCCGATCTGGGCGAGCAGCACCCGCACCATCTCGGAGCTGATCCGGTCCCACGGCTGGCGGATGGTGGTGAGCGCCGGGGTGACGGCGGTCGCCGCGGGGGAGTCGTCGAAACCGCCGACAGCGATGTCCTGCGGCACCCGCTTGCCCGCCCGCTGCAGCACTGCCAGCACGCCCTGCGCCATCAGGTCGGAGGCCACGAACACGGCGTCCAGGTCCGGGGCCTGCGCGAGCAGCCGCTCCGCGCCCGCCTCACCACTGGCCCGGCTGTAGTCGCCGGAGACGATCAGCCGGTCGTCCACCTCGACGCCCGCCTCGGCGAGCACCTCCTTGTACCCGGCGAGCCGTTCCACCCCGCCCGGGGTGTCCAGCGGGCCGGTGACCACACCGATCCGGCGCCGGCCCAGCGACAGCAGGTGCCGCACCATGTCCCGGGCGCCACGTCACGCCGATCAATGTGACCAACAACCAGTGCACCATCAGCATCAACAGTGACGCGAACGCGGGCAACTGGATCAATGTCGACGACCTGACCTTCACGTCCGGCACCACGCGTACGTCCATCCACGGCGCCGACATCTCCTCCCTCGCCAAGAGCGAGGCCAAGGGCGGGGTGTACAGGACCAGTTCCGGCACCACCGGCGACGCCGTCACCGTCCTGAAGAACGCCGGCATGAACTACGCGCGGCTGAAGGTCTGGGTGAACCCGGCCGACGGCTTCAACGACAAGGCCCACGTCCCGGCCATGGCCAAGCGCGTCAAGGCGGCCGGCATGAAGCTGCTGGTCGACTTCCACTACTCGGACACCTGGGCCGACCCGGGCGCCCAGACCAAGCCGGGCGCCTGGGCGGGCCACGCGTACAGCCAACTCGAGACGGACGTCTACAACCACACCTACGACGTGCTGAACGCGTTGAAGGCCCAGGGCACCACCGCCGACATGGTCCAGGTGGGCAACGAGATCAACGGCGGCATGCTGTGGTCCGAGGGATCGACGGACAACTGGAGCCGGCTCGCCGGGTTGCTCAACTCGGGCTACGACGCCGTCAAGGCGGTCAACTCGTCCACGGTCGTGGCGCTGCACCTGGCCAAGGGCGGTGACAAGGCCGCGAGCTGGTCTCCGGCTACCCCGCGAGCGTGGCCGGCCAGACCAAGTGGTTGAACGACGTGGCGAGCATCGTGGAGGCCGTCCCGAACGGCCGCGGCCTCGGCGTCTTCTACTGGGAGGCGACCTGGACCGCGGTCACCGGCAACGGCTGGGACCCGACGGACGCCACCTCCGGCAACGGCTGGGAGAACCAGGCCCTGTTCGGTTACGACGACAAGGCGCTGTCCTCCATGTCGTGGTTCAGTCACCGCTGAACCACGCCTGACGGGGGCCCGGTCGTAAGGGGACGGCCGGGCCCCTCCCCGCTTCCGTGAACGGGACCGGCGGGAACGTCCGTTCGATACCGGACAAGGGCTCCGGAGTCCCGTACGGGACGGCTTCGACTGCGCGACAGTGGGAACACGGCGCACGAGGAGGCCGGGAACGGAGGCACGAGGGATGTTGAGGAACCCCACGGGCGGCATACGGCAGGACATCCTGGACTGGCTCAAGGACCCGGCCGCCCACTTCCCGTCGGGACGCCACCACGGCGACCTCGCCGAGACCGGAGTCACCGCGCGGGCGGTGGCCGCCAAGCTCGGTGTCTCCCGCCGGACCGCCGCCGCCCACCTCGATCTCCTCAGCCGCCTCGGCCTGCTCCGCACCCGCCGGATCCGCTGCCGCACCCACTACCGACGCGACGAGATCCGCATCGCCGAGGTGGCCAGGTTGTTCGAGAAGGGCTGGTGACCCGGGGGACGTCGCCGGCGGCGGCGATTTCGCCGACATCCCCCGGGACACGGCAGACGCTGGGACGATGGAGCACCGTCGACCTCGAAGGACAGGCGCCCATGACCCCTCCCACTCCTCTGGTCGTCCACCGGTACGTCGCCGTCGGCGGCGAGGGCCCCGAGGACGTCGTCGCCGACTCCCGCGGCCGGGTGCTCACCGGCGTGGCGGACGGCCGGATCCTGCGGATCGACGGCATCGCGGACCCGTCGGCCACCCGCGTCGAGGTGCTCGCCGAGACCGGAGGACGGCCGCTGGGCCTCGAACTCCTCCCGGACGGCGCCCTCTTGGTGTGCGACGCCGACCGCGGACTGCTGCGCGTGGGTCTGGACGGCGGTGGCGTCCAGGTGCTCGCCGAGGCGGTCGCGGGGGAGCGGCTGCGGTTCTGCAGCAACGCCGTCGCCCTGTCCGACGGCAGCGTGTACTTCACCGTCTCCAGCCGCCGCTACCCGCTGGAGCAGTGGATCGGTGACGTGGTCGAACACACCGGAACCGGCCGCCTGTTGCGCCTCGCGCCGGGCAGCGAACGGCCCGAAGTGCTGCTGGACGGGCTCCAGTTCGCCAACGGGCTGGTACCCGCCGCCGACGAGTCCTTCCTGGTCGTCGCCGAGACCAGCGCGTACCGGCTGACCCGCTACTGGCTGACCGGGCCCAAGTCCGGTGGGCGCGAACCCTTCGCCGACGACCTGCCCGGCATGCCCGACAACCTCTGGCGCGCGGGCAGGTCAGGACCGATCCGGGTGGCCCTGGCCGGCCCGCGCGTCCCCCCGCTCGACCTGCTGCACCGCGGCCCCGCGGCCCTGCGCCGGGCCGCCGCCCGCGTCGCCGTCCGGGCGCCCTACCGGCCCGCCGGCACCCTCGGCGTCCTCGCCGTCGACGACGACGGCCGCGTCCTGGAGCACCTCACCCGTCGCCGCTCCGGCTACCGGATGGCCACCAGCGTCTGCGAGGCCTCCGGTCACCTGGTCCTGGGCAGCGTGTGGGAGCGGGGCATCGCGGTCTGCGCCCTGCCCGAGCCCGCACGCTGACCCACTCCCAGGTGCTCGGGGGGCCGCTCGCCTCGGCCGCGTGTGCGGTCGGGGCGTCGCCGGCGTTACCCTGGTGCGCGGCCGCGATCAACCTGCGCGGCGCGGCGGTGGGGCCCGCCGTATCCGAACCGCGGCGATGGCGCCGCCAACGGTCCCTACTTGCGACGGCATGGCGCCCGTATGCCCCGGGCCCCGGCGAGTAGGAGAAGCAAGAGCATGACAGCCCCGGAAACCGAGAGCCTGCAGGCCCGCCCCGCACCCGCGCGGCGGTCGGAGTGGCGTACCCAGGCCCCCGTCGTCGCCGTGGTCGCGGTGGGCGGCGCCCTCGGTGCGACGGCCCGCTACGCGCTGGCCCTGGCCTGGCCCACGCCCTTGGGCGGATTCCCCTGGGCGACCTTCTGGACCAACGTCGTCGGGTGTGCCGTGATCGGCGTGTTCATGGTGCTGATCACCGACGTGTGGGCCGCCCACCGCCTCGTACGCCCCTTCTTCGGCACCGGCGTGCTCGGCGGCTTCACCACCTTCTCGACCTACGCCGTCGAGATCCGCAGGCTGGTCGACACCGGCCACCCCCGCACGGGGCTGGCCTATCTCGCCGCGACCCTGTTCGCGGCCCTCGCGGCGGTGTGGCTGGCCTCGGTCGCCGCCCGCCTGGTGCTCACCCGGAGGCAGCGATGACCTCACTCACCGGCCGGGCCGTGCGGCTGACCGTCTACATCGGCGAGGACGACACCTGGCACCACAAGCCCCTCTACTCCGAGATCGTGCACCGAGCCCACGCCGCCGGGCTGGCCGGGGCCAGCGTCTTCCGGGGGATCGAGGGATTCGGCGCCTCCTCCCGCATCCACACCACCCGGCTGCTGTCGCTGAGCGAGGACCTGCCCGTGGCGATCGTCGTGGTGGACACCGAGGAACGGGTCCGGGCCTTCCTGCCGCAGCTGGACGAGCTGGTCGGCGAAGGCCTCGTGACGCTGGAGGAGTGCCAGGTCATCCGGTACGTGGGGCGTGCGCCCGGCCCGGACGGGACGGAACCGAAGGGTAAGAAGTCGTTGTGAACTGGCTGCTGGTCGTCCTGGGGGCCGTGGTCGGCGCACCCCTGCGCTATCTCACCGACCGGGCCGTCCAGGCCAGGCACGACTCGCTCTTCCCCTGGGGCACCTTCGTGGTGAACGTCACCGGCTGCCTGATCCTGGGCCTGCTCACCGGCGCCGTGTCCGCCGGAGCCGCAGGTCCGCACCTACAGCTGCTGATCGGCACCGGGCTGTGCGGGGCGCTGACGACGTACTCGACCTTCTCCTACGAGACCCTGCGGCTGACCGAGGCCGGTGCGGGGCTCTACGCTGCCGCCAACGCCGTCGCCAGCGTGGTGGTGGGGCTCGCAGCGGCCTTCGCGGGCGTGTCCCTTGCCGGGGCCCTGTGGGGCTAGGCGCTCGGCCTACGGCCGGGCATAGTGAGTACTGTCTACAGCACTGTCGACCAATCTTCCTCAGAACTGGATCCGCATGAGCGCCATTTCCGTCGGTCAGGCCGTCGTCCTCGGAGTCGTCGAGGGGGTGACCGAGTTCCTCCCCGTGTCCTCCACCGGCCACCTCAAGATCGCCGAGGGGCTCATGGACATCCCGGTCGACGACAAGTCCGTCGTCGGTTTCTCCGCCGTCATCCAGGTCGGCGCCATCGCCGCCGTGCTCGTGTACTTCTTCAAGGACATCAAGCGGATCGTCTCCGCCTGGTTCCGCGGCCTGACCAAGCCCGAGGAGCGTTACCACCACGACTACAAGTTCGCCTGGTGGGTGATCGCCGCGACCGTCCCGATCGTCGTGGTGGGCCTGGCCGCCAAGCCGCTGATCGAGGGCCCGCTCGCCTCGCTCTGGGTGGTCGCCGGCTCCCTGATCGTCGGCTCCGCCGTGATGTGGGCCGCGGACCAGATGGGCCGCCACAAGCGCGGTGAGGACGACACCTCGTTCAAGGACGCGATGCTGGTCGGCGGCTCCCAGATCCTCGCCCTGCTCTTCCCCGGCTTCTCCCGTTCCGGCGCCACCATGTCCACCGCGCTCATCCTCGACCTGGACCGCGTCGCCGCCACCCGTCTCTCCTTCTTCCTGGGCATCCCGGCCCTGACCGGCGCCGGCATCTACGAGCTCAAGGACGCCCTCGGCGCGGGCGTCGGCGCCGCCCCGCTGGCCGTCGGCACGATCGTGTCCTTCGTGGTCGCCTACGCCTCCATCGCCTGGCTGCTGAAGTTCGTCGCCAAGCACTCCTTCAACGCCTTCGTGATCTACCGGCTCGTGATCGGCTTCGGCCTCCTCGGCCTGCTCGCCACCGGCACGCTCAGCAGCTGAGCGACCCTCGAACCGCCCACGGGGCGCGGATGCCTGCATTCAGGCGCCGCGCCCCGTGAATGTTTTCTTACGCGACGCCTTGACAGTTCCCTCCAGCAACCCGCAGGATCGCTCCCGTGAACCTGTCAGACAGCCAGACAGGTGGCCCGGTCCCGCGGCGCGTGAGCGCCATGGAAGCCGTTCTCGGCCACCTCCGCGGCGCCATCGAACGCGGCGACTACGGCATCGGAGACAAACTCCCCTCCGAGGCCGAGCTGTGCCGCACCCTCGAGGTGTCCCGGCCCGTGCTCCGCGAGGCGCTGCGCGCCCTGCAGACGATGGGCCTGACGGTCTCCCGGACCGGCAAGGGCACCTTCGTCGTCGCGAACGCCGTCGAGGACCCCACCTTCGGCGACTACGCCGCCAGCGACCTGCTCGAGGTGCGCCGCCACATCGAGATCCCGGTCGCCGGGTACGCGGCCCTGCGCCGCACCCCGGAGAACCTGGACCACATGGCCCACCTCCTCGACCGCATGGAGCGGGAGACGGACACCACCGCGTGGGTCGCGATGGACAGCCTCTTCCACCTCGCCGTGGCCGAGGCCGCCCAGAACCCGGTCTTCCGCCGGGTCATCGAGGAGATCCGTGACGCACTGGCGCGTCAGTCGGCCTTCCTCAACGAGCTGGGCGGGCGCCGCGAGCAGTCCAACCGCGAGCACCGGGCGATCGTCGAGGCGCTGATCGACGGTTCCGAGCACGACGCCGTCGAGGCCATGAGTCATCACCTCGACCGCGTCGAGACGACCCTCACCGACATCGTGCGCCCCGGGCGCACGGACCTCCCCACGGAAGGCGGACCCGAGGCGTGAGCGAGCAGCACCTCAAAGACGAGACGCGCCCCTCGTCCACCCACGTCGACGCCGGAGACGCGGGCTACAGCAAGAGCCTGAAGCACCGGCACGTCAACATGATCGCGATCGGCGGTGCCATCGGTACCGGCCTCTTCCTCGGCGCGGGCGGCCGGCTCGCCGACGCCGGCCCCTCCCTGTTCGTCGCGTACGCCGTCTGCGGCGTCTTCGCCTTCCTCGTCGTGCGCGCGCTCGGCGAACTCGTGCTCTACCGCCCGTCATCCGGCGCCTTCGTGTCGTACGCGCGGGAGTTCCTGGGCGAGAAGGGCGCCTACACCGCGGGCTGGATGTACTTCCTCAACTGGGCGACCACCGGCATCGCCGACATCACGGCGGTGGCCACCTACACCCACTACTGGGGCATGTTCTCCGACATCCCGCAGTGGGTGATCGCGCTGATAGCCCTGGCCGTGGTCCTCACGGTGAACCTGATCTCGGTGAAGATCTTCGGCGAACTGGAGTTCTGGTTCGCGATCGTGAAGGTCAGCGCGCTGGTGGTCTTCATGTGCATCGGCATCTTCCTGCTGGTCACCCAGCACCCCGTGGACGGCGGCACTCCCGGCCCGTCCCTGATCACCGACAACGGCGGCATCTTCCCGAACGGCCTGCTGCCCATGCTGCTGATCATCCAGGGCGTCGTCTTCGCCTACGCCTCCGTCGAGCTGGTCGGCGTCGCCGCCGGTGAGACCGAGAACCCCGAGAAGATCATGCCCAAGGCGATCAACTCGATCATGTGGCGCGTGGGCCTGTTCTACGTCGGCTCCGTCGTCCTGCTCTCGATGCTCCTGCCCTGGAACAAGTACACCGCCGGCGAGAGCCCCTTCGTCACGGTCCTGTCCCACATCGGTATCCCCGCGGCGGGCGGCGTGATGAACCTGGTCGTGCTCACCGCGGCCATGTCCTCGCTCAACTCCGGCCTCTACTCCACCGGCCGCATCCTGCGCTCCATGGCGGTCAGCGGCTCGGCCCCGAAGTTCACCGCGAAGATGAGCCGCACCCAGGTCCCGTACGGCGGCATCCTGCTCACCAGCGGTATCTGCGTCCTCGGCGTCGGCCTGAACTTCGTCGTCCCGGCGGACGCCTTCGAGATCGTCCTGAACTTCGCGGCGATCGGCATCCTCGCCACCTGGGGCATGATCATGCTCTGTCACCTGCTCTTCTGGCAGAAGACCCAGAAGGGCGAACTGGCCCGGCCCTCCTACCGGCTGCCGGGTTCCCCCTGGACCGAACTGGTGACGCTGGCGTTCCTCGCCTCCGTCCTGGTCCTCATGTACGCCGACGGCGGCGCCGGACGCACCACCGTGCTGTGCCTGCCGCTGATCGTCGCAGCGCTGGTCGCGGGCTGGTACGCCATCCGCAGGCGCATATCGCGCAAGTCCACTACCCGAGCCGATGCGTGACCCGCACGGCGCTCCCTGACAAGCAGGCAGTGATGTACAGCAGTTCCCCCGCGGACCCACCCCTCGTCCGCGAGCCCCTCCACGCCCCCGTCGCCCACCTCATCCGCGGCGGGGTCGTCGAGGGCATCCACTACGGTTCCGTCGTCGTCCTCGGAGCCGACGGCCAAGTCCAGTTCCAGCTCGGCGACATCGAGGCCGCGTTCTACCCGCGCTCGGCCCTCAAGCCCGTCCAGGCCGTGGCGATGCTGCGGGCCGGGCTGCCGCTCGACGGCGACCTGCTCTCGCTGGCCGCCGCGAGCCACTCCGGCGAGGAGCGCCACCTCGCCGGCACCCGGCGGATCCTCGAACTCGCCGGTCTCGCCGAGGACGACCTGCGCAACGTGCCCGACATGCCGTTCGACCCGGCCGTGCGGGACGCCTGGGTCCGCGAGGGCCGGCTGCCCTCGCGCCTCGCCCAGAACTGCTCCGGCAAGCACGCGGCGATGCTGTGGACCGCCAAGCTCAACGGCTGGTCCCTGGACGACTATCTGGACCCGGCCCACCCCCTGCAGCAGGCCATCGCCGAGATCGTCGAGGACCTGACCGGGCAGCGGGTGGCCCGGGTGACGGTGGACGGCTGCGGCGCGCCGCTGTTCTCCGTCTCCCTGCACGGCCTGGCCCGCGCCGTCGCCCGCATCACCACCGCCGCTCCGGGCACGCCCGAGGCCCGCGTCGCCGACGCGATGCGTGAGCACGCGGAGATGGCCTCCGGCTCCGGCCGGGACGTCTTCGCGCTGATGCGGGCCGTGCCGGGGCTGCTCGCCAAGGACGGCTTCGAGGGCGTCCAGGTGGCCGCGCTGCCCGACGGCCGTGCGATCGCCGTCAAGATCGCCGACGGGGCGAACCGGGCGCGGATTCCGGTCGCGGCGGCGGCGCTCGCTCGCGCGGGCGTGGACCCCGAGCTGCTGACCGAGTTCGCCGGAGAGGCGCTGCTGGGTGGCGGGGAGCCGGTGGGCTGCGTACGGCCGGTGCGTGCGCTGGACCCGGTGCCGTTCACTGCTTGCGCGTAGGGCTCCGCTGGTCAGGCCGTCTTGATCTGCGAGCCGGTTGTGGCCGGTCGCGCCCGCGCGGCGGTAGCCGCATGACAACAACGCCCCGCGTCCCTTTCAGGGGCGCCATCACCTCTGTACCTCAGAAAGAGGACCGCACTCTCATGACCGCGCCCACCCGAAGCGAACACGATCTGCTCGGCGACCGCGACGTACCCGCCGACGCGTACTGGGGGGTTCACACCCTGCGCGCGACGGAGAACTTCCCCATCACCGGCACCCCGATCTCCGCCTACCCGCACCTGATCGACGCCCTCGCCGCCGTCAAGGAGGCCGCCGCCCTCGCCAACGAGGAGCTGGGTCTGCTGGCGCCCGAGAAGGCCGCCGCGATCGTCGCCGCCTGCCGGGAGATCCGTGACGGCAAGCTGCACGACCAGTTCGTCGTGGACGTCATCCAGGGCGGCGCGGGCACGTCCACCAACATGAACGCCAACGAGGTCGTGGCGAACCGCGCGCTGGAGCTGCTCGGGCACGCGAAGGGGCAGTACGCGTACCTGCACCCCAACGAGGACGTCAACCTCGGGCAGTCCACGAACGACGTCTACCCGACCGCCGTCAAGATCGGGACGGTGTTCGCGGTCCGCGGCCTGCTCAAGGCGATGGCCGTGCTCCAGGACTCCTTCGCCCGCAAGGCGGTCGAGTTCCGTGACGTGCTCAAGATGGGCCGTACGCAGTTGCAGGACGCGGTGCCGATGACGCTCGGCCAGGAGTTCTCCGCGTTCGCCGTCATGATCGAGGAGGACCGGAGCCGTCTTGCCGAGGCCGTCGAGCTGATCCACGAGATCAACCTGGGCGCCACGGCCATCGGGACCGGCCTCAACGCTCCCGCCGGATACGCCGAGGCCGCCCGCCGGCACCTCGCCGCCATCACCGGGCTGCCCCTGGTCACCGCGGCCAACCTGGTCGAGGCGACCCAGGACTGCGGCGCCTTCGTCCAGATGTCCGGCGTGCTCAAGCGGATCGCGGTCAAGCTCTCCAAGAGCTGCAACGACCTGCGCCTGCTGTCCTCCGGTCCGCGCGCGGGCCTCGGCGAGATCAACCTGCCGCCCGTGCAGGCCGGTTCGTCGATCATGCCGGGCAAGGTCAACCCGGTGATCCCCGAGGTCGTCAACCAGGTCGCCTTCGAGGTGATCGGCAACGACGTCGCCATCACCATGGCGGCCGAGGCCGGACAGCTCCAGCTCAACGCCTTCGAGCCGATCATCCTGCACTCCCTGTCGGAGAGCATCACGCACCTGCGGCGCGCCTGCCTCACCCTGGCCGAGCGCTGTGTGGACGGCATCACCGCCAACACGGAGGTGCTGCGCGCGACGGTCGAGAACTCCATCGGCCTGGTCACCGCGCTCAACCCGCACATCGGGTACACGGCCGCCACCGACATCGCCAAGGAAGCCCTCGCCACCGGTCGGGGCGTGGCCGAACTCGTGCTGGAGAAGGGCCTGTTGCCGGCCGAGCAGCTGGCCGACCTGCTGCGCCCCGAGATCGTCGCGGGCAGCGGGGCACCTGCCGCCTGACCTGCGGATACGTTCCTGCGACTACGCACCTGGACCGGCCGGGAGGCACAATAGTGATCATGACAACGACGTCGTCCCTCACCTTCCTGCCGGTCCTGGAGCGCATCGCCGAGGAGATAGGGCGCACGCCCGGCCGTGGGCGTCCCGCCGACTACATCCCGGCCCTCGCGGCCCGCGATCCGCGCAGCTTCGGCATGGCGGTCGCCGAGCTGGACGGCACGGTGTACGGGGTGGGGGAGTGGCGGCAGCCGTTCTCCACGCAGTCCATCACCAAGGTCTTCACGCTCGCCCTGGAGCTGGCCCGCGAGGGCGACGAGCTCTGGGAGCACGTGGGCCGCGAGCCCTCCGGCAACCCGTTCAACTCCCTGGTGCAGCTGGAGTACGAGAACGGCATCCCGCGGAATCCTTTCATCAACGCGGGCGCGCTCGTCGTCACCGACCGCCTCCAGACCCGTACCGGAGACGCGGCCGACACCCTGCTCGCCTTCCTGCGTGCCGAGAGCGGCAACCCGGACCTGGACTTCGACCGGCAGATCGCCGCCTCCGAGACCGCGCACGGCGACCGCAACGCGGCGCTGGCGCACTTCATGAAGTCGTACGGCAACATCGAGAACGCCGTGCCGACCCTGCTCTTCGAGTACTTCCGCCAGTGCTCGATCGCCGCCTCCTGCGCCGACCTGGCCCTCGCCACCACCTTCCTGGCCCGCCACGGCATCTGCGCCGACGGCAGCCGACTGCTCACCCGCAGCCAGGCCAAGCAGATCAACGCGATCATGCTGACCTGCGGGACGTACGACGCGGCCGGTGACTTCGCCTACCGCGTCGGCCTGCCCGGCAAGAGCGGTGTCGGCGGCGGCATCATCGCGGTCGTCCCGGGCCGCTGCACCCTGTGTGTGTGGAGCCCCGGGCTGGACGAGCGCGGCAACTCGGTGGCGGGGGTGGCGGCCCTGGACCGGTTCACGACGCTGACCGGACTGTCCGTGTTCTGAGTGTTCGCCCGGCACCTGCGCACCGTACTGAACAGCACTTCTCACGCGCCGGTCATGTGCAGGCCGCCCGTTGGTGAGTGGAGTGTCTCCTTCCGGCCACCCCGCGTTGACACGCTGAACCAGTGTTGGCCATGGCTTTCCCCGTCGATCTCCGCCGCTGCCAGGTGCTGGGCCTGGCCGGTACCGCCTTTCTCGCGTTGGGCGGTGAGACGGCCGGTGCCCTGCCCGTCGAGGACCTCCTCGCCCCGGCGTCCGCGCGAGCCGCGCTCGGGCTGGTCGGGGTCTACTTCGGTGTCGTCCTGCTGATAGCGGCCTGGGTGCTCCTCGGCCGCCTGGTGCGCGGTCCGCAACCACCCACCCAGCGCTCCCTGCTGGTGGTCCTGGCCGTCTGGGCGGCCCCGCTGCTGCTCGCGCCCCCGCTGTTCAGCAGGGACGTCTACAGCTACCTCGCCCAGGGCGCCATGGTCGACGCCCACATGGACGTGTACGCCCAGGGCCCCGCCCAGCTCGGCGGACCGCTGGCCGACGAGGTGGCCCCGGTGTGGCAGCACACGGCCGCCCCGTACGGCCCCGCCTTCCTGTGGCTGGCCTCGGCGCTGTCCGGGCTGACCCGCGGCGAACTGCCCGCGGGCCTGATCGGCATGCGTCTGGTCGCCGTGCTCGGGGTGGCCCTCATGGCGGCGGCCCTGCCCCGCCTGGCCCGGCACAGCGGTGCCGACCCGGCCGCCGCGCTGTGGCTCGGCGCCCTCAACCCGCTGGTCCTGCTGCACCTGGTCGCGGGCGCCCACAACGACGCGCTCATGCTCGGGCTGCTGGGGCTCGGCCTGGTCGCCGCCCGCGGCCGGTGGCCCGTCCTCGGGGCGGTGCTCGTCACGCTGGCCGCCCTGGTGAAGGCACCCGCCGCGCTGGGCCTCCTCGCGGTGGTGGTCCTGCAGATCCGCACCCGGCGTACCCCGCTGTGGGCCACCCTGACGACGGCGGCCGCCGCGGCGGCGACCACGGTCATCGCGACCGCCGTGGCCGGCACCGGGTACGGCTGGATCCGCGCCCTGGACACACCCGTCTCCCCGCACAACTGGGCGCTCACCAGCCTGCTGGGCCGCGCCACCGGAGCCCTGCTCGACCGCCTCGGCAGCGACCTGGCCCCGCTCGCCGTACCGGTCTGGCACCTGCTGGGCCTCGCGGCCACCGCCGCGGCCATCGTGCTGATATGGCTGAGGCTGCGCCTGCGACCGGTGTACGCCCTCGGCCTGAGCCTGCTCGCCGTGGCCGTCTTCGGCCCGGCGATCCGCCCCTGGTACGTGCTGTGGGGCCTGTTCCTCATCGCGGCCGCCGCACCCAGCACCTCGGTACGGCACCGGGTGGCCGCCCTCGCCGGTGTCCTGGCCCTCGCCGTGCTGCCCAGCGGCGGCCCGGCGGACATCGGCCAGCTGGTCCTCGCCGTCTCGGGCGGGCTGCTCGGCGTGGTCGTCCTGTGGCAGGCCCACCAGGCGGCCCAGGCCCCGGCGACGGGACGCACGGCATGACGGCGCCGACGCTGCCACGCACGGACCGGGGCCGCGCGCTGCTCGTGCTGGCCCTGGCCACCGCGGTGACCGTGTTCACGGCGACCGTGCCGCTGCTGCGGGACTTCTTCGACCTGCGTGTCTACTACGGCGCGGTGCACACCTGGGTGCACCACGGCGGCCGGATCTACGACTACCGGGTGCCGGGGACGACGTACGGCTTCACGTATCCGCCGTTCGCCGCGCTCACGATGCTGCCGCTCGCCCCGATGGGCCGACACACCGCGATCGTGGCCTCCCTGCTGGTGAACCTGGCCGCGCTGGCGGTGGTCCTGCGCATCCTGGCCGGGCCCGGCTGGCGACGGCACGGCTGGTTCCGCTGGTCGCTGGCGCTGTGTGTGCTCGCGCTGTTCGAGCCGCTGCGGGACACCTTCAGCTTCGGCCAGGTGAACCTGGTCCTGCTGGCCCTGGTCCTCGGCGACGCCTGGCTGTTGACGACCGGCCGGGACCGCTGGGCGGGCGTCGGGGTCGGGCTCGCGGCAGCCGTGAAGCTCACGCCCGCCCTGTTCATCGGGCTGCTCCTGCTCGCCCGGCGCTGGCGTGCGGCAGGAGTGGCCACGGCCGTGGCCCTGGCAGCGACCGGTCTTGCCGCCTGGGCGGACCCGCGTGCGTCCCGCTTCTACTGGACCGAGGCGCTCTGGGACACCAACCGGGTCGGCCGCCTCGACTACGTCTCCAACCAGTCGCTGCAGGGCGTCCTGGCCCGGCTCGGCGATCCGGACCGATCGCTGTGGTCCGCGGTGGTCCTGCTGGTGCTGTGCGTGTGGGCGTGGCGGGCGAGCCGGGCGGTGGCGGCCGGCGACTGGACGGCAGCCTTCGCCCTCACCGGTGCCACGGCCTGCCTGGTCAGCCCGATCACCTGGGTGCACCACCTGGTGTGGCTCCTGCCGTCCTTCGCGGTGCTGGCGCGCGCCGGGCACCGGCGGCTGGCGGGCACCCTGTACGGGGTGCTGTGCACCAGCGTGGTGTGGCTCTGGTTCGAGGACTCCTCCGGCATCGACGGGTTCCTCGGCAGCAACATCTACACCTGGATCACGCTGGGCCTGCTGCTGGGCCTGCCGACCGGTCAGTCGCGTTCGGCCCGCCCGCCCTTGGACCGCAGCCCCAGCCACACCGCACCCGCGCCGAGCCCGGCGAGGCCCGCGACGGCGGCGGGCGACCAGTCCTCCTCGTCGTCCGGCCTTGGGGACGTCGCGGCCGCGACCGTGGTCGATGCCGGTCCCGATCCGACGCGCAGCCCGTCCAGCGAGCCGACCGGATCGACCTGACCGGCCGCTGTGAAACCCCAGTCGAGCAGGGCGCGGGCCTCCTCGTACACGGCGAGCCCACCGCCCTCCTGAGGGTTCATCACCGTCACCACGAGGGTGCGCCCGCCCCGTCGGGCCGCGGCGACGAGGGTGTTGCCCGCGTTGCTGGTGTAGCCGTTCTTGACGCCGATCAGACCCGGGTACCGTGCCACGCCGTCCTCGCCGGTCAGCAGGCGGTTGGTGTTCTCGATCGCATAGGGGGTCCCGTCGCCGGGGAACTGGGCCTCGGCGGTGGAGCAGTAACGGGCGAAGTCGGGGTTGCGCAGCCCCTCCCGGCCGAAGACCGCGAGGTCGAACGCCGAGGACACCTGGCCGGGGGTGTCGTAGCCGTCGGGGGAGACGACATGGGTGTCCAGGGCGCCGAGGGTGCGGGCCCTGGCCTGCATCCGGGTGGCCGTGGCGTGCCAGCCGCCGCCCAGGGCGGCCAGTACGTGCACGGCGTCGTTGCCCGAGCTGAGGAAGACCCCGCGCCACAGGTCGGACACCCGGTAGCTGTGTCCCTCCTCGACGCCCACGAGGCTGCTGCCCTCGCCGACGTCCGCCAGCTCCTCGTACCGGACGGTGTGCTGCATGGTGGCGGGCAGTCGCGGCAGCACGGTGAGCGCGAACAGCGTCTTCAGAGTGCTGGCGGGCGGCAGCCTGCGGTGCGCGTCGCCCCCGGCCAGCACCTCGCCGGTGCCGCCGTCGGCGACCAGCCAGGACAGCGCGGAGACGTCCGGCAGCTCGGGCGCGCCGCGGTGCGGTCTGACCTGGGTGCCGGAGCGGTACAGCAGGGACGGCTTCGGCACCGCCGCTCGCGGCGCGGGCGGTGCGGGATCCCCCGCGCGGTGTGCGGTGGCGGCGGCGGCCGGCGCGAGGGCCAGCACGCCCGCGACGCACAGGGCGCAGGCCGACGACACCGCCCGACAAGAGAATCCGGTGATCATATGATCAACGTAGGAAGTGGAGGGGCGTCGAGCGCGCTGCCGGGGCCGGACGGGCCATCGGAGCACCCGGATGCCGCATTCCGGGACGGCCTCAGGCCGTGGGCAGGGTCGGCTGGACGCGGCGCAGGAACGTGGCGTTGTCGGGGGTGTCCCGCAGCCGCTCCAGCAGGGTCTCCAGGTTGGCCGGTCCGCCCTCCCGGGAGCGCAGGGCCCGGCGCAGGCCCCGAGTGGCCGTCAACTCGGCCGGGGTGAGCAGGAGTTCCTCGCGGCGGGTGCCCGTGGGGTCGATGTCCACGGCCGGGAAGAGGCGGCGGGCGGCGAGTTCCCGGTCCAGCCGCAGCTCCATGTTGCCCGTGCTCTTCAGCTCCTCGAAGAAGTAGCCGTCGGCACGGGATCCGGTGTCCACCAGGACGGTGGCGAGGATGGTGAGCGAGCCACCCTCCTCGGCCTGGCGGGCGGCGCCGAAGAACCGCTTGGGACCGAGCAGGGCGCCCGCGTCGACACCGCCGCTCAGGGTGCGTCCGCCGGCGGCGGAGGCGTTGTTGTGGGCCCGGCACAGCCGGGTCAGGGAGTCGAGCAGGACGACGACGTCCTCGCCGTCCTCGACGAGCCGCTTGGCCCGCTCGACGACCAGTTCCGCGAGGGCGATGTGCTCCTTGGCCGCCCGGTCGAACGTGGAGGCGTAGACCTCGCCGCGCACCGAGCGGCGCATCTCGGTGACCTCCTCGGGACGCTCGTCCAGCAGGACGACCATCAGGCGGCACTCGGGGTGGTTGCCGGCGACGGCGGCGGCGAACTGCTGGAGCAGCACGGTCTTGCCGGTCTTCGGCGGCGCCACGATCAGCCCGCGCTGGCCCTTGCCGACCGGTGCGAACAAGTCGGTGACCCGTCCGGCGAGACCGGCCGCCGGGTGTTCCAGGCGGATGCGCTCGTGCGGGTGGAGCGGGGTGAGGTCCCGGAAGTGGCGGCGGCCCCGGAGTTCGCCCGGGTCGCGGCCGTTGACGTGCGTGATCTCGGTGAGTGCGCGCTGTGCCCCGCGGACGCCCTCGACGAGGTCGCCCTTGCGCAGGCCGTGCCTGCGCACCAGCGCGGCGGGGACCTGCGGATCGGCGGGGGAGGACAGGCAGTTCACGGCCCGCAGATGCCCCTTCCCGTGCGCGTCGATGTCGAGGACACCGGTGACGGTCCGGGCGGCAGGGGCCTGCTGCATTGCGTGAGGGGGTTCGAGTGTGGTGGTCATGGGTGGTCCTTTCACGGACGGAAGACATGAGGAAGGGGGGAGGAAGCCGCGGGACGGGAGGGCGTACGTGCCTCCGGGCGGCGGAAACGACACCTCGGTCCGAGGTGGTGCTGAGAAGCTGACGCGCCTGCGCCGGAAACGGCGGACGGATCAGCGCGGAGAGGAAAACTGGCACCGGCGCCCACAAGGGGGCGTACACAGGTGCTGATTGCACGGTACCACTCGATGGCGCGGTACGGCTGCGATCCGTCCAACACGTCGACGGCGCGGGCTATTCCCGCCACTCCGGCCTACTCGGCAACGGCGGCCGCGCACTTCCCGTGTGCCTGAGCGGCTCAGCCGTATACCAGCGGAACCCACACCAGATGTCCTCACACCGTAACGATCCCGGACGTCAGAGGACTTGACCGCCAACCCTGCACTATCGTCACGACATGTCCACGCCACCGCAGCCCCCGCCGCCGGCCGGCCAGCCCGCGCCGCAGCCCGGACAGCCCGCTCCGCAGTCGGCGGTCCCGCCGCAGCCGACGGCCTACCCCTACCCGAACCCGCAGTCTCCCGCGTCGGGGAGCTTCTACGCGCAGCCCACGCTGGTCGGACAGCCGGCCCCGCCCCAGGCGGGGGTGCCGGGGAACCCCTACGGGCAGCCGCCCCAGTACGGCCCGGTGCCCGCCCCGCCGTCCGGTGGCGGCGGTGGTGCCGGGCGTGCCGTGCTGTGGCTCGCCGTCGGCGCGGCCGTCGCCTCCGCCGCGTGGGCGGCCGGTGTGTTCCTGCTCGGCGGCATGGGCGACAGCGCGGACCTGCGCGGCTACTCGGCGCCCTCCAACATGTGCTCGGGCGCGGACTACTCGTCCTTCAAGGACGAGTACCCCCAGAACGACTCCTCGTCGACGCACAACTCCCTCAAGAACAAGGCGCTGGACGAGAGTTACTGCAGTCTGAGCCTGAAGAAGACCGGCTCCAGCTATGCGGACGCCTACCTCTCCATGCAGGTGGACCTGCACCGGAAGACCGACCCCGGGCCGGAGTTCACCGCCACCTGGAAGAACTACGGCGACAGCCACACGGGTTACGACGTCAGCCCGGTCAAGGGCATCGGCGACGAGGCCTACCTGGTCAGCCAGGACACTACCAGCGGCTCCACCAGCGGATCCCGCTACGCCACCCTCGCCGTGCGCGACGGCTGGGTGACGTACACGATGAGCTACAGCGCCTACCTCAGCTCGTACAACCAGGACAAGAACCCGCCCGCGCTCACCGACGTGACCGACTGGCTGAAGACGGACACCAAGGCAACGCTGGAGCAACTGAAGGGCTGATCCTCGGGTCGCCTGAACCGTCGGGGGCGCAGCCGCACTGCTCAGGCGGACCGCGCCTCCGCCTCCTTCACGATCTGGTCGAACCGCGCGCCCATGGCCTCGGCGAGGGCCTGGGCGCCCGACAGCGGGCGGACCATGACCATGAAGTCGTCGATCAGTCCGTCCTCGTTCACGTGCAGGAAGTCGCAGCCGGTCAGCTCCCGGTCGCCCACCCGGGCCGTGAAGACCAGGGCGTGGTCGGAGGCGTCCGGGGCGCCGATCTCACGGACGTACCGGAAGTCCTCGAACACCTGGAAGACCCCGCGCAGGATCGCCGTGGTGATGGCCTTGCCCGGGTACGGCTTGAAGACGGCCGGGCTGGTGAAGACGACGTCGTCGGCCAGCAGCGCCTCGACGGCCGCCAGATCTCCTGCCTCGACCGCCTCACGGAACGCGCGCATCGGATCACCTCGAATAGTCAATTAGATGAATAGCTGCGGATGAGAGTAGTCAGCTGCGGGATACGTGTCCACAGTCGTGTGAGCGCCTAGGCTGACGGGATGTTCAGCCCCGAAGGCCCCACGCTCCGCGAGCTAGCCGTCCAGGCGCTGTCGTCCGTCGAGCGCGGCTACGACCTGCTGGCCCCGAAGTTCGACCACACCCCCTTCCGGACACCCGACGCGGTGCTGGACTCGGTGGCGAAGGCGCTCGGGCCGCTCGGCCCGTTCGAGGACGGCCTCGACCTGTGCTGCGGCACCGGCGCCGGGACGGACGTCCTGACCGGGCTGTGCCGGCGCAGCGTCACCGGCGTCGACTTCAGCGCCGGCATGCTCGACGTCGCCCGGCGCCGGGCCGCGAGCGCGAGGCTCTCGGCCGGGGACGAGGGGCCGGGCGTCGACTGGGTGCGCGCCGACGCCCGGGCCCTGCCGTTCACCGCCGCCTTCGACCTCGTGGTCAGCTTCGGGGCGTTCGGCCACTTTCTGCCCCGGGAACTGCCCGGCCTCTTCACCCAGGTCCACTCGGTGCTGCGGCCGGGCGGCCGGTTCGCCTTCCCGGTCCTCGCCCCGCCCCGCCCGTCGAGCCCCGCGTTCTGGATGCTGTACGGCTTCGACGCGGTGATGCGGGTGCGCAACGCCCTGTGGCGACCGCCCTTCGTCATGTACTACCGGGCCTTCCGACTCGGCGACGTCCTCGGGCAGTTGACGCGCGCGGGCTTCACGGTCGACCTGCAGGCGCTGCCCGAGTTCGGGCGGCGCGGCGACGGCAGCCCCCGCGTCCGGCTGGTGTCGGCGCACAGGGCCGACGGCGCTACCCTGCCGCCGGCAGCGTGAACTCGTAGACCAGCGCGTCCTGTTCGGCGTTCACCACCAGATCGGTGATCTCCAGCGGGCGCGCGTACTGGTCGTGCACCCACCGGGTCACCCGGACCGAGGCGGCGTCGCCGACCTGGGTGATGGAGTCCCGGTGGTGCAGGGTCAGACCGGCCTTGCGCATCCAGTCGTAGGCCCGGCGCAGCTGCGCGGGAGTGGCCCCGTCGGCCCGGTCGCGGTAGCGGCCCAGCTCCGCGACCTCGGCCAGTGCCACGGCCGAGAACGACGTCACCGCCGTACGCAGTGACCGGCCGTCGGGCGTGGCCGACCGGTAGCGGTGCATCAGCGTCGGCCGCTGCGGGCCCAGGCCCAGCGCCTCGGCGTGCTTCGGCGGTGGCGGCTCCCAGGTCACCGTCGCCCGGTCGACCGCGCCCAGGTCCGCCGGGCGGGCGCCGACCGGGAAGGTGAGCGAGACCGGGTCCTCGACCGGGCGGCCGGGCAGCGTGGCATGGCTGCCCCGCCGGTCGGTGGCGACCAGACCGCCGCGGCGCAGCACCTCCAGCGCCTGCCGGACGGTCTCCCGGCTGACCCCGTAGCGCTGGGCCAGATGCCGCTCGCCGGGCAGCCGCTCACCGGGCGGAACGGTGCCGTCGTGCAGCTCGTCGAGGAGCAGCGACGCGATCTGCCAGTACAGCGGTCTGGCGTCGGTCTGCGGGGGGTCGTGTGGGGTGGTGCGGGCCATGCCGCGCCTCCTGTTGGTGACAAGACGTAGCCGAACGGGTTCATTGCGCGACCAGATCTAGCATTGGTCTAAACCACGAGGGAAGGGTGTCTTGCCGGTTAGGCCGAAACCCACCCGCGTGATCCCGGTGTCATGGGGATCACGGCGAGTGGCGACTGGCCGAAAAGGGGCGAGGGGGCGGAGGTCGGAGGAGGAGCAGCCGGCCTGCCGGCTCCTGGCGACCCTCGGCGGTGTGCCGTCGGCCTGAGCACGCCGGCGGAGCTGCCTGGTCAGGCCGTGCGCACTGCTGGGTGATCTGCTGTTGCCGTGGGATCAGCCAATACGGATCACGACGGTTCCGGGTGCCGGCGCGATGACCGCGGGTGTGCTGGGGGCCTGGGCATCGCCCCCGACCGGTGCCCCGCCCCCACCGGCGACACCCCCTGTGAGCGGGCCGGCTGTTTCGGGCGATCGTGCCGCGCCCGGGGCCTGCGCGAGTCCGTTGGCCCACAGCTGGTCGACACGCGAGCGCTCGGTGACGTTCGGGTAGCGATTGGTGCAGGACGGGCCGGCGGTGCCGCCCGACATCAGCTCACTGCACGGCCCGCCGTAGTCGTCCGGCAGGCCCAGCACGTGCCCGGTCTCGTGGGTGACGACGCGGACCGAGTCGTACTGCTGGTTCTGGGTGTAGTCGAGGAAGACGTAGCCGCTTCCGTGGCCGTTGGTGGAGGTGTAGGACCCGCGCGGGTCGTTGCCCTCGCGGTAGGAGAAGTCGGCACTACCGCTCGACGCCTCCTGGAGCTTGACGTTGGACTCGGAGCTGTTCCAGATCGAGGCCGCGCTCGCTATCTGCGAACGGTAGCTCGGTGCCTGGGAGGCGTTGTAGTAGACGGTCACCGCCTGAGCGTTCGGCTGGTCGGCACGCTTCTCGGCGACGGACTTGAGCACGGCCTCGAAGAACGCCTTGTTGTTCGCGGCCTCCTCGACCGACCCGGTGTACTGCGCCACGGAGGTACCGGTGGCACCGGACGGGGTGTCGGCCGCCTGGGCGCCGGCCGGCACCGCCACGGCCAGCGCGCCGGAGGCCAGACCCAGGCCGAGAGCGAGGGCGAGGAGTCTCGCGGACGTTCGGGACGACTTCATGTGGGGGGCTCCTACTCACTCGGTGACGCCGAGCGCCCGGTGCGCCGTCGACTCTGTGTGAACACCGGTTCCGAACTGCGGCGACGTCCTGTGGGTCGTCATTCTTAGAACGGCTCGACAGGGAGCGCAAAGGGTCCTCGCCACTATGTCGCCTCGTAGGTCCCGGGATCTCGCCAGGGCGGTGCACGGGGCTCCGGTCCGCACATGACGGGCAGGAGGGGAAGCTGTCGCGGCGTCAGAAGCCTTGCATCACCGGGCGACGGGCGTGTGGGCCGGCCGGGGGAATCCCAGGACCGCGCGGCGGGATCCATATCCCGGCCAAGACGGACAAATCCTTGGATGTCTTCCATTTCGCGTCTACTAAGCATGCCGGTTGGTTGGCGGGGCGCTGTGACCGACGTCATAGAACATGAGCTTCTGTTTCTTTTGCGCCCCACCGGCCCCAGGGCGCCCCCCCGGGGGGAGTCACCCTCGGTGCTGGGCGGCGTCCCTCACCGCTGAGCCGGGTGCGATCCCGCCCCTTTCTGCCGTCTTCTCAGGCGTACGGCCGCAGCCAGCGCAGCTTCCGTTCCTCCTGGAACGGCCCGCCGCCCTCATGGTCGTTGAAGTCGTACACCTCGATCGCCTTGTCCTCGTGCGCCCATGCGTTGAACGCGGCGAACACGGTCGACGGCGGGCAGGTCTGGTCCTCCAGGGCCGCCGAGAAGAGCGCCGGGGCCCGGCCGCGGGCCGCGAAGTGCACGCCGTCGAAGTAGGAGAGGGTGCGCAGCACGTCCGCCGCGCGGCCCCGGTGCGTCTTCAGGAACAGGCCTATCTCCCGGTACGGGTGACGCTCCGTCAGCGTCGTCGCACGCGGGAAGTCGCACAGGAACGGCACGTCCGGGGCGACCGCGACCAGGTCGGGCAGCAGCCCGCCGACGGCCAGCGCGATGCCGCCGCCCTGGCTCTCACCGATCACCACGGTCCGCGCCGCGTCGGTCAGCGGATGCGAACGGGCGGCCTCCACCGCACGCACGGCGTCCGTGAACACGCGCCGGTAGTAGTAGTTCTCGGGGGCGTCGATCCCCCGCGTCATGTACCCGGGATAGGCGGGCGCGGCGCCCACCGGGTCCGCCGTGCCGCCTCCGCCGCCCCACGCGCTGCCCTGCCCGCGGGTGTCCATCACGAAGTGCGCCCGGCCCGAGGACGCCCACAGCAGCTTCTCGTGCGGGAGACCGCGTCCGCCGCCGTAGCCGATGAACTCCACCACCAGCGGCAGCGGTTCGGTGGCGCCGGCCGGCAGTCGCAGCCAGCCCTTGACCGGGTGACCACCGAACCCGGCGAACGTCACGTCGTGCACCTGCACCGTGGACAGCCCGGCGTCCACCGGCTCGAAGCGGGCGTCCAGAGCGTGCTCGCGGGCCTCCTGGAGCGTCTTGTCCCAGAAGTCGTCGAAGTCCTCCGGCGCCCCGGACTCGCTGCGGTACGCACGGAGTTCGTCGATCGGGAGGTCGAACAGGGCCATCGGCAACCGCCTTTGCGGAGGGAGCGTGAAGGGTGACTATGTGCTCTCACCGTACGTGGATGATCGGATGACTTGCCAGGCCTGCGCCGGGCACGGACTCGCTCGGCAGCTCCTTGCCTGTAGTGATCGCGCTGGCCAAGGCGGCGAAATCGCTTGCTGCTCGTGCCCGGTGGGGTGATCGCCGGGGATCCGGTGGTCGGGTCACCTGCCGGTCAGGTCCTCGGCTGGTTCCACTTCGGTCCCGTGCGCGCCCATTCCCGTTCCCACTCGGCCAGTCGGTGTCGCAGCGCGATCCGGCGCTCCAGCGCGTGCCCGAGGAGGACCACGGCCACCGCACCGCCCGTCGCGCACACGCCGACCGTGATCGTGTGCTGCCAGACCGCGAACTCGTCCGGCGGCGGGGCGACACTGCGACCCCGGGCGTCGAACCACACGGTCACCGGGTCACCGGCCCGGGTCCCCGCCGGGACACGGGCCATCGCGGTACGCGTCCCCTTGCCCGGCTCGGTCCAGCGGACCCGGGCACGGTAGGGATGATCACGGTCGCCCTGCTCCGTGGGCAGCCGCTCGGGCGTGTTGCCGACCACCACGGCCTGCACCTGACGCCGCTCGGCCCGCTGCGACGCCGCGAGCGAGCGCGCCTGCTCATGGGCGCGCAGGCCCGCCGCCACCCCGGCCAGGGGTGTGACCACGAACAGCAGGACGATGACGACGAGTACGGTCCACGCCTCGATGACGTCCGAGCGGCGCCGCAGCGGATTGCGCCGCCAGCGCCAGCCACGCACCTGGGTACGCATGTCCACCTCCCTGCCGGAGCCGGAGGGCCGGGCGAGCCGGGTCACCGGTCGTCCGCTCCCGCCGCCGCACACGAGCGTCCACACCGGTCTCGTACCCCGTACGGCGCACCTCGCTCACGCCGCCTACCGCGACTTCAAGCCCTCATGGAGCACGGCATGCGGCACGCGCCCCAAGGCGGCGCGAGCGGCCGCGCACGGGATCCGCACGCCCAGGGGCGTGCCGTGGCCGCAGCGAGCGATCCGCGGCCGAAGCGGAAGCGTTCGATCCCTAGCCGAAGCGCTCGATGCGGATGCGGTCGACCGGCTGGCCCGCCTCGACCAGCAGGCGGGAGGCGTGCTCGGCGAACCCGTTGGAGCCGCACACATAGGCCTCCCACCCGCCCGGAGGCTGCTCGGCCAGGAGCGGCGCCACATGTGCGGCCGCCATACGACCCACCGGTACTCCCGCGGGAGCGCTGCGCGTGAACACCGCTGTCGTCTCCCCGCCCAACTCCCCGGCGTAGATCAGCTCCTCGGGGCTGCGTGCCGACACCAGCATCCGCAGCGGAACGGCGAGGTCCCGCGCCCGGTGGTGCCGCACCATCGACATCAGCGGTACGACCCCGGAACCGGCCCCCAGCAGCAGCGCGGGCCGGTCGCCCGGCCAGGCGAAGAACCCGCTCAGCGGGCCGCGCACCTCGACCGTGTCGCCGGGCCGGGCCACCGTGTTGAACCAGCCCGAGACCTCACCGCCCGGCACATGGTCCAGAGTCAGCTCGATATGGCCGGAGTCGTCCGGTGCGGACGCGATCGAGTAGTGGCGCTGGGCCACATAGCCGTCCTCCGCGGTCAGCCGCAGCATCAGATGCTGCCCGGGCAGGTGCCCCGCCCACTCCGGCACCGCGAGCCGGAACGTGGCCGCGTGCGAGGTCTCGCGCCTGATCTCCGTCACGGTGGCCGGCTGCCACACCGACGCCGCCTGGCTGCTCACGGCGATGCGGCCGGGCACGGCGAAGCGGGTCGCGGGAGTGAAGTCCGTGGTCACCGTCGTCTCAGTCACCGGAGTACCGCTGTTCCTCCCACGGGTTGCCCCGCTCGTGGTAGCCGTTGCGCTCCCAGAAACCCGGCTCGTCGTGGTCGAGGAGCGTGATACCGGCGATCCACTTGGCGCTCTTCCAGAAGTACAGGTGCGGCACCAGCAGCCGCGCCGGGCCGCCGTGCGCGGGTGCGAGCGGCTCGCCGTCGTACTCCCAGGCGATCCAGGCGCGCCCGCCGGTGAGGTCGGCGAGCGGCAGGTTCGCGGTGTAGCCGGTGTGCGAGTAGGCGATCGCATGGGTGGCGGACCCATGGGGCCGGACCACATCGAAGAACGTGTCCAGCGAGACACCGCCGAACCGCACCCCGAACTTCGACCAGCTGGTCACACAGTGGATGTCACCCGTGTACGAGGAGGCGGGCAGGGCGTGCGCCTGCTCCCAGTCCCAGGTCTGCGGCCGCTCCACCAGTCCGTCGATGCGGAAGGACCAGTCGGCGGGCGTGAGGTCGGGGGTGACCTCGGCGGACAGGACGGGCCAGTCGTCCCCGGCGTCGTACTGCCCCGGTGGCAGCCCTGGATCGGAGACACGCGGGCGACCCGTGAAGCCTCGGGTGACGTTCATGGTTCAACCGTACGCTGTCGCCGCGGGTGCTCCGTCCCAGGTCAGTACCCCGACCGTTGCGGCCGTACGAACTCTGCGCAGGGCCGGGAATAGCCGCCCCGCACTGCTCCTTGGCCTGAGTGCCGGCCGGTGCGCCGGTGACAGTACGAGGGAAACGAGGACAGACGATGCCCAAGGCGTACGTCTTCACGCGGTACGGCGGCCCGGAGACCGAGGCGCTGACCGACGTGGAACGGCCGACCCCCGGCCCCGGCCGGCTGCTGGTCGCGGTCCGGGCGGCGGGAGTGAACCCCGTCGACTGGAAACTGCGAGGCGGTTTCCGCCGCCCCGGCGAGAGCGCCGAACGCGTCTTCCCCGCGGTCTTCGGCAGCGAGGCCGCCGGTGTCGTCGAGGAGGTCGGCGCCGGTGTGACCGGGTTCGCCGTCGGCGACGCGGTGTTCGGCAACACCGTCGACGGCGGATACGCCGAGTACGCCCTGCTGCGCGCCGACCAGGCCGCGCACAAGCCGGCCGGACTGTCCTTCGCCGACGCCGCAACCCTGCCGGTCGCCGCGGCCACCGCCTACGACGGGGTCCGCCAGCTCGGGCTGCCCGAGGGCGCGACCCTGCTGGTGACGGGCGCGGGCGGCGGGGTCGGTACCGCGGCCGTCCAGATCGCCCGTGCCTTCGGAGCGAAGGTGGTGGGCGTGGCGAGCGAGAGCAAGAAGGAGTTCGTGGAGTCGCTCGGGGCCGTGCACGTGCCCGGGGGCCCGGGCCTCGCCGAGCGCGTGCGGGCCGCCGCACCCGAGGGCATCGACGCGGTGTACGACCTGGTGGGCGGCGAGACGCTCGCCGAGGCGGCCACCCTGCTCGCCGACCGGACCAGGCTGGTCACCGCGGGGGCCGCGCCCGGGACCGTCGCCGAGCTGGGCGGCTCCCGGGTCGCCCGCGCCCGCACCGCCGCGGTCCTGGACGCCGTGGCCGACCTCGTCCTGCGCGGAGCCCTGAACCCGCATGTCACCCGCACCTTCCCGCTCGACCGGGCCGAGGTGGCCCTGCGCACCGTCGAGGACGGGCACGCCCAGGGCAAGATCGTGATCGAGGTGACCGCATGAGCGACCCGACCGGCACGGGCACCAGCACCGGCTCCGGCGAGGTGACAGCCACCCCGCACGTCCTCGACAACCCCGCCCTCGCCTCCCTGACCGGCCCGCACGCCCACTTCGCGGAGCGGCGCGGTCGCGTGCTGCGCTACCCGCTGGACGTCTCCCCGTGGTCGGCCATGCCCAGTGAGCCGGACGCGGACGACTGGGCGGACCTCGCCGTGCTGGCCGGCCCCGGCACCGAGGTGCCGTTGGCCGGCTACTGCGGGGAGGTGCCGGACGGGTGGGAGGTGACCTTCCACGTCGAGGGCGTGCAGCTCGTGGACGAGGGCCTGGCCGCCGCACCCGACGCGGAGGCGGTCCGCCTCGGCCCGGCGGACGTACCCGAGATGCTCGAACTCGTGGTGCGCGCCCAGCCCGGCCCCTTCCTGCCACGTACCATCGAGATGGGCACCTACCTGGGCATCCGCCGCGAGGGCGCCCTGATCGCGATGGCGGGGGAGCGGCTGCACCCGCCGGGCTGGACCGAGATCAGCGCGGTCTGCACCGACCCGGCCTTCCGCGGCGAGGGCCTGGCCACCCGCCTGCTCCGCGCGGTCGCGCACGGTGTCCGGGAGCGCGGCGAGACCCCGTTCCTGCACGCCAGCGCCCGGAACACCAACGCCATCCGGCTGTACGAGTCCCTCGGCTTCCGGCTCCGCCGCCGCACCGCGTTCCTCGGGGCCCGGGCCCCCGAGCACCTGTCGGACGGCCGGGCCGCCGTACCGGTGCCGTGACCGGTCGTCAGTCCGAACCGGCCCCGGACGGCCCGGCGTTGTATCGCTCCAGGTAGGCAGCGAAGCGGATCAGGTCCTCCTCGGCCCAGTCGGCGAGCCGCTCCCGGAAGGCGCTCCGGCGGCTCCGGGTGACCTGCGCGAGGATCTCCTGGCCGGCCTCGGTCAGGTGCAGTACCTGGACCCGGTGGTCCTCCGGGTCCAGGCGCCGCTCGATGAGCCCGGCCCGCTCCAGCGCGGCCACCTGGCGGCTGACCGTGGACTTGTCCAGGGCGTAGTGCGCGGCCAGGTCGGTGGCCCGGCAGCCGCCGCTCTCCTCCAGGTGGCCGAGGAGGGTGTACGACACGAGCGACAGCTCGGGATGCATACGTCCCGCCGAGGCCCGGGCCCGGCGGGCGAAGATCGTCATCTCGTGCTGGATGGTCTCGACCGCCGTCTGTGCTGCTGTCACCGGAATACCTCCTCCGCCGCTCTAGTTGTATAGTACAACTTGAAGTGAAAGTTGTATAAGCCAACTATTGGAGGTCGCGCCCGATGAGGTCACCAGCGCTCCGCCATGTGCTCACGCACCTGATCACCCCGCTGCTGATGTGTCTGGGCATGGGGCTCGCGTACATGGGGGCCTTCGTGACCCCGGAGCCGAACCACCTGCCCGTCGCCGTCGTCGGCGCCGGACCCCGGGCCAAGGTGTTCGCCCAGACCGTCAAGGACACCGTGGGGGACAAGCTCGACGTCCGCACCGTCGCCACCCGCGCCGCCGCCGTCGACCTGCTGAAGTCCCGGGACGTCACCGGCGCCTACGTGCCGAGCACCGAGGCGCCCGAGCTGCTGGTGGCCACCGCCGCCTCCGACATGGGCGCCACCGCCGTCGAGAGGGTCTTCACACCGGTCGCCGCCGAGGAGGGTGTCCCGCTCAAGGTGACCGACGTGGCCGCGCCGGTCGCCGACGACCCCACCGGCCAGGGCCTGTTCTTCCTGCTGATCGCGCTCAGCATCGGCTCCTACGCCTCGGTCGCCGGCCTCGGCGCCGCGGGCGCCACGCTCCCGATGCGGATACGTACGCTGCTCGCGCTCGGTGTCTCCGCCGTGGTCAGCGGCATCGGCGCCCTGCTGGCCGGGCCGGTGTTCCACCTCGCCCACCACGGACTCGGCAGCCTGTGGGGCATGGCGTGGCTCTACTCGGCGGGCATCCTCTTCATCGGTGTCGGCCTGCACACCTTCCTCAAGCGGTGGACCACGCTGACCATGATGGTGCTGTTCGTGATGCTCAACTTCACCAGCTCCGGCGGCCTGTTCCGGCCCGAGCTGCAGAACGGCTTCTTCGGCACCCTGCACGCCTTCTGGAACGGCGCCGGCTTCGTCGAGGGCGTCCGCAGCCTGCTGTACTTCGGCGACGACGGCCTCGCGCGCAACGTGTGGACGCTCGTGATCTGGCTGCTCGTCGGCCTCGCGGTGACCGCGATCGCGGCCACGTACGAGCGGGCCCGGGCGCCCAGGCAGGCGACAGCTCTTCCCGAGCCCGCGCCGACCGCGGAGCCGGTCCGGCAGAAGGCCGAAGCGGCGGTCGATGAAGAGGCCGAGGCGGAGGTCGAGGAGACGGTCGGCGTCTGACCCGGCCGACGTACGGGGAGAGGGGGCGCACCGTCCGGCGACGGACGGCGCCCCCTCGCCACGTGAGGCTCACCGGCCCCCGGGCCCGATCGTCACCACCCGGGCCCACTCGGGCGGTGCGTCCGGCCGGTACTCGGGGTTGTCCTCGTCCCGGGACCCGCTGCCCGGCCGCTGCCGGGGAAACAGGCCCACCACCGTCCGGCACGGTGGCCGCGACTCCGGCCAGCGTGTCTGCCCGTCCGTCAGGACCACGACGACGTCCGGGCCCGGCCGTGCCCGCAGCGCCTGAGTGAAGCCCGTCCGCAGGTCCGTCCCGCCGCCGCCCACCAGCGGGATCCCCTCGGCCCGGCACAGCGGGTGCACGGTCTGGGCCGCCGCGTCGCACGACACCACCGTGACCAGGTCGCGACGGCCGCCCACGGCCCGGGAGATCGCGGCGACTTCCAGGAGCGCGCTGCCCAGTTCGGCGTCGCTGACCGATCCGGACGTGTCGACGACCACGCACACCCGAGGCGGCCTGCGCCGCAGACTCGGCAGGACCACGCCGGGCACCCCGGCCGAGCGCCGCGCCGGACGGCCGTAGCTGTAGTCGTCGCCCGAGCCCGCGCCGGAGACCGCCGAGCGCATCGCCGCACCCAGCAACTCCCGCCAGGGCTGCGGCGGATGGAATGCCTCCTCGGCCCACCGCTGCCACCCCTTGGGCGCGTTCCCCGGCGCGCCGGTGATGCCCTGCGCCACCCGGAAGCGCACCGCGTCCCGTTCCTGTTCGCTGAGCCCGTGGGCGCCGTCCGGCCCCAGGTCCCACTCACGTTCCAGGCCGTCGGCGCCGCTGCCGCAGTCCAGCCAGGCCAGCGACTGGTGCCGTGGCCCGAGCCGGAACAGCCGCAGATAGTCCTCCATCAGCTCGCCCTCGGGCAGCTTCAGTTGCCCGGGCGTGACGGCGCCTTCCGGCCGTGCCAGCCCGTCGCCGTACACGTCGTCGTTGATCTCGAGGTCCGCCGCGATGTTCATCCGCAGCCGCTCCCCGCGGCCGTGCAGTCCGCGCTCCCGGGCCACCCGGTCGCCGCGTCCGTGGTGGTCGCGCAGCAGGTGCGCCACCTCGTGCACCCACACCCCGGCGAGATCCTCCACGGGGGTCCGGTCCACGAAGGCCGGTGAGACGTAGCACCGCCAGTGCCGGTCGACGGCCATCGTCGGCACCTGCCGCGACTCGACGGGACGCAGCGCGAACAGGGCCGTCGCCAGGTAGGGCCGCACCCGGGCCGCGTGCAGCCGGGCGGCGAAGAGTTTGCCGAGGTCCAGCGCACCGGCCGTCATCGGCGGGCCCCGGCCGCGACCGCGGACCGGCGGACGGCCTCGTCGGCGCGCCGGGACAGGGAGACCACACCGGCGAGCCGCTCGATCGCCTCCGGTACGTCCCAGTCCTCGCGGCGCAGGGAGGCCAGCGTGGTGGCGGGGACGACCACCACGTCCGGGGCCCCGGTCTCCATCGCGCGGACCAACAGCGTCCACGCCGCGTCCCAGCGGGCCCGTTCCGGACGCTTGCGGATCGCGTCCACCACGCCGTCCAGCACGGCCTGCCGCAGATCCCCGCGTTCGGGCAGCACCGCACCCGCGGGGTCGGCCAGCAGGGCCTCGGGATCCGGCAGGTCCATCCGGTCCAGGCTCGCCAGCAGTTCAAGGCCCGGACCGTCCCCGACCGTCCCCCTGACCAGCAGGGACAGCACCTCGCGGGAGGAGCCGGCGGCGGTCGCGAAGGCGATCAGACGCAGGGTCATCTCCCAGCTGCGGGGCGACGGCCAGGCACCGCCCCGGCGGGTCTCGCCGCTGGGCAGCCGGTGCACGAGTGCCGGGCGCGCGGTGAGGAAACCGCAGACCGCGCGCCGCGCGAAGTCCACGGCCTCCGGCAGCTTCTCCGCGTCGAGCCGGGGCAGGGCGGCCCTGGGCCAGGTCCCGCCCAGGCCGCGTACGACGACGTCGTGGTCGTGCGTCCACTGGAGGTGCACGAACCGGTTGGCCAGGGGCGGGCTCAGTTCCCAGCCGTCGGCTGCCGAGGACCGCGGATTGGCGGCGGCCACGATCCGCACACCGGGCGGCAGCCGCAGCGCGCCGATCCGCCGCTCCAGCACCACCCGGAGCAGGGCCGCCTGGACGGCGGGCGGCGCGGTGGACAGCTCGTCCAGGAACAGCAGTCCGCGCCCGGCCCGGACCAACCGCACCGCCCAGTCCGGCGGCGCCATCGGGACCCCCTGTCCCGCCGGGTCGTCTCCTACCACGGGCAATCCGGAGAAGTCGGACGGCTCGTGGACGCTGGCGATCACGGTGGTCAGCGGCAGTTCCAGGGCGCTCGCGAGCTGCGTCAGGGCTGCCGTCTTGCCGATGCCCGGCTCACCCCACAGCAGCACGGGGAGGTCGGCGGCCACGGCCAGGGTCAGCGCTTCCAGCTGGGTGTCGGCGCGGGGCTCGGTGGTCGCGTCCCGCAGTAGGGCCAACAGGTCGGCGGCGACGTCGAGTTGAGAGGTCTGGGAGGGCGTGTCGGGCACGACGAAGGGAGTGTATGAAGACATATGTGGTCACCTGGGATGTGAAGTCGGTGGACGGGAACGTGAATTCAGCTGAGGAACGTCGCCTGACGAGGGCGTCGGCGGTGGTGTCGGGCGGCGCGGGGCTTGGGATCGACAGGGGCGGGGCCTGGACCGACGAGCCCCGCCCGGTAGAGCCCGTACGTGATCTTCCGGGCGGCGGCCGCCTCCAGCTCGTCCCGCAGGGAGCCGTCACGCAGTAGCGCGCCGGGACCCAACAGGCCCTCGACCACGGCCAGCGCGCCCGCGGTGTCGCCGTGGTCCAGGCGTTCACGGACACCCGTGAGGCGGTCCGGACGCCGGTGCGCCTCGTCGATGGCCTGCAGACAGGGCAGCGGCGGTCCGCCGAGCGCGACCAGCAGGTCCTCCCGCCGGATCTCCTCCGGAGCGTGATCCAGCGGGGCCAGCACGCCGTCGACCAGGCCGATCCGGTGCCGGGCTCCCCGGCACGCCACGAGCCGTGGTTCCCCCGCCCGGTCGGGACAGCGAGGCGGACCGGACGGCGTGTGCTCCGGCACGAGCGCGGACGTGACCAGCGGGTGCAGGCGGTCGGGTTCGAGCAGACCGGCCCGCAGCAGCTCCAGATCCGGCAGGACCCAGGTCGCCGCGTCGGGCAGGACGGGCAGCGCGGACACGCCGCCCCCGGGCAACGACGCCGCGACCCGCAGCGCAGCCGGAGCCCCACGCTCGCCGTTCGCGACCAGGTCCAGCACCAGTCGGCGCCGGCCGCCGAGCCGCACGACGAAGGGGCCGGCGGACCGGGAGGCGGATCCGAGCAGGACGGCCGCCTCGGCCGCCCATCGGCCTGTGGCACAGCCGACTCCCGGCGGCACCAGGTCCGGCAGCTCCGGGTCCGTCACGGGTGCGTCGGCCCCGGACCGGCCCCGCAGCTCACCGGCCCGGCGTGCATCCCACAGGTGCCGGTGCAGATCGAGCCGGTAGCGCCGGCTGGGGCGCGGATGCGGATGGCGGGCGACGCCCGAGCGGGACCCGTCCCACAGCGCGAGGCCGATCCGCTGACCGGCGTCGGCCCAGGCGGGAGGTGTCCGGGCCACCAGATGCACCGGGCCGCCCGCCGCCTGCCCCGGGTCGTCGTACCGGGCCAGGGTGAGGGTCAGTCCCGGGCGCAGCAGCCCGTCGGGCGCGATCCGCGGCATGTGCCAGCGCAGCAGGTCGGGAGCGAGGTGGCGGAGGTCGGCGCGGACCCGGGCCGCGAGATCCCGGCCGTGGTCGCGGGCGACCGAACGCAGATCGAGGTCGACGTCGACACCGGCGGCGGCGCACGCCCCCGCCCAGTCCCCGGCGCGGCGGCGGACGGTCGCGGTCTCGATCATGGAAGGCGGCACGGCGAACTCGCGCACGCGCAGCCACAAGGAGAGTCGGGAATCCCCGTACGCGGTCTGAGTGAGCATCAGCACTCACCTTGCGCGGACGGGACCCCCAATCTGGCAGCAGAATGAGTGGTCATCGCGGCGATCGTAACCGGCCGTACTCTGCCGCGCCAGGCAGTTTCGAACTCGGCGCGGGCGACGGCCGATGCCGCCACTGGGGTAATGTAGCCGTCCGGCCGCGCACGGTACGCGGCCACCGGCTGTCGAGGAGGTGGGACCCATTACCGCTGTGTCAGCTGGGGTGCTCTCTCCTTGTGACAGCCATCTGTGACTGCGCGGACCACCGGCACCGGTGACCGCGAGAGCGCCCTTCGGCTCCAGGTTTCCGAAAGGCTTTCGGCTTCCATGCCCTCCCTGCCCCCGCTCTCCCCTTCCGCCGTCGTCTCCACGCTGCGTGCCGCCGGGTGCGTCTTCGCCGAGGACGAGGCGGAGTTGCTCCTCGCCGCCGCCCGCACCCCCGGGGAACTGTCCGCGATGGTGGACCGGCGCGCCGCCGGACTTCCGCTCGAACTCGTCCTCGGCTGGGCCGAGTTCCACGGTCTGCGCATCGCCGTGGACGAAGGCGTCTTCGTCCCCCGCCGCCGGACCGAGTTCCTGATCGACCAGGCCCTGGCCCAGTCCCCGGACACACGGGTCGTGGTCGACCTGTGCTGCGGCTCCGGTGCGCTCGGCGCGGCCCTGGCCGCCGCGCTGGGTGCCGTCGAGGTGCACGCGTCCGACATCGACCCAGCGGCCGTACGCTGCGCCCGCCGCAACCTCACCCCGTACGGCGGCCGGGCCCACGTGGGCGACCTGTTCGACGCCCTGCCCACCGGCCTGCGGGGCCGCGTCGGCATCCTCACGGCCAACGTCCCCTACGTCCCCAGCGCCGAGGTGGCGCTCCTCCCGGCGGAGGCCCGCGACCACGAGCCGCAGACCGCCCTCGACGGTGGCGCGGACGGCCTCGACGTGCTGCGCCGGGTGGCCGCCGGGGCCCCGCAGTGGCTGGCGCCCGGCGGCTGCCTCCTGACCGAGACCAGCGAACGCCAGGCGCCGGCGGCCGTGGAGGCCTTCACGCGCGCCGGTCTGACGACCCGTCTGGCGGTGGCGGACGAGGCGTACGCGCACGTGGTGATCGGCGTACTGGACTAGGGCCTGATCCGCCGGACGGGCCCCGGCAGCTCACTCCAGTTCCTGGGCCCGGGCGATGAGCAGGGCCACGTCGTCGTGGTTGTCGGGGTGGTGCAGCGTCCGCAGGAGCAGGTCGCAGGCCTCCTCCAGGGGACGGGCGGGGTCGCCGAGCAGGGACAGCAGGAAGTCCAGGCGTTCGTCCAGGGAGTGGCAGCGGGTCTCGACCAGTCCGTCGGTGTAGAACACCAGCTCGTCGCCCGGCTCGAAGTCGACCGTCACGGTGGAGAACTCGACCCCGCCCACGCCCAGCGGTACCCCGGTGGGCAGGTCGAGCAGCTCCGGCGGGTGGCCGGGACGCACCCGGGCCGGGGGGAGGTGGCCGGCGTTGGCGATCCGGCACTGCTGCAGATGCGGGTCGTGCACGGCGTACACACAGGTGGCGATCGAGTGGTCCAGGGCCGAGGTCGTCTTGTCCAGGTGCTCCAGCAGCAGCGCCGGGTCGAGGCCGAGCGAGGCCAGCGTGGTGGTCGCGGTGCGCAGCCGGCCCATCGTGGCGGCTGCGCTGATGCCGCTGCCCATCACGTCGCCCACCACGAGCGCCGTGCGGTCGCCCTCCAACGGGATGACGTCGAACCAGTCGCCGCCGACCTCGCTGGTGGCGCCCGCGGGCTGGTAGCGGGAGGCCACCTCCAGGCCCGCGGTGACCGGCGGATGGCTGGGCAGCAGGCTGCGCTGCAGGGTGAGCGCGGTGTTACGGGCGTTCTGGTACCAGCGGGCGTTGTCGATCTGCATGGCTGCGCGGGCCGCAAGCTCGCGGGCCAGCAGGACGTCGTCCTCGTCGAAGGCCGCCGGATTGCGGGTCCGCTTGAGGTCGAGGGCGCCCAGCACCTCACCGCGGGCGATCAGCGGCACGGCCAGGTACGAGTGCATGCCCGCCCGGCCCAGCAGCACGGCCGCCTCGGGGGAGCGGGCGATGCGCGGCAGGTCCTCGTCCTTCACATGGGGCACCAGCACCGCCTCACCCGTACGGACGCACTCGGTGACCAGCCGGTCGGGCCCGTACGTGGCGATCCGGCCGGGCGCGTCGGCGGCCCGGACGGCGTCCGACTCCTGCTCGGCGCGCAGTGCCAGGGCCCGGATCACCGCGGGCTCCGACGGGCCGAGCGTGCTGGGCCGGCCCTCCACGACGGCGTCCAGCAGGTCGACGGCGGCCACGTCGGCCAGCGCGGGCACGGCGACCTCGGCCAGCTCGAACGCGGTGCGCTCCAGCTCCAGCGTCGTACCGATCCGGGTGGAGGCGTCGGCGATCACGGCGAGCCGGCGCCGCGCCTTCTCGGTCTCGATACGCCCGCGGTAGGCCTCGGTGATGTCCACCACCGAGGCCGCGACGCCGAGCACGGTGCCCACCGAGTCCTCCAGCCGGTAGAGCGACACCGACCAGGCGTGGTCCTCGTCCGGATCCGCCGGGGTCCGGCCGATGGTGGACTGGGCGACCATGGGCACCCCGGTCTCCATGACCCGGCGGGCCGCGTTCTCCAGGGCGTCGACGTCGAGCAGCGGCAGCATCTCGCCGACGGTCCGTCCGACGTGCTCCTCGGCGGGGATGCCGTTGATCTTCGCGAGGGACGGGTTGATCGAGACGTACCGCAGGTCCGTGTCGAACACCGCGAATCCGATCGGTGACTGTTTCACCATCCGCTCGGACAGCGCCACGTCCTGTTCGAGGCGGCGCACCGTGGACCGGTCGGCCGCGAGCCCCAGCGCGTACACGTCGCCCTGGTCGTCCAGCAGGCGCATGTTGCGGAACTCCACCAGCCGCGTGCCGCCGTCCTTGACCCGGATGGGGAACGCCCCGGCCCAGCTCTGACCGGTCTGCATCACGTCGGCGAACAGCTTGCCGACCAGCTCGATGTGCTCGTCGTGCACCATCAGCCGCGCGGCGAACTCGCCCAGCGCCTCCTGCGCCGAGTAGCCGAACAGCTCCTCCGCCTGGGGGCTCCACAGCACGATGCGGCCCTCGGCGTCCAGCACCACCGACGCCACGCTCAGTACGTCGAGCAGCCCGCTCGGACGCACCGGCCCGCCGCCCTCGGCCACCGGAGCCCCGGCTGCACTCATGCCATGCACCGCCTTCGCCCGTCCGCACGGCACGCCGTCCCCCGTGCCGACTCCCCTTGTTCTATCGCGCTCACACCCAACTCTCCGACGCCGTCGCCGACTATCTCCACCATCTCTCAACACGGCGGCGGACGTCCGCCGAAGTAACCACCCCCGTGACCCGCGGGCAAGCCCCCGGGCCCATGAGAGTTCACGCTGATGTTGTTCTTTGGTCTGTACATGACCATCGGGCCCCGCCAGACTGTCCGCCGACCGAGTGCCCCCACCCCCCGCTCGAGGAGTCGGCCATGCCCGCGTCCCCGTCCGTCCGGCAACGTTGTCACACAGTCCTCGCCGGACTCGTCACCCTGGCCACCGCCGCCGTCGTGTCCCTCGCCGCACCCGCCCCGGCCTCCGCCGCCGACAACTGGACCGAGACCGGCTCCGACCGCGCCGACCCGCTGACCGAGAGCCAGGGTCTGACCTCGGTGGAGGTCCCGGCGAACAGCCCCAACCGGTACACCGGCATCGGCACCATCCCCATCGGCGTCTCCAGCCGCGGCTGGAACCACGTCGGTGACCCCGATGCCTCGTACAACGGCTACTACATCGAGCCCTACCAGCAGGACTCCGGCAACTCGAAGATGTTCCGCGTGCAGGCACCGGGCGGCGCCTGGTCGGAGTACGTGCACACACTCAGCCCCGGCGAGGCCCTGAACAACTCCTGGGACGCGATCTCACCGGACGGCCAGTGGATGCTGGCGGGGGAGTGGGGCACCATGAACCGCCTGCTGGTCTTCCCGACCCCCGGCATCAACCCGAGCACCTCGCCGTCGGCGAACCTCCCGCAGGCCTCCAAGGTCAACCTCGACCACGCCGTGCGCGACGTCCAGGGCTGCGACTTCTCCGGCCCGACGACCCTGCTGTGCTCCTCGGACGACCCGGACGGCTCCCTCTTCGGCATGACCAAGCCCCTGCTCCAGATCGACCTGTCCGCGACCCCGGGCTCGGCGGACGTCTCCGGCCATGTCACCGCCCTGCGTCAGCTGCCGCTGCGCAGCTCCTGCTCGGGCACCTTCGAGGCGGAGGGCATCGACTACGACCGCCGGACCGGCGTCCTGCGCGTGATCGTCATCTCGCCCGGGTTCTGTGTGCTCACGGACAGCAAGACGTACAAGTTCGCGCGCGGCTGAGCGGATGGGCTCCCCGCCGCCTCCGGTGCCGCGACAGGTGGTGCGTTTCCGGAAAGTGGTGGTTTTCTGGGGAGGTGGCGCGGTGCGCGGGGAGCCCGCGGTATCGCGCCACCGCCATGAGAGGAGCGACCACGATGGCCCGTGAGCGATCGCACGAGGAGTCCGTCTCTCTCGAGATCAGCGGATGCAGCAAGGAAGACGCCCGGATCGTGTTCGACGCGCTGTGCGAGTGCTTCGAGTCCGACCGGTGCGCCGAGGACGTGCCGCAGCAGCTCCATGAAACGCGCCCGATGGTGTGGCTCGGCACCTTCGAGGTCACCGACGCCCACGCCTGCAGGCCGCCCGCCCGGCTCGCGGCCTCCGTCGAGGCGGACGCGCAGGGCAGCTACTGGGCGATCAACCGGCTCCACAGGACGCTGGACTCGATCTTCGCGGTGCGCAACCTCTCCTCGGCCTCGGGGGATCAGGAAAGGGAGCTGCACGTCCTGCTCGAAAGCCGGTGACACCGGACCGGCTGCACCACCCCCGGCCGCACGGTGCGGCCCTGTGGTGGACCGGGAGTGACCGACAGTGTACATACTGGTAGTTACAGAGTGATCGGGTTCACCTCCGCGCGTTTATGCAACTAGTTGCACAATGGCTCCGGGGTCCTCTAGAACAGAGACCACCACACCGCGCACGGAGGGCCCGATGAGCCGTTACCCCCACCTGATGTCCCCGCTCGACCTGGGATTCACCACCCTGCCCAACCGCGTGCTCATGGGCTCCATGCACGTCGGTCTGGAGGAGGCCGAGCGAGGCTTCGAGCGGATGGCGGCGTTCTACGCGGCCCGCGCGCGCGGCGGAGTCGGGCTCATCGTCACCGGCGGCATCGCGCCCAACGACGAGGGGCGGCCGTACGAGGGCGGCGCCAGGCTCACCACCGAGGCGGAGGCCGAGCAGCACAAGGCCGTCACCGAGGCCGTGCACCGCGAGGGCGGCCGGATCGCGATGCAGATCCTGCACTTCGGCCGGTACGCCTACCACCAGGACCTGGTCGCCCCGAGCCCGCTGCAGGCCCCGATCAGCCCCTTCGTGCCGCGCGAACTGACCGACGCCGACGTCGAGCGCACCATCGACGACTACGCCCGCGCCGCCCGCCTCGCCCGGCAGGCCGGTTACGACGGCGTCGAGATCATGGGGTCCGAGGGCTACCTGATCAACGAGTTCATCGCCGCCCGGACCAACCACCGCACGGACCGCTGGGGCGGCTCGTACGAGAACCGGATGCGCTTCCCGGTCGAGATCGTCCGGGGGGTGCGCGAGGCCGTCGGCGAAGACTTCATCATCGTCTACCGGCTCTCCATGCTGGACCTGGTCCCGGGCGGCTCCTCCCTTGAGGAGGTCGTCACCCTCGCCAAGGCCGTCGAGGCCGCCGGCGCGACGATCATCAACACCGGCATCGGCTGGCACGAGGCGCGCATCCCCACCATCGCCACCTCGGTGCCGCGCGGCGCCTACACCTGGGTCACCAAGAAGCTCATGGGCGAGGTGTCCGTGCCGCTGGTGACGACCAACCGCATCAACACCCCCGAGCTGGCCGAGGAGTTGCTCGCCGACGGCTGCGCGGACATGGTCTCCATGGCCCGCCCGATGCTCGCCGACCCCGACTTCGTCAACAAGGCGGCGGCCGGCACGCCCGAGGCCATCAACACCTGCATCGGCTGCAACCAGGCCTGCCTGGACCACACGTTCAGCGGCAAGATCACCTCCTGCCTGGTCAACCCGCGCGCCTGTCACGAGACGGAACTGGTGCTCTCCCCGACGCGGCTGAAGAAGCGTGTCGCCGTCGTCGGTGCCGGTCCGGCGGGCCTCGCCTGCGCCGTCAGTGCCGCCGAACGCGGCCATGACGTGGTGCTCTTCGATGCCGCGAGCGAGATCGGCGGCCAGCTGAACGTGGCCCGCAAGGTCCCCGGCAAGCAGGAGTTCGACGAGACGCTGCGCTACTTCCGCCACCAGCTCGACGAGCACGGCGTGGACGTACGCCTCGACACCTGGGTCACCAGCGAGGACCTGGCCGGCTACGACGAGGTCGTCGTCGCCACCGGCGTCACCCCGCGCACCCCCGAGATCCCCGGCGTCGACCACCCCCGCGTCGTCGGCTACCTGGACGTCCTGCGCGACGGCGCCCCCGTCGGCGACCGCGTCGCCGTCCTCGGCGCCGGCGGCATCGGCTTCGACGTCGCCGAGTACCTCACCGACGGCGGCGACAAGGCGAGCGAAGACCCGGAGACGTACTTCCGCACCTGGGGCGTCGACATGGACTACGCGGCGCCGGGCGGTCTCGCGGCGCCGCAGCGGCCGGCCCCGCCGCGCACGGTCCACCTGCTCCAGCGCAAGACCACCAAGGTCGGCGCCGGACTCGGCAAGACCACCGGCTGGATCCACCGCACCGAGCTGAAGCACCGCGGCGTGACCATGGTTCCGGGCGTGCGCTACGACCGCATCGACGACGCGGGCCTGCACATCACGGTGGGCGACGAGAGCACGGTCCTCGAGGTCGACACCGTCGTGCTGTGCACCGGCCAGGAGCCGCGCCGTGACCTGTACGAGGAGCTGGTCGCCGCCGGGCGCAGCGCCCACCTGATCGGCGGCGCCGACGTCGCTGCCGAACTGGACGCCAAGCGGGCCATCAAGCAGGGCACCGAGGTGGCGGCGGCCCTGTAGGGGCCGTACGCCCGTCCCTAGGATGAGCCCATGTCACTCCCGCACGCCATCCTCATCGCCCTGCTGGAGAAGCCGTCGTCGGGTCTCGAGCTGACCCGCCGGTTCGACAAGTCGATCGGCTACTTCTGGTCCGCGACGCACCAGCAGATCTATCGCGAGCTGGGGAAGCTGGAGGGCGAGGGCTACATCCGCACCCTGCCGGCCGAGCAGCCGGCCCGTGGGCAGAAGAAGAGCTACGAGGTTCTGCCCGCGGGCCGCGCCGAACTGGCCCGCTGGACCGCCGCCTCCCAGGACCCCAAGCCGCAGCGGGACATCCTGCTGCTGCGGCTGCGCGCCGCGGCGGTGGTCGGCACGGCGGGCCTCCGGGCCGACCTGCGCCGCCATCTGGAGCTGCACCAGCGGCAGTTGGCCGAGTACGAAGAGATCGAGCGGCGCGACTTCCCGCCGGACCGGGCCGCCCCGCAGGACCGCCTCCGGCATCTGGTCCTGCGGGCGGGCATCGACCTGGAGACCTTCTGGACCCAGTGGCTCAGCCACGCCCTGAAGGAGTTCGCCGAACTGCCCGCCGAAGCACCGGAACCGACGGCCGACACGTCCGGCTGACAGGGAGGTCTCAGAGGCGGTACGGCTTCGAGCGGCGGCGCAGGAACCAGGCCGTGCCGACCACGCCCGAGGTCACCAGGGCCACGCCGACGCCCAGCGTCAGCGGGCCGTAGTCGCGGGCCGCACCGCCGAGACCGCCCATCACGCCGCGCGCGGGGGGCGCGGGGGGCGCGGGGGGCGCGGCGCGCGTCGAGGAGGTCGTGGGGGTCGTGGCGGCCGACACGATCACGGACTGGCTGCCGGCGGTCACGCCGTTGGAGCACACCACCACGACCGTGTACGTGCCCGGGCTCACTCCCGACCAGGCAGCGGACTGGCTGATGGTGGTGCCCGACAGGGCCACCTGGCGGCCCTGGGCGAAGTTCGCCTGGCCGCTGCTGAGCAGCGAGGCGGTGCCCCAACTGCCGTTGTTCTGGACACAGGCGCTGGTGACGACCGAGACCGTGGACCCGGTGGTGCTCACCGAGATTCCCGACACCGCGGCCGAGGGCCCGGCGAGTGCGGTCGGGAGCGCGGCGGCGGCCGCCAGGGTCAGGCCGGAGCGGAGGAGGAATCTGGAGTTTCGCATTGGCTGGCCTCCGGCGGCACGGTTGGCGGTACATCCCATGCGCCGCCGAGGGTCGGGAAACGTCCGTGCTGCCCTCAAGGGCAGCAAACGCGTCCCCGGACCCCGCCGCACGCGGACCGCGCCCGGTCAGGTGACGGCCGACGGGATTCGTCCGTCCGGTGCAGGCCCGACTCCGGCCCACAACTCCGGCCCACCGACCCTCAGCCGCCCGTGCCCATGCCCGCCTCCCCGCCTGTGGTCACGGTCCGCTCCGCCGAGAGCCCGCCCCAGGTGCCGTCCGGCAGTCGCGCCCGCAGCCGCACCCGGTGCTCCGCCCCCGCGTCCCGCCCGACGTAGAAGCTGTAGCGGGCCCGGCCGCGCGGCGGATCGCCGCCCCACACCAGGGAGGTGGCCGTGGTGCCGTCCAGCCGGATCTCGTACTCGGTGATCACTCCGTCCACGCGCGGCGGATCCCAGGCGAGGTCGATGTAGTAGGCCCCGGCGGACCGGTGGGTCGTGGCGGTGAACCCGGTCGGCGCGGTGTCCCGGCCGTCGTCGGTGCCCGGCGTAGTGATCCGGACCGGCGCGCCGGCCGGCGAGAGGTTGTCGGCCGCGTCCCGCGCCCGCACGGTGAAGACGTACCGGGTGCCGGGACGCAGCCCGGTGACCACGGTCGCGGTCTGGCCGCCGCCGACGCTGTGGATCTTCGCGTCGCCCTGGTAGACGTCGTACGACACCACGCCCTTGTCGTCCCGGGATGCGGCCCAGGACAGCTGGACCGCCCGGCTGCCGACCGCCCGGCCGGCCGGCCGCAGCGGGCGGGTCGGGGCCGAGCGGTCCGCCGCCACCACGGCGGGTGTCCGCGCCCGCACCTCGCGGCTCGGCGGACCGAGCCGGCCGTCCCTGTCCCGGGCCCGCACGGTGAAGGCATACACGGTGGACGGCCTGAGCCTGGTGACGTCCACCATGTGCTGCGAGCCCGGTACTTCGGTGACCTTCGTGGAGCCGCGATACACCTCGTAGATGCGGATCCCGGGCCCGTCCGGCACCGCGTTCCACATGACGTGGACGCTGGTGGCGCTCCCGGCAGCGGCGGTGACGCCTGTCGGAGCGCCGGGCGCCCGCCCGCCGTCGCCGTCGGCCGCACCGCTCCGGCCGCAGGACGCCACCAGCACCATGGCGCCGCAGGCCAGCACGGGCCGGAGGGGAACGCGTCGCACGGCGCTGCCTCCCTGGGGACGGCATCACGGGCAAAGGTCCGGACCAATATGACCCGGCGTGTGCGGCCGAAGCAAGGGGGGGGGCGTGTTGGTGACCATGTGCGGGAGTTACGTATGCTGAGGGTTCCCTAGGGCTGAACTCCCCGAGAAGGAGGGGAAGTTCATGCCCGTGGCGCGGAAACGCTGTCGTCGCCGAACCCGCGCCGACGCGGGCGGCCGGGGGGCCTGGGCCGACATCGGCTCAGGTCCCCGGTCCCTGTTGCTTTCTCACAGGGCGTCAGGAGGGTGCTCCATCTGGCCCTATAGGGGTGGCTGTGCTCGCCCCCCGACACCACTTTGGGCAAGGTGTCCGGAATGTTCCAGAGGAGAGAGTCCCTCAGAGCGCGTGTCCAGTCGCTGACGCTGGCCACGGCCGGCGCCGCCCTGCTCGCCCCGACGCCGCTGCCCGCCGCTGCCGTCCCGCCCCTGCCGGGGCCCGCGACCCACAGCGAGGGCTCCGTGGCCGCCGCCGACCTGCTCGACCGGGTGCGCTCCTGCACCCAGGTCTCCAGGGGCCGGTACCGAACCGACGGCGGCACCCGCTCGGCCGTCCCCGTCTGCGGCACCCGCAAGGCGGTGTTCTGGAAGGCCGACCTGGATGTCGACTGCGACGGACGGCCCACCACCCGCTGCAACCGCCGTACCGATCCGATGTTCTCCGCCGCGACCGCCTACCAGCAGTCCGACGGCCGCCACTTGAACGCCGCGTCCCTGCCGTACATCGTGATCCCGGCCCCGAGCGGCATCTGGAACCCCCGTGTGCAGGGCGTCCGGGGCGGCTCGGTGGCGGCCGTGATCTACCAGGACCGGGTGCAGTACGCGGTCGTCGGCGACACCGGCCCGCGCGACATGATCGGCGAGGCCTCCTACGCCACCGCACGGGCCCTCGGCATCAGACCCGACCCGCGCAACGGCGGAGTCCCCTCCGGCGTCACGTACATCGTCTTCAAGGACTCCGAGGTCGCCCCCATCGAGGACCACCGGGCGGCGGTGGAGACAGGGGAGCGGCTGGCCCGGCAGTTCGTGCAGGCCAAGCATTGAGATCGGCGGGGCGCGGGCGGCGGGCGCGAACGGCGCCCCAGCCGTTGTCCGCGGGCAGCATCGCGCCGTCGGTGCTGCCCGCCGCGTCCGAGGCCGGGAACGCGATCGCGGCGGCCTGCTCCTCCGGTTCGGAGGTGCGGTCGACGTTCCCGAAGCAGGGCCCGAGCACCGAGCGCCGCCGGGCCGTGGGCGCCGTCCTCCGGGTACCGGGCGATGGCGGTCCGGGTGCCACCGGGGGCGATGGCGTTCGCCCGGATGCCCTGGTTCCGGTACATCCCGGCCAGGGACTTCGTCAGGCCGACCATGCCGTGCCGGGACGCCGTGTGGGCGGCGCCGGGCGGGCTGCCCCGCCGGCCGGCCTCGGAGGCGGTGCCTACGATCGGCGGGCAGCACGGCTGTGTCCTGGGCCGCCCGCACCGTCTCGGCCGCCCTGTCCGCGGCCGCTGGCCGCCGGCCGAGGGCACCCGGGGCCGCCGGGCGCCCTTCGTGCCCGCCGAGTCGGGTGGTCGGTGGGCACGGGCCGGGGTCCAGGGAGCGGAGCCCCCCGGACCCCGCTCGGTCACACCTTGCGGTAGCTGTACGCCTCCACTGCCGCCGCCTCCACCGCGTCGAGGTCCGCTCCCGTGGCCGCCGTAACGACCGCAGCCACCGCCCCCTCGACGAACGGCGCGTCCACCAGCCGCGCGCCGTCAGGGAGTTCGTCACCCTCGGCGAGCAGTGCCTTCACGGTGAGCACCGCACTGCCGAGGTCGGTGAGGACGGCGACCCCGACCCCCCGGTCCACGGACGCGGCCGCCGCGGCGATCAGCTCGGCGCTGGTGCCGAGCCCACCTCCCTCGGTGCCGCCCGCCGCGGCGACGGGCACTTCGGTGGCTCCGCCCGCCAGGCCCTTCGCCAGCTCGGCGACGGACGTGGCGACCTCCGCGCTGTGCGACACCAGCACGATCCCGACCAGTTTCCCGTCACTCACCGGACGCTCCCGAAGCCGCTTCTTCCAGTCCGGCGATCAACAGGGCCGACGACGTGGCCCCCGGATCCTGGTGCCCGATGCTGCGCTCGCCGAGATAGCTGGCCCGGCCCTTGCGGGCCAGCAGCGGAATGGTGGCCGCCGCACCCTCCTCCGCGGCCGACCGCGCCGCGCCGAATCCGTCGCCGAGCGCGTCCACGGCGGGGACAAGGGAGTCGATCATGGTCTTGTCGCCGGGTGCCGCACCACCCAGCGCCATCACCCCGTCCACGCCCGCCCTGAGCGCCTCGGCCAGCTGCTTCTCGCTGACCTCGGAGGCATCCCCGAGTGCCTTGCCTGCCTTGCGCAGCAGGGTGCCGTACAGCGGCCCGGCCGCCCCGCCGACCGTCGAGATCAGCCGGCGCCCGGCCAGGATCAGCACGGCGCCCGGGGTGGCCGGCGCCTCCTCCTCCAGGCTGGCCAGGACGGCGGTGAACCCGCGCTGCATGTTGCTGCCGTGGTCGGCGTCCCCGATGGCCGAGTCGAGGGCCGTGAGCCGTTCCGCCTCCCGGTCGACGGACGCGGCGGTCGCCGTCATCCAACGGCGGAAGAAATCGGCGTCGAGCACTGGATCTCCTTGCGTCGTAGGGGTGTTGACCGCTTCGTCCGCCGTGTCACATCCCCCAGCGCAGGGCCGGGGTCTTCACCGGTGCGTCCCACAGCCGCAGCAGTTCCTCGTCGACCTGGCACAGCGTGACCGAGGCGCCCGCCATGTCGAGGGAGGTGACGTAGTTGCCGACGAGGGTGCGGGCCACGGTCACGCCCCGCTCGCCGAGCACCCGCTGCACCTCGGCGTTGAAGCCGTACAGCTCCAGCAGCGGGGTGGCGCCCATGCCGTTGACCAGGACCACCACGGGGTTGCGCGGGGGCATGTCCTCCAGGATGGCGTGCACCGAGAAGTCGGCGATCTCCCCGGAGGTCATCATCGCCCGCCGCTCCCGGCCCGGCTCGCCGTGGATGCCGATGCCCAACTCCAGCTCGCCGGAGGGCAGATCGAAGGTCGGAGAGCCCTTGGCCGGGGTGGTGACGGCGCTCAGCGCGACACCGAAGCTGCGGGCGTTCTCGTTCACCTGGCGTCCGACGGCCTCCACCCGCTCCAGCGGCTGTCCCTCGGCCGCCGCGGCACCCGCGATCTTCTCCACGAACAGCGTCGCGCCGGTGCCGCGCCGGCCGGCCGTGTACAGGCTGTCGGTGACCGCCACGTCATCGTTGACCAGCACCTTCCCGACCTGGATGCCCTCGTCCTCGGCGAGTTCGGCCGCCATGTCGAAGTTGAGCACGTCACCGGTGTAGTTCTTCACGATGAACAGCACGCCGGCCCCGCTGTCGACGGCGGCCGCGGCGCGCGCCATCTGATCCGGCACCGGCGAGGTGAACACCTCTCCGGGACAGGCCGCCGAGAGCATGCCCGGACCGACGAATCCGCCGTGCAGCGGCTCGTGCCCCGAACCGCCGCCCGAGATCAGCGCGACCTGCCCGGCCACGGGAGCGTCCCGGCGGACGATCACCCGGTTCTCCACGTCCACGGTCAGCTCGGGATGCGCGGCCGCCATACCCCGCAGCCCGTCTGCCACCACGGTCTCCGGGACGTTGATCAGCATCCTCATGGGTGTCTCCTCGTGAGCTTGGCACTGGGGCTCAGGACCTGCTGCGTCGCAGATCACCGGCGCTGAGGGCAGTTGTTGATCTTGGCGGTTCGTTGCGGTTCCTTGCGCTTCCTTACGGTCCGAGGCGGGGCGTGGCGGGCCCGTCGCCGGCTCATGCCGACTTCGGTCACGGGCTGTCAGGTGCCGACGGCCACCTGGCAGAGGTGGTCGCCTGTCCCGTCTATTGGCAGTATCGACCTTGCGGCAGCGAAGGTCACCTGCGATCGTGCGGCTTCACGGTGCGTAGCGTCCAGTCGGCCCCCTGTGCTCGCTGCTCGTGTGGGGCGGCGCCGCACGGGACGGACGCTGCCCCGATCCCTTGCCACCGGTCAGTCACGGCGCAGCAGTTCCGCCACGACGTCGTCCCAGTGCATATGGGAGCCCTCCGCGCCGGCGGGTACCACCTCGAAGGTCTCGGTCAGCCAGCCCCGGAACGCGGTGGCCGGTACGTACAGCGCGGCGGCCCCGCCCCTGCCGCGCAGCACGATCCGCACCGTGGTGGGTCCATGGCAGCGGCAGGGTGGCCAGACGCGGACGTCGCCCTCGCCGGAGGGGCCGTGCAGACCCGCGTTCAGCAGGTCCCGTGAGAACAGCCAGGGTGCGGTGGTCCCGGGGCCGCCGCGGAAGTCCAGCCGGACGGCGAGCGGATCGGCGGAGTCGTAGCTGAAACGAACCTCGATCGGGACGGCTTCGGTGGCGCTGAGGACCAGATGGATGGTCAAGTCGGTGTGCAGGCGCTCTGTTCGGCCGGTCGAGTGCATGGCGCCTCCCAAGTGAGCGGAACGCGGGCTCTGTCGCATACCGGGGGCGAGCCTCCGGGCGCGACAGCGGCAGCGCGCTCGACCGCCGGCCCGAAGCTGCCCCACTCCCGCTTCCGCACGGCGCCGCGGAGCGGATGCGGACGGGTGGCCCGTATCCCGGGAGGTGATGATCACCGCTGCCACCAGGGGAAGAGCCGGCGGGCCGCCGCATCCGGCCGCCCGGCTCGCACGGAAGAGACAGGTGAGGGCCGCGACAGCGGCGGGCGACGAAGAGGTGGGCGGTGGAAGCGACCATGGGCGACCACGACACCGCAGGGACCGGGCACCCGGCGGACGGCGGCCTGACCTGCCTGGTGACCGGTGCGACCGGGTACATCGGCGGCCGGCTGGTGCCGGAGCTGCTCGACGCGGGCCACCGGGTGCGCTGCCTGGTCCGCACCCCGAGCAGGCTGCGTGACCACCCCTGGGCCGCCCGGGTGGAGATCGTGCAGGGCGACGTGACCGACGCCGAGTCGGTGGCGCGGGCGATGGACGGCGTGGACGTGGCCTACTACCTCGTGCACGCCCTCGGCACCGGGCGCGGATTCGAGGACACCGACCGGGACGCGGCCCACGTCGTCGGCGAGCAGGCCCGACGGGCCGGCGTCGGCCGCATCGTCTACCTGGGCGGACTGACCCCCGGTGCGGTGCCCGAGCGGGAACTGTCACCGCACCTGCGCTCCCGCGCCGAGGTCGGCCGCGTCCTGCTCGCCTCGGGCGTGCCCACGGCCGTGCTCCGCGCCGCCGTCATCATCGGCTCCGGCTCCGCCAGCTTCGAGATGCTGCGCCACCTCACCGAGCGGCTGCCCGTGATGGTCACCCCGCGCTGGGTGCACACCCGGATCCAGCCGATCGCCGTACGGGACGTCCTGCGCCTCCTCGTCGGCTGCGCACGTCTGCCCCGCGAGGTGAACCGCACCTTCGACATCGGCGGCCCGGACGTGCTGACGTACCTCGACATGATGCGCCGCTACGCCGCCGTGGCCGGCCTGCACCGGCGGCTGATCGTGCCCGTCCCCGTCCTCACCCCCGGCCTGTCCAGCCACTGGGTCGGGCTGGTGACGCCGGTCCCGGCCTCGCTCGCGCGTCCCCTGACGGAGTCCCTGCGGCACGAGGTGGTGTGCCGCGAGAACGACATCCGACGGTACGTGCCCAGCCCGCCCGGCCACCCCGTCGGCTTCGACCGCGCCGTCGCCCTCGCCCTACAGCGCATCCGCGATGCCCAGGTCACCACACGCTGGTCGTCGGCCTCCGTGCCCGGCGCCCCCAGCGACCCGCTGCCCACCGACCCCGACTGGGCGGGCGGCAGTCTCTACACCGACGTGCGCCGACGCGACGCCGGCGTCCCGCCCGAGGTGCTGTGGGAGGTCATCGAGGGCATCGGAGGGGAGAACGGCTGGTACTCCTTCCCGCTCGCCTGGGCGGTACGAGGCCGTCTGGACCGCCTCGTCGGCGGTGTGGGCCTGCGCCGGGGACGCCGTGACGCCCGGCGCCTGCGGGTCGGCGACTCGCTGGACTTCTGGCGGGTCGAGGAGATCGAACGCGGTCGCCTGCTGCGGCTGCGCGCCGAGATGCGGCTGCCCGGCCTGGCCTGGCTGGAGATGGTTGTGGACGGCGACGTCCACGAGCCCGCCCGGTACTGGCAGCGGGCCCTGTTCCACCCGCGCGGGCTGCTCGGCCACCTGTACTGGTGGAGCGTCTCGCCCCTCCACGCCGTCGTCTTCGGCGGCATGGCCCGCAACATCGTCCGCGCCGCCGAGCGCCTGGCACCCCGGCAGGACGGGCACGGGACGACTGCGTCCACCGAGCCGGTCACGGCCGAAGACTTCCGTACCGGTTCCCGACACCCACCCGGAAGAAGCTGACGCTCATGCACGTCTCGGTCGTCCTGTTCACCGCCGACCTGCGCCTGCACGACCATCCGCCGCTGCGAGCGGCCCTGGAGGCGGCCGACGCCGTCGTCCCGCTGTTCGTGCGGGACCGGGCCGTCGAGGCAGCCGGCTTCGCCGCACCCAACCGCCGCGCCTTCCTCGACGGCTGTCTCGCGGACCTGGACGCCTCACTGCGCGAGCGGGGCGGCCGACTCGTGGTGCGCTCCGGCGACCCGGTGGAGGAAGCGTGCCGGGTGGTGACCGAGGCGGACGCCGACGAGGTGCACATGTCGGCCGAGCACAGCTCGTTCGCCGTGTGCCGGGAACAACGGCTGCGCTCCGCTCTGGAGCAGGCAGGCTGCCGGCTGTTCGTGCACGACGCGGTCACCGTCGCCGTACCGCCAGGCGTGGTGACCCCCGCGTCCTCCGACCACTTCGCCGTCTTCACCCCGTACTACCGGCAGTGGACGCAGGTGCCGCTGCGGCCGGTCGTCGGCGCTCCGCGTCGGGTGCCCGTGCCCGACGAGGTGCGCGGCGAAAAGCTCCCCGCGCGCGACGAGACCACCGGGGCGTCCCCGGATCTGCCGCCCGGCGGGGAGAGCGAGGCCCGCAAACAGGCGACCGTCTACTGGCGCCACGGCCTGGACGCCTATGAGACCACCCGCGACGACCTGGCTTCCGACGCCACCTCGCGCCTCTCCGCCCACCTGCACTTCGGCACCCTGTCCCCGGCGGAGCTCGTACAGCGCGCCCGCTGGCGTGGCGGCGCCGGTGCCGAGGCGTTCGTACGGCAGCTCGCCTGGCGTGACTTCCACCGGCAGGTGCTCGCCGCGCGTCCCTGGACAGCCCGTGCCGACTACCGCACCAAGCGCGACCGCTGGCGCACGGAGCGCACCGCCGGTGCCGACATCGACGCCTGGCGCGAGGGCCGCACCGGCTACCCGGTCATCGACGCGGCCATGCGACAACTGCACCAGCAGGGCTGGATGCACAACCGCGCCCGGCTCCTCACCGCCAGCTTCCTCACCAAGACCCTCTACGTCGACTGGCGGATCGGCGCCGCCCACTTCCTGCACTGGCTGGTCGACGGCGACGTGGCCAACAACCAGCTCAACTGGCAGTGGATGGCCGGCACCGGCACCGACACCCGCCCCAACCGGGTCCTCAACCCGGTCACGCAGGCCAAGAAGTACGACCCGGACGGCACCTACGTGCGCCGTTGGGTCCCCGAACTCGCCGACGTCGAAGCCCCGTCGGTGCACGAACCGTGGAAGCTGCCGGGCCTGGACCGCGCCGCCCTCGACTATCCCGACCCGATCGTCGAACTCTCCGACGGACTCGACCGCTTCCGCCGGGGCCGGGGTAAGCACTGAACCGGTCCACCGAGCACCGGCTCGCCGGGTTCGGCCCGGGCCCCGTAACAGCGCGGAGGGCTTCGCACGGCAGATCGCCGGCCGGCGCGTTCCTTCCGGTCCCGGCGTCAACCGCCCGTCAGGTCCGCCGCCACCTCCCGGGCCGCCCGGGCTCCCGATGCCAGTGCACCCTGCACCGAGCCGGTCGCGCGGTGGTCGCCGCACACGTACCGGCCCGGTGCGACCCGGCTGTGGCGGCTGAGGGGCAGCCCCGGCGGCATCACGGGCAGTGCCTCCTCCACCGTGCGGGCCGCGATCAGGTCCCAGCCGGCGGTGTCGGTCTCGTAGCACTCGGCGAGGGCCGCCCGGACGCCCGTCTCCCGGCCCCTGACGTCATCGCCGAGCACCGAGGTGGCCACGAGTGCGTACCCGCGTCGGGCGTGCGCGGGGTGCAGCTCGCTCATGACGCAGCTGTTGGCGAAGCGCCCCCGCGCGTCCGTCACCAGCGTCGGCTCGCGCAGGGGGGGAGTGGGCGGCGAGGTGGTAGTAGGTCGTGACCGTGCGGTACGGCGGGACGGGCAGGCGCGGCAGCAGTCGGGCCGCCGCACCCGGCCCCGCTGCCACGACCACCGCCCGCGCCGCCACGGGCCGGTCCCCGTCCACGAGGACGCCCTCGTCCGACAGCGCCGTCACCGGCGATTCCAGGGCCAGAGTGCCGGGCCGGAGCCGGGACGCCAGCAGTCCGGGCACGGCCCCGATGCCGGCGGCCGGCAGGCAGAGGGTGCCGCGGGCCATGCTCCGCCACACGAGATGGAAGAAGCGGCTGGAGGTCCCCAGGTCGTCCTCCAGGAACACCCCGGACAGGAACGGCCGGAAGAACCGTTCCACGAACGCGTCGGTGAAGCCTGCCCCGGACAGCGCCCGCCGTGTCGTGGTGTCCCGCCCGCGCCGTAGCAGCGCCGCGGGAGCGAGGGCGTCCCAGCCGGTCAGCGCGGCCAGGGCGGCCAGGTCGCGCGGCCCGGCCAGCCCGTCGGTCAGTCCCGCCACGGCGTGCCGGGTCGCCCGGGTGGGGTCGGCGAACCTGAGCAGCCGGTCGCCGTCACGCACCAGGAAGCCGGGTGTGAAGGGGCGCAACCGCAGCCGCCGCAGGGGCACCCGGCGCCGTACCTGGGGATAGGCGGTGTTGAAGACCTGGAAGCCACGGTCCACGGTGCACCCCGCCACGAGGTCGGTGCGCATCCGGCCGCCGGGCCGGTCCCCGGCCTCCAGCAGCCGTACCCGCAGCCCCGCCGTGAGGAGGTCCCGGGCACAGGCCAGTCCGGCGGGTCCCGCGCCCACGACGACGACGTCCCACCGCGTGCCGTACGGGTCTCGGTTGCTCATCTCGCTCCCTCACCTCCGCCGTCGACCGGGCGCGGCCGCCCGCGCCCGGTCACTCTTCCCCCGCGCACGGCCGGGTGGATGCGGGGCGCGACAGCGGGATGCCGTTCGCCGTACCCGGGTACCGCGGGCCACGACGTCCCAAGTGGCCTGTTCGCCCCGGTACTCGCCGAGGCGCCCCGGGAGTGTCCGGTCGGTTCTCGACGGCCGCCCCGACGCGCGCCGCAGCCCACTGCCGGGCGGCGGTGCGGCCCCGGCCGGGGACCGCCTACAGGGCGTGGCCCCGCAGCCCCACCGGCGCTGCAGCGTGTCGGCGGCGGGGAAGCCGCTGGTGGCCGCTCGTTCCATCAGCGCCACCGGCAGACCCGTGCGGACCGTGTCGCCCGCCACGACCAGCCCGGGCGCGGGCGTGCCCACCGTGGCCTGCAGAACCGAGCGGCCCGTGGCGGGTGCGCGGAGTTCGGACTCGTACCGCGGGCCGAACGGCGTGGGGCGGTCGGACTTGGCCCCGACGGCCGGCGTGCGGCGGTCAGACTCGCCCGGCCGGCCCGCGTACGGCGCCGTCCGTGCCGTACAGGCCGCTCAGCATCCGGACGGCCTCCCGCAGACCCGCGCACCGAGGGAAGCCGCCGGCCCCGCGCCGGTCCCAGCCCGGGCCCGCCGGCAGTACGAAGGGCCCCCTGCGGGCGCCCGCAGATCCCCACTGCAGGTCCGCGACATGCCGGGCCAGCGGCGTCGACGCTGATGAGCGGGTCTGCGCCCACAACACGACGGCGGCCGGGCCGGTGCGCCGGACACAGGCCACCAGCGCCTCCGCCGGTACGGCGGCGCCAAGCATCCGCGTCGGCACGCCGAGTTCGTCCAGCGCCGCGTCGAGTGCCTCCAGCGGCAGCGAGTGCTGCTCGCCGGGTACGCACGCCAGCACGACCGGCTCGGTGCCGACGGGTTCCGCCGCCCGCGGCAGCACCAGCGGCGCACGGCGCAAGGCGGTGGAGATCTGCCAGGACAGCAGGTGCTCCACCTCCACGTAACGGTCGCCGGAGGACTCCCACTTGCGGCCCATCGCGCGCAGTGTCGGCACCATCACCTCCTCCCACGCCGTGGTCAGCCCGTGCTCCCTGACCGCGTCCAGCAGCCGGCTCTCCAGTTCGGGCGCGTCCAGCCGCACCGCGGCCCGGGCCAGCCCCCGGCACTCCTGGCGCACGTCGCCGAGCGGCAGCCCACCGCCTGCACCGCCGCGACGGGCGTCGTCCCGGAGCGCCGGTGCCGGCGGTGGGCTGCCGGAAGGACCGGCCGGGGCAGGGAGGGAAGATCCCCCCTCGCCGTGCCTGAGACGGGCCACCCGAGCCGCTTCGGCCGGGGGAGCGCCGGCCGCCGCCAGCCGGCACATCTCCTCGACCATCGCCACGTCCTGCGGACTCCAACGCCTGTGCCGCCCCTGTGACCGCGAGGCGGGCCCCAGGCCGTAGCGGCGGTCCCAGGAGCGCAGGGTGGTGGGGGAGACGCCCAGTCGACGGGCCACCGCGCCCGTGGTCAGCCCGGCCGACTCCGTCGCGTCGCTCATGACTGTCACCTCGCGCCGCTTCGTCGGGCGTGAGCCCGTCCGTCCGCATGCTCCTGCTTTCAGATTAAACGATGCGAGATCGATGCGAGTTGTCGCCCTCTTCCTCCGGGCGCACGCTGAACGCGCAGGACAACGGCACGTACGGCGCGGTGGGGCCCGAGGCCGCACCGCTCATCGGGTGAGTGTCGCCCCCGATCGGCGACGCCCGCCCGGTTCACGAGGAGAGACGTGGTCATGGACCGCATTCCGGCCGCACCGAGCTCCGTCACCACCGCCGAGCCCGGTCTCGCCCATCCGCCACCGCACGTCGTGGACGGCATCCCGCTGCCCGCCGACGACGCCGCCTGGTCCGCGCTCCACCGGCGGTGGGGCGGGCTGGTCCACGGACTCGCCCAGCAGGCGCTCGGTGACGCAGGGGATGCGGAGGACGTGACCCAGCAGGTGTTCACCGACGCCTGGCGCGGACGGCACGGATACGTCCCGGAGCGTGGAACACCGGCCGCCTGGCTCGTCGGGATCACCCGGCGCAAGGTGGCCGACGCGCTGGCAGCGAGGGCGCGACGCGCCCGGCTCGCCGTCGCGGCCGCCAGCCTGCCCCCGGTGCCGGGCCGCGAGGCCGCCGGCGAGCCCGAGGACGCACTCGACCGGCTGGTAGTGGGCCGCGCGCTGCGGCAACTCAGCTCCGCGCAGCGGCAGGTGCTGCACCTGGCCTACTACGAGGACCTGACGCAGGCACAGATCGCCCGGATCACCGGCTGGCCGCTCGGCACGGTCAAGAGTCACACCCGGCGCGGCCTCGACCACCTCCGCCGCTGCCTCGAGGACTCGGGTGTCGCGGCGGCCTGACGCGCACGATCGATGCAAGTTCGACAATGCTGGAAAAGTGGTCTCCGATTTTGATGCACGGACGACTTGATGCACACACGAAGGGGGTCCTGCTCCTCGGCATCGGCCCTGTGGCAGCGCAGGTCATCCTCCGCCGCCCACGAGAGCCGGCGCCGCGTCCAGGAGGAGCCATGTGTACGGATGGCGGGGCGAACGGAACAGGTCGTCGGAGGCGGCGTGTTCCACGATGCGCCCCAGGCGCAGGACGGCGACGTCGTCCGCGACCTGCCGTACGGCGGTGAGACTGTGGCTGATGAACAGGACGGTCAGGCCGAGACGGCTCTGGAGCTCCCGCAGGGTCCCCAGGACGGCGGCCTGCGACGGCACGTCGAGGGCCGAGGTGATCTCGTCCGCGACATCTGCACCCACCTGCCCCGACGGCAGTCCGTACCGAAGAAGTCGACAGCTCGTGCTCCGGGCGAGCGAGCGTCTGGGGCAACTCCAGCACGCCGGACCACACCCGGCTGCGCGGTGCCGTCGGCCGCGCCTTCACCGCCCGTCGCATGGCGGCCCTGCGCCCCCGTGTCGAGCGGCTCACCGCCGAGCTGCTCGACGATCTGCACCGCTGCTCACCCGACGGCGTCCTCGAACTGGTCGACGGATACGCCTACCCGCTGGCCGTCACGATCGTCTGCGAACTGACCGGCGTCCCCGAGGCGGACCGGGCGGTCTTCCGCCGCTGGGGCCACGACATCCTCGTCATGGAACCCGGACGGCTGCGGGAGTCCTCCCCGGCGGTGATCGAGACCGTCCTGCGCCTGCTCGACGAGCGACGCCGTGCACCCGCCGACGACCTGCTGACCACCCTCGCCGGTGCCCGGGACGACGACAGGCTGCGGCTGACCGAGGAGGAGGCCGTCGCGATGGTCCTCAACGTCGTCATGGCCGGCTACGACAACACGGCCCAGCTCCTCGTCAACGCGATCGCCGCCCTGCTCACCCACCCCGAGCAGCTGCGGCTGCTGCGCGACGACCCCGGTCTGACGCCGGACGCGGTGAACGAGTTCATCCGCTGGTGCGGTCCCGACATCATGGTGCGCATGCGCATCGCCGCCGAGGACCTCGACCTCCACGGCACACCCGTCCGCAAGGGGGACTGCGTCCAGTTCATCCTGGTCTCCGCCAACCGCGACCCCCGCTGCTACGAAGACCCCGACCGCCTGGACATCACCCGCCGCCCCCAGGACGGCACCGAGGGCCACATCGGCTTCGGCCACGGCCTCCACTACTGCGTCGGCGCCGCTCTGTCCCGGCTGCAGTGCGAGATCGCGCTGACGACCCTGCTGGCACGGCACCCCGGCCTGCGCCTGGCCGACGGGCCCGAGGGCCTGCGCCGAACCGCCGTCCCCGGGGGCGGCCTCGCGCCTGCCACACCTGCGGGTACGCGTCTGACAGGGGCCTGGAACAAGTGCCCTCTCAGACAGCGCCGTAGGGGCATCCCTCCGGCGCCCCTGCGGTCCGGTGCACGAAGGCGGGCCGCAGGTCGGGATCCTCGGGGTCGTAGTAGCGGTGGAACACCGCTGTCGCCCCTCCGGACAGGGGCGGGACGATCCAGCTCCAGTCGGTCGGCACCGGGCGCCCGTGCCGCCTCTCGCGGTCCACGTGCGCAAGGAACCGCTGCGATTCCGTGTGGTGGTCGGCCATGCTCACCCCCGCCTTCTCGTAGGAATGCAGGACCGCCAGGTTCAGCTCGACCAGGGCGCGGTCCCGCCACAGGGTGCGCTCGTTGCGGGTGTCGAGGCCGAACAGCTCGGCGACGGCGGGCAGCAGGTTGTACCGGTCGGTGTCGGCGAGGTTGCGCGAGCCGATCTCGGTGCCCATGTACCAGCCGTTGAAGGGCGCGGCCGGGTACGTGACCCCGCCGATCTCCAGCGACATGTCGCTGACGGCCGGCACCGAGTACCAGCGCAGACCGAGGTCGGCGAACCCTGGATGGCCCGGATGCGTCAACGGCACCTCCAACACGGCGTCCTCGGGCACCTCGTAGAACTGCGGGGTCGGGCCGGCGCCGGGCTGCACCAGCAACGGCAGCACCTCGAAGGGGGTTTCGCCGCCCTTCCAGCCCAAGTCCCTGGCCAGCGCCACCCGGTGGGCGCTGCGCGGGTCGTCCGCGTAGCGCACCAACTGCTCGCCCAGCAGCGTGGCGGCGGGACGGCCGGGGCGATCGGGGGCGAAGACGCTGATGACCGGCCGGATACGGCCTCCGTTGGTCGCGATCCGCAGATGCTCGAAGCACTCGCCGGCGATGTCGTCGGGATGTGTGACGTGCCGAAGGTCCCGCACGATCAGGTTGTTCCAGTAGAGCCGGCCTATGCACCGCGCCGCGTTGCGCCAGGCCACCCGCGCGCCGAACGCCAGCTCCGCCGGGGTGTGTTCGTATGTGCCGAAGCGCTCCACCTCCGCGGTGACCTCCGCGAGCCGCCGGCCCGGATCGCCGTCGCCCGGGTTCTCGGCGGCGTACTGGCGGATGAACACCTCGGCGGCCGCCAGGACGGCCTCGTGCGCCGACGGGCGGTGCCGGGCCGGGTCGGACGAGAGGGGGAGTTGCACCGGATTCTCTCCTGCCTGGGGTCTGGTGCTCACACGGGCCCGGCGCGCCGGCAGTGGTCCGGCGGCCGCTCGGCCGGGAGCGGACGGGGCGAAGCCGAGTCCGGTGGGCGGGCGCGGCATGGGAGTGGCCGCACGGCCGGGGCCGGGTCGGGCAGGACGCTCAGTCCTCGGGCGGTTCCCGCAACCGCCGGGGCAGCAGCGCGGCCTCGAGTGCGGGCACGTCGAAGGGGTCGAAATGGATCCGCTCCTGCGGGATACCCTGCCGGGCCAGGGTGGCGCTGGCCTGCGTGACCATGTCCACCGGCCCGGAGAGGAACGCCTCGTGCCGGTACCACGGCCCGAACTCGTTCAGCACCTGCGGCAGGGTGCCCTCCAGCCCCGCAATACGCTCCTGCGACACCGCGGCGCGCACCGAGAGCCAGTGGTGCCGCTGGGACATCCTGAGCATGTCGTCCAGGCCGTAGAGCTCCTCGGCGGTCCGCGCGCCGAGGAAGACGTCGACGTAGCGCTCTCTCCCGGTGCGGGCCGCGTCCTCGACCAGGGCCTTGATGGGGGCCATGCCGGTCCCGCCGGCCACGCACACCAGATCCCGGTCGGTGCGCGGGTCGAGCGTCATGTCGCCCTGAGTGGGTCCGAGTCGCACCGTGTCCCCGGCCTTGGCGCTGTAGACCAGGCCCTGGCTGACCTGGCCCTTGGCGATCGCACGCACGTGGAAGGTCACGGTGTTGTCCGCTCGCGGCGCGTGCGCGGGCGAGTAGTAGCGCCATGCCTTGGGGTGCCAGGGCGTCTCCACGCTCGCGTACTGGCCTGCCGTGTACGGGTAGGGCGCATCGGGCCGCACGGTGATCTCCGCGATGCCGTGGCCGCGGTGCTGGTGCTGGATGATCTCCGCCTCCCACACCGCGGGCGCCGTGCGGGCGTCCTCTCCCGCGGCGTGCATCATCACCTGCGCGACGACGTCGTATCCGTGCGTCCATGCGGCGGCCAGCTCCGGGCTCCACGCCGGGCCGGCGTAGCGGGCCAGGGATGAGAGCAGGCACTCGCCCACCGCGGGGTAGTGGCCGTCCAGCGCCCCGAACTTGCGGTGGTCGCGACCGAGCCGGCCGCAGAACCGGATCAGGTTCTCCGGGTCGTCGACGAGGTCGACGATCTGCAGCAGCCCGCGCAGCAACCGGTCGCGCTGGACGTCCAGGTTGTCCGGGAAGAGCCCGCGCACCTCGGGGTGGCGCGCGAACAGAATGGCGTAGAAGTACACCGTCATGTCCGCTGCTTGCGGGCCGACCACGGCCACGCTCGCGCGCATCAGGGCGATTTCCTCCGCGGTCAGCGGCACGAGGTCCGGCAGTGGACTCGGCGCCGGGGGCGAGGGAGTGGAAGGAGGCGCTGCTGATTCCGGTGACTGTGCCGTGGCATCCGCTGCGTCACGGCGTCCTCGCGACGCACGGGAAAATATCACCGGGCGCCTCCCGTTTCAGATTGAATCGTCATCACCATCAGGGAAATTCGGTGTCAGAGCAGTGGGGAGCGGGGACGGCCGCGACCGCTGCACAACCGGTCGCAGCCGCCGGGGACAGGCCGATGGCCGGCACGGCGTTCCGCTGTGCCGGATGTCCACCCAGTACCCAGAAAGGGTCCGCCGTTCGGCAGTGGCGCCGTCACGATACGACGCCACGGATCAACTCGGCCGCACGCTGGAGACTTTGGAAACGGACGGGGCGGAACTCCCTGGGACGTCCTGCCGTTCGATGGTGATCGGCAGGAACGCATTCACCCTAATACACAATCTTCACCCGTCAACCAAAGGACCGACACGACCTCGCCGCCACTCGCGCGCTTTCGTCCCGCAGGCCCGCCTGTGAGGCGCGTATTCGGTGCGGAGGAGGGGGAGTTGGCTCGGAATCGACCGGAGGAAGCGTGCGCAACCGGCCGGAAGAAAACCGCAGTGCCGCAGCCGTCAACTCCAGGTAATCAGCGCCCACTTCTGCCGGTGCGGTGGCGAAGTCGCTCCGAATTGCCACCCGATACCAGTTGGTTTCGCGCGCTGAGGTGCATTCAGAAGGCATGACTCATGACGGCGTACTACCAGGTGAATTCACCGTGCTGAACGTGATCTCTGTCGGTAAATCCGGATAACCTGGGCACTCGGGTTCCTGGGCTGCGGTCCTTCCCCCCGGAAGACCGGCGTCCCCGCGGGCGCCCGCCGGCGCAGGCGACCGCGGCGCAAGAAGAGGGACCTTCCGCCTTCCGCCGAGAATTCAGGCAAGTGGAAATTGCGCCACCTATTCCTGTCGGCAGTTTCAAGAACCAGACGGGTCTGACGCCGCTCCGCTTGCCTGCCACGGCGTGGCGGCACTGCAGATGAGGGCCGGCACGGCCTGGATGGAAAACGTTGGATAGAGTCGTCGTTGCTGAGAGCCGACGAAACTGATGTCCGCACGACATGTCACCAGGCCTGCGAGGCTCCCTTACCCGGGAGGATAGAGTCGCGCATGATGATCTCCGTCTCCTCCGACATGGACGAACCCGTCGCCCGCCTCCTCGTGGCGGAACTGCGCCGGCGCGGCCACGAGGTGCGTGAGCACGGCGCGCTGCGGTCCGGTGCCGATCCGCAGTGGGCGGTCTGTTCCGAGGCCGCCGCCCGGGACGTCGCCGAGGGCAGGTCCGATCAGGCGGTCGTGTGCTGCTGGACCGGCACCGGCGCCTCCATCGCCGCGAACAAGGTGCCGGGCGTCCGTGCGGCCCTGTGCACGGATGCCGCCACGGCCGAGGGTGCCCGCCGCTGGAACGACGCCAACGTCCTGGCGCTCAGCCTGCGGCTCACCTCGGCACCGGTGCTGACGGAGATCCTCGGCGCCTGGTTCGCCGCCGAGCCGAGCCAGGACCCGGAGGACGTGCAGAACGTGGCCCGCGTCGGCCGCCTGGACGCCGCCAGGAACGTCTCCTAGCGGTGTACGGCGGCCTGGCGCGGGCCAGGGCCGGTCGTTCGCTCGGTGTCGTGTGGGTGGTGTCCGGTGTTCGGCGTGGTGTTCGGTGTTCTGCGTTCGGTCGGATTCAGTGGGCGCCCAGTCCGCCGCCGCCGAACGAGCCGCTCGACCCCTTGCTCCAGCGCGGGCGCTCCTTCGAGGCGCTGGGCCTGGTGTCCATGTTCGTCAGCTCGTACGGGGTGAGCGGGCGACCGCCCTTGGGCATCTCGGGAACCTCCTGGGACTCCCTGTTCTCCCGGACCTCGTGCACCGGGCCCTCGGGTGGCAGGTGCGGCTGCTCCTCGGGGCGTGGTCGCGGGGACTCCCGGTACTTGACGCGCGAGGTCATCCAGTAGCCGCCGGCGAGGAACGCCAGGAGGGCCATGGCCACCAGGAAGAGCACGAGGCTCATCAGACCGCTTGCCGCAGCCAGCTGCATCTGTGCGGTACTCATAGGACAGGAATACCCCACCCGGAACGGGACGAACCGGACACATTGGGTGGCCGCGCCTCCACGGACGGCGACACGGCCCGGTCGCGGCGTCACCTCGCCCCGGTGGAGCGGTGTCACGCGGTCCCGTGAAGCGGGTGTCACCTGGTCCCGGTGAACGGGTTTGCGACGCTCCCGCCCGGCTACCCGCCCGGTGTGACATCGCCGACTTCTCCACAGCAGCTCTACAGGTTCCTGGAGGACCGCTTCGAGTGCGCCCAGGCGTGCACGGAGTGCGCCAGAGCGTGTGCGGTGCGTGCGGGCCTCCTGGATCCGGTCGGTTCGCCGCGGCAGGACCGCGTGCGCCGGCTGGGCATCATGTGCGCCGAGGTGTGCGACTCCACCTGCCGGATGCTGTCCGAGCAGGACCGTCAGGACGAGGAAGGGGTCAGGATCCAGCTGGAATGGTGCCGCTCGGTCTGCCTCGACTGCGCGGACGCTTTCGCCGGGCATCCCGGTGCCGAATCGACCGCGGGGGTGTGCCGGGCCTGTGCCGAGGCGTGCACGGGCTTCATCGCGGCCCTGAACTGAGTCCCGGCGCCGCCATTCCCTATTTCTGAAACACGTTCTACGGTGTGCGCCGTCAGGACCGCCCTTGGGGACCCTGGAGGCGCCGTGCACCTCGACCACACGCCCGAGCAGCAGCGACTGCGCAGCGAGCTGCGCGCCTACTTCGCCGAGCTGGTGCCCGATCATGCCTACGCCCGGTACGCGGATCCGGCCGCGCAGAAGCGGTTCTACCGCGAGACGATCCGGCGGCTCGGCACGGACGGCTGGCTCGGCGTGGGCTGGCCCGAGGAGTACGGCGGGCGCGGGATGTCCGCGATGGAGCAGTTCATCTTCTTCGACGAGGCCGCGCAGGCCGGCGTACCGCTGCCGCTGATGGCGCTGAACACGGTGGGCCCGACGATCATGCAGTTCGGCACCGAGGAGCAGAAGGCGTACTTCCTGCCCCGCATCCTCTCCGGCGAGATCGACTTCGCCATCGGCTACAGCGAGCCCGAGGCCGGCACCGACCTCGCTTCCCTGAAGACACGAGCCGTACGCGACGATGGGGGCACCTCCCGCTCGAGCGAAGCCGAGAGTGGGGGAGAGTACGTCGTCAATGGGCAGAAGATCTGGACCACCAACGGCGACACCGCGGACTGGGTGTGGCTGGCCGTGCGCACCGATCCCGGGGCGCCGCCGCACAAGGGCATCACCATGCTCCTGGTGCCGACCTCCGACCCGGGCTACTCCTGCACCGTCATCAACACCCTCGCCTCGCACGACACCACGGCCAGCTACTACGAGAACATCCGTGTCCCCGTCTCGCGCCGGGTCGGTGAGGAGAACCAGGGCTGGCGGCTGATCACCAACCAGCTCAACCACGAACGCGTCACCCTCGCCGCCCACGGCACCATGGCGATCCGAGCCCTGCACGACGTGCAGCGCTGGGCGATGGAGACCAAGCTCGCCGACGGCCGCCGGGTCGTCGACCTGCCCTGGGTGCGCCGCCTGCTCGCCCGGACCCACACCCGGCTCGACGCCATGAAGCTCCTCAACTGGCAGATGGTGACGGCCGTTCAGGAAGGCACCCTCACCCCGCAGGACGCCTCCGCCGTCAAGGTCTACGGCTCCGAATCCCGCCGGGACGCCTACGCCTGGCTCATGGAGGTCGTCGGCGCCGCCGGCCCGCTGAAGGAGGGCTCGGCGGGCGCAGTCCTGCACGGCGAACTGGAGCGCGGCTACCGCTCCGCCGTGATCTTCACCTTCGGCGGCGGCAACAACGAGATCCAGCGCGAGATCATCTCGTGGATCGGGCTGGGGATGCCTCGGGTTCGGCGGTGACCGTCTTGTGACGAGGCATCTTAGTTGGCACATAGGCTGGATAAATGGCATCGACCCGGACGGTGGGTGGTGCGCACAAGGGAGCAAGTCAGATGGGTGTAGCTCTCGCGAAGAGAAGATCTATGGCTCAGTGTCAGCTTCTGCTGGCATGATCGTGGGCCGTGGGTGATGTCTTTGCGCAGGCTGGTCATGGTGTGCGGGTTGAGTGGGGTCCGGTAGGGGCAGAACGTCTCGCGGGTGATGTTGCCTGCTTGGTGGTCGTCGACGTGTTGTCGTTCACCACGTCCGTGACCGTCGCTGTCGACGCGGGGACGCAGGTGTTCCCCTATCCCTGGCGGGATGAGTCTGCTGTGGGCCTCGCCGAGCAGGTGGACGCCGCTTTGGCGGTGGGGCGACGAGCGGTGACCGACGCTTCGCCATGGTCGCTGTCTCCGGCCGCGCTGCGACGCGCTCCGTTTACTCCGCGGCTGGTGCTGCCTTCGCCGAACGGGTCGGCGATCGCCGCCTCCGCCGCCGAAGGCTCCATCGTGGTCGCCGCCTCGTTGCGGAACGCATCGGCCGTCGGGCGATGGCTCGGTGCGCATGGCCACGGGACCATTGAGCATCCTGTTGGGGTGATCGCCGCCGGCGAACGCTGGCCCGACGGCAGTCTTCGGCCGGCGCTCGAGGATATGCTCGGCGCCGGAGCGGTGGTCGCTGCGCTGCTTGAGTGTGGTGGTGAGGTGCCCTCCTCGGAAGCCGTCATGGCGGCGGCGGTTTTCGCCGGGACTCCGGATCCTCGCGCCGCCGTCGCGTCCAGCTCATCCGGGCGCGAGCTTGGTGCAGCGGGGTTCGCCGACGACGTTGCTATCGCCACGGAGGTGGACGTCAGCTCGGTGGTGCCGGTGCTCACCAACGGCGCTTTCGTCGGCGCCGGTTGATCAGACGCTCGTGCTGGATGGTTCAGGTTGTGAGGGCGCACCTCTGCTGGTCGGGCAGGGGGTAGAGGCGCTGGTGCTCGCGCCGTAGGTGAAAGCGCCAATACTCCTCGAAGTCGCCGTTGTCGTTCAGGGCGCGGAGTTTGAGGACGGCATCGGCTCCGGCCAAGCCCCAGCGGGCGCCGGTGATGTCGAGGCGGCCGCCGATCAGATGACGGCAGGCGCCCTCGATCGCGCCAGTGGCGATCGGCCAGCCCGCCGCGAGGGCGGTGTCGTAGCCGAGTTGGTCGAGGTGGTTGGTCAGATAGCCGACGCAGGCGTCCGCGGCCTCGCGTTTCGCTCCGCGCAGGCGGACCCGGTCGGCCTGCGCGGTGATCTCTCGCGCGGCGCGGGCGGCCTGACCATGCAGGATCGTGATCAGGTGGCTGGCGACCCACGCTTCGGCATCGGCGGTGCCGGGCGGATGGAAGGCGTGCGCCGCGGTCCACAGGTACTCACTGACGTGCACGATGTCGAGCAGGACGTGCACGGGGATGTGGCGTCGGTCGGCTTCGGCATGGATGAGGTCGAGCTGATGGCGGGCGCCGTCGACGAGGACCACCCAGGTACGGACGTGGCCGGGGTCGCGGGCTTCGGCCTGGTCGAAGGCGGCGGCGACGGTGTGCTCGGGCGGGTGGACGACCGACCCGGTCAGCCACTTCGCCGAGGCTTTCGGCCCCGGCCGGATTGTCCGTTCGCGGCTGCGTCCGTCCGGCAGGGCGATGATGTCGTGCGGCCGGCGGGGTGCCGGATCGGCGTCGAAGACGCAGGCCAGAGTGGCCATCCGTTTGCGGTGCGGCTTCTCGCCCGGAGCGAGCCGGGTGCGCATCGCCCGCCGGGCGGTCCGGTGGGCCTTGAGGGTGGCGGGCCGCAGGGCCTCGGGCCGCATGACGATGCCCTTGCCGTCGAACTGCAGGACCAGGAGGGTGTCGGCGGTCGCCGGCAGCGGGATCCGACGCTGGTAGAAGCCGTCGATGTCCCGGGCCGCGGCGATGATGAGGTGTTCGGCCTGACGTTTGCCCAGCACCTTCCCGCACCGTTGATCGATTGCCGCCTTGGCCTGGTCGTAGGAGCCGCGGATGGCCTCGGCGACCGCCAGCCGGCGCAGGCCGTGCGAGTGCCGTCCGGCGGAAAGGGACAGGACCCGGTCGACAGGGTGGACGCTGGGCAGCCCCTTCTGCCGTCAGGAGCACCGCTCGACAGTGACCGTGCCGAACACGCAGGCCAGCCGCCGGTGATGGCCCGTCTCCCGATACGGACGCACCAGCCCGTCCGCCCCGGTCACCACCCCACCGATCCCGCGGGGTTGTCCGCGTTCCCGGCGGGCCCGCTGGCCGAGATGGCCCTGGAATAACAGACGCAGCAGCTCACGGCCCCGCTCCTCGATCAGCTCCTCCACTTCGTGATGCGCCATCCGTGCGGTCGCGGCGTCGGCCAAGTCGCCTTGCAGGCAGCCGAAGGCGCTGACTGCGGCAGCGAACTCATCAATGCCATCGAAGGCGTCGTAGGGTTCCATCGCGCTCTTCTTTCTGCGCTTTGTTCTGGTTGGCACCTACGAAGGTAGAAAGAAGAGCCTTTATCGTTCCGGGAGTTCACGCCTTCGCCTCTGCCGTCCGGTGAGCGAGCGCGAACAGTCCGGGCTGGTCCTCTCTCAGCCAGCCCCGCTCTACCAGCTGTTTCAGCTTCCCCCGCGTCCCCTCGATCTTCGCCGTCACCGCCGGCAGCCCGATCCTCGGCACGATCTGCTTGGCCTGCATCGGATCCGATGCGTCCGCCACGACCTCCACGATGTCGCGGTACACATCCGGCAGTACATCCACCGACAGCCCCTCCCGCCCGTGCGGCACCATGATCGCCCCAACCACCCGCACCGGCTGGTCACCGGCCGTCGGCTTCACCGGTTGCTCGGCGACCGAGGCCCAGTCCGAACTGGACATCTCCGCGACCACCTCGGCCACCGTCTCCCGCAGCCGCGACCACGTCTCCCGCTCGGCCTCCAGTCGCGCCGTCAACTCCGCGATCTGCGACTCAAGCTCCTCCACCCGCACCCGGGCAGCCGCCTCCCGGGCTAGCGTGGTTGCCGATCCTCCGCTTGGGCCAGCGATACCCATGCATCCGCAATGCACCTGACATAGGCAGTGTGTCTCTACCGGGGTGGTCTTTGGGGACCACAGTTCCGGCGAGATCAGACGCCACCCCAGCCCGCGCGTGACTGTAGGGGCGGCACGGAGTTCTGTCATTTGCTCAGCCGTACAGAACGGTAAGGGATGCGAGGAGGAGTGCGGCTGCGGCGGACAGTCCCAGGATCCGGTAGGGGCGCCATACCGTCAGCGCCAGTGCGGCGGCCCACGCCGCTCCTGCGACGGTGGCCGGCCACAATCCGGCCACTGACTCCACGGCGTCCAGCGGGAACGGTGCCAGCAGGAGTGTCGGCGGGATCACCGCTAGCCGGGGTTGGATGCCCAGAAGTCGATACGCCACGATCAGCCCCACGAGCGCGATGGCGAACGAGGCGAGGAGCGACACGTCCGGCCACACCGTCATGCAGAAGCCCGGCGCGTTGGCGCAGGTGCGGGTGTCGTAGCGGTACGCCGAGTCCACCAACCCGAGCGACAGGTACGTGAGAGCGGCACCGGTTCCGGCGGCACCCGCGACGCGCGTGGCCAGTCCCCTACCAGAAGGCGAAGCGCGCTCGTCGTGGCGCTGCACAGAAGTAGTGTCCATGACAGCATCGTTGCGCTTCATCGCGGCCTGGGGCCTGAGTACGCGTACTCAGGCCCCAGCTCGGCGAAGGAAGGACCGGTCCTACAGGTCCTTCCCCTCCCTGTGCGGATTTTCTACATCAGCGCCTGTTCCAGCACGTTCGCGTAGAGGCGGGCTCCCGCGATCTTCGGGTGGAAGGACGCGATGTTCGACGCGATCAGCGGTCCAGGGCCAGGCCGGTGCCGGTGAGACAGCCGTCGATCACGTGGGGTCGGTACTGCAGCATCTTGAGCTTGCGCTTCACAGCGCGGGTGATCTGGCCCAGGTCGGCGGCGGCGAGGTTGCCGATGTCGCGCTTGACCAGGAACCACACGCCTTCTTGCGGGTTCAGGTCGGGGGCGTAGGTGGGCAGTTGGAACACGGTGAGCCAGTCGGCGTTCGCGGCGATGAACTCGTGCAGCGGTGCGGTCAGGTGGATGCGGACGTTGTCCCAGACCAGCACGATCGGTCCGCCGAGCTGGATGCGGGCGCGGACCAGCAGGTCGCGGAAGTCCCGCCAGCCGAAGCCCTTCGGTTGGTCCTTGCGCCCGTTGTACTCGCGGACCGAGTAGATCAGTCGGGACCGCTCGCCCGGCTTGTAGCAGGTCATGCCCGCCATCGACACTCGTCCCGAGCCCCGGCCCCGCACCCGCACTACCGGGGTCTGTCCGATCCGGCCCCAGGTCCTGGCACGCGGCGGCGTCATCGACTGGCCGGCCTCGTCCTCAAAGAGGATCCAGCCGCCGCGCGCCGCCGCGACGCTCTTACCCGCGGCCAGACCTCCTTCTTCCAGAGTTCTACCGCGTCGTCGTCACGCTCGATCGCGCGGCGAGTGGGCTGCTGCCAGGACCACCCATGCCGCTTCAACAGTCGCCACGTGCCCTCCACCGTGTAGGAGACGTGGAACAGTCGCCCGATCAAGTTCTTGACGCGCGCGAGAGTCCATCGCTGGTCAACCCAGCCATGTGCGAGCGGGCCGCGCTCCAACTCCCGCTCCAGCCGGGCGATCTGCTTGTCAGAGAGCCTGGGGCGCCCGGGCGAACCCTTCGAGGCGACATCAGCCGCACCGCCTTCGCGCCACTGCCGTCTCCACCGCTCCACCGATCGCTCTGACACGCGCAGCGCAGTGGCAACAGCGCGGTTCGTCGCCCCGGCCTCGAACCGGGTCACCGCATCGAGGCGCACCCGCTCCCGGGCGTCCCTCTCAGCGTCGGTCAAGCCACCGCCCTGCGCATACCTCACAGCGAAAGCAGTACAGCGCCCCAGGCTCACCGCTCAGCCGAACGGCCCGACATCACCCGATCAAGTTCAGTATCTGAAAATGTGGGCGCTCACCGAGCCGAGAATCGATGGTGACTTCCTTCTCCTGGACGAGGCACAGGACACCAACTCGGTCGTGGAGCAGGTGTTCACAGCTCAGGGGGCCCATGCCCAGCTGGTAATGGTCGGCGACTCCGCTCAAGCCATCTATGGCTGGCGTGGGGCACGTGATGTGATGACCGGCTTCGATGCCACCCGCCTCAGCCTGACCCGCTCCTTCCGGTTCGGCCCCCTTCTCGCCGATCAGGCCAATGTGTGGCTCGGACTTGCGGGAGCATCGATCCGGCTGACTGGCACGGAGGCAATCCCGACGGAGATCGGCGACGTCGCATGTCCGGACGCCGTGCTCTGCCGCACCAACATCGGGGCCATGACGGAGGTACTGCGGCTACTCGCGGCCGGACGTCGTGTCGCGTTGTCGCGAAGTGGGGATACGCTCGTTTCGCTCGCGATCGCCGCCAGGGCTCTCAAGGACGGCCGCCCCACCTCCCATCCCGAGTTGTTCCTCTTCTCCTCATGGGGCGAGCTGCAGGACTATGCGCAGTACGATCCTGCTGGCCGGGATCTGCAGCCGTTCGTGGAACTCGTGGACACTCACGGTCCAGAGGCCATCATCGCTGCAGTCAATGCCCTGACCGACGAAGACCAGGCGGATGTCGTCGTCTCCACAGCTCATAACAGGCCATTTCATTTGGGGAGTCTGCGGTAGCAGATGAGTGTGGCAGCGATCGCGGTGAAGGCCATGAAGTGTTCGGCTTTGCGTTCGTAGCGACGGTGTAGTCGTCGGCATCCGCTGAGCCAGGCGATGGTGCGTTCTACGACCCACCGATGCCGGCCGAGGCGTTGGGAGTTCTCGACTCCGCGACGGGCGATACGTGGTGTGATCCCTCGCATCCGTAACCATCGTCGCAGGTGGGGGTAGTCGTATCCCTTGTCTCCGTGGAGTTTCGCCGGGCGGCGCCGACGTGGGCCACGGCGTGAACGGATAGGCGGTATGCCTCTGACGAGTGGCTCGAAGGCCTGGCTGTCGTGCACGTTGGCGCCGGAGACGCCGATGGAAAGAGGCAGGCCGTTCCGGTCGACGATGAGGTGGATTTTCGATCCACTCTTGCCACGGTCGGTCGGATTCGGTCCCGTCAGCGGCCCCCTTTGACCGCGCGGACGCTGACGGAGTCGATGGCGCACCGCGACCAGTCGAGCTCTCCCTGACCGCCGAGTTCGTCGAGCACCAGGCGGTGCAGTTTGGCCCAGACACGGGCCTGGGACCACTCGGTGAACCGCCGGAACGCGGTGACGCCCGACGGTCCGAACCCAGGCGGCAACTGGTTCCATGTGCAGCCTGACGTGGCCACGAACACGATCGCGGCCAGAACCTCCCGGTCACCGTGCGACCGACGGCGGCCTCCGCCCTGCGGTCGTTCCGGCGCCGGCGGTGCCACCCTCTGAAAGAGCTCCCACAAACCGTCAGGCACCAACCGCTCGACAAGCTCGTTCGCCATACGGCCAGCATCCCGCAAGATCACACCAAACGAAATGGCCTGTTAACGCTTTGGCCGGGCTGTGGTGGGCGGACCCGGCCGCTGGCTATGTGCTGGTGTACTACGCGGCCCGCGAAGTGAAAGAGATCTTCGGAAACCAAGTGAACCAGTAGGCTCTGACCGCCCTCCGCTCAAGGAAGATGTCACGGATGCCCCCCAGAACGCTCCCTCCGGCCCGCCTCCCGCCCCATCGCAGGAACAACTGATCCAGGAGGTTCTTGCCCGCTTCGACGCCTATGCCCGGCTGCGGGGGCGATGCGACAGCGTTTTCGATTCCGCCCGGCCCTCCCCGCAGGAGGAACAGCGCGCCTTTGATGGTCTCTGGCAGGCGGTCACAAAGCTGCGCAGCACTGTCCAGACAGGCCAGTAGGTGCCCCCGACCTGCGACGTCGGACAGCGATGACGGCTGAAGGGTTCTGAGCCGGTCGGCTGCCGGGTGGCCTCTCCGGTGTGGCGCCCGGTCAGCCGGCCTGGGCTTGTTCGGCGTGCGCCTTGGTGTGAGCGAGGCGGTAGGACTCGGTGCCGGTCTGGATGATGGCGCCGTTGAAGGTCAGCCGGTCGACGATGGCTGCGCAGAGCCGCGGATCGGTGAATGTCTTCGTTCACCGCTGAAACTCTCGTTCGAAGCGATGGCGACGCTGTTCTTCTCCTCTCGTTCGGTCAGAACCTGAAACAGCAGCTCAGCGCGCCTACGGTCAAGCTCCATGTAGCCGAGTTCATCAATGCGTAAAAGATCGACTCGGCCGTAGCGGGCGATCGTCTTCGACAGCTGCTTCTCGTCGGCCGCTTCCACCAGCTCGTTCACGAGCTTGGTGGCCAGCACGTAGCGGACGCGGAAGCCGTGCATCGCAGCCTCGGTGCCCAGGGCGATCAGCAGGTGGGACTTTCCGGTGCCGGAGTCGCCGATCAGGCAGAGCGGCTCCCCCTTCTTGACTCACTCGCAGGTCGCGAGGGTGTTCACGGTCGCCGGGTCGATGTTGGAGTTCGCCTCGAAGTCGAACGCCCGCAGGCTCTTGTCCCGGGGAAAGGAAGCGGCCTTGATCCGGCGCTCGGAACGCCGGCGGGCCCGGTCGTCGCACTCTGCCAGCAGCAGTTCGGCGAGGAACGCCCGATACGACATCTGATCGCGGGCGGCGCCTTCGGCGAGGTCGGTGAACTGCTGGCGGATGGACGGCAGCCTGAGCATGCGGCATGCATGGTCGATCGAGGCGGTGGCGGCTTCTTCGGCCAGTCCGCGCTTGCGGTTCATGATCCCTCTTTCTCGCCGGCCGTGCGGCCGTGCCGGTGCAGGAGCTGGTCGCAGTGGGCCACCGACGGCAGCGGCCGGGTGTCGGGCGGGAGATGGGACAGCTTCCAGTCGGACAGGAATGTGACCGTCCCGCCGGTCTCTTCGTGCGGCGGGACGGGACGGGCGGTGGGCTTCGCGGGCTCGGTGAAGGTCTCGCCTTCGGCAGCTTTGCGGGCCTCGAGTGCGACCGCGTCCGCAGTCAGGGCGCCGGCCCGGTGGGCCGCCGCGAGTCCGGCGACGACGTGTTCGTGTTCCATGTGGCGGCCCAGCAGCAGCACCTCGATCAGGGCCCGGGTGCCGGCCGCCTCGCCGTGGGCAGCGCAGGCCGCGGTCCACCAGGCTTCATGAACGGGGGTGAACTTCCCTGCTGCTTTGGCCTGTTCGAGGGCGGTCGCTCCGGGGAAGGCGCCCGGCTTGCGCAGGAGGGCCTCCAGGTAGTGGTCCAGAACCAGGCGGGATTCGCCCCGGCCGCTGAGGCGTTCGCGGTGGGCGACCACGGTACGGCCGTCATAGACGACCAGGTCGTTGGCGTGCAGCCGCTCCAGAAACGGTTGAACGCCGATCGCAGGCATCAGCTCGCAGGCGCGAGGTCAGGAGTAACGTGAGGGGCGGTCCGGGACGAGGTCCGGCACTACGAGTGAGCAGGTGTCCCCAGGCGCGATGGTCACCGCCCGGTCGGCCAGCATCACCCGGATCGGCGACTCCTCCGAGTCCGGCACGCTGATCTCCAGCTGCCCGCTCCGGCGGCGTATGCCTACGCCCCAGTGACCGCGATAGTGCATCGTGAACCCGTACTCGGAGAGCGCCGGGAGCGGTACCGGGTCCAGCCACAGCGCGTCCTCATGTGTCTCCAGCCCCGACAGGCCGCGCTGGACCAGATCGAGGGTCCCGGCCATGGCCCCGAGATGGACACCTTCGCCGGTCGTGCCGCCCTGGATATCCGCGATGTCCGCCTCCAGGGCCTCGTGCACGTACTGCCATGCCTCGGCCCGTCTGGCCCTGGCGAGGACCAGGCCGTGGACGAGCCCGCTGAGAGTGGAGCCGTGGCTGGTGCGCTGCAGGTAGTAGTCCACCGTCCTCCGCCAGACGTCGTCGTCCAGGTCGTACCCGAGACGCCGGAACAGGGCCCGCAGTTCGGAGGGCGAGAACAGGTAGCCGAGCATGAGAACGTCGGCCTGCTTGGACGCCTTGTAGCGGTTGACCGAGTCGTCCTCGGCCTCCAGGATCCGGTCCAAGCCGGCGGATGATGCCGTAGCGCGCACAGTAGGCGTCCCAGTCCAGTTCCGCGAGGTCGTCGTAGCCCTCGAACTGGCTGATGAGGCCCTGGTGGAACGGCACGCGCAAACGACGGGAGACCTCCTCCCATTTCGGCAGCTCGTCGGCGTTCAGCCGGAGCCGGTCGAACAGTTCCTCGCGGCGCCATGCGGGAAGGCGCCGCATGAGTTCCAGGGCGCTGGTGAGGACCCAGGCGGCAGCGACGTTGGTGTATGCATTGTCATCCAGTCCCGGCAGGGCAGCCCCTGGGTAGCTGTCGTGGTACTCGTCCGGGCCGACGACTCCACGGATTCGGTAACGGTTCCTGTCGGAGTCGAAGACGGCGAGGTCTGCCCAGAAACGGGCGATGTGCAGCAGCATCTCCGCGCCCCTCGTGTGGAGGTACTCGGTATCACCGGTGGCCTCGCAGTAATGCCAGACGTTGTAGGCGATCGCCGAGCCCACGTGGTGCTGGAGGCGGGAGTGGTCGGGCAGCCAGCGGCCCGAGGCGGGGTTGAGATGCCATTCCTGAGATTCCTCACGGCCGTCGCTGCCGCTCTGCCACGGGTACATCGCCCCGGCCCGACCGCTCGCGGCGGCTGCCCGGCAGGCCCGCGGCAGGCGTCGGTAGCGGTAGTTCAGCAGCGCCCGGGACACTTCCGGCAAGTGCAGGTTGAGATACGGCAGAACGAAGAGCCCGTCCCAGAAGACGTGACCGCGATATGCCTCGCCGTGCAGGCCCCGGGCGGGCACCCCCACATCCAGATCCGCGGTGTGCGGTGACAGTGTCTGCAGGACATGGAAGAGGTGGAAACGGAGGATGCGGCCGGCCTCGCCGGGGACCTGGAGGTCCGCGCGCCGCCACAGCCGCTCCCACGCGGCGACATGGGAGTCCAGCAGGGCGGTGAAGTCCGCCGCTGTGGACACCCGGTCGACCGCTTCGCCGAGCGGGTCGCTGATCGCCGTGTCCCGTGAGGTGTGCAGGGCCACCGTCTTTTCCACGGTGACGGGCCGGCCGGGGGAGATCGGGACCACCAGGCGGTGGACCGCACGGTGACGGGCCGGACGAAGCACCGAAGACGCCAATGCCCCTTCGGCGACGACCGTCGTCCGGGCAGCCAGGGCGACGGCGATGTCCGAAGCGCTGGTCCGGCAGCTCAGCCATACCGTGCCGGGTTCCTCTGCCCCAGTGCGCACATGGGCCACATGCCGGCGGTTCAGGGCGCGGTAACGATGCACATTGCCGTTGATCACCTCCCCGTCGAGGCAGGACTCGATCTCGATCTCTCCCGACCAGTCCTCGGCCGTGAAAACCGTCCGCAGCGCGGCCAGGTGAGGATCCCCCATGTGCACCAGGCGTGTCTGTTCGACGCCGAGCACACATGCCTCGTCGTCCCGATGGCGGAACGTCCGGGTGAGCGTGCCGCGGCGCAGATCCAGAGTGTGCCTGTGGTCCAGGAGAGCATGCGTGTCAGGGGAGAACCACGGGCCCCACTCTCCCTGGGTGCGGCGCCGACGGAATCGGAGAACCAGCCAGTTCGGGAGGTTGACCAGGTCCTCGTTCACCACCTGCCGCCCTGCCGCGGTCGACTCCAGGCGGTTGTAGCACCCGGCCGCGTAGGTTCCCGGGCAGTGCACCAGGCCCGCCCGGCACTCGGGCACCGCGCCCCGCGTGGCGAAGTAGCCGTTGCCGAGCGTGCAGAGCGCTTCACGCAGTTGTTCGACTGCAGGGTCGTAGCCCGTCCACTCCCATGTCCACTCCGACATCCGCCGCCCTTCCCTCTCCTTCGAAGGCCGCTGGGCCCGGGCCCTCGCGGTGAGCTTCAGACCGGTTGGGGGACGACGGCGACCGGGCATTCCGCGTGGTGCAGCAGGGCATGGGCGACTCTGCCGAGCTGCAGGCCGAAGTGACCGTGCCGGCGCTGAGCACCGACGACGATCAGGTCGGCTTCGGCCGATGCCTTCAGGAGGACCCGGTGGGCGGGGCCTTCGACCGGTCGGCGCTGAATGTCGACCTGAGGGTGTTCCCGTGCGGCCTCGCGCAGCGCGTCGTCGAGGCCGGCCGAGGCCCGCTCCTCGCGCAGCCGGGCGGCGTCGTCGGCGATCAGCATGTGGTCCACGGGCTCTTGGGCCGGGTTGCGCCAGGCCCGTACGGCCGTCAGGGCGCAGCCGCGCACCTCGGCTTCGCGGACGGCGAACCGTACGGCGCCCGCGCCACCAGCCGGGTCCCCGACCCCCACCACGACCCGGCCGAAGGTTCCCTGACGGATCGGGTCCCCGCTTCGGACCACGACGACCGGGCACACGGCACGAGCCGCCACCGCAAGGCTGACCGACCCCAGCAGCAGCCCCGCGACCTCGCCGTGCCCCCGAGAGCCCGTGACCAGGACGAACGCCTCGGGGCCCGCCCGCAGCAACACGGATACGGCATCGTCCGGCAGTACCTCGCCCGAAGCCTTCACCTCGGGATTGCGAAGTTGGGCACGTTCCATGCTGGAAGCGATGATGTGCTGTGCCATGACCTGCTCCGCAGGACGGTCGGTCCTGAAGGACGGTTGGGCTCCCTCGTATCGCTCCCACAGAGAGCCGTGGACCAGGCGCAGCGGCAGCCCGTGCCGTGCCGCCTCGTCCACCGCCCAGTCGACTGCCAGCAGACTGGAGTCCGATCCGTCGACGCCCACGACCAGCGGGAGTTCCATCGCCGCCACCGCCTTCTCCGTCCGGCTGCCGAGAGCCCCTGTGAATGCCGTCGCACCGTCCGAGTACCGCCGCGACACACCGACCGGGTCTCGCATCGGGCGGCCTCCGGCCGGATTGCGGTCCGCCAGGGCGTGGTGATGCTGGAGTCATACGGCCTGACCGACTCCTCCGGCTCGCCCCTGAAGGACTTAGGACATGCCTGACGCTCCGCACATCGTGAGCGATGTGATGACCCTGCCCGTGGTGGCCGTCGGGCGTGCTGCCCGGTTCAAGGAGATCGTGCGGGCCATGGAACAGCGGCAGGTCAGCGCCGTTCCGGTCGTGGAAGGTGAGGGGCGGGTCGTCGGTGTGGTTTCCGAGGCGGACCTGCTGCCCAAAGAGGAGTTCCGGGGCCGCGACCTCACCCGCCCCGAACGGATCCGTCGCCGGTCCGAACTGGCCAAGGCGGAGGCGCTGACCGCCGAGGAACTGATGAGCAGGCCCGCTGTGACAGTCCGCTCCCACGTCACCCTGGCGCAGGCGGCCCGGATCATGGCTGTGAAACACGTCAAACGGCTGCCCGTGGTCGATGACGAGGGCAGGCTGCGGGGCATCGTCAGCCGTGGCGACCTGCTGAAAGTCTTCCTGCGATCGGACGATGACATTGAGGAGGAAGTCCGTCGCACTGTGGTGGCCTACCTGTTCCCCACGCTCGGTCACGCCATCCACGTGTCCGTGCAGGACGGGGTCGTCACGCTTCGTGGCCCGGTCCAAGACACCTCGCTCATCTGGGTCGCCGAGCGCCTTGTTCGCGCCTTGGAGGGGGTGGTGAGCGTCGAGTCCCGGCTTGGCGGCGAGGATGTCGGCACGGGCGGAGCCCAGACCACGCGGTGACCCGCGCACGCGCGGCGCCTGATTGAAGGTCGCCGAATCCACGAAGCCCAGTACCGAGTAGACGGCCGACCCCCACCTATAGGAAGAGGCTGCGCGCTGTGCATCGACGGGGCGGCCGCAGCGTCATGGGTCAGGGCCGCGCCCGCTCGTCGGACGGTATGTGCCCACCAGACTCCGCTCGCGAGTCGGCGCACCCTGGGAGGGGTGTCTCTTCGGTGACCCGTGGCCGTCTACTGATCGGCCGGGGTTATGCGACGGCCCGTGAGGCTCGTGGGCCGGATCGACACCCACATCTCGCGTTCACCGCCCGCCCACGGCGTGGTGTGGGCGCGTTGGGTGAGCCTGTGCACGGCCTCGGGATCGGTCACGACGCTCGCGCGGCCGACGGCGAGCACGCTCCAGCCCTGACTCAGAGCCTCGTCCACGTGATCGACCTCGAAGGCGACGTCCGTTTCCGCGGCCGCCGCCGCCACGGAGTCGGGCGCGGTCCGGAAGACGATGGCTTCATTGACGACCTCGTAGTTGATCGGGACGACCGCCGGGCGGCCGTCGGACGTCGTCACCGCGATGCGCCCCACCCCATGCGTGGAGAGCAGGGAGCGGCACTCCTCCGGGTCGAGGTCCCGCAGTTGAGGGTGCAGCAGTGCGTAGCCCTGACCTGGTGGGAGATCCATGCCTCCGCCGCGCAGAGCAGCGACCGTAGTGCCCAGTGCGTCGGCCAGCCTGATGAGAGTCGCCAGAGTTGGGTCGGCAGGCCGTTCCTCCAGGTATGCCAGGTAGTCGGACGACATCCGGGCGCGGCGGGCGGCTTCCTCCCGGCTGATTCCCTGTCTCCGGCGTTCGACGGCCACGCGCCGGCCGATGTCGCCAGGGTTGGTTGTCCCGGCCGGCGCGGCAGCTGTGGACACGGCCTCCGCCTCTCCCGTCTCCGGCCGTTGCGCGTGGGTGCTCCCGAGCTGTTCATGCTCGAGGTGCCGGATGCGTGCGTCGGGCCCGGGGAACACGAGCGTCACCTCGTCCGTGTCCGACCAGCGCACATCGTAGGGAGGTGTTCCGTCCTTGTGGTGAAGTCCGACGATCTCGCCGTCGCGCTTGGCGGCGCCGGCCGTAGGACTTTCGATGACCAGTTGGTCGCCGAGGTGAGCTCGCATGATCGCCGCCCTCTCCTCAGAATGGTGCTGTATCCAACCTGCCACGCGGGACAGGCCGCCGCATGGGGTGAGAGCCCCCGGGGCCGCGAGGCGGGCGGCCCGTGTACGGGAGGCACCATGCACCACCGAACGGTCGAGGAGCTCATGACCCGGGACGTCGTACGGGCACGGCGTGACACACCGTTCAAGGAGCTCGTCAGGCTGCTGGCGGAGAACGACGTCACCGCCGTACCTGTGGTGGACGATCTGGACCGGCCCATGGGGGTGGTGTCCGAGGCCGACCTGCTGCGCAAGAGCGCTGACCAGGCCGACCCGTCTGGCAGGGCTCCGGTCCCGAACCTGGAGGCCTGGGAGCGGGCCAAGGCGGAGGGTTCCATCGCCGAGGAACTGATGTCGGCTCCCGCAGTGTGCGCGCGCCCTGAGTGGACTGTGGTCGAGGCCGCTCGCCTCATGGAGGCCCAGCACGTCAAGCGGCTGCCGGTGGTGGACGAGGCAGACCGGCTCCTGGGCATCGTCAGCCGTGGTGACCTGCTACGGGTCTTCCTGCGCCGTGACGATGCCATCCGTGAGGAGATCACGGGGGACGTGTTGCGGCGCACCATGGGCCTCGAACCCTCGGATGTGACGGTCGAGGTGCGCGGCGGGCGGGTCGCCCTCGGCGGTTCCGTGGAGTACAGGAGTCTGATCCCCGTCATTGAGCAGCTGTGCCGTGGTGTCGACGGCGTGGTCTCGGTCGCCGCTGACATCGCGTACCGAGAGGACGACGCCCGCCGTTCCTCCACCGGCACCTGACCAGGACCGCCGCCACGGCTGCTGGGAGGCGCGAGGAAGCCCATCGGCCTTCGACATAGCCTGCTCCAAGAGGTGGTCAGATCTGGGGAACGACCGCGATGGGACACGGCGCGTGATGCAGTACCGCGTGATTGATCAGGCCCAGTTGCAGACCTCGATGCATGAGGCGCGGGCGGGTACCGACGACCAGAAGGTCCGCCCCTGATGCGGCTTCCAGCAGTGTCTGGCGTGCCGGTGCTTCGATCAGGATCCGCTCGACCAGGGAGTCGCGGTACTGTTCCGGCAGGCTGCGCAGGGCGTCGTCGAGCACCTGCGCCGACGGGCGCCGGTGGGCCTCCAGGGGCCACGACGGAGCCTGAGATGTGGCGAAAGCTCCGAACGGCGCGCTCCAGGCGTGCACTGCCATCAGCCGGCACCGTCGCACGTGGGCCTCGCGGAACGCGAACCGGAGGGCCGTGCCGCTGTTCTCTTCGTCCTCGACGCCGACGACAATGGTTCCAAACTGGGCGTCCCGGTGCTCTGCTGTGCCGCGGACCACGACGACCGGGCAGTCGGCTCGTGCCGCCACGGCGAGGCTGACCGACCCCAGGAGCATCTCGGCGAGGTCTCCGAGCCCTCTTGACCCGAGCACCAGCGCGAAGGCGTTGCGCCCCTTGTCGACCAAGGCGGAGGCCGCGTCCTCATGCACCACCTCGCTCGACAGCCGCACGGGGGCAGCGCCCTTCGTGGCACGTGCCGAGGCAGCGCTGATCACGTCGGAGGTTTCATGGTCCCCACCCGCTGCGTGCAGGACGTGGAGCGGCACCCCGTGCCGGACCGCCCCTTCGGCGGCCCAGTCGACCGCCTCCAGGCTCGCCTCGGATCCGTACACGCCGACCACCAGGGGAATCGTCACCGCCCCTGTCTCCTCTCGTGCCGGATTCCCGTTCCGGGCTCTCCTCCACACGTCCACATGCGCCGCAGAGGGGCTCGGGTGATCCTCGAATGAGAGAACGCATCATGTTCGGCATGCTGGCGACGTCCGGACCATTCACTCGATCGGACTCGTCCACCGTCGCTTCCAGCTTCGTACGAGACGGAGGCCGCCGCCATGCAACCAGTCGTCACCGTCGGCATCGACGGTTCGCCCGAGAGTCTCAGCGCTGCCCACCGGGCCACCGACGGGGCCGAGAAACGTAGGCTCACCCCGCGCCTGCTGCACGCGTGGCCGCTGCCGGCACCAGGACCGGCCCGTGGGCGCCGAGCGGTCGCTCATGACTGAGCCCGAGCTCCGGGGGACATCCGCGCTGCGGTCGGTGCCTCAGGCGGATGCGTCCGGGCACGAGCGCGAGCCGCTGCCGCGCGCAGACGTTCGCGAGACCCACACGGCCATCCTGTTCTTCGTCGGCGACCGCGTCTACAAGGTCAAGAAGCAGGTTGATCTTGGGTTCCTGGACTACACCGCGGCATCGGCTCGCGAGTCCGCCTGCGAGCGAGAAGTCACCCTCAACCGCCGGTTTGCCCCCGACGTCTACCTGGGGGTTGGCGAGTTCCGCAGCCCTGACACACAGGCGCCTGAACCGCTCGTGGTGATGCGCCGTATGCCGGAGGGCCGCCGCCTCTCCCGCCTGGTCCGAGCAGGAGCCGCCGTCGACGATGTCCTCCGGGCCGTCGCACGGAACCTCGCCGCGTGGCACGCGGACGCGCCCCGCGGCCGCGACGTGGCCGAGCAGGGCACGCGTGACGCGCTGTCAGCGCGGTGGGAGGCCGGCTTCCAGCAGGTGCAAGTGCTGGCTGCCGACGGTTTCGTGCTCGACGGGGTGACGGAGGTCGAGCGGCTGGTGCGCCGCTATCTCGCCGGTCGCAAGCCGTTGTTCGACGCCCGCATCGAGCAGGGACGGGTGGTTGACGGCCACGGCGACCTGCTCGCCGACGACATCTTCTGCCTCGACGACGGCCCTCGCGTCCTGGACTGCCTGGAGTTCGACGACCATCTCCGCTACGTCGACGGCCTGGACGACGCCGCCTTCCTAGCCATGGACCTGGAGCGGCTCGGCGCCCAGGAAGCCGCGGCGTACTTCCTCGCCCAGTACGGCGAGTATTCCGGCGATCCGGCGCCTCCGTCCCTGTGGCACCACTACATCGCCTACCGCGCGTTCGTCCGCGCCAAGGTCTCCATGGTCCAGGCCCGTCAGCGCGCGCCTGGGGCGGAGGCGGTGGCGCGGCGGCTCGCTTCTGCGGCACTGCGTCACCTGCGCGCCTCCGCTGTCTGTCTCACCCTCGTCGGCGGACTGCCGGGCAGCGGGAAGTCCACCCTCTCCGGGGCGTTGGCCGACCGGCTGGGGATCACCCTGCTCAGCAGCGACCGCCTCCGCAAGGAACTGGCGGGCATTCCCGCGGAGCAGTCCGCGACGGCCCGCTACGGCGAGGGCATGTACACACCGGAGTGGACGGCCAGAACCTATGGCGCGCTGCTCGATCGCGCAGCCGCCCTGCTGTCCGCCGGCGAGTCCGTCGTCCTGGACGCCACCTGGTCCGATGCGGGACAGCGTGAGGCGGCCTCGCGCGTGGCCGAACGGACCAGCGCCGACCTGGTGGCCCTGCACTGCCACGTGCCGGGCGACGTGTCAGCGGCCCGCCTGACCACGCGCGCTCCCGGCGCATCCGACGCCGGCCCCGAGATCGCCGCCGCGATGGCGGCCACGGAGCCGCCATGGCCCGACGCCGTCGCGGTGGACACCAGTGGTTCATTGGAGTCCGCGGTCGCCCAGGCGCTGGCAGCCGTGCGGCCATGGGGCGCCGGCCAGGCGCCGGTCCTCCGCCGCCCCTACATGGAGCCGGACTGAGGTGCGCGGGCGGCCGTGTTGCCCGGGCGTTCTGCGGGGGTGACCGTGGAGTGGGGGACGAGGGAGTGAGTACCGTGCGAGCGCTCGTCTACCACGGCCCGGCACAGAGCTCCTGGGACACCGTCCAGGACCCTGCCATCCAGGAGGCGACCGACGCGATCGTGCGTGTCGACGCCACCACCGTCTGCGGCAGTGATCTGCACATCCGGCGAGGAGACCTTCCCGAGGTGAAGCCGGGAACGGTCCTCGGCCACGAGGCCGTCGGCGAGGTCGTCGAGGTGGGTGGCGAAGTCCACCACCTGCGCCCCGGGGATGAGGTGATCGTGTCGTCGGTCTCGGCCTGCGGCCACTGCCGGGCATGCCGCGACGCCAAGTACGGACAATGCGGCGAGGGCGGCGGATGGATCCTGGGTTATCTGATCAACGGAACCCAGGCCGAGTTGGTGCGGGTGCCCTTCGCCGAATACTCCACCATCCGACGCCCCTTCGACCTTCCGCTCGACGACGCCGTGCTGCTCGCTGAGCTCCTGCCGACCGCCTACGAGGTCGGAGTGCGGAACGGACATGTGTCCCCGGGAGACACAGTCGTAGTGGTGGGCGCGGGTCCCGTCGGCCTTGCCACGGTGGTCGTCGCCCGGCTCTACTCGCCCCGCCGGATCATCGTGGTGGACCTGGCCGGTGCCCGGCTGGACACTGCCGTCCATGTGGGGGCCGATGTCGCCGAATCGCCCGGCAAGATGATCACCGACCTGGCCGAAGGACCGGGCGCCGACGTGGTCATCGAGGCGTCAGGCGATCCGGACGGGTTCGTGCTGTGCACGCGCGCCGTCCGCACGGGAGGGCACATCGCCAACATCGGTGCGCATGGCAAACCGGCGACGCTGCATCTCGAATCCCTGTGGCGCAAGAACGTGACGATCAGCACCGGCCAGGTGGACACGTCCTCCATACCCAGGCTGCTCGAGCTGATGAGGTTCGGACGCCTGCACGTCGCCCAGTTGGTCACCCACACCTTCGCTCTCGACCGGATGAACGACGCCTACGAGGTGTTCGCACAGGGCACCACCACGGGAGCCCTCAAAGTCGTGCTGCACCGCGAATGAACACGACGCGCGCCCCTGGACGTATGGGCCTGTGCGGAGAGGGGCTGCCACATCAACCCGCATGAACAGGGCTACGGTCGGGCGGGCTCGCGGCCCAGGCGAGGGCGTCGTCGAGCTGGGCGTATCCGAACTGCCTAGCCTCGGATTGGACGAAGTGGTTCGCGATGTGAGGCACGAGGCCGGCGAGCTTGCTGTCGGCCGCCAGCGCGACCCTCCTGACCTTGCGATGATGGTCGCGGACGAAACGTACATGCCGGAGCAGGCTTCCGATGTTCTCCCAGCCCGGAAAGTCGCGAGCGTGCACCACGACACCGGCCAGTTCGTCGTGGGTCTCGAGCCAGCTGTCGACGGTCTGCGCCAGCGCGTCGAAGTCCTGTGCACGCAGGGGTTGTTCCACCTCGACCACCAGCACCTTGGACTCGGGGAGGAGCTGGTGGGACACGCCGGGTCCTTCAGGCAGCGAGACGAGCCAGTGCAGGGCCTCATCGCGTTCCTGGCCGCCGAAGACGCGTACCGGACAGGGCATCAGGAAACTCGCGAGCCGGGTCGACTCCCGGATCCAGCCGGTGTCGCTGACGACCGCGCATCCCTCGAACAGGCGCATGGCGCCGATCCCGACCTTGAGGTCCTCCCACCCGGCTGCCGGGGTGAACGACCGGAATTCCGAGCCGACTTCCCACAGGAGGCGGATGCGGCGGCCTTCCCTGCGCGCGTCGTCGATGAGTGGCTCGATCACCGCTCTGTAGTCGGCCTTCGACACCGTTCCGATCGCCTTCACGGCGTCGACCCCTGGGGGCACGTCCTGGACTCTGTCGAGCATGCCGTTCCTCTCTCGGTGTCGTGCGATGTGGAGCCCCGGCCGACCCGGTCGGTCAGGGGGCTGCGCAGATGACTTCGACAAAATGGCCCACCTGATCCTCGGGGAGGTGACGTGCGAGGTCTGCCTCGCTGGTCATGCCGACGAGGCGATGGTTGTCGATCACCGGCAGCCGGCGGATCTTGTGCTCCTCCATGGCCTCAAGGACCCGGCCCGCATCGGCGCTGGCGTCGACTGTGATCGGCTTGCCCTGCTCCAGCTGGCCGGCGGTCATGGTCCTCGGGTCCTTGCCCTTGGCGACACACTCCTCAAGACCAGTGTGGATTCATCACCTCCCGTGCGCATGCCGCGGAAACCCCCCATCCGACGTTGATGTGGCGGTATGTGTGCAACCGATGTCGAGGACCGCTGGGCCGGGCCCGCGTGGTCGGCCGAGGTGGCAGCGGATGCCAGCGGGGGCGGGGCGAAAGCGCGCCCCTGACATGCGGTTCGGACGTGTCATCGATGATTTATGAATTCATAGGGGCCTTCCAGTCGTCTCATGAGTGCTGAGCCGACGAGAAGCCATGCCTTGGATGTCGCGCTCCGCGGTCTCCAGCAGCTGGTGAGCGAGGTCGACCATGGCCCTGCCTGCCGCCAGGTCGTCACCGATCTCCGGCACGTTCGTGTCCGCCGGATGGCAGTGCGCACTTCCGTGGGCGGTGAGCGCCGCGGTACCGGTGTCCAGCACCAGGTGCGCCTTCGTTGTTCCGTCGTCGTCTTCGAAGAGATGGAGACGTATCTTCCATTCAGCCGTGTGCGACATCGATTCCTCCTCACCGCAGTACGGACCGCAGTGTGCGGATGCAGCGGCCGGAAGCTCACGGCACTGGGCTGGTCCCGTCTTTCGATCTGTCGATCAGGAACCGCGTGGCATCCGCGAGGGTGGTCAGTTCCGGGTAGTCCTCCTCGTCAATACGGATTCCCGTGCGCTCGGACAGCAGTTCCACCAGGCTGAGGAAGTCGAGCGAATCCAGTTCGAGCACGTCACGGAACTTGTCGTCCGGTTCGACCCGAGTGAAGTCGGCGTCCGGGATGATCTGCGTGATCGACTCTTTGACCACCGTCGTGGCCTCCGTGTCGGTCAGGGGCTTCATGCGGCTCACAGCTCCTCCGGTTTCTGCAGCAGTCGGTCGACAGCCGTCAGGTAACGCGCCCCTACGGCACCATCTGTGGCCCGGTGGTCGGCGGCCAGGGTCGCGGTCACCACCGGACGCACACCGAGCATGCCGCCCGTGGCCCAGGGCCGCTCGACGACCGCACCGAAGCCGACCAGGGCCACCTGGGGCGGATGGATGACACCGAACACGGTCTCCACGCCCTGGTCGCCCAGGTTGGTGACGGTCAGGGTGGCGCCGGTCATCTCGCTGCCACGCAGCCGTCCCCGGCGAGCGCGCTGGACCAGGTCCTTGAGGCTGGTCATGAGGGCGTCGGGCGGCAGTGTGTCGGCGCGGTGGATCACCGGCGCGAGCAGTCCACCCTGCCGGAGCGACACCGCGACACCCAGATTGACCTCGGCACCGGGGACGAACCCGTCGTTCTGCCAGTAGCCGTTGAGGCCCGGCACCTCGCGCGCCGCCACCGCGGCAGCCTTCAGTAGCAGGGCGGCTGGCACGAGGCGGTCGGCAGGCGAACGACCGCGGTTGATCCGGCGGAGCCAGCCGTCGGCCGCCGTGAGGTCGATGGTCGTGGACAGGTAGTAGTGCGGGATCTCCCGTTTGGAGCGGCTCATGAGGTCGGCGATGGCACGGCGCATGGTGCCCGTACGTTGTTCCGGCCGTTCGTCGGCCGGTACGGCCATACGCATGCGCTGCTGGCCGTCCGGTAGGTGCTGAGCCGGCCGCTCGGGTTCGTTTCCTCCGGTGCGTGCGCGCATGGCCGCGTGTACGTCCGCCGCATGCACGGCTCCGCCGTCCCCGGTGCCCCGTACCGTCGTCAGGTCGATGCCGAGGTCATGGGCGAGCCTCCGTGCGTACGGGGTGGCCCGCAGCCTGAGCGCGGGGGGAGGCGGGGCGTGCTCCACGTCGGCACGGGTGATCCGTCCGCCAGGTCCGGTTCCGTGAAGTGTCGTCAGGTCGACGCCCCGCAGCTCCGCCAGGTGCCGCACGAGCGGTCCGGCTCCGAGCGCGGATTCCGCCTCGGCGGACAGCTCCGGCGGCAGTTGCGCGGGACTTTCCGCCGCGCGTACGGGCTGCCTGCCGGGCTTCCTTCGGGATTGTGTACGCACCGGCTCCTCGACGGGCCCCGGTTCCGGGATCCCCTTCCGTCGAGGTGTCGGGCGTTTCCCCGTGGCGGGCTCCTGTTCAGCCTCCGCCCGCAGGGGCGTCTTCTGCGAGAGAGATCCCTCGACCGGCTCGGCGGCCATCGGCGGGACTGCCTCGCCTCTGACCATCGCCGCGTCCCCGGATGCGCCCGCCTTCCCGGCGGCCGCGGGTTCGCCCTCGATCACGGCGAGCGGTGTCCCCACCGGCACCCGGGTCCCCGGCGAAACGAGCAGCCGTCCTACGGTGCCCGACTCGAAGCACTCCACCTCGATGGCCGCCTTGTCGGTCTCCACGACTGCCACGACGTCGCCCTTGTGTACCTGGTCCCCGGGGCTCACGAGCCACTCCTGGAGCACTCCCTCGTCCATGTCCGCGCCGAGCGAGGGCATGGTGAACGCAGTCATCTCAGCCTGGCCTTCCCGTGACCGGCTGCCGTTGCGCCTCGCAGGCTCCGGTCGGGAGGGGCTCGCCGACCGTGCGGCGCGCGGCTGCGACGATCCCGTCGACCTGTGGCAGCGCGGCCGCCTCCAGCCTGAGCGCGTACGGTATGGGCACTTCGGCGCTGCACACCCGCTCTACAGGGGCATCGAGGTCGTAGAAGTGCCCTTCCGTGAGGCGTGCGGAGATCTCCGCGGCGAGGCTGCCGGTGCGCCAGCCCTCGTCGACGACGACGGCGCGGTGCGTGCGCGCCACCGAGTCGCCGACGGTGGCGTCGTCCAGCGGGCGCAAGGTCCGCAGGTCGACGACCTCGGCACTGATGCCGCCGCTCGCGAGGTCGTCGGCGGCGGCCAGCGCCTTGGGCAGCGAGCCGCCGTAGGTGATCAGGGATACGTCCGTGCCGGGTCGGCGGATCGTCGCTCGGTCGATGTCGACCGGCCCCGCGTCAGCGGCCAGGTCGCCTGAGACGTTGTAAAGGCTGCCGTGCTCGAAGATCAGCACGGGGTCGGGGTCGGCGAGCGCGGGGGCCAGCATGTACCGGGCGTCGGTGAGGGTCGCCGGAGCGAGGACCCGCACGCCGGGGATGTGCGCGTACCAGCCCTCCAGGCTGTGCGAGTGCTGGGCTGCGAGCTGCCGTCCCGCACCTGTGGTCATGCGGATCACGATCGGCACGGGCAGCTGGCCGCCCGACATGTGCAGCAGGGTCGCCGCGTTGTTGAGGATCTGGTCGAGGGCCAGCAGGCTGAAGTTGACCGTCATGATCTCGACGATCGGCCGCATGCCCGCCAGGGCGGCGCCGATGCCGGCGCCGACGAACGCGGACTCCGACAGCGGGGCGTCTCGGATCCGTTCCGGCCCGAACTCCTCCAGCAGACCGAGGCTGACGCCGAAGCAGCCGCCGTACCGGCCGACGTCCTCACCCATCAGGAACACACGCTCGTCGGTGCGCAGTGCTTCGCGCAGGGCCTCGCGCAGGGCCTCCCGATAGGTCGTTTTCCGGTCGCGGGGAGCGGCGGGTTCGGCAGTACGGGTGCGGGTCGCGGTCATGGTCTGCTCGCCTCCACCGGGCTGGTGACGTATGTCAGCAGATCCTCGACGGGCTCTTCGGGAGCCTGCTCGGCGGCCTCGACGGCGCGGTCGATCTCGGCGGCCAGGCGGTCCTCGAGGGCGGTGCGGGCTTTGTCGGTCAGCTCCTTCGCCTCCCGCATCCGCCGGGCGAGCCCCTCTACCGGGTCGCGCTCCTTCCAGTGCTCGATCTCGGCCTTGTCGCGGTAGCGGTCGGAGTCGTACATGGAGTGGGCGCGGAAGCGGTACGTGTGCATCTCCAGGAAGTGCGGTCCGGTTCCGGCACGCACCCCTTCGGCCGCCCGCCGGGCGGCGTTCTCGACGGCGAAGACGTCCATGCCGTCGACGGCCCAGGAGACCATGCCGTACCCGGCGGCACGCAGTGCGAGGTCGGTCTGGGCCTGGTGGCGTGCCAGAGCCGTGCCCATCGCATAGAGGTTGTTCTCGCAGACCAGCAGCAGGGGCAGTCCCCAGAGCGCGGCGAGGTTGGCCGTCTCGTGGAACTCTCCCTCGGCGAAGGCGCCGTCCCCGAAGAAACAGCAGGTGACCCGGTTGCGGCCGGTCATGCGGTCGGCGAGGGCGAGGCCGGCTGCGAGAGGGAGCCCGCCCCCGACGATCGCGTTGCCTCCATAGAAGCGGCGGCCGACGTCGAAGAGGTGCATCGAGCCGCCACGGCCCCGGCTGCAGCCGGTGACCTTGCCGAACATCTCCGCCATGATCGCCTCGGTCGGAACCCCGCGGGCGAGCGCGTGGCCGTGTTCGCGGTACGTCGACACGACCGCGTCGTCGTCCGTGAGTGCCTCGTTGACGCCGACGGCCACGGCTTCCTCACCGATGTACAAGTGCATGAAACCCCGGATGCGCGCCGCGCTGTACAGCTCCACGCAGCGTTCCTCGAACCTGCGGACACGCAGCATGGACTCCAGCAGGGCGAGACGGTGCGCGGCCTCGCGGCTCGGCCGGGAGGCGGTCCGAGGGGCGCGCGGGGTGCGGGTGGTGCTCATGCGGACTGCTCCGTCCTCTCCGGGGACGAGGCGTCCTTCTCCAGGGTGGAGGTGTCGCCCTCGGGCAGGCCGAGTTCACGTGCCCGCAGCAGGCGGCGCATGACCTTGCCGCTGCGGGTGTGCGGCAGGTGCTGGTCGAAGGCGATCTCGCGGGGCGCCACGGCCGGCCCCAGTCGGCGCCTGGCGAAGGCCAGCAGTTCCTGCTTGGTCGTGGCGGTCGGGTCGAAGCCCGGTCGGAGCGTGACGAACGCCTTGACGATGTTCCCGGCGACGGGATCGGGCCTGCCTATGACCCCGGCCTCGGCGACGGCCGGATGCTCCATCAGGGTGCTTTCGACCTCGAACGGCCCGATGAGGTGCCCCGCCGACTTGATGACGTCGTCGGCGCGCCCGACGAACCAGTACCAGCCGTCCGCGTCGCGCCGTACCAGGTCGCCGGTGAGGTACCAGCCGTCCGCGAAGGCCGCCGCAGTGCGTGGCTCGTCGTGCAGATAGCCGCGGAACATGGATGGCCAGCCCATCCGGAGCGCCAGCTCACCTTCCCCGCCGGGCTCTTCCAGTACGGTGACGTGTCCGTCTGCGACCTGGGCCCGACCGTCCTCGCCGCGCCGCAGTACCGCCGCTTCCACACCGGGAAGAGGACGCCCCATCGAGCCGGGACGGATGTCGCACGCGGCGAAGTTGGCGATCATGATGGCGCCGGTCTCGGTTTGCCACCAGTTGTCGTGCACCGGCAGGCCGAGCACGTCCCGTCCCCACACCACGGCTTCCGGGTTGAGCGGCTCGCCGACCGATGCGATGAACCGCAGTGTGCTCAGGTCGAACGAGCGGGGCAGGTCGTACGGCCCGGTTCTCGGCGTGGTCCGCATCAGCATGCGCAGGGCCGTAGGCGCCGTGTACCAGACGCTCACCCGCTGCTCGGCGAGGATCCGGTACCAACGCCGGGCGTCGTAGTCGCCCTCGTCCACCACGACCGTCACGCCGTGCATGAGAGGGGCGATGATCCCATAGGACATCCCGGTGACCCAGCCCGGGTCGGCGGTGCACCAGTACACGTCGTCCTCGTGCAGGTCGAGGGCGTACAGCGCGGTCATGTAGTGGCCTACGGCCGCCTCGTGCACGTGCACCGCACCCTTGGGCGTGCCCGTCGTACCGCTCGTGAAGTGCAGCAGGGCCATGTCGTGCGGCGAGGTCGGCGGAATGGTGAAGGTGTCGGCCGCGTCGGCCATCAGCGCGGCGAGGGACAGCGTGCCCGACAGGTCGTCCGCGCCCTCGCCGACGATCAGCACGTGGCGCAGGGCGGCAAGCCTCTCGCGTTGCCCGGCGATCTTCCTGCGGTACAGCTCCGCCGTGGTGACCAGCACCTGCGCGTCGCTCAGCGTCAGGCGCATGGCGACCGGTTCCGGTCCGAACGCGGAGAACAGCGGGCACAGGACGCTGGTGTTCTTCAGCGTGCCGAGGACCACGGTGTACAGCTCGGGGCACCGCCCCAGCAGCGTCACAACCCGGTCGCCGTGACCGATCCCGAGGCCACGGAGCACGTTTGCAAAACGTGCCGTCGAGCGGGCCAGATCTCCGTAGGTCACGCAGGTCAACGAGTCGTCCCGCCCGACACAGCGCAGCGCGACGGCTGTCGCACGGGCCGATGCCGCGTGCCGGTCCACGGTCTCGTGCGCGATGTTCAGTCCCCGCCCGCCGGGCAGCCCTTGCAGCCTGGCCCGTGCCTCCGACCACGAGAAGCCCGCACACTCCTTGTCGTAGTCGCCCAGATTGGCGGCGATCCGAAGCAGGGTGTCCTTCCGGATGGTCTCCCACCGCATGCCGGCCCCTCCTTCCTTCGGGCCTTCTTCGATCATCAGTCCGGACCGATCCGCCCGCACTGGGTCGAACGGCCCCCGTACGTGGCCGGACGGCTCAGGTCGACGGCTACTGCTTACTTGAGACGATGACCGGGGTACGTTCCGGGAGGCGAGGGGTATGGCGCCTCGATTCCGGCTCACGCTTCTGGGCGTGGGCGCCATGGCGTCCCCCGGGGCGGAGCCGCCCGAGGGCTGGCTGGATGCCTGGCTCGTCACCGACGAGCACGCTGAACTCGGCTCCTCCCTGCGCCGTCTCGCCAGGTCTGATCCCCAGGTACGGGGAGTGGGGCCGCGAGGGCCGCACATACCTCCTCTCCCCACGCTGCTGAGCGAGCTGATCGCTCGGAGCTGCCCTCGACGCCCGCCCGGGCCAGGGCGTCGGCCGGCTGGGGCCAAGGGGACCAATGGACCCCGCACGCTTGCCCGCACGGCACTGTCGGCGCGCCGCCGTACCGGAAATGCTGCGATCGTGGTGAAAGGGACGGTAAGGCCCCATGCGCCGTCCCGAGTGCTGAAGGAGGTCGGTCATGAGTGCCGACGCCGATGTGAACGCCTCCCCGGCCCCCGCGTCCGACGGGCACGTGATGGGCAAGGACGGTATGGCCACGCTCGTGGACGTGCTGGTCCGGCGCGGTTTCACCGTGGTCGGTCCTACGGTGCGGGACGGTGCGATCGTGCTGGCGGAGCTGCGGTCGGCCGACGAGTTGCCGTACGGATGGGGTGTGGAGCTGGAGGCCGGGCGGTATCGGCTTCGGGAGCGGTCGGACGGCGCGGCCTTCGCGAACGCGGCGGGACCCCAGTCGTGGAAATCCTTCCTGCATCCGACGCGGGTGCGGCAGTGGAGTGCCGACCGGGTGGAGGGCGACCTGGTCCTCACGGCCGACCAGGCCGCGCCGCCTCGATACGCCTTCCTGGGCGTGCGCGCCTGCGATCTGCGGGCCATCGCCATCCAGGACCGGGTGCTGACCGGTGGAGCGTACCGCGACCCAGTCTACGAAGGACGGCGCTCCGGAGCCCTGCTGATCGTGGTCGAGTGCACAGAGCCCGGCGCCACGTGCTTCTGCGTCTCGATGGGCACCGGACCCGCTGCCGGTCCCGGCTACGACCTGGTGATGACCGAAGTGGTCGATGAGGACGGGCACCGCTTCTGGGTGCGCAGCGGCAGCCAGGAGGGCGCGGAGATCCTGGCCGAGCTGCCCGTTCGTCCGGCCGACTCCGAAACTCGGGGGACAGCTCGCGCAGGCGTCACGGCCGCCGCGGATCGCATGGGGCGGACGATGCCCGAGGCCGATCTGCGGGAACTGATGGCCGGAACGCTCGACGCGCCCCGCTGGGACGACGTCGCAGGGCGCTGCCTGACCTGCGGCAACTGCACCATGGTGTGCCCCACCTGTTTCTGCACCACCACCGAGGACGTCACGGACCTCACCGGCGACCACGCGGAGCGGTGGCGGCTGTGGGACTCATGCTTCGACCTGGACTTCTCGCAGCTGCACGGCGGCCCGGTCCGTGCCTCGTCGCGCAGCCGCTATCGACAGTGGATGACCCACAAGCTCGGCACCTGGTACGACCAGTTCGGCTCGTCGGGGTGCGTGGGCTGCGGACGCTGCATCGTGTGGTGCCCGGTCGGCATCGACATCACCGAGGAAGCCGCCGCCCTGCACGACTGGACACAGTCCGGGGCAGCGGAGGAGGAAAGCGGGTCGCCATGAGCACTGTGACGCCCCCGCTGCCGTACCGCGTCGCCGACACCTGGGCTGAGACCGCCGACACCCGGTCGCTCGAACTGGTACCGACCGGACAGGAACTCTCGCTGTTCGCACCGGGCCAGTTCGCGATGATCTACGCCTTCGGCGTCGGCGAAGTACCCATCTCGGCCAGCGCCCTGCGCGGCCGCCACGGAGGTCTCGTGCACACCGTGCGCGCGGTGGGCTCGGTCTCGACCGCGCTGTACCGGCTGCGCCCGGCTGACACCGTCGGGCTCAGCGGACCGTACGGCACCGGCTGGGACCTTGATGCGGCAGCCGGCCACGATGTATTGGTGATCGCCGGCGGCATCGGTCTGGCTCCGTTGCGGCCGGTCGTGCATGCAGTTCTGGACCGGCCGGCCGTGTACGGCCGCCTTGCGGTCCTGGTCGGTGCTCGTACCCCTGCCGATCTGGTGTACCGGGACGAGATCGAGAGCTGGCGCGGCCCGGCCCGGGTGGAGGTGACCGTCGACCGCCCCGGCTCGGGCTGGGATGGTGCGGTGGGGGTGGTCACCACGCTCCTTGACCGCCTCGACCTGCGGCCCGAACGCACCTGCGCGCTGGTGTGCGGGCCAGAGGTGATGATGCGTTACACCGCACGCGTGCTCTTGCTCAAGGGTCTGGTGCCGCAGCGCGTTCAGGTGTCCTTGGAACGGAACATGCACTGCGCCACAGGCCATTGCGGCCACTGCCAGCTCGGCCCGCTCCTGCTGTGCCGCGACGGGCCGGTCGTCGGCTGCGACCGCGTGGCAGACCTGCTCCTCGTAAGGGAGTTGTGACATGGCCACCGAGCCTGGACCGGCCACCGACCCCCGGCCGGCGCTCGCCGTGTGGAAGTTCGCCTCCTGTGACGGCTGCCAGCTGACCCTGCTCGACTGTGAGGACGAACTCCTCGGTCTCACCGCGCGCGTACGCATCGACCACTTCGTAGAGATGACCCCGGTCGAGGGGGGCGGCGGGGAGCGTGCGCGACTGGACGGCCGGGGACCGTACGACCTCTCCCTGGTCGAAGGGTCGATCACCACCGCCGAGGACGCCGAGCGGATCCAGCACGTCCGCCGCATCTCCCGCTGTCTGGTGACCATCGGAGCGTGCGCCACCGCGGGCGGTATCCAGGCACTGCGCAACTTCGCGGACGTCGACGAGTTCGTCGCCGCGGTCTACGCCCAGCCGGAGTACATCGCCACACTGGAGACCTCGACACCGATCTCGGCCCACGTTCCGGTCGACTTCGAATTGCGCGGCTGCCCGATCGACCGCCGTCAGCTCCTCGAGGTCATCACCGCCTACCTGGCCGGACGTAAACCCCAGATCTCCAGCCACAGCGTCTGCTTCGAGTGCAAGAGGCGTGGCACCACCTGCATCACCGTGGCCCACGGCACCCCCTGTCTGGGCCCGGTCACGCACGCCGGGTGCGGCGCCATCTGCCCCGCCTACGGACGCGGCTGCTACGGCTGCTTCGGGCCGATGAGCCAGCCCAACCTGCGCTCGATGGTCGCGCAGTTGCGCCACGACGGGATGAGCGAGCAGGACATCCAGCGTGTCTTCCGCACCTTCAACGCCGCGTCACCGGAATATGCCCCCGTACCCGACCTCGCGGCCGAGGAGCAGAAGACCCCTCCGGCCTGACAGGACCCCGCACGGAAAGGCCCGCATGAACCATCCCGGAACCCGCGTCCTGCGACTGGACGCGCTGGCCAGGGTGGAAGGCGAAGCGGCTCTCCACCTGCGCGTCCAGGGGGGCACGGTCACCGAGACGCGGCTGCGCATCTACGAACCGCCACGCTTCTTCGAGGCTTTCCTGACCGGCAGGGGCCACACCGAACCACCCGACATCACGGCTCGCATCTGTGGCATCTGCCCGGTCGCTTACCAGATGAGCGCATGCCAGGCGATCGAGAACGCCTGCGGAGTCACCGTGGACGGCCCCCTCGCCGACCTGCGGCGCCTGCTGTACTGCGGCGAGTGGATCGAGAGCCACACCCTGCACATCTACCTGCTGCACGCCCCGGACTTCCTTGGGCGTGCGGATGTCGTGGAACTCGCCCGCGACCAACGAGCCGCCGTCGAACGCGGCCTGAGAATCAAGCAGACCGGCAACGCGCTCCTCGAACAGCTCGGCGGCCGCCCCATCCATCCGGTCAACGTCCGGGTCGGCGGCTTCTATCGGACGCCAGCACCGGAGGAACTCCGTCCCCTGGCGGAACGGCTGCGGCAGGCTCGTGAGGACGCACTGGAAACCGTCCGCTGGGTGGCGGCCTTCGATTTCCCCGACGCCGTGTGCGACCACGACCTGTTCGCACTGCGCGACCCCGGCCGCTACGCCATCGACGCCGGAACACCGGCGGTCATGGCCGCTGACGGCCAAGGCCGGGCGCTGCGCGATTTCTCCCTGGTCGACTTCGAAGAGCACGTCCGGGAAGGGCAGGTACCTCACTCCACCGCCCTGACGGCCACTCTCGACGGCCGCCGCTATCTGACCGGCCCGCTGGCCCGCTACGCGATCAACGGCCGGTGGCTGCACCCCGTGGCATCCGAGGCGGCGCGGGACGCCGGCCTGGGCGACCCGCTGACCGGCCCGGTCTGCGACAACCCCTTCCGGAGCATCGTCGTACGCGCCGTGGAAGTGGTACAGGCCATCGAGGAAGCCCTGCGGATCATCGACGGATACGAACCGCCTCCCCGCCCGGCCGTCGTGGTCCCACCACGCGAGGCGGTCGGCGCCGGGGCCACGGAGGCGCCCCGGGGGCTGCTGTACCACCGCTACGCCCTCACCGAGGACGGCACGGTCACCGAGGCCCGTATCGTCCCACCCACGGCCCAGAACCAGACCGCTATCGAGGAGGACGTGCGCAGGGCGGTCCAGGCGCGTCTGGACGCGGCCGGGCCCGCCGCTGACGACGAGGAGCTCACTCACGTATGCGAACGGGCCATTCGCAATCACGATCCCTGCATCTCCTGCGCCGCCCACTTCCTCGACCTGACCGTGGAGCGCACATGAGCGGCCGGGTCGTGGTGATCGGTGTGGGCAACCCCCTGCGCGGTGACGACGGGGCCGGGCCGGCGGTGGTGGAGGAACTGCGGGGACGTGTTCCCGACGGCACCGTCCTGGTGGCCAGTGACGGGGAACCCGCGCGCATGCTCGACCTCTGGCGCGGCGCAGACACCGTGGTCGTTGTGGAAGCCCTCCGAGGCCGGCCGAGCCGTCCGGGCGAGCTGCACACCCTGACAGCGGCGGAAGCGGCCGGCCACTCACGTGGTACGGCGAGCACGCATGCCTTCGGCCTGGGGGAGTGCCTAGCCCTGGCGGAAGCCCTCGACCAGCTGCCGCCACGGTTCGTGGTGCATGCCGTGGAGGTGGCCGACGTCCAACTCGGCACGGGTCTGAGCGAAGCGGTGCGGTCGGCCCTGCCTGCATTGACCGACCGCGCCGCCACCTCCGTACGACAGGCATACGAACGGAATCACGGGCCGTAGGCGGGGGTGGGGGGGACGAAGGTCCCATGGCCCGGGCCGAAGCGCCTCTCGCAACTTCGAGGGCCCCGGTGCAACGGTGAAGGTCACGCCATGCGCTGCACGGCGTGACAGCCCCATGAAAGGTGGTGGGGAAGATGGCACTTCCTCTGGTGGTGGGCGTCGATGGATCGGACTCGTGTCTGCTCGCGATCGACTGGGCCGTGGACGAAGCAGTCCGCCACGGTCTTCCACTCAGGCTGGTGCACGCCTCCCTCTGGGAGCGCTACGAGGGTGGACTCCCTTCGTTGGGCCAGGAGCGCGCCTCCGAACGGGTGCTGGCCGAGCACATCGTGGCCTCCGCCGCCGACCGCGCCGAGCGGCGCAACCCGGATGTGAAGGTCTCCACCGACATCGTTCCCGAGGACGCCGTGGCCGCTCTCGTGCGCGACGGCAACGATGCCTTTGCCCTGGTGACCGGGTCGCGCGGGCGCGGTCAGCTCAAGGGACTGCTTCTCGGGTCGGTCGGTCTGTCCGTCGCTGCCCGCGCGCAGTGCCCGGTGGTTGTGGTGCGAGGCGATCGGGTGGGCCTGGCGGGTACGCATGAGCGGATCCTGCTCGGCTTGGGAGAGGCCGACACGAGCTCCGAGGCCGTGCGGTTCGCCTTCCGTGAGGCCGAGGTGCGCGGCTGCATCCTGGGCGTGGTGCGTGCCTGGCGCCGGCCCGCCTACGACCGAAGCGGCGATCGACTACCGGCCGCGGCACCGACAGACGACTACGAGGAGCGAGCCTCCGCCCTCATCGACGCTTCGCTCAGAGCGGCGATCGCTGAGCATCCGCACGTCCGAACACGCCGGGCGACGCTTGAGGGGCCCGCAGGCAAGATGCTCGTGGATCGGTCGGCGGCAGCGGATCTCGTGGTCGTCGGGGCACGGCGCAGGACGGGCCACTTCGGGCTCCAGCTCGGCCGGGTGGGCCACACGCTGCTTCACCACGCCCTGTGCCCGGTCGCGGTGGTGCCACAGAGGCAGTGACTGCTTCGAAGCGATGACCGGCGGCGCCGCAGGGAAGACGGGAACGACGCGGCCCCACCGCACATTCGTGGCTCGGCTTGCGTGTCGTGCTGTCAGCCGAACAGATTCCGCACCCGGATGGTTTCGACGCGCCGCCACGTGCCGTCGGGCAGTAGCATCCAGTCGTCGGCCGCGCCGCGGGCACGCAGGTGGACGGAGCCGGCCGTCGACCGTGCGGTCCGCAGCCGCGCCGTTCTGGGAGTCGGCAACGGGGCACCGCAACAGGCGCGCTCGACTCGCCGGTCGGCTCGGGTGCGCTTGCTCATCGTCCCTCCGTGCACATGCCTGACAAAGCCGCAACGGCACAGCAGTCAGCCCGTCCTCGATGCCACGACGGTCGGCGACACGCTCCACCATCACTCCCGAGGTACCCGGGCCTCGGTGGAGCCGAACGGCACTCGCGAGGACCGTGGGGCCCATACCCGCCGAACCTGCGACGCGGGACGGTGGAGGAGCACATGGAACCGACCACTCCAGAGCGGAGGGCCGTGCCATGCGGACACCGCATCTTTCCGGCCACCGGCCCGCCTCCGGACTGCCTGGTAAGTGGCCTCCGTGCGGGCCCTACGGCGCCCGGAGCCGGCTGGAACGGCCCGTGGACCGGATGGAGCACAGACTCCGTGCCTTGCTGAAGGCCGTCGCCATCGTGGTGCTGCCGCTCTTGGCGTGGGGTGCTGGACCGACGACGTATCGCAACTACGCGCAGGCACGGCAGACGCGTTGGCTCGACTGCATCCGGTCAATGCGTGCCTGCTGACGGACGCGCGGTCTAGTGCTGGATTCCCCTTTGGTTGGGTATATGTCCTGATGGCGGGGCGGTTCGGGTGCTCGGGGGCGGGTGCTTGACGGTGGTGTTACGGGCACGGCCGAGCCCTGACGAGAACGAGCAACGCGCTGTGCATCGGCTGTCCCGGGCACGCAAGGCACGGTGCGATCTGGTGGTGCGGGCTCGGATGGTTGAGCTGAGCTGGTCTGGACAGCGAGTGCCCGACATCGCAGGTGAGTTGAGGTGCAGCTCCAAGACGGTCCGCCGGTGGCTGCACCGCTTCAACCGCTTGGGGCTGGACGGGCTGGAGGACCTGGGCGGGCAGGGCCGGAAGCGACGGATCACCGAGCCGGAACGCTCCCAGATCATCGGCCTGGTCAGACAGCCGCCGCCGGGCCGGCTGACGGTGCAGGCGGACGGCGAGCTGGCCGCGGCGGATGAGGCTGGGCCGCCGGAGTGCACCCTCGACGCGCTGGCCGCCGAGGCGAGGCGGCTGGGCATCGAGATCGGCCGCAGTCAGGTTCGCCGGATCCTGCTGGCCGAGGGGGTGCGCTGGCGCCGCACCCGGTCCTGGACCCGCTCGAAGGACCCGGAGTTCGAGGGAAAAGGACCAGGGTCATCGAGCTCTACACCTGCCCGCCCGACGGTGCGACGGTCGTCTGCGCCGACGAGCTCGGACCGGTGATCCCACGCACGTTTCCTCCGGCGCCGGCCTGGTCGCCGGACGGCCACCGCATCAAATCCGAGGTCGACTACGGCCGCGGGCCGGAGAAGACCTGGGTCTACGGCGCCCTGCGGGTACGGAACGGACATGAAATCACGATGACCGCTTCCTCCCGCAACAGGGCCTTCTACCAGCAATTTCTCGAGAAGATCCGCTGGCGCCCCTTGGGACGCCGCTGCCGCGCCCCGGAAGTGCCCCGCACATCGCTTCCAAGGTGGAGCGGGTCTGAGGGCCCGTTCCTGCATTGAGCGCGACCAAATAGGTCCCGAGCCCCTTTCGTGACCGGGAGGGGGCTCGTTGGTGTGCGGTGGCGTGTGAGTCCGTGAGCTTGATGCTGTGGCGTCCCCCTCGACGCAACTGAGTGACAACTTGCTCTGCCTCAGCAAGGCGCCACGCGAGCGCGGCGGGGGCCCGGCGCCCGGCCGGCGTCTGTGCCGCGCTCCAAGCGTTCAGCACGCTTGAGGTCAGAGAAGGGGTGCGTCGTGGCCGGCGCAGTCACTCAGCGGTCGTCTCTGGGCCATGCCGGTCATTGTCTCCGGCCGTTCGGGGCGTGCCAGCTCACCTCCGGCGCTCGGTCCGCCCCGAGGGGGGAGGTTTCTCCGAGCGTGGGCGCTTGGGCCGCCCAGCAGGAGAACGACAGCGAGGCGGGGCCGCCGGGCGTGTCCCTGCACATGGACAGGAGATGGCAAATGCTCGTGCGAGCAACTCGGGCGGTGTGGCACCGGGGAATGCCGACGGTGGTTGTGGCAGCGATGGCGGGGGCGGCCGGCCTGAGCGGGGCGGCCCCGGCCACGGCTGCCCAGAGCACCACGGTGAACTGCAACGCCGACCCCGGCGCCTTGCAGCCCGCGATCAACGCCGCTCCGGCGGGGAGCACCCTGCAGGTGAGGGGGACCTGCGTCGGCAACTTCACCATCGACAAGAACCTGACCCTGACGGGCACCCAGGGCGCGGTCCTCGACGGCAACCACACCGGTTCCGTGGTGACGGTCACCAGTGGCGCCCAGGCGCGACTGGTGGCCTTCACCATCACCAACGGCCGCAACTTCAACGGCGGCGGCGTGCTCAACATCAACGGCAGCACGTCGACGCTGGACCGCACCACGGTGACCGACAACAGCTCCGTCTTCACCGGCGGCGGCATCTTCAACGACGGCACCAGTACGCTGACGCTGAACAACTCCACGGTGCAGCGCAACACCGCGGGGAGCACAGGCGGCATCGACAACCGCGGCACGGCGAGGCTGACCCGCAGCACGGTGCGTGACAACACCTCCGGCGCGGACAGCGGCGGCATCTACAACGGCGGCTCGCTGACGCTGGACCTCTCCACGGTGAGCGGCAACAGCGCCACCTCCCCCGGCGGTGGGGGCATCTTCAACGACGGCACGCTGACGATGACCCGCACCACGGTGAGGGGCAACACCGCAGACTTCGGTGGCGGCATCTACAACCGCAACGCGGCAACACTGACCCTTTCCTCGGTGGTGGGCAACACCGCGAACGGTGGCCCCGGCAGCGGCGGCGGCATCTTCAACAGCGGTAGCACAGTGACGCTGGACCGTACCCTGGTGCGCAACAACACCCCGGACAACTGTTCTCCCGAGAACACCATCCCCGGCTGCACCAACTGACGAGCGATCACTTGTGCACGACTTCCGCCTGATCCGGTGACTGCGGGTCGCGGTCCTTGTGCTGGCCGGTCTGCCCCGCCATGGACACGTACATTCCGGTGGGGACGACCGGGAAGAAGCTGCCGCCGTTGACCGTCAAGAAGTCGGCTCCGACCAGCTGAAACAGGGTGACGACGCGCTGAGCGTAATAGGCGCTCTGAAGGAGTGGGAGCCGCAGGTGCCCGGCGGTCAGATGGACATGTGCGCTGAGGTGAGCGTTCATTCGTTCGGGCGATTGACGTGCTGGCGGCCGAGAGAGCCGCTTCTGTGTGACTGAGCCGTTCGGCCCATGGTCCAGGCGGTCTGGGAGGCAGAGGGGCTTGCCGGCCGGTTTGCTTGCTCTCGGAATGCTGAGAGGAGGTCGGCTTATGGCAGGACGACCGCAAACCGTCGAGCGCGTGCTCGCCGTGCCCAGCGACCTCAACGGGACCGGGCACTACGTGCACTGGGGTGTGGTGCAGGTGTCCGTCGCCAATGTCGTGGTCGTCGGGTTGATGCTGGTCGTCTTCGTGGCGGCCCTGCTTCTTCCCTTCCCCCGAGGGCGAGGCAGGCGATGAGCGAGGCGGGAGAGGCCGGCGGAGGGTGGACCGGAGCGGTACGGCGGAGGTCGGTGCGGGCATTGCCCCCGGACAAGCTGCTGCCCGACACCCAGCCCGCGTACATGGCGTCATGGATCTACGTCTTCGGTGTGCTCACCGTTGCCGCGCTGATCGTCGTTCTGGTCACCGGCGGGGTGCTGGCCCTGAAGGGACCCGCGTGGTGGCACGTCTCGGGGGCCGGCAAGTACGTGAACAGCCTGCACCTGTGGAGCGTCGAGCTGTTCATGTTCTTCATGGTCATCCACCTGTGGGGCAAGTTCTTCATGGCTGCCTGGCGGGGCCGCCGGGCGCTGACCTGGATGACCGGCACGGTGTGCTTCTTCGCCTCGATCGGCACGGCCTTCACCGGCTACCTGGTCCAGCAGAACTTCGACTCCCAGTGGATCGCCGGGCAGGCCAAGGACGGGCTCAACTCGGTCGGCATCGGCGCGTTCTTCAATGTGCTGGACTTCGGTCAGATGTTGATGTGGCACATCGTCCTGCTGCCCTTCGTTCTCGTCCTGCTGACGCTCTGGCACATCCTGCTGGTCCGGCTGCGCGGGATCGTGCCGCCGATCGACGCCACCACCCCGCCCACGGAGGGAACCACGCAGGAGACAGCGCGATGAACCGACACACGCGCAATGCCGCAGAGCCGGACCCGGCCGCCTTCCCCACCAGGCCGTACGACCTGGTCAAGGAGTTCACGATCGCGTTGGTCGTGGTCGCGCTGCTCACCGTGGGCCTGGCCGCCGTCTTTTCCTCGCCCGACGTCAAGCCGGTGACGCTGGCCTCCTGGTCGAGGGCCGACGGCGCCGACTTCACGGCGACCGCAGTGTCCGAGCTCGGCGGCACCAGCGGTACGGCCGAGTACGGGGCGCCGTACAACAACACGCCGGGCGCGGCGCAGAAGCTGGGCCCGGTCGGGCTGCAGAGCGCCGCGGGGGTCCGCATCCCGATGGACACGGCGAACGAATTCGTACTGCGCCCGCTGCGTGATGCCCCAGAACCGCCCGCCGTCACCGTGGCCCTCGCCACCTGGGACGCCGCCCCGGCTGCCCGGCAGCGGGCATGGACCGTGGCCTACTCCGATGCCCTGGCCAAGGCCCACGGCGGTACCCCTGCGAAGGGCGACTACGGCCCTGTCCCCGTCCTCACTGCACGCCTTCTCGAACTTGCTCGCAGCGGTGCGCTGGACGGCCAACTCCAGTCACAGGGCAAGTTCTACGAGACCGACTACACCCGCCCGTTGCTCTTCCTCTCCGACGGTTCCTACCTGGAGTCCCTGGCCCGTGCCGAGCATCTCGGCGGTGACCAGTGGGGGATGATGAACGAGACCGGGAACTACCCGGGTCAGGCGTGGCTGTGGCTCTACACCTTCTGGTACCAGATCGAGCCTTTCAAGTCCTCCGGCAACGCCGACGCCCTGATCTGGGGTCTGATGGCCCTGCTCAGCCTGGCCCTGATGCTGGTCCCCTTCATCCCCGGCGTGCGCTCGGTACCGCGCTGGACGCGGGTGCACCGGTTGATCTGGCGCACGTACTACCGCGAGCAGGCCGTGGAACGGAGCCGGCGGGACTGATTCCCGTGCTTGGACAAGCGCCGGTACGGCTGGCCGGATCGCCAGGCCGGGCCTTGGGGAGCGTGTGTGCGTTCCTCACTTCGCGTTCCTCAACGAGGCTCATGGAGCAGTGGAGTGACCCGGAGTGAGTGAGAAGACTCGGGTGCGTGGATTCGGGCCCGCCGAGGGTGTGTCCCCAGCTGGACACCCACATCCCAATCGGCCCAACCGGCAAGATGCTGCCGTTGACGGTCAACAATGCTGCGCCGGCGCCGGCTGCGAGTGGTCACTCGCACTGAGGTGGGCTGGGCACTCGATCGGGTGGCTGAGGTGCTGGCGGGGTGAGCGCGGACGAGGTGGCGGCTGCGCCGGCTGCAGTCGGCGTCTCACGTCCGCACCCGTTGGTGCTGCCGACGGCGGACACCGTTGCCGGCTCCCAGCGGCGGCTCGCAGATCGTCTCCGAGGTGCAGTGGGTCTGAGGGTCCGTCCAGGCTGGTGCCGGGCTGCGTGACGGGTTGCGCCCCTTCCCTGACCAGGAGGGGGCGGAGTTGCGTTTGGTGATCGCCAAGCCCTCTGTGTTCGGGGTCGCTCAAGAGGAACTGCGCCGACCTGCGGGCTAGAGCGGGGAACGGTAGAAGTGAGGGTAGAGGGCACTCGCGGCACCCCACGGTCGGGGTGGCATCTCCCCGCACCTCCGGCTTTCGCGTGCCAGATGGGCGATGATCGAAATGCACGGCGCCACAACTGGTAATGGATCCGGCCTGTTCCCCGACCCGGCGGCCTCAGCCACGGCCGTCGTCGATGGACGGGGGATTGTCACGGGGTGGAGCACCGGCGCCGAGCGGCTGCTTGGCTACCCCTATCAGGACGTCGTTGGGCGCCCTGCAGCCCGTCTGCTCGGCTTGGATCCCGATGCGGAAGATGTTCTCTCCGCGGTCCTCGACGGGCGGAGCAGTACTGCCGTGCTCCGCCACCGGGACGGCCAACGCATCGAGGTGCGGCTGCGTGCCTTTTCGTCGCTCGACGGCGAGGGCAAAGCGCAACAGCTGGTCGTGGCGACTGCGCCGGACCGCCCAGAACTGCGTGCGGCGACGACAACGGAAGAAGCGTTCACGCAGTGCCATCTGCCCTTGATGGTGTTCGATTCCGAGCTGCGAGCCCTACGAGCGAGCGCCGGCGCTGTTCGCGAGCTTGCTCTCTCGGAAGAGCAGCTGAGTGGTCGGCGGGTCACCGAGATCATGCCGCCCCACATCTGCCAGGCGGTCGAGGAGGGCATGCGCCGTGCGTTCAGGACGGGGAAACCGGAGCAGTTCCACGTACGGGGTAAAGCGCGGCCCACGGCACGCGAGCGGGTCTGGTCCATCACCGTGTCCCCGCTCAAGACGCCGACCGGACAGGTACGACGCGTGCAACTGACTGCGCTCGACGTCACCGAACAGCACTTGGCCCGCGAACGACTCGCCCTGCTCAACGATGTCAGTACGCAGGTGGGCAGCACCCTCGACGTGATGCGTACAGCTCAGGAGATGGCAGATGTCGCTGTGGGCTGGCTTGCCGACTTCGTCACCATCGACCTGCTGGATTCGCTGTTCCGGGGTGTCGAGCCGACGCCTTCTGCCACCGGCGCTGTCGCTCTCCGTCGCGCTGCGCAACAGTCCGTGCTCCCTGGCGTGCCCGAGGCATTGATCCGACCGGGAGATGTGGACTACTACCCGCAGTCCTCGCCGCCCGCGCGCTGTCTGGCCACCGGTCGGCCCTCGCTCCATCGCGCAGTGGACGAAGCGATCAAGGATTGGCAGGCGGCCGACCCCAAGCGGTCATGGGTGGTCCAGACGTTCGGAGTCCACTCGATCATGGTGATTCCGCTGCGTGCCCGCGGTATCACGCTTGGCGTGGGCGTTTTCGTCCGCCACCGGCGTCAGGAACCTTTTCAGGACGACGACCTGCTCCTCGCAGAGGAAATCGGCGCACGTGCCGCCGTGGCCGTGGACAATGCACGCCGCTACACGCTCGAACGCACCACCGCCCTGGCCCTGCAGCGGAGTCTGCTCCCACGGCGGTTTGCCGCCCAGGACGCGGTCGAGGCCGCTTATCGCTACCTTCCGGCTCGAACCCGGGCGGGGCTGGGAGGCGACTGGTTCGATGTGATCCCCCTGTCGGGCGCGCGGGTCGCCCTCGTGGTCGGGGACGTGGTGGGCCACGGCCTGCGCGCCTCCGCCACCATGGGCCGACTGCGGACCGCAGTGCGCACTCTGGCCGATGTGGACATTCCCGCCGACGAACTCCTTGTCCACCTCGACGACCTCGTCACCCACCTGGCGGCAGAGGAGGACCCCACAACGGACCCCGGGGCCGAGCCGGCCCTCGACACCACCACCGATCTCATCGCCACGTGCCTGTACGTCGTGTACGACCCCATTGAACGGCGCTGCACGGCTGCCAGTGCGGGTCACCCGCCTCCAGCCGTCGCGACGCCCGACGGTACGGCGCACTTCGTCGACGTCTCGCCAGGGCCTCCACTGGGCGTAGGAGGGCTGCCCTTCGAAACGGCCGAGTGGCAGCTTCCCGAAGGCAGCCTCCTTGCCCTCTACACCGACGGCCTCGTCGAGGGAACCCGCCGTGACCTCGACAAAGGTCTCACGCTACTGCGCCGGCGACTGGAGCGGCCCGCGCAGTCGCCGGAGGCCGTCTGCGAGGACCTGATCCAGACCCTGCTCCCCGCCCAGCCGCAGGACGATGTCGCTCTCCTGGTCGCCCGCACCCGTGTCCTGGACGCCAGTCAGGTCGCCACGTGGGATGTGCCGTCCGACCCTGCCGCGGTGGCCGGAGCTCGTGCGGAAGCCCAGGCCCGGCTGGCGGCGTGGCGACTTTCCGATGTTGCCTTCACCGCGGAACTGGTGATCAGCGAACTGGTCACCAACGCGATCCGTTATGGGCAGCCACCCATTCGGTTGCGTCTGATCCGTGACGCCGCGCTCATCTGTGAGGTCTCGGACAGCAACAGCACAGCCCCGCATCTGCGGCGTGCCCGTGTCTTTGACGAAGGCGGCCGCGGCCTACTGCTTGTCGCACAGTTCGCCGATCGCTGGGGGACACGCCACCATGCTCAGGGGAAGACGATCTGGGCGGAGATCGCTTGCTGAAGCAGCGGGCTGGTCGTTGTCGGCTTCGAATCCTCCTGACAACGGGCCCCGGAACGGGAACGAGGTCCGCAGTCGTGCTCCGCCACCTCCTGGACCTGCGCCTCATACGGTGCGGGACGGCTGCGACCGAAGCACGGGCGGCGGATGCCTGGAGACCCGGCCGGCTCGCCCCATGTGTCGCCTGACCCCCGGGCCGGCCGTGAAATTCCCCGCCGTGGGACCGGCCACAGCGCCGTCGGAGGGAGCGGGCGACTGGTCTGCCTCTGCGGGCTCGGGAGATTCCGTGTACGTCACGGGAACTCCGGTTCTCCGTCCGGTGGCCCGGCGAGGCCACAGCGACGTGTGTACTCCGAACGCCGGGCTTGCGTGCGTGTCGGCCCGGGGAAGCCCGACGGTGCGCAATGGCCGAGTTAGCGTTGACCGGAATGCGACGTGGGAGCACGGGAGGCGCTACGGTGTCGTCCGCTGAGTCACGTACCAACGCGACGACCCTGCCGATCATCCTCGCCCTCGCCCTCGCCTTCACGGTCACCGTCGTCGACCCGCTGGTGCTCAGCCTGAATCTGCCGCAGGTGAGCCGGGCCCTGCGTGTGCCGCCGCAAGTCGTCGGGCTGCTGGGCGGAGCAGCGACGCTGGTGATGGCCACCTCCGTTCTTGCCGCGGGCAGGCTCGGGGACTCCGTCGGGCTCAAACGCCTGCTGGTGCTGGGACTGGTCGTCGTCACGGTCGCCGACCTGCTCTCCGTGCTCTCGCCCGGCTACGGCTTCCTGCTGGCGATGCGCTTTCTGGCCGGGCTGGGGATGACCGCGCTGCTGGCAGTGCCGCTGGCCCTGCTGAAGGTGTCCGTGGCGCCGGAGAGGCGGCCGGTCGCCATCGGTGTCCTGATGGCCGTCGACGTGATCCTGTGCGGGGTGATCCCCACGTTCACGGGCTGGGCGGTGACGGCCGTCGGCTGGCGGTTCCTGTTTCTGATCGCCCCGCTGCTGTGCCTGGTGTCGCTGTGGTTGACGGTCCGGTACATCCCGGAATCACCCGTCCAGCAGGGCCGTCGCCTCGACGTGGTCGGTGTCACCCTGATCGGGGCGACTCTGCTGGCCCTTGTCGTCGGCCTCGCCGCGGCGCAGAACGGCATCCTCCGGCCCGAGACCTGGGTGCCGCTGCTGATCAGCACGGCCGTCGCCGTGCTCTTCGTGCTCCATGCACGCCGCACCCCGGAACCCGCCTTGGACCTGGCACTGTTCCGCAGCGCACCGTTCAGCGTCGCCTTGGCGGCGACCCTCACGCTGAACTTCCTGATCGCGGGGCTCGGCATCGTCCTGGGGCAGTTCGGCAGCGTTGTGCTGTCGCTGTCACCCGAGTCCATCGGCCTGCTGTACCTCCCCGGCACACTGCTGATCGCCGGTGCCGTGATCCTGGCCGGCAGTCTGATCGGGAAGTACACCCCGCGGCCGGTGATGGTCACCGGCCTGCTGGTGATGGCGGCAAGCGGACTGCTGTTGGCGGGGACCGCCGGTCCCACGATGGCGGTGTGGCTGCTCGTGCCGACCACATGGCTGTGCAACCTCGGGTCGGTGGTCACTTCCGCATCGGTGTCCGAGACGGTCCTCTCCCAGGCGCCGCCCGGGCGCTCCGGCACGGTGGCCTCCGTCCAGATGGCCTTCGCGATGACCGGCGCCGCTTTCGGGCCCACCGTCTACGTTCTGCTTCTCGACTTCTTCTTCCGGCGGCAGTGGCTGGTGGACGCGAAGTCACGCGGGCTGTCGGTGGCCCGGGCCGGGCGGGCCGTGGATGCCGTGCGCAGCGGACTGGCGCAGAGTCCGGGCAGCACCGTATACGACTCCAACCTGCTCCGTCAGGCTTCAGGACTGGACCTCGGGCTGGACTTCGCTCACGGACTACGGCTCACCATGGTGATCGTCAGCATCCTGCCGCTCGTTGTGGCGGTGCTGGCCTTGCTCCTGATGCCCCGCCGCAAAGAGCCCACGGTCTAGGGTGCGTGCCGAGCCCGTCGTCGGCCGTGCCGGTGGCCCGCTCCGCGAACGCGGTGCCGTCAGCCGATGCGGTTGATCGGCGGGCACATCCATCGGGCGTCGATGACTTCGGGGCGTGGCAGATACATGCGCAAGCCGATGAACCAAATGCCCTGTCCGGGTGTGGGAATCCAGTTGGGCTCACGGGCGGGACCTGGGGACTCCGGTTGTAGGTGGATGGTCAAGCTTCCGTCACCGTCGGTGAGCAGCCCTGGGGTGCGGTCACCGATGGAGTAGCGGCCGATCGGGTTGGGAACCAAGTTCCTGTCCTCGCCGTAGACGGTCAGCGACCAGAAGGCGTCCACAGGGGGCAGATCCCCTGATTTGAAGCGCAGTTCGTAGCGGCCCGTGGACAGCTTGCTGCCGTCCGCGTCGTGGAAGGCGGCCAGGTAGACCGCTTCCTCGGGATCATTGACGGCGACTCCGACAAAGGACTGCTCCGCGGCTCGCCTCAGGAAATCGTCCCCGAACCGTCCCATCTGTGGTGGCGGGTAGCGCCAGCCGTTGATGACATGAGCCCATTCACCACTGAGCAGTTGCTGTTCGAGCATCCGAACGCCGGTCGTCGCGGCCCGGATCAGGCTCTGCCTGACGGGTTCGGGCTGGGCTTCGACATCGAGCCCGGGCCCGATACCGATCTCGGCGAACTGCTTGAGCAGAACCTCGTGGTGCCGGGGTGGCGGATTCTCGGCCAGCATCGCGTTCAGGGTCTTCCACGGCCCGAGAGGATCATCTGCCGCGTCGATCGGTTCCAGCACGTCGCGGCGTTCCGGAACGTGCGCTCCTTCTTTGCCGAACAGATGGAGCGGGGTCAACCGGTACCGGCGTTGAAGTGCATGAACGTTCGCAAGGTCGGGCTCGCCTTCGGCCAGGGTCCGGCCGATGATCACGGCCCAGGGGCTGGGGGCGGTCGCGGTACGGCGCACCCCTTCGGGGAGGTCTCCTGTCCATCCCGGCCCGACGAGGGCGAAATCTCCGGCGTGTGACCCGGTGGCGCGCTGTCCCACGTAGTCGTAGTTGTCGGAGGTGACGCCGACCAGTTCGAAGGTGAAGTAGCGGTCGGCCATGTCCGGGTGCGAGAGGATGACGGGTTCCTCGCTCAGGTCGACCCAGGCGAACGAGTACAGGGTGTCGTTGTTGGGGGCCAGGCCTTCCCGGTCTGAGGCGTCGAAAAGCGTGCGAGCGTGCCAGAAGTGGTTGACGGCGGCATACGGCGCCGCGTCGGTGTCGGGCTTCTGGGTCACCCACCGGTGGCGGAGCCGGGCGTTGTAGATGTACGGGAACCCATAGACAAAGGCCTGTTCCCCGAGGGTGTAAGCGTATTCTCGGCGCCAGTCCCTGACGTGGCCGGTCAGCACCGGCTTCACCGACTCCCACATCAGCGGCAGCGCCTGGGATGCCTCGCGGGCGCGTCCGGCCATTGCTCGTGGGTGGCGCACGGCGTCCGCTGTAACCCTGCCTGTCGCCGTCGCCGCATGGCCGATGCTCGACGCCGCTCCTGTGAGTTGGTCACGCAGTCGCTGAAGGGGGCGGCTGATCGTGGCTTCAGAGGTCATTTCAACGCTCATCTCCCGTCGTTGAGCACCACGGCGTCTCACCGTCTCCGGCCGAACAGCCGGCTCCGTCGACGACGCGGTCCAGGCCCCTGCCTGGACCGACGTCCGCATCGTTCGCCGTGTTTCGTCGGGTATCGGGCAGGGTGGTTCACAACTCCGGCCCCACCACCGAGTAGATCACCGCGGCCAGGGCCCGGCAACCGCGGCGCTCCCCACCGCACAGCCCGGCTGCTCACCCCGCCAGTACCTGTCGGCCCGCCTGCGTCCGTGGCCGGCCGACAGCACGGCCGGCGGCGTCCGTGGACACATGGCAGCACACCGTCGCAGAGGCAGGGGTCAAGCCGAAGGACCACCCCGCGCTTGCACTGATGCTGTGCCCGGTTGCGCCCCCGAGGAGCTGTGTGGTTCCTGGTAGGGGAGTCCTTGAGCCCCCTCCTTGACCGGAGAGGGGCGTTGAGGTCGCCGGCGACTCGGTAGCCGTGTTCCCCGGCGAGCATACGTAGATCAAGCTACTGCCGGACCGGTGACGTCGTGCCGTCCGTGAGTACGGACAACCGGACGGACAGCAGGGCTGGCGGCGCGTCGCCCGGAACCTGGGTCTCCGCCTTCTTCAGCTCCTCCAAGAGGGCTGAGTCCGCCTCGGTCCACTCGGCCTCAACTGAGTGCTGAATGCGCTCCGTCGTGGCGGGCGTCCTTGTTCGCCTTCCTGGGACCAGCACGGTAGCGGTTTTGGGTCTGTTGGTGAATGGCCGCAGATGGATACGCCCATACAAATCGGCCCGACCGGGAAGAAGCTGCTGCCTCTGACGGTCAAGAACGCTGCGCCGGCGCCCGCTTCGAGTGATCACGCGCACTGAGGCGGGTGAGGCACTCGATCGGGTGGTTGAGGCACTGGCGGGGGTGAGCAAGGAGGAGTTGGCTGCGGTGCTGTCCGAGCTCGCTGTTCCGCGTTCTCGTCCGCGGGCGCCGTCGGCGTCCTCCCGGACGATGCTGTCGGCTCCTAGTGCTGGATTCCGCTTTCGGTGGGTATAGCTGCTGGTAGCGGGGTGGTTGCGGGTACTCGGGGGCGGGTGCTGGGTCATGGTGCTGAGGGCACGGCCGGGCCGTGACGAGGGCGAGCAAGCGGTGGTCCACCGCCTGGCGTCGGCTAGGAAGGCGCCGAAGCATGTGGTGGAGCGGTGCCGGATGGTGGAGCTGAGCTGGGACGGCTGGCTGGTCCCGCACATCGCCGACCAGCTGAGGTGCAGTCAGTTCCAAGGTTCCCGGTAGGGGCTTTCGCCCAGCAGCTTCGCTGCGGCCACGCAGAGGTCTTCGCCGAAGAGCTGGTTGCTGCCCCATTCGGAGCCCCACAGGTCGGACGCGGCCTGGGCCACAGCGCGCCAGGAGTAGTCCTCATCGCATCGCCACGAGCGGATCTGAGCAGCCATCTCCGGTGTGATCGTCGCCGCGTCAACAGTGTTGTGTGTCATCCCAGCGACCCTAGGGACGTTGCCGAGAGAGTAGCCAGCGCATTACGCGCTCGCCCGCCCGGCGGACACGCCAAGGACTTCGCCCTCAGGAATCGGCAAGCGCACAACGTCGGGGCACTGCCAGTCCCAGGAGCTGGGAGGGCCATCCGGTGAACCGCCAAGATCCGAAAGAGAGGACTTAGCGGCGATAGCCCAGATGCGCAGCCCGGCTTCCACGCGCTCGTGCGCTGGAGCGACCGGAAAGGCGGCCATACCGGCGTCGCGCCGGTACGGGCCTGGCTCCACCGAGGCGCCACCACGACGGTATGGCTGGATGCCCGCGGCGCCATTGGCGCCCGGCCCGAGGCCCGGGACCTCTCAGCGACGACCGGTGTGGCGGTGGCTTTCGCGAGCGGGTTCGGCGGCGGGGCCATCGCCTACGGCGTGTGGCGGGCCGTCGGCGGCGGCATCGACAGCCGTTGTCTCTCCCCGTGAACTCGCGAGTGGAAACGCGTGGAGCCCGGCGGGGTGATGCGCTACGGCCGCTGACGACAGCATCGTCCGTCATGCCGCGGGAGGCGCTTCTCTGGCGGCATGACGATGTGTCCTGCAGCGTGGAGAACAGAGGTGGATCCTGATCCGGCGGCCAGGTGTGCGCACACGTCGAAGGAGAGGTGGGACGCATGGACAGGGATGCAACCGAGCCGAGGGTGGTGGTCGGTGTCGACGGGTCGCCGTCCTCGTACGAGGCCCTGCGCTGGGCGGTGCGTTACGCCGGCCTGGCCGGCGCCGGAACCGTGGACGCGATCGCGGTGTGGGAGCTGCCAGGCCTGTACGGGTGGTCGGCGCCCGCCGTGGACATGGACGTCGACGAGGACGAGACCCGGCAGAAGATGAGGCAGGAACTGACCGAGGTGCTCGGTGCGGACGCAGCCGAAGCGGTCAGGACCCACGTGGTGCACGGCAACCCCGCCGACGTCCTGCTGCGGGCCGCCGAAGATGCCGAGGTCCTGGTCGTGGGCAGCAGAGGCAGGGGCGGGTTCGCGCGCGCCCTGCTCGGGTCCGTCAGCCAGCACGTGTCGCAGCATGCGAACTGTCCGGTCGTCATCGTGCGCTCCGAGAAGAAGTGAGCCGAGCCCGGGTCCGGTGCCGGGTCCCGCCTACTGGAAGGCCGCGTGGATCTCCTGCTCGGTCGCCTCGTGCGACACGAGCAGGAGTTCGTCGCCCGGCAGCAGCCGCACTTCGGGGCCGGGAACCGTGGGCCGGCCGTTGCGGACGACGGTGGCGACGACGGTGCCGGCCGGCAGGGGGATTTCGCCCAGAGCGCGCCCAGCGGCCCGCGACTGTTCCGTGATCGCGGTCTCGATGACCTCGACGCCCGCCTTGCTCAGCCGCAGCAGCGCCACTGTGTCCGTGGCCCCGGTGGCCTCCTCGATGAGGGAGATCAGCGGGGTGGCGGAGGGGACCGCGACGTCCACACCCCACCGCTGGTCGAAGAGCCAGGCGTTCTCCGCGTCGTTGATGCGTGCGGCCACCCGTCCCACCCCGAACTGTCGCTTGGCGATCAGGCTGATGACCAGGTTGTCCTCGTCCCGTCCCGTGGCGGAGATGACGAGGTCGCAGGTCAATGCCCCGGCGTGTTCCAGGAGAACTGGGTCGCAGGCGTCACCGGCGACCAGGCGGATGCCGGGCAGGGCCGCGAGCTCGGCCACTCGGCCGTCGTCCTGCTCTACGAGGATCACGTCGTTGTGCGCGGCGGAGAGCACCTGGGCGATCTGCGTGCCGAGTCGGCCGGCGCCGCCGATGAGGACCTTCACGTTCCCAGCTCCTTGTCGAGGAAACCGCGCAGCCGGCCGAGCGCGGTCGCGGCGACGGCGAACGTGACCAGGTCCCCGGGCTCGGCGCGGACACCGTGAGCGGGCATCAGCGAGCGGCCGGCGCGGGTGATCTCCACGACGCGGATCTCGCCGTCGACGTCGAACTCGGCCAGGCGCCGACCGGTGACATAGGACGGCAGCTCGGAACGGACCAGCAGGGTCTCACCGTTGCCGAAGGTGCGTTCGGAAGCGAGGTGGCGGTGCAACAGCATCTGGTGGAAGCGGCTGACGGCCCAGCGGACGCTGGAGACGGTCGGGATGCCCAACTCCCGGCAGATGTCTCCGCGGCGGGGATCGTTGATCCGGGCGAGGACGATCGGAACCCGGTAGGTCTCCTTCGCGGTTCGCGCGCTGACGATGTTGCTGTTGTCCGCCGAGGTCACCGCGACCAGCGCGTCCGCGTGGGCGACACCGGCCGCCTCCAGCACGGAACGGCTGAAGCCGTTGCCCACGAGGAAGTCGCCGGGAAAGCCCGCCGGCAGCAGCCTGCGCGCCTTGGGGTCACAGTCCACGAGACGCGTGTCGTGGCCCTCGGCGACCAGCTGCGCGGCGAGGGTGGAACCGACCCGGCCGCAGCCCACGATGATCGCTCTCATCGTTTTCCTCCCTCCGGGAGGGTCCTGCGGTGTCGCAGCACCCACTTGCGGGATTCCTCGGCAGCCAGCAGCAGAGCACCGAACCCGGCCAGAACCGCCCAGTCGGCGGGGGTCAGCGGCGCGGTGTTGAAAACCGTCTGGAGTGGCGGCGCGTAACTGATGGCGGCCATCAGCGCGATGCCGAAGCACCCTGCGCCGATCAGCCAGGGGTTGCTCAGCAGTCCGGCCCGGAAGACGCTCTGCCGGTCGGTGCGCACCGCGAGCGCGTTGAAGAACTGGCTGACGACGATGCCGGCCTGGACCATGGTGATCGCCTCCCGGTAGACGGGATCACTCTTCGTGAAGTGCGCGTACGGGATGCCCGAAGCGTGGATGTGCCAGAAGAAGACGGCGCACACGCCGAGGGCCTGGATGCCACCCAGGAAGAGGATCCGGCCCATGACGGCGGTCGAGAACAGCCGTTCCCGGCGCGGTCGCGGTGGGCGGTCCATGACGTCCTTCTCCATCGGCTCGGCACCGAGCGCCAGGGCTGGCAGCACGTCCGAGCCGAGGTCGATGGCCAGGATCTGCACCGCCGTGATCGGCACCAGCGGGAAACCGGCGAACGTCGCGGCGAGGATCGGCACGAGTTCGGCGATGTTGTGACTGAACAGGTAGATCAGGAACTTACGGATGTTGCGGTACACCGAACGGCCCAGTCCCACCGCGGTGGTGATGGAGGCGAAAGAGTCGTCCATCAACACCATGACCGCGGCCTCACGCGCCACGTCGGTGCCGGACGCGCCCATGGCGACACCGATGTCCGCGTGCTTGAGGGCAGGCGCGTCGTTGGCGCCGTCCCCGGTGACCGCGACGACCTCGCCGCGCCGCTGCAATGCCGTGACCACCCGCATCTTGTGCTCGGGACTGACCCGGCACAGCAGCAGCTCCGTAGAGCCGGCCAGCAGCGCGTCCAGTCCGCCGTCGTCCAGCGCGTCCAGCGCGGCCCCCGTCACGACGGTCGGATCCGGGCCGCGCACGATCCCGACGCGGCGGGCGACGGCCTCCGCGGTCAGCGGGTGGTCGCCGGTGACCATGACGATCCGGATCCCGGCCCGCCGGCATGCTTCCACCGCGTCCCGCACCTCCGGCCGGGGCGGATCGTACATTCCGGCGAGACCCAGCAGGGTCAGCTGCGACTCCACGTCTTCCAGGAGTGGTTGCGGACCGGCGACCCGGCGGCGAGCCACGGCCAGCACCCGCAGGCCCTGCCTCGCCAGGTCGTCGGCTGCAGCGACGGCTTCGGCTCGGGAGGCCTCCGTCAGAGGTACCGGCGTTCCGGTCCGGTCGACGGCGTCGCACCGGGCGAGGAGCTCCAGCGGCGCGCCCTTGACATAGGCGACATACGTCCCGTCCGGATCGCGGTGGACGGTGGACATCAGCTTGCGGACGGAGTCGAAGGGGTGTTCCGCCACCCGGGGCGTACGGGCTTCTTCCGCCGCCGTGTCCAGGCCCGCCTTCGCCGCGGCCACCAGCAGCGCGCCTTCGGTGGTGTCACCGAGCACACGCCACCCGTGCGGGCCGGACGGCGGCACGAGCCGGGCGTCGCAGCACAGCGCCGCCGCCCGCAGCAGTTCCCGTACCGGCCCGGCATCCGTGACCTCGCCGACAGCCGCGTATCCCACGCCGGACACAGCGTGCGACACGCCGTCGGCCCACAGGCGTACGACGGTCATCTCGGCCTGGGTGAGCGTGCCCGTCTTGTCGGTGCACACCACGCTGGTCGACCCCAGCGCCTCCACGGCCAGCAACTGTTTGACGAGCGCGTGTCTGCGGGCCATCCGACGGACGCCGATCGCCAAGGACACGGAGAGGGTCGCCGGCAGGCCCTCCGGTACGAGGGCGACCATCACACCGAGCGAGAAGACGAACGTGTCGACGAACGGCTGTCCGCTGGGCACGCGCACCGCGAAGAGGATGGCCCCGGTCGCCAGCGCGACGCCCGCCACCCGGCGCGCCATGGCGGCGACCTGCTGCTGCAGCGGGGTCTTCTGCCGCGGTGCGGCCGCGGTGAGCCGGAAGATACGTCCGAACTCGGTGGCCGCCCCGGTGGCGAAGACGACTGCCTTGCCCGTGCCCGCGACCGCGTCAGTGCCCATGAACACACAGTTGCGGGCTTCCAGCAGCGGTCCCTGCGGCACGGGATCGGCGACCCGCGCGACAGCGTCACTCTCCCCGGTCAGGGCCGCATTGTTGACGGCCACCTCCTGCGCTTCCACCAGCCGGCAGTCGGCCGGCACTGCGTCCCCGGCCTCCAGGACCACGACATCACCTGGTGCCAGGTCCCGCGCGGGCAACTCCTGCCGTTCACCGTCCCGCAGCACCCGGCAGGCGTGCGGCACCATCGCCTGCAGGGACTGCGCAGTGCGCTCGGCGGAGTACTCCTGGGCGAAACCGATGCCCGCGTTCAGCAGCACCACTCCGAGGATGGCGAAGGCCAGCTGGAGCGTCGCCGGATCCCGGGGCTGCTCCAGCGCGTAGGCGAGAAAGGTGATGGCCGAGGCGACGAGCAGCACCACCGCGAAGAGATCGGTGAACTGTGCGGCCAGCCGCGGCCACAGGCGCACCCGACCGACGGCGGGCAGGTCGTTGGGGCCGTAGCGGGCTTGCCGTGCGGCGGCCTCGGCCGATGTCAGACCGCGCGGAGAGCCGTCCAGCACGGCGAAGACGTCCGGGACCGGCAGAGACGGGACGGCTGAGGCGGAGACGTCCGGTCGGGCTCCGGCCGGCTCGCCGAGTTCCGTGGCCGGGCCAGACGTCGGCGCGCGGCCGTCGTGCAGGGCGGCCGATCCTCGATGGGCCGGTTCAGGGCTCATACGAAGCTTCACCTGCCGAGGGAGGCCCCGGTGGCTCCTGCAGCACACTCCAGGCGACCGGTCCCAGCAGGTCGGCCAGCCGCCGGAATACATCGAGGAGAAGGTCGTCGATCGTGAGCACACCCAACGCCTCGCCGTCGTGCAGCACGGCAAGCCGACGCACCCCCGAGCGGCGGAACGTCCCGTAGGCCACCTGAAGATCGTCGTCCACGTCGACGGTGACCACCGGCGCCGACATCACCGCGTCCACCCGTGCCTCCCGATCCAGGCCGCCGCCCAAGCCACGTACGGCGAGGTCGCGGTCGGTGACGATGCCGCGCAGCGCTCCTTCCTCGACGACGAGGAGGGAGCCGACGGCGGACCGAGTCATCTTCCGGGTCGCCTCGGCCAGGGAGTCGTGGGGCGCGACGCACACCGGCGGAGCAGTCATCACCTCGGAAACCTTCATGCGACTCCTCCTCGCCGTCGAGTCCCGGCCGCTCGTGCTTCAGACGATGTCGAGCACCTCGGCCACCGGCCGCCGCGGGCTCGCGTGGCCTTCCGGGCCATAGCCGAGCCGGAGCACCATCTGCACGTGGGCCATGTCGGACAGGGGATCGCGGACCGCCCATCGGATTTCCGACCATTCCAGGGGCTGAGAGGTCACCGAGGTGACGAGCCCGTCCGCGGTGGCCTGCAGCAGGACCCGCTGCAGTGCCTGGCCTGCACGCAGCCAGTCGGCAGGCCCGTCGTAGGCCGTACCCAGCAGGGCGATGCGCGGGTTCTTCTCGAAGGACGCCCAGCCACGCCCCGGCATCGGACGGCCGGCGGCGAAGTCGCGCACGGGGGCTGCGGTCACGTGCTGGCCAGGGCCGAACGCCTCGGCCGGGATGCCGTCGGCCGGCTCCGCGGCCCCCGACGACTCCGTGCGCGTCCACTGCACCGTTTCCCCGCGCACCCCCGGGTCGAGTGCTTCCCGGCCCTCGGCGTCCTGCACCAATTCCAGGATCGACTGCACGTGCCAGGCGCCCGGAAACAGCAACTGCGTGCCCTCGGCGCGGGCCGCGTCGCACAGCCGCTCCTGCACATCGGCGGGTATGTCCTCGTCGCGGAAGGGGAGGCGGCTGCAGTGACGGCGAGGGATTGCCGGGTGCAACCGGGCGAGCATCCTGTCGGGTCGCGCTGTGCCGCACAGGTGCACCTCGGCGAGGAAACCCGCGTCCTCCCGGTCGGGGAGCAGCTTGACGTCAGACCCCAGCCCCGTGGCCGCGGCTGCCACCCGCAGGTTGAACAGCGCGGCGCCGCAGCCCAGGTGCAGGCCTCGTCCGTCCGGATCGGTCCGCGGCAGGGTACGTGCCGGGTCGGCGTACAGGCGCAGGACGCCGATGCCGCGCAGGTATCGAAAGGCCCAAGGTTGTGTGTTGTGCTGCGAGGGCGCCGCAGCGGCGTCCGCCACGAGAGCCGTGACGGTGTTCGTGTCGATGGTTTGTGCGGTCACGACGGCCTCCCTTCGCTGCTGGGGGAAACGACTCACACACGTGTCGGAACGGCGATGACAGGACAGCGGGCGTGGTGCAGCACACCCTGGCTGACCGACCCCAGAAGCATGCCGGTGAAGCCCCCGCGCCCTCGGGTGCCCACCACCAGGCCCAGCGCGTGCGTCGAGGCCTCGGTGAGGACCTGCACGGGATGGCCGACGACCAGTTCGTGACGCAGATCCACCTCCGGGTAGCGGGCCTGGCGGCCGGCCACGGTTTCGGAGAGCAGCCGGCGGCACTCCTGCTCGGCCGCGTGTTCGTCGAAGATCCTCAACGGTCCGGGCTGCCAGACGTACAGGGCGCGCAACTCCGCACCGCGCAGGGCGGCCTCCTCGAAGGCCAGGTCGACCGCGGCGGCCGAATGTTCACTCCCGTCGACGCCGACGACGTAGTACTCGGGTTCCTGGGTGACATGCTCCGGTTCCGGCACGACGACCACCGGGCAGTGGGCGTGCGCCATGACGGGCAGGGCGACGGACGCGGAGCTGTACACCTCCTGGGCCCTGCTCAGGTGCTGCGAGCCCAGCACGACGGCCGTGGCATGGCGGCTCTGCTCGCGCAGCACCCACACGGGGTCGCCTTCGGCGAGCACGGCGTCTACCTCGACCTCGGGATGCCGGGCCGCGACGAAGTCCACGACGTCCGCCAGGAACTGCTTCCCGCCGCGGTGGAGCTCCTCGTTCCACTCCTCCCAGGACGGAGGGACCTCCTCCCGTCCCCGGTAGCCCCGGGTCGGTACGCCTTCGGCACGGACCGGGCGCAGCGGAAGGTGTCGGCGGGCTGCCTCGTCGGCCGCCCAGGCCAGCGCCATCCGCCTGGTCGGGTCGGCCTCGATGCCGACGACGATCGGCCGCCGGTCACTTTGCGTGGACATGGTCGCCTCCAGGCTCCGGCCCACTGGGCGCCGAGAGCGCCTCGGGCGCCGCGTCCGCAGGAACGGACTGGTGCGCCAGGTGCCGGACGTAGGCGTCCGGCCCGGGGAAGTACAGGCTGACTCGGCCGTTGGCCGTCCGACGCACGTCGTAGTGCGGGCTGCCGTCGGGATGGTGGACGCCGACGACTTCACCATCTCGGGTCACGACGCCGGCCTTGGTGCTGCGTACGACGATCTCGTCGCCCACGCGGGCGTACATCGGGGCGCCGCTCTCCCCGGGACCGGTCCTCGGCGCGGGCCGGTCGCTGCGCCGTGTCGGCGCGGGCGTGGTCATGACCGTCGCCTCCTCGCTGCGGTGGCGTGGAGAACTGCCGCGATCCCATTGCAAGTCCCGGTTCGAATGAGGTGCCAGGGGCCATTGGTCCCGGGGTCGGGCCCGTCGGGCCCACCGGTCGGCGTGTGCTCGGCGAAGGTCACGAGGAGTGCGAGGCGATGGGGGTGGCTGCCGACTGCATGCGGTGTTCGATGTCCGCGCGCACCCTCGCGGTCAGCTCTTCCAAGGCCTGGGACCGGATGGCCCGGACCGGTACGGGGTCCTCGATCCGGCGTGCCGGCGCCGGCAGGTCGGCGATGTCCTCGCGGAACCGCTCGCGCGCGTGCTGCCAGTGGTCCGGCGGCCCCGTCCGCCGGCCGCCGCGCATCACCGTGTGCAGCAGGTGCCGTGCCGACTGCGGAGGTCCCTCACCGGCCAAGGCGATGACGTCCGGGTGTCCGGTGCGCCGGTGGATCTGCTTGCGGCCGGGGGCCGTGACTTTCGCCGAGGACAGTTTCATCACGGGCCGGCCGTCGTACTCCACGAGCTTGTACGCCGAGTCCAGGTAGGGGGCGTCCGCCGCCACACCCACGCGGGTGCCCACGGCGTACACGTCGATCGGGGCGCCGGCGCGCACCAGCCTGGCCACGCCGTACTCGTCGAGTCCGCCGCTGGCCACGATCCGCACGTCGGCCAGCCCGGCGGCGTCCAGAAGGGCGCGCGACCGTCGCGCGAGGGCATCGAGGTGGCCGCTGTCCAGGCGGATCGCGCAGCCGGGGCCGCGCCGCAGATCGCTCAGGACACGCGCCGCGACCCGTACGCCCGCCTCGGTGTCATAGGTGTCCACGAGGAAGGTGACCGGGCCAGGATGGCAGCGCGCGAACGCGCGGAACGCTTCCTCCTCGCCGGGGAACGCCTCGATGTAGGAGTGCGCCATGGTGCCCGAGGCCGCGAAGCCCAGGGCCGTCGCGGCGGCGACGTTGCTGGTGCCGGCGAAACCCACGAGCGCGCCCAGACGGGCCGTCTGGAAGCCCGCCTGCGGGCCGTGCGTGCGGCGCAGCGAGAAGTCCACCACCGGGTGCCCGGCGGCGGCCAGCACGCAGCGTGCTGCCTTGGACGCCACCACCGTCTGGTGACAGACATGGTTCAGCAGGTACGTCTCGACGAGCTGGGCTTGTGGCAACGGGGCGGTCACCTCCAGCAACGGCTCGTAGGCGAACACCGCGTGCCCCTCGGGCACGGCCCGGACCTCGCCCTCGAAGGAGAGGCCGAGGAGCGGTTCGAGGTCCCTCACCGGGCGGTGCAGGACGTCCGCGAACTCCTCGACGTCCTCGCCTTCGACCCGGTAGTCGGCCAGGAAGTCCAGGACGGGCTCAAGGCCCGCGGCGACCAGGAAACCCCGGCTGGGCGGGAGGTCGCGGACGAAAAGGCTGAAGGTGGCCGGTGCCCGCATGTCCTCGCGCAGGTAGGACAAGGCCATGGTCACTTCGTAGAGGTCGGTGGTGGTGACGTCGGACATGGTGATCGCCGCCGGGGTCGTGGTCCCTTCCCCACCAGTCTGACCGTGAACGCGCGGGAGGAAAGGGACTTCGGGGACCCGGACATGGGCTGTTCGGCCTCAGCGCGGGGGGACCGGGCGCGCTGCACTGGAGGTGTCGGCAGACGCGAGACCGCCGAGGAGGTACGACGATGGCCACACTGACCCGCAGGCAGAGGTTCCCGTTCCCGGAGATACCGGACTGGTTCGAGACCATTCCCAGCCGGTTCACGATGCCCGTGCTGCGTATCGAGGACTACATGGAGGAGGATCGCTACGTCATGCGCGCCGAACTTCCGGGCATGTCGCCCGAGGACATCGACGTCATGATCGGCGACGGGGTGCTGACGGTTCGGGCCGAACGCACCGAACGGGAGGTGGACAGGAACCACAGCGAATTCCGGTACGGCGAGATGAGCCGCAGCGTGACGCTGCCGCCCGGCTCGGACGAGGACGACGTCAAGGCCGATTACGCCGACGGCATGCTGACCGTCAGCGTGGGTCTGGTTGCCGAGAAGGCGGAGGCCAAACACGTCGAGATCCGCCACAGCACGTGACGGAACGACGTCCATCTCCGGCGGGCCCACGCGGGCCCGCCGTCGCCTGTGTGTTCCGGTCGCAGTCACCGGGCACTGTGTGAAGCGGCCCAGCGGCGCCGTACCGCCTCCTCGTGCTCGGCCTCCTCCAGCGCCAGCTCCACCGCCGCAAGGTCGCGCCGCAGCCGGGGGATCCAGTGCCGGCGCAGCGCGCGGACGCGCTGCCGGGTCCGTGTGGCCTCCGCGGCGAGCAGCTCTGCCGCGGCCTGGTGAACGGCGTGTTCCGCGGCGGCACGGACAGCCGCGCCGTATGTCCTCTCGGCGTGCGACAGCGCGGTGTTCGGCGGCGTCGTCTCTTCGGGAGAACGGACGGGATCCGTCCATGACACGGCCGCCGGATGCCGTACACCCATCAATGTCGCCCACCCGACATCGACGCGGGCACGGCCGGTCGGTACCGCCTCGCTCAGCGCCCCTTCGCCGCCGAGCAGCACTCCGCGCACCAGCCAGGTGTCCGCCTCGGCCAGCCGTTCCCGCCACACCCGGCCGGCCTCCTCCGCCTCCTGGCGTTCCGTCCGCTCCCGGTCAAGCAGCAGCCTGAGTTTGCGTTCCAGCAGATCCGCTCCGCGGAGCGCGGTGGCGAGGTTGCGGCGCAGCCGCAGGCGTCCGGCCCGCCCGGACGGTACCCGGCTCGTGCGCCCGCTCATGGCGCCGTCTCCAGCCTGTCCGTGCCGTCTCGGTGCGAGGCCTGGTGGGCGTCCAGCAGGTCTGCCGGGATCATGCCGAGCTGGCTGCGCGGCAACGTCAGCAGCACCTCCCACGCCCGGTCCAGGGAGTCGTCCAGCGAGCGGTTCTCATCGGTGGACTGGGCGAGGAACCGCTGCCGGAAGGCGTCCTCCAGGTCCAGATGGCGCAGGTCGGTCGGGCTGAGCGCAGGCCGTCCGATCAGGTCGGCGAGTTCCCGCACCTGCCGGGACCGGGCCAGAGCGGCGATCAGCTGTGCGGCCACGTCCGGATGATCGGCGCGGGTCCGGCCCGCCCCGGCTCCCTTGCGCATCAGACGGGACAGTGAGGCCAGTGGGTCGACCGGCGGATACGTCCCGGCCGCGTACACCTCGGCGGACAGCACGATCTGCCCCTCCGTGATGTAGCCGGTGAGGTCGGGGACGGGGTGGGTGATGTCACCCGCCGGCATGGTGAGCACCGGAAGGACGGTCACCGACCCCGGTCGGCCTCTGATCCTGCCGCAGCGTTCGTAGAGCGAGGCAAGGTCGCTGTACAGGTAGCCGGGATAGGCCCGGCGGGCGGGGATCTCGCCTCGTGCGGCGGACACTTCGCGCAGTGCCTCGGAGTAGGCCGTCATGTCCGTCATCACGACGAGGACGTGGCGGCCCTCCGTGAAGGCCAGGTGCTCTGCGACTGTCAGGGCGAGTCTCGGGGTGAGCAGCCGTTCGATGACCGGGTCGTCGGCGGTGTTGAGCAGCAGGACCAGTTCCCGCGCCGCGGAGCGCTCCGCCAGCCCGGCGCGGACGAACGCCGCGTCGGCGTGGGTGAGTCCCATGCCGGCGAAGACGACGGCGAACGCCTCACCGCCGCACGTGGCCTGGGCCGCGATCTGCACGGCCAGTTCCAGATGCGGCAGCCCGGCCGCGGAGAACAGCGGGAGTTTCTGTCCCTGTACGAGTGTGGTGAGCACGTCCACGGCGCTCACGCCGGTCAGAACAGGCTCGTTCGGGGGTTCCCGGCGTACGGGGTTGATCGGTGCGCCGTCCACCGCCGCATCCGTTCCGCCCAGCACCGGCGGTCCGCCGTCGGCCGGATCGCCGCGCCCGTTGCACACGCGCCCCAGCCACCCGGTGCCGACCGGGATGCGCAGAGGAGTGCCCGAGAAGGCGACCCGGGTGCCCGTCCGGTGCATGCCGGCTGTGCCCTGAAGGACCTGCACCACGGCGAGGTCCCGGTCCACTTCCAGAACCAGCCCGTGCCGCCGTTCACCCGAGTCGAGAGCGATCGTCGCGAACTCGTCCCAGCCCACCCCGCTCACGCCCTCCACGACCACCAGCGGGCCGCGCAGTTCCCGCGCCCCCGTGTACTCGACATCCGCGAACCCGCTCATGCCCCCGCCTCCGCAAGCCGGCCCAGCACGGTGTCGCGAGCCGCCGCCACCGGAGCGGTCTCCGCCGGGCCCGCGCTCTCACGGGCCCGCAGCAGCGGCGTGAAGTCGACCGCCTCGACGGCGTCCGCTCCCGTACCGGACTCCGCCAGTTCCAAGCAGCGGTCGATCACCGCCAGCGTGGCCTCCACCAAGGCCGCCGTCTTCTCGGGCGCGCTGTAGGCGTCCGTCGGCGACAGGGCGCTCTGCTGGATCACGGCCTCGCGCAGCAGCCGCCCGGCGAGCACGCTGATCCGCTCGCGCGGCGGGAGTGCCGTGATGCCGACCAGTTCGACCAGGTCGGCCAGCCGGTCCGCCTCGGCGAGCAGCCGGGCCACCCGGCCCCGCCTGCTCGCCCAGTTCGGGTCACCGGCCTGCGCGTGTGCGGCGGCCAGCACGGAGGCGTCCCGGGAGAAGGAATCCACCCAGGAGACAGCCGGGTAGTGGCGTGCGTAGGCGAGGTCGCGGTCCAGGCTCCACAGGCATCGCACGAACCGTTCGGTGTGTGCGGTGACCGGCTCGGTGCGGTCGCCACCCGGCGGGGACACGGCGCCGATCACCGTGACGGATCCCGTCGCACCGCCGAGGGTGCGCACCGCTGCGGCCCGCTCGTAGAACGCGGCCAGCTCCGAGGCCAGGCCCGCCGGATAGCCCTCCTCGGCGGGGAGTTCGCCCATGCGGGACGCGAACTCGCGCAGCGCCTCCGCCCAGCGGGAGGTCGAGTCGGCGATGACGACGACGTCGAGACCCATGTCGCGGAAGTACTCCGCGACCGTGGCACCCGTGTGCACACTCGCCTCGCGGGCCATCATCGGCATGTTGGAGGTGTTCGCGATCGTCACCGTGCGCTCCGACAGGCGCCCACCGGTGCGCGGGTCGGCCAGCTCGGAGAGCTCCTCGATGACGTCCGCCATCTCGTTGCCGCGCTCGCCGCAACCGACGTAGACGATTACGTCGGCGTCGCACCATTTGGCGATCTGCTGCAGCAGCATGGTCTTGCCGGTGCCGAAGCCGCCCGGCACGGCGACCGTGCTGCCGCGGGCCACCGGGAAGAGCAGGTCGACGGCCCGCTGCCCGGTGTGCAGCGGCACGTCGGCGCGTAGGCGCTCGGCAACCGGGCGCGGCCTGCGCACCGGCCAGGGCTGTGCCATCCGCACCCCGTGTCCGCCGACCTCGGCGAGCACCGTGCCGGAGGCGTAATCGCCCGCCGAGGCGACCCGCCTCACCTCTCCCGAGCAATCCGGCGGGACAAGCAGCCGCAGGGGTACGCTCGCCCCGATCTCGCCGAGGACGTCACCGGCTGCCACCTGCGTCCCCTCGGCCACGCATGGAGTGAAAGGCCAGGTCCGTCCGTCCGGCTCGCCGCCCGTGCCGCCGGTCAGGAGGAGGTCGCCGGCGCCGGACAGGGAACGCAACAGGCCGTCGAAGACACCCCCGAGCAGCGCGGGGCCCAACGACACCGACAGCGGCCGACCCTGGGGTTCGGCGGGATGCCCCGGTGCCAGCCCGCCCGTGTACTCGTAGGCCTGGACGGTGGCCATGTCGCCGTGGATGGCGACCACTTCGCCCGGTAGCCGGGCGGCTCCCAGCAGAACCAGGTCGTGCATGGCTACCGACGCAGTGCACTCCATCTCCACCAGCGGCCCGGCCACCCGCAGGATCCGAAGACTGGAGAGGCCGTCCGGTTGTCCGGTTGCGGAGGTGCTGACTGCGGCCGAGGTCGTTGGGACGGACGTGCGGTCCGGTCGGGTGGTTGCCGAGGTGCCGGACGCAGCCGTGTCCGGCGGGCGGGGCGGGGCGTTGGGCTGGTCGGTTGTCCGGGTGTCGGGTGCGACCGCGCTGCCCCTGGGGGTCCCGCTGCCGGGCGGGTCGGGCGCAGCGCGTCGGGGGCCGGTCACGGCTGCCTCCAGAGGCTCTCGACCTGGGAGCCCATCCGTTCGAGGCCTCGGTCGGCGAGAGTGTCCGCGGACAGGTCGACGTGGCGTCCGGGCACGTCGGCGGTCACACCGCCGCTCGGTGCGACGGACACCCGCGCGTCGGTTCCCAGCAGGGCTCGCGCCGTCTCCGCGAGCCGCTCCATCGGGACAGTCCCCCCAGCCAGTGCCTTCCGCACACCCGCACGGACCTTGGCCTGCAGGTCCGCGTAGACCTCGGCACGGGCGGCGAGTTCCAGGCTCCAAGCGTCCTCGACCGCGCGGACCCGCTCCCGGGCGGCTGCGGTGTGCCCGTCCGCGGCACCGAGGTCCCGGGCCTCTGCCAGAACCTGTTCCGCGGTGCCGCGCGCGAGGCGAAGGGTCTCGTCGGCGTCGGCCCGCGCACGGTCCAGGACGGCCTCGGCCTCTGCCCGGACCGCTCGCAGCAGTTCGGCGCGTACGGGGTCCAGCGCGTCCATGGATGCCGTCATCAGGGCATCACCACCGTCAGCGGCCGGGACGGGTCCGGCTCTGTGACTGCGGTTCCGAGCGCCTGAGCGGCTGACGCCGTCAGGATCACCAGACCGACGGAGCTGGGAAGGTCCTGCCAGGCCCGGCGCACGGCCTCCGGGTCCTCCGCCACCCGTACATCGACTCCGGCCAGGGCCAGCCCGCTCACGCTGGTCTGCGCGCCGATCGCGGCCACGGTCCCCATGGTCATGCCTTTCCGATCAGCAGGATCGCGACCACCAGCCCGTACACGGCGATGCCCTCCGCCAGGCCGACAATCACCATCGCCCGGCCGAACATCTCCGGGCGTTCGCTCAGCGCGGCGAGCGCGGCGGCGCCCGTGTAGGCGACCGCGATGGCGGCCCCGATCGAGGCCCCCGCCACCGCGATGGCAGCCCCGATCAGGGCGGAGCCGTTGACGCTGCCCGAGGCTGCGGCTTGGGCCGAGGCCTGCGCGGGCCCCGCGAGTGACGTGGCCAGGACGACGCAAGCGCCCGCCAGCAGGGCGAGGTTCGTCGCCAGGAGCCAGCGGAACGCGTGTCTGGTGCGGCGCTGCCGCAGCAGCCGTACGGCACCGAGCACCGCCACGAGGACCGGCAAGACGATCAGCCAGGTGAGCATGGGATCACCTTCGTAGGAGCGCGTCGGCAGGTTCCGCCGGCGGAACGTGCCAGGGACGGAACGGACGGCCCTCCGTCTCGAAGAGCCGGGAGAAGAGCTCGTAGAACTCCAGCCGCAGGGCCTGCACCCCGGCCACCAGGGCCTCCAGGCCGAAGGTGAGGGCCGTCCCCACGGCGAAGAGCACCGCGGCGCCGACCACCCAGGCCGCTCCGCGACCGGCCAGGCTCGTGGTGCCGCGCCACACCAGGTCGGCGAGGGCTGCGTGGGTGAGGCCGAAGGCCGCGAGCCGTGCGAACGACAGGGTGTTGGTGCCCGTGCGCACGACGACGTCGAAAAGCCGCACCACCGTCTCGGCGAGTCCTGCGCCGCCTCCCGCGGTGGCGCGAAACAGGCCGAGCGCCACCAGCGACAGCCCCGCGACCGCGAGCACCGCCCCGGCCACCGCAGGAGGGGACACATGCAGAACCAGGCCGACGGCGGCCAGCGCGAGCCCCAGATAGAACAGCAACCCGGCACAGCCGGACGCCGCGTACAAACCCGAGCCCCAGCCGCTCTCGCGCACACGGTTGACGGCACCGGCGGCATGCGCGAGCGCCAGCAGTCCAGCCCCGAAGACCACCGCGGCGGCCAGCAGGCGGGCGGGGGCGTCCAACGGGGCCAGCCACAGCACCGGCAGCAGGCCAGTCGGCCCGAAGAACTCCCCGTAGGTGGCGCCCGCGAGCACGGAGGCCAGCCCGGCGCCCGCGAGGAACGGCCACAGCCGGCGCAGTGGGGCAAGCCGCCGGGGCCGTCCGAGGCGCAGCGCCAGCGCTCCGAGGAGCAGTAGCGCCCCATGGCCGACGTCACCGAACATGATCCCGAACATCGCGACGTACGCGAGGCCTGCCGGCCACGACGGGTCCAGGTCCGTGTACGGCGGTGTGCCGTATGTCGTCACCAGCGGCGTGAACGAGATCGCTCCGGCGGGCCGCAGCAGCGTCGGAGGATCGGTGCCGCGCGGGGACGGCAACGGCAGCAGCGCGCCGCCCGCCGCAGCCAGCCGTTCCGCGACGCGGGGCACTTCCGCCGCCGGGCACCACCCTGCGAGCGCTGCCACCTCCCCTCGTCGTACTGCGCCCTCCGCACGCTCCTCCAACTGGGCCTCGCCGACCAAAAGACCCACGTCCTGCTGCTTTTCGAGCTGGTCCAGATCGGGGGCGGCGACGGCCAGGACGGCCGGGCCACGGGTCCGTGGCCCGGCGTGCTCGCTGCGCCCCTGAACGCGGCGCAGCCGCAGTGCCGCAGGGCCCAGGGCCGTCTCCTCGGCGCGGTCCAGTTCCACACAGCCCGCCTGGGCGATCCGCACCAGGGCATCCCGCAGCGCCGTCCGCGGCACGACCACCGCCACACGGCACATCCGGACCGGCGCCATCGCCTCAGGCCAGGGCATCGAACACCTCCCCGAGCCGCCCGCCTCGGGCCGCCGACTCCAGGGCCGCCCGCACCCTCCAGGCGTCCACGGACAGCACCGCGACCGCGCCGACGACCACGCGGGGCCCGTACCGGCCGTCGCGCAGCATGGCGGCGCCGTCGTCCCGGACCGAGCGCCACCACTGCGTCTCCGCCCGCCACAGTCCGTCCGGTTCCTCGACGTCACCCAGGAGCCGACGGGCCGGAGACGGCAGGCGTTCGCGGAACTCCTGGTAGGAGGCGGCAGCCGGCGCGCGCGCCCCAAGGATCCGGGCAGCGTTGCGCCGCACGGGCTCCGGCAGGGAGCGGCCGTGTACGAACAGTTCACGTGCCGTCAGCAGGGCCGCGCGTCCGACGGCCCAGTCGCGGGCCTGTGGTACGGCGACGGCGGTGCGCCGTGCGGCAGCCATCCGCATGCCGGTGACCAGGGCCCATGGTGTGTCGCCGCCCGGATCGCCCCATGGGGAGGCGGCGAGCGCGGCGCGCATCTCCGCCGGAGTCCCGGCATCGTCCAGGCGACGCCAAGCGGTCTCCAGTGCCCCCAGCCGGTACGGCTCCAGGACGCCCGTGCCACGACCGTCCGGCGCGGACAGCCGGGCGGCCACGTTGGCAACCTCGAACCCCGAGGCGAGCGCGACAAGCAGGCGGGCCCCGCCCCGAGGCAGCCAGCCCGCCAGCACTCTCAGATGCCACAGCAGTGTGGCGGACACCGCCCGCTGGGCCTCCCTCAGTCCGGCTGTCGCTCGCGCGTACTTCACGTACGGCGTCGCGGCAAGCTGCTGCAGGGCCTCGTCGAGGGTTGCGCATGCCGCGATCTCCCGCGCTCCGGCGGCACCCGGGTACTGGTCGGCCAGGGCCCGTGCCCGGACCGCTCCGGCCACCCATCCCGCACTCATGGCGCCGCGCCCGCCCCGGTCGCCAGGCGCAGGGCGTCGGCCACCGCGCGTTCCACCAGATCGGGCATGCACTCCTGGGCCCGCTCCCGAACCGCCTCAGCGTCCCGGTTGCCGGCGGCGCGGACGGCGTCCGCCTCCCGGAGCGCGTCTTGCAGTCCAGGTACCGCGGCCTTACGTCGTACTTCGGGAGCCTGCTCCCGGGCAGCCGCCACGATGCTCGCCGCCTCGCGCGAGGCGTCCTGTCTGATCGTTTCGGCCGCCTCGTCCGCGGCAGCCCGGATGCGGGCGGCCTCCTGCTGAACGGCCGCCAGTCGTCCGAGGGCGGGCTCCAGTTCCGCGGCACGCTCCGCTGCCCGGTCGGCGGGCACGCCAGTGGCGGCCGCTCCCGGCGTACCGGTCGGACGGAAACGCTCCAGGAAGTCCCGCAGGCTCATCGGCCAGCCTCCTGCCGGTCGGCTGCTCTTTCAGTTTCACCGTCCCCGTCCCGCCGCGCACCGGATAGGGCCGTCACGCCGTCCCACCAGAGCCATTCGGCACTAGGCGGGGAGCGTCAGAGCGGGAGACTGGAACGGTAGGCAACCCGACAGAGTCCGGAGGCCGCCGTGAACCAGCACCAGAACTACTCCACGGGGGCAGATGCCCGACGATCCCTGCCCTCCCGACCCTGGAGCCCGGGCGAGACCGCACGGCAGGACAGGCTGGTGCGCTACCTGGGCGCCGTGGCCGTCGCCGCGACCAAGCAAGCGGGGATGAGAGAGCAGCCGCTGTCGGCATCGGTGAGCGATACGTCCTCGGGCCAGGCACCGCAGACCGCACCGTCCTCGCGACAGCCTGGCTCAGCGCACGCCGGGTTGCCGCTGGTGCGGGACGTGATGGACGTGCCCGCCGCCTCACTGCGGGACGACCTGCCGTACCGGGAGATCGCCCGCCTGCTCGCGCGCGAGCAGGTCGGTGCCGTCCCGGTCGTGGACGCGGAGGACCTCGTGGTGGGAGTCGTCTCGGAGTCGGATCTGCTGGCGAAGATCGCGTTCGAAGCCTCCGGTCACCGACCTGGGCGTGTCGGCGGGCTGCGGGAGCGGCGCTTGCACGGCAAGGCCCGGGGCGAGACGGCGGCTGATCTGATGACCAGCCCCGCCATCACGGTGTTGCCGGGCGCGACGGTCGCCGAGGCCGCCTGGCTCGCAGCGCTGTCCCGCCTGAAGCGCATCCCGGTCACTGACCGCGAGGGCCGGCTGGTCGGCGTCGTGGGCCGCGACGCGCTGCTTCAGGCCCTGATCAGGGACGACGTCGGGATACAGGCGGAGGTCGAGGACAGGATCCGGGCCGTCTGCTCGCCTGGCGACCTGAAGGCCGTCGAGGTGACTGTGCACGACGGCATCGTCGAACTGGCGGGGAGGGTGCCGTCGGCGACGGGAACCCGGCTGGTGTCCGAGGTCGCGGAGATTGCCGACGTGGTCGAGGTGAAGAACCTCCTCACCGCCGCCTGACCCTTCGGTACCACACCCTCAGCGGTCCGAGCGCTCCCCGGAGTCGTGAGGCTCCAGGTGGGACGCGAGGACCGCCGCTTGGACCCGGCGCTGCACGCCCAGCTTGGCCGGCAGCCGCGAGATGTGGTTCTTGACGGTCTTCTCGGACAGGTACAGCCTCTTGCCGATCTCGCGGTTGGTGAGGCCGTCGCCGATCAGGGCGAGGATGTCTCGTTCGCGGGGCGAAAGGTCGGCCGGCTCGGGCGGCAGTGAGGGAGTCGTGGCCGGGTCGGCCCGCAGGGAGTGCATGAGCCGGGCGGTCGTGGTGGGGTCCAGCACCGACTGTCCCGAGGCGACGGCGCGGGCCGCAGAGACGAGGTCGGAGCCCTTGATCTGCTTCAGTACGTAGCCTGCAGCTCCGGCCATGATCGCGTCCAACAGCGCTTCCTCGTCGCCGAAGGAGGTCAGCATCAGACACGCCAGTTCCGGCATCCGGTCGCGCAGTTCGCGGCAGACCGTGATGCCGTCGCCGTCGGGAAGGCGTACGGCGACGTGCGGGCGCACTGTGGGGCTGCGGGCGAGGGCGTGCTCGGCGGTGTCCGCGTCGCCGACCACATGGATGTCCGGTTCGGCGTCGAGCAGGTCGGTCAGGCCGCGTCGTACGAGCCGCTGAAGCTCCTGCATGTCTTTGAGACCGTGCCTGGGGCCCAGAAGATACTGCTCGGCAGCGAGACCGACGAGGACTGGACCGAGAGGATCCCGCGTGAGTCGGCGGAGGGCCTCCGGCTGCGCCACCCCGGTATCGAGGTGATCACCGATCGGGTCACCGGCAAGCCGGCCGAGGCCCTGGCCGAGGCGGCGGACGCCGCAGAGCTGCTGGTGCTCGGTTCACGCGGCTTCGGCGGGGTCGGCGGTTTCGTCATGGGCTCGGTCAGCCTGGCCGTCATCGCCCACGCCGCACGTCCGGTGGTACTGGTCCGGGCCGGAGAACAGGCAGCCGACGAACGCAAGACGGACCCTGCGGGTGTCCCGTCGGCCGCAGCCGCCTTCCGGCCCGTCGTCGTCGGCCTCGACACCGACCACCCGGACGAGACGCTTCTGGAGTTCGCATTCGACGCCGCCGTGCGCCGGGACGCCTCACTGAGGGTCGTACACGCCTGGCCCGAGCCGCCCACCTCCTTCTACCGCTTCTCCGGTGACGCCGAACTCTACGACTCGCTCGAGCGCCGGCAGGCCACCGTCTTGACCGAGGTACTGCGTCCCTGGCTGCAGAAGTACCCGAACGTCGAGGTGATCGAGGCGAGCCGTTGCGGTAGTGCCGCGGAGGTCCTCGTCAACGCTTCCCTGACCGTCGTCGGCCGGCGTATCCGCACCAGCCCTCTCGGTGCCCACATCGGCCATGTCGCCCACGCCGTTCTGCACCACGTGGTCGCCCCTGTTGCCGTGGTCGCGCACGACTGACTCACTGGAGGAGGAGAACCCATGAAGGCAGTAGTCGTGCGGGTGCTCGGCGGGCCCCTGGCCGTCGAGGAGCCCTTCGACCCCGGCACGGGACGGTGAGCACGATGGACCTTCCGATCGTCGTAGGCGTCGACGGCTCCGAACCGAGCCTGCGGGCTGTGGACTGGGCGGCTGACGAGGCCGCCCTGCGCAGGGCGCCGCTCCGGCTGGTGTACGCCTCGCTCTGGGAACGATACGAAGGCGCCCTGCTCGCCCAGGAACTCGGCAAGCCGTTGGAGGAGGTGATGGCCCAGGACGTGGTCGGCGCCGCCCGACATCGAGCCCAGCACCGTCAACCCGGCGTGAAGGTCACGACCGACGTGCTGCCTGAGGAGCCGGAGTACGGACTCGTACGAGAGAGCCGCACTGCCCTCGCGGTGACCCTGGGGTGCCGGGGCCGCAGCGGGATTGCTGAGGCGCTACTCGGTTCCGTCAGCCTGACGGTCGCCGGGCACGCGCACTGCCCGGTGATCGTGCTGCGCGGCAGCCACGACAACCAGGCCCGCTCCGGAACGCGAGGCCGTATCGTCCTCGGCGTCGGCGAGAAGCCGGCGGGCTCGGCCGCTGTACGGTTCGCGACCGAGGAAGCCGTGCTGCGTGGAGTCCCCTTGGAAGCCGTACGGGCCTGGCGGCGCCCCGCGCACGCGACCACCGGCCACCCGCTGCTTGTCGGGGAGCCGGCACATGTCTTCGAGCAGTTGGCCGTAGAGGCGGTGGAGGAGGCCCTCCGAGACGCCCCAACCGACCTCGAAGTGCACCGCCACACCGTCGAGGGCCACGCCCGCGACGCCCTGCTGGCCGCCTCTCACGACGCTGACCTGCTGGTCATTGGCGCCCGGCGCCGCCTGGGCCACTTCGGACTCCAGCTCGGCCGTGTCACCCACGGGGTGCTGCACCACGCGGTGTGCCCGGTGGCCGTCGTACCCGGACTTTCCTGACAACACCGGCGAACTTTTCCGACAACCGAAGACGACATCCGAAGCCCTCATGCCCCAGGCCGCCCGCCCGGACGCCACCACACTCACTGACCAGGAACTGCGCGCCCTGGACGCACACTGGGCGCCGCCAACTATCTGGCAGTGGGTCAGATTTACCTCATGGCCAACCCGATGCTCACCGAGCCGCTGAAGCCCGAGCACATCAAGCCGCGGCTGATCGGTCACCGGGGTACTTCGCCCGGCCTGAACCTCGTGTACACCCATCTCAACCGCGTCATCAGGGCGCCCGGACTCGACGCCCTCTGTGCCTGGAGCCCGGGCCACGGGGGATCGGCCGTCCGCGCGGGCTCCTGGCTGGAGGGCAGCTACAGCGAAACGTCGACATGACCCGGCTGCTGCCCCACGAGGAACACCCGCACGGGATGACCGACTTCGAGTACGACGGACTGTTCACCGCCGACAAAGCGGTGATCTTCGGCTACCACGGCTACCGTGGTTGATCCACCGCCTCGCCTACCGCGGCACCGGGCACAAGAACCTGAACGTGCGCGGCTACAAGGAGTCCGGCGCAACGACCACTCCGTTCGACATGGTCGTCCGCGACGACCTCGACCGCTACCGCCTCGTCATGGACGTCATCGACCGTGTCCCGGGCCTGGCCGTTGCGCGCCGCCGGCGTACGGCCAGGCCGTGGCCGACGTCCGCACCCGCCACCACGCCTGGATTCGTGTCCACGGAACTGACTTACCGGAGGCGCCGAGTGGAGCTGGAACAGCTGAGCATCGGGGGTCGGGCAGTCGCGGCTCTCGTGAGACACTCCGCGAGTCGGCGTCGGAAAGACGGTCAGCCGAACTCGAGAGTGACCCGCGGCGTCTGGCGCAGTGTGTTGTGGACCGTGCAGCGGTCGACCACCGCACGCAGCGCGCCGAGCCTGGCCGCGCTGAGCTCCGGCGGCACCGTGATGCGCAGGTGTACGTTGGTCACCCGGGCGGGCAGGTCGTCGGCCATCGTGAACTCCGCTGTCACACCCAGGCGTTCTCTGTCGAGATGGTGGCGTTCCAGGAAGCGTCCCGCGTAGTGGGCGACGCACGCGGCGAGTGAGACGACGAACAGTTCGACGGGTGTGGGGCCGTTGTCGTCACCACCCGTATCGAGGGGCTGGTCGGTGAGGAGGGCGTGGCCCCGCATCTTTACCGTGAATGCCTGGTTCCCGAAGGGGCGCACCTCCACGCGACCGGGTGGCAGCGGGACGGGCGGGACTGTGGGCAGGATCGTGTCGGTCATCACTTCTCCTTCGAATGCTCCGGATGATGCCGGCGCGGCCCAGCGCGGCCGGGATGTCCGGCGGCGGTCGGCCAGGCCAGGCCGCGGGTGATGTCCGCGACGGTGAGGATGCCGACGAGACGGCCGTTGTCGAGGACCAGGGCACGGCGCACAGGGCTTTCCTCAAGGCGAGGAAGCAGGTCGAGCACGGGCTCCTCCGGAGTGGCTGTCACGAGCTCGCCTAGCGGGCGCATCACGTCGCGGACCGTCGTGTTCGCACGCGCTTGCGGTGGTGTCACCTCCAGGCGCCGCACGGTGATCAGGCCGGCGAGCGAACCGTCCGCCGCCAGAACCGGGAACGCCGAGTGCCGGTAGGGGCCGAAGGGGCCCTCGGCCAGGAAGTCGGAGAGGCTCGCCGTCGCCGGGACGGTGACCGGGTCGGGTGTCATGACTCGGCGGACCGGGACGCCGTCCAGTACGCCCCGGATCTGCGCCTGCCGGGCCTCCGCGGTGGCCACGGTGATCAGGAACCAGCCGATCAATGCGGGCCACAGGCCGGAGACGTCTCCGGCGAACAGCACGTCCGCGAATCCGGTCAGCACCATGAACCAGCCCAGTGCCCGGCCAGCCGCCGAGGTGTCCCGGGTGGCCTTCAGCCGGTCACCGGTGCGGTGCCACAGGTACGCCCGCAGCAGCCGCCCGCCGTCGAGCGGGGCGGCGGGAAGCGCGTTGAACACGGCCAGCAGGACGTTGATCGCGGCCAGCCAGGCGACTGCCTCGACCACCAGCCCGGACGCGTGCAGCGCGTCCAGTCCGACGGCGGCACCGGCCAGCACGGCACCGGCCAGCAGACTCGTGAGCGGACCCACGCCGGCGATCCGCAGCTCGGCGGCCGGCGACGGGGCCTCGCTGCGCAACCGGGCTGCGCCGCCGAGCATCCACAAGGTGATGCCCTCCACCTGGACGCCGTTGCGGCGGGCGACCACGGCGTGCGCCAGCTCGTGCGCGAGCAACGAGACGAGGAACACGACAGCGGTCACTACGGCGAGCGCCCAGTACGCGATGGCGGAGTGACCCGGGTGGCCGGCGGGGAAACGGCCGTGCGCCAGCGCGACAGTGACCAGAGCGACGATGACCAGGACGCTCCAGTGCAGTCCGACCCGCACGCCGGCGATCCGACCGAGGGGCAGTGTCTCGTCCATGAGCCTCGCCTCACCCTCCAGCTTTCGCCGCGCAAGACCCGCTTCCCGGCCCCGGCTGCGAACCACGCGGCTGTGCGTGACACGCCCGCGGCACCTTCAGCGTGCGGCGGCAGGCGTCCTCGCTGGAGGGGCCAATCGGCTCTCGTCGGGGACGGTCGGACCCGATGCGGCGAGCACGCATGCGTGCAGCGAGCAGCTGGTCAGCCTTTCCCCGATGACGACATCAGCCGGGCGGTTGAGCTGATGCGCGAGCAGTCCGTGCGGCGTCTGCCGGTGATCGAGGAGCGCCGACCGGTCGGCAACGTCTCCCTGGGTGATCTGGCGGTCGAACACGACACCGACTCCGCCTTGGCGGACGTCAGCGCCTCCGAGCCCAAACAAGTAGCGAGGTCCCCCGGCCTGGCCCGCGCGGGCCAGGGGCAGCCGCGGCCTGCCTGCTCAGGCCGGGGTAACGTTCTCTGTCTGTTGGCCCTTGGGCCCCTGGGTGATGTCGAAGCGGACCTTCTGGCCCTCGCTGAGCTCCCGGTAGCCACGGCCGGCGATGGCCGAGTAGTGGACGAACATGTCCGGTCCGCCGCCGTCCTGCTCGATGAAGCCGAATCCCTTTTCCGCGTTGAACCACTTCACCGTGCCGGTGGCCATGGCTTGTCTCCTTCGTTGTCATTCGCGTCCGGGCACGCGGTGCATCGGCACTGTGTGGCTGCACCGCTGGGAGAACGGTGCAGCCGAGAGGGCGGTCCCGCAGGCTGCACAGGACCTGCGGGATGCGCCGGCGCCGCCGGGGAATCGGGCCCGCCGCCACGCCCGTCCCGGTGATCATCCTGCGGCCCCTCCGGTTGCTGGCCGGCGGCGGCTCGCCAGCACCGCGCTCCGGTTCCCCGAACAGCTCATAGACGCTCACCTAGGCAGGCCAGGCACGATGAGGGACGTCACCGCGATGATCACAGTGGTCGCCGCGATGCCTACTATCACCGCCCGTCCATTGAAGGACGCCAGCCGCTCCCTCCCGCGTCGCGGGCCCGGCCGCGCTCTGGGTCCGCCTGTGTCGGAGGGATGTCGGTTCTCCCTCATTGGCGGGGACAGAGAGCCTCCAGCCGTTGTATCGATTCCATGAAGAGCTTGTTGATGTGGTGGCGGCTTGCTCGCAGGAGCAGATTTACGGGGGGCTTGGACTCGACGGCGAGGGTCCAAGTGACGGTCGTCCTCGAGTCTGCCGTTTTTGCCGTGGGCGTCAGAATCCACTCTTCCACCAGTGCCGAGACGCCGAGTGTGTTTACTTCCTGGGCGCAATAGGCGAAGCGTGTGCCGGGGTCCCACGCGATGATTCGTTCGCGGGCCCGGATCACGCGATACAGGCGGAAGTGGCGAAGGGATCCCACGCCGTACGGGGGTGAGCCTTCGAAGTGGACGTCGTTCGCCGGGGCGAACCAGCGGGGCCAGTTCTCCGGGTGCGCGGCGAGCTGCTCGAAGATCGCGTCGGCGGAGGCACGCAGTTCGCGGGTGCAGGTCTGGCGGAAGGGGGCTCGCTCGGTGAAGGTGAGGTCTTCAGGGCGCAGCTGGTGCGTCATCGTGTATCGGCCCCTTCCGGCACTCGCCCCGCGGAGGCACGCGGGTTTGTTCAGGCGACCTCCGTCCTGCTCATCGTCACCTCATGCCGGAGCTCCTTCAGCGCTTGTACGGCCGATGGGATGACCTGGCGCCCGGCCCGGTCTACCTGCTCCGCCCGACCGGGGACGTTTCCCCTGGCAGAGGCCGTCGTCGTGCGGCGCAGGAGAGACGAAGGAGACACCGAGGATGGCCATTCCCTTCAAGGGTGTGATCCAGGAAGACATCCGCCAGTCGGTGCCGGACTGGGAGCCGTACAAGCAGCCGCAGCCCCCGGACGGTGCGCCGAACGTGCTGTACCTGGTGTGGGACGACATCGGCTTCGGCACCTTCGACCTCTTCGGTGGGCTGGTGGAGGCGCCGGCGATGCGGCGGCTCGCCGAGATGGGGGTGAAGTTCACCAACTTCCATACCACCGCCCTGTGTTCCCCGACCCGTTCCTGCCTACTGACTGGCAGGAACGCGACCAGCAATGGCATGGCCTGCGTGGCGGAAATGACCAGTGGTTTTCCCGGCTCGAACGGGCGGATCCCGTTCGAGAACGCGAGCCTGGCCGAGGTGCTGGTCGAGCGCGGCTGGAACACCTACGCCCTGGGCAAGTGGCACCTCGTCCCCTCGGACGAGGCCAACCTGGCGTCCTCGAAACGGCACTGGCCGCTCGGCCGTGGATTCGAACGTTTCTACGGCTTTCTGGGCGGCGAGGCCGACCAGTGGTACCCCGATCTGTTCTACGACAACCACCCCATCGAGCCGCCGGCCACCCCGGAGCAGGGCTACCACCTGTCGAAGGACCTGGTGGACCGGGCCATCGAGTTCATCCGGGACGCCAAGGTGATCGCCCCGGAGAAGCCCTGGTTCACGTATTTCTGCCCGGGCGCGGGCCATGCCCCGCACCACATCTTCAAGGAGTGGGCGGACAAGTACGCGGGGAAGTTCGACGACGGTTACGAGGTCTACCGCCAGATGACACTGCAGCGGCAGATCGAGCTGGGCATCCTGCCCGAGGGCACCGAGCTGACCCCGATCAACCCGCACGGCGAGCCGGAGGCCACCGGGCCCTCCGGGCAGCCCTGGCCGGTCACGGACTTCGTCCGCCCGTGGGAGTCTCTGAACGACGACGAGAAGCGCCTGTTCGCCCGGATGGGCGAGGTGTTCGCCGGGTTCGTCTCCTACACGGACGCGCAGATCGGTCGCCTGCTGGACTACCTGGAGGAGTCCGGGCAGCTGGAGAACACCATTATCGTCGCGGTCTCGGACAACGGCGCCAGCGCCGAGGGCGGGCCGAACGGCTCGATGAACGAGATGAATTTCTTCAACGGCGTGCCCGACGACATGGCGGAGAACCTGCGTCACCTCGACACGATGGGCAGTCCGAAGACGTACAACCACTATGCGAGCGGGTGGGCGTGGGCGTTCAACGCGCCGTTCAAGTACTGGAAGCGGTGGGTGTCGTACGAGGGCGGCATCGCCGACCCGATGATCGTCGCCTGGCCGAAGGGCATCAAGCAGCGGGGCGAGACCCGGCACCAGTACGTGCACGCAATCGATATCGTGCCGACGATCTACGACATGCTCGGCATCACGCCACCGGGGGTGGTGAAGGGCGTGGAGCAGAGCCCCATCGAGGGGGCCAGCTTCCGCAAGGTGATCGAGGACGTGCAGGCGGCCGAGCCGCGGAACACGCAGTTCTACACGATGCTCGGCACGCGCGGGATCTGGCACGACGGCTGGCACGCGGCGACCGCGCACCCGCCGGCTCCGTCCAACTGGAGCCATTTCGAGCAGGACGTCTGGGAGCTTTACAACCTGCGTGAGGACCGCTCCGAGAACCGGGACCTGGCCGCACAGCACCCCGAGACGCTGGAGGAGCTGAAGCGGCTGTGGTCGGCGGAGGCGGAGAAGTTCCACGGGCTGCCGCTGGACGACCGCAGTCCCGTGGAGATCCTGAACACGCCCCGGCCGCAGTTGTCCAAGCCCCGTGACCGGTACGTGTACTACCCGGGCGGTGCCGATGTCCCTGAGGTGGTGGCGGTCAACATCCGCGGACGGTCGTACACCGTCGTCGCCGACGTACGCCTGGACACGCCCGAGGCCCGCGGGGTGCTCTTCTCCCATGGCGGGCGCTTCGGCGGCCACAGCCTGTACCTGATGGACGGGCACGTCCACTACGTCTACAACTGGCTCGGCCGCATGGAGCAGAAGGTCAGCTCCCCGGACCGGGTCAGCCCCGGGGACCACACCTTTTCGGTGGTTTTCCAGGCCGGTGACCGCGACCAGCAGGGCAGTACGCACGGCACGCTCGCCCTGTACATGGACGACCGTCAGGTCGCCCAGTCCGACATCAAGACCCAGCCCGGCAACTTCTCCCTGGTCGGAGAGGGCCTGGCGGTCGGCCGCGACGCCAGCCAGCCCGTCTCCAGCGACTACGGCCCGCCGTTCGAGTTCCTCGGTGGCACGATCCGTCAGGTGGTGGTCGACGTCAGCGGAGAGCCCTTCACGGACGTGGAGAAGGAACTCATCGGCATGTTCCACCGCGACTGACGGCAGCCTCGGGCGTCGGGTCCTTCAGCGAGTGTCGAGGGGCCCGGCGTCCGCGGCACAACGGAAGCCCTGATGGCCCGTGCTGCTGTCTGGGGTACTGGAGCTGCGGGCGGCCACCCGGTAGCGGCGGCAGTAGGAAGCGTGGCAGAGATACGAGCCGCCGCGGATCACCCGTGCCGTGCCGAAGGCCGGACCGGCGGGGTTCTCCCGAGGGCTGCGCGAATAGTAGTTCGGCGCGTACCAGTCCGCGCACCACTCCCACACGTTGCCGCACGCGTTGTACAGCCCGTGGCCGCCGGGCGGGTAGGCCGTCACCGGGGCAGTCCCGTACCAGCCGTCGGGACGTGTGTGATGGTCGGGGAAGCGGCCCTGCCACACGTTCATCCGGCGCTCCCCGCCCGGCTCCAGTTCGTCTCCCCATGGGAAGACGAACTGCTCCAGGCCGCCGCGGGCGGCGTACTCCCACTCCGCCTCGGTCGGCAGCCGCTTGCCCGCCCAGGCGGCGTACGCGGAGGCGTCGTTCGAGGACACGTGCACCACCGGGTGGTCGGCGCGGTGGACGAGATCGGACCCCGGCCCCTCGGGATGCCGCCAGCAGGCGCCGTGCACCTGACGCCACCAGGGGGCCGCGGCCACGGCCCGGGTGTCGGGGAAGCCGGGCGGGAGCAGCCCGGCGAAGACGAAGGACCAGCCACATCGCTCGGCGTCCGTCACGTAGCCTGTGGCGGCGGAGAAGGCGCCGAAGTCGGCGTTGGAGACGGCGCACCGGTCGATCCAATAGGCGCTGAGAGACACCTCGTGGACCGGGCCCTCGCCATCCCCGTGGGCCGCCCAGCGGTCCTGGGAGCCCATCAGGAAAGTGCCCTCCAGAAGCACCATGCCCGCCCCGTCCGGGTCGGCTCCGGGGCCGAACGCTGATGCAACCGGCGCCACTGCAGGCCCCTGCCGCGACGGACCACAGCAGACGGAACGCACCTCACTGTCGGACGTCATCCGGCCTCCACAGGAATCGACCGTTCCGATTCTGGGGCAGCAGCGGAGGGGTGCGCGTGACGACACGGCGGCCGTCAGCGCGTCCGCAGTGCGGCGTAGGCCTCTCGGACGGTGGGAAACGCGCGCAGTTGACGAGTGGCGCCGTTCTCGTACGGGTTGGCGCGCAGGGTGGCCAGAACCGTGTCCCGGGGGCGCGCGAGGACCAGTTCGCAGTGGTGGTCGCGCAGGTCGGTGGTGAGACGGGCCAGGACCTCCGCTGCGGTGGCGTCCACGTAGAACACCGCTTCGGTGTCCAGCACCACATAGCGTGGATAGGGCGACCGGGCCGCTGTCAGGGCCAGGATCCGCCGGTGGACACGGTTGGCGTTGGCGAAGAACAGTGGGGCGTCCACCCGGTAGATCAGCACTTCCGTGTCGGCGGACTCGTCCGGTGCGGCTTCATGTGGCTCCCCGTCGTCGGTGACGGTGAGCACCGTGTTGTGGGGCCAGGCGACGCGGCGGAGCAGTTGCAGCAGCGCGAGGATGACGGCCACCAGCAGCCCGTGCAGCACCCCGAGGCCCAACACCGCGGCCATGGCTGCCAGCGCGAGCATGGCTTCCGCGGGCCAGCCCTGCCGCAGTTCTTTGAACCCGGCGACGTCGATGAGACGCGACGCCGACACGATGACGACTGCGGCCAGCGTCGTCTTCGGAAGCAGCGCGATGACGGGACCGGTGGTCAGCAGGGCGACGACCACGAAGCCGGCGCAGGCCAGCTGGTACAGCTGGGAGTGCGCCCCGGCGCTCCGGGCGGTGAGGGTGCGCTGGGTGCTGGCCATCGGCGCGAAGCCACCGAGGAAGCCGGAGGCCGCACTGGCCGCCCCGATGGCGACCGACTCTCTGACCAGGGAGACCTGTCCTTCCGAGGGTTCCGTCCTGCGCAGTACGGCCACGCCCTCGATGGAGGCGACCATGGCGATGCCGGCCGCGGTGGGAAGCAGCTCCCAGACGTCCCGGGCGCTCACGTCCGGCCAGGCCGGGACGGGCAGGCCCCCCGAGACCCCGCCGGTCAACGCCACGCCGTGACCGGCCAGGTCCGCCACGGCCGACACGACGATGGCGGCCGCGCACACCACCGGCGTCGGGGCGGCACGCAGCACGGGCCCGGCACGCAGGGCCTTCTTCAGGATGATGAGCACGACCAGCGAAGCCACCCCCACCACGGCGGTTGCCACATGCACCGTGTCCAGGTGGGTGAGCACCTGCCACAGCTTGACCATGGAACGGTTGCTGGAGGCGTGGATGCCGAGCAGCGTGGGCACCTGACCGGTCATGATCTGTACGGCCGTACCCGCCAGGTACCCGAGTACCACTGGTCCCGACATGAAGGTGGCGAGCCCCCGCAACCGCCCCGGGAGCAGCAGCAGAACGCCGGTGAGCAAAGCCAGACATGCGGTCAGCGCCACCGCCCGGTGCGCGTCACCGCCGGCCCGGCCGCTCACTGCCGCGTAGGTCATGATCGCCGTGGTCGAGGACGGGCCGACAGCCACCAGGCGGGTGGAGGTCACCAGGGCGAACACCATCGTCGCCGCCACCGTGGTGTACAAGCCGGTGACCGAGTGCAGCCCCGCGACCTGCCCGTACCCCAAGGCCTGTGGCACCAGGGTCACCGCGACCGCGAACCCGGCCACGAGATCTCCCCACACGCCGCGCCATGAATAGCGCCGCAACTGTCCCAGCAGGGGCACCGCCACGGACATCCGACGCCCCGTCACTGTCACCGTGCCACCGTCAGCGCCGTTGGAACGCTGGCCCATGGGCGCAGCTGGCGGGGGCATTGTTGCCGCTCACGTCGAAGTCGTCCGGCACCGCCAGCGGCGGCATCAACACCGTGCAACGCCTGGGCAGCGCCATCGGCATCGTCGTCACCGGAACGGTCTTCTTCAGCACGCTCACTGCCGTCGGCCGCAGCGCAGCGGCGATCGGCAAGACGTTCGCCCACAGCGCCGCGTGCGCAGTGGCCGTCAACGTCGCGCTCAGTGCCACCGCCTTGCTGCTCGTCTTCGCCCTGCCCAAGCAGGCCGTCGGCCGCCGACAGCACCGCGGCTCGGCTCATCGACAGCTGACCCGCAACGTGCCAGGGCCCCGGGCGACCGATGACTCTGCAGAGCGCCGGCCGCTTCATCGAGCACCCGGAGGCCTCCGAGCGCGTCCTGCGAGCCGTGGACGACCTGGACGAGACCATCAAGATCATCAGGTCCGCGATCTTCGGCCTGCGGACCCGCCAGGACGCCACCGACGCCGGGCTGCGGGCCAGGGTCGTCAGGGTGGTCGGCGAGGCCGTGCCGGTCCTGGGCTTCGCGCCCAGCGTGCGCATGGAGGGCCTGCTCGACACCGACGTGCCGCGCGAGATCGCCGACCATGTCGTGGCGGTGCTCTCCGAGGCCCTGACCAATATCGCGCGGCACGCCCACGCAGGCCGGGCCGACGTGGCACTGACGACCGACGGCCGCGAAATACGCCTGCGGGTCTCGGACGACGGTGTGGGCATCCCGGCCGACGGCCGCCGCAGCGGGCTGCGGAACATGGCTGAGCGAGCGGAAGAGCTCGGCGGCCTGCTGAAGGTGACCAGTCCAGACAACAGTGGTGCCACGCTTGAGTGGCAGGTCCCGCTGCCCGCGAAGTAGGCGTTCCCCCGGCGGGGTGCGGGGCCGTCGGGGGTAGCCTGTCGGGCCCACTCGGCTCATGACTCGGACGGCCCGAGGCCGCAGCCTGAAGGTGTCCGATGGCGGCAGCCAAGCCTTTGGAGGACGCCATGAACGGCACTCCGACCGTCGTGAACGACGTGATGACCCACCGGGTCGTCGCCCTGCACTGGCGCGGCCTACAAGGACATCGTGAAGGTCATGCGCGAGTGGCGGGTCAGCGCCCTCCCGGTACTGGAGGACGTCGAGCACGTCGTCGGCGTCGTCTCCCTTGCCGATCTGCTGCCCAAAGAGGAGTACAGCGACAGAGACGTCGTGCGATATGGGCAGACGTGGGACCTGGACGAGGTCCGCAAGGCGGACGCGGTGACCGCAGGCGAGCTGATGAACGCCCCGCCCGTCACCGTGGCGCCTGACGCCCTCGCCCACGCTGCCCGCATCATGGCGCGCAACCGGGTCAAACGGCTGCCGGTCGTCGGCCGCGACGGAACCCTGAAGGGCATCGTCAGCCGCTCCGACCTGCTCAAGGTCTTCCTGCGGGACGACAAGGACATCGCCGAGGAGGTGCGGCGCGAGGTCGTCGTACGACTGTTCGGCACGTACCCCCGAGCGCTCCGGGGCGAGGTGCACGATGGTGTCGTCACACTGGTCGGCCGGGTTCACTCAACCGCCCTGATTCCGCTGGCCGCCCGGCTTGCCCGGGCCGTAGCGGGCGTGGCCGACGTGCAATGTGCGCTGACGGCCCACCCCGCCACCCGGACCTCGACCCCGACCTCCCGGACGCCGACCCGGTTCCCACGTCGTGAGGCAGAGCCACCGACACGCGACAGGAGGCGACGACGATGGCACGGAAACCGCCCACGGTGAGGCTGTGGCGCTGGCGACGGAACCCGCTGCGGCGGCACAGCGATGTCGTCGAGGCCTGGATCGTGCTCGCCACCTGGACGCTCGCGGTACTGGCCGGAGTTCTCATGGGCGTGGTGGCGGCACAGGCCGTCGAATCCGGTTTTTCGGCGCGCGCGGCCCGAGTGCACGCCGTATCCGCCGTACTCACCGACGACGCGGCGAGGACCCCAACCACCACCGTCGGATACGACGACGGGCGGGTGTGGGCCGCCGCGCGCTGGACGGACGCGGACGGCTCGGTGCACACCGGCCAGGCGAAAGTCTTCCCGGGCGCTCCGGCGGGCACCAGGGTCACCGTGTGGACGGACCGAACGGACCGGGTGCTGTCCGCACCCGTCACCGGTGCCGCGGCGACGCTGCAGGCGGCCATGACAGGTGCCCTCGTCGCCCCACCGGCGGCCGCCGCGGTCTGGGCCGCCGGATGGGTGGTCCGCACCCGGCTCATCCGGCGGCGCCTGGCCGAATGGGACGCGGAGTGGAAGCAGATCGGACCCCAGTGGGGGAACCTGAGCGGAGGCAGAGGTTGAACACCGAGCGCATGCGGCCGTCGGCTCGTCGACGGCCGCATGCGCGGTGTCTGGCGCCCCCGCAGGCTTACTCCTCGCCGACCGCGGTGAGTCGGCACTCCACGCCCACTACGCCCTCGACACCCAGCACCAGGTGGGCGGCGAGCGGGATCCGGGCGGCGTCCTGGACCCGCCCGGTCAGTGTCGCGACACCGTCGACAACCATGATGTGCACGGGCTCGACCGGGGCCGGGAACAGCACGTCGAGCACGTTACGCCGGATCTCGTCGGCGAGGTCGTTGTCGGGGCGCAGGAACACCTTCAGCAGATCCCCACGGCTGACGACGCCTTCGAGGAGGCCTTCGGCGTTCACCACGGAAGCCGCTTGACGTGCCGCAGCGCCATGATGCGCGCGGCCTCGGCGAGCGTGGCGTCGGCGTGGACGGTGACGGCCGGGGTACTCATCAGTTCCTCGGCGGTCACCGCCCCTGCCTTGGCCAGGTCGGACAGCCGGCGCCGCTGGGTGAACCGGTCCGGATCGCTGTCCCGGAACTCCTCCTTCGGGAGCAGATCGGCCTCGGACACGAGTCCGATTACCCGGCCGTCGCCCTCCAGCACGGGAAGGACGCTGACCTGACACTGCTCCATGCGCTCGACGATGCCCTTGAACAGAGCCTTGCGGCCACCGCCACGACGGCGCGCGTCATCACGTCACTCACCCGGTACGGACTGCCGGGCATGGTCTCCTCCTCGGAACGCGGGCCAGGCCTGGATACGGCGGTCACGTCAGACCCCCGCTGCCGTAGGGTGCGTAGAGGTCGAGCAGCCGGATCCGGGAGGCGTGCAGCCGCTGGGCGACCACCTGCCCGACCCAGACGGCGATGGCCCGGCCGAACTCGGCGTCGGCGACGCACATCGCCCGGACCGTTTCGGCGTCGAACTCCCAGGCCCGCACCGGGCTCATTGCCTTGGCGCACAGATGCCAGATGTGCGGCGCGAAGTGCCAGGACCAGCCGACCAGTTCGCCGTGGCCGAGCGACTCGATGACGGCAGGACGGCGGCCGGGCACGTGCAGGTCGAGGGCGACCGTGCCCGTTCGGACGATCCAGAAGCGGTCGGCACGCAGACCCTCCTCGAACAGGCGGCTCCCGGCCTCGAAGGAGACCTCACGGGCGAGCTGCATCAGCCGTTCGCGGTATTCGGCGGGGAGCGCCGCGTTCATGGTGGTGGCGGAGGTCATCGCTCCGGCTCCCTTCATGGTTCCTGACTCCAGCGTGCGCGCGTCACCGGCCATTCACCACGGGCCGCGCGGGCCCGCCCTGGGACCTGGGGCCCATGGGCACCCCGTCCGTCGCATCGCAGGCTGGAGGCACCCGCAGTGGAGGGAGACACATCATGTGCACCTCTACGCGAATCGCGATCATCGCGGTCGGCGACCCGTCCCGGCACGACGACGGTGTCGGCCGCGCCGTACTGTCCCGACTGCGCGACCGGGCGGTGGAGGGGTCCTTCCCTCCCGGCACCGCCCCGGCGGAGTGCGACCTCGACCCGGGGCGGCTGAGCCAGCTGTGGGACCACACCGACTTGACCGTCGTACTCGAAGCAGCGCACACCCGGCCGCATCCACCGCCTCGAGCTGGACGCCCGCCGACTGGCCCGGCCCGACGAGCTCCGCCCGCGTGGACTGGGCGAGGTCCTGGAGGCGGCGTGGGAGCTGGACCAGCTGCCCGGCTGCCTGGTCGCGTACGCCGTCGAGGTCGCCGATGCCTCACTCCGACAGGGACTGTGCCGTCCGTCGCCGCTGCGGTCGACACCCTCGTCGGACGCGTCGAGGACGAGATCGTCCGGCAGCGGGTCGCCGCGGCACCACCGACTCGGCAACGGCATGACAGGACGGGAAGGGCCATCCGCTTCTCGTGGATCCGGATTGCGCGGTGCGCGGCTCCGGGCCGCTTCCCCGCGTCTCCAACGGGTCCTTCCCGCCACCTCCAGCACACCACGGGAACCGCCGGGCCACCAGTGCCGATCGGCCCCAATAGGGCGACACGAACGAGGAGTCCGGGTACATGACGACCAAGATTCCCGGTCCCTCGGACCGGCCGCCTAACCGGACCCGGCCGGCCCGGCTCCACTTCCCCGGCGCGTGGGGACGGTCACCGACAGCGAATTCCTGGTCGAGAGCGACCACGCCCTCGTTCTCTCGGACCGCGGTTTCTTCCGAGGCCTCGCCGACCTACGCCGGCACAACTGGCGCGTTCTGCCGAGCGACTTGGGCAAGCTGGGCCCGTGCCGGTTCAGGAGCCGCCCTCTGACCCCTTCGCCGCCTTCGAGTAGGCGTCGTGCCGGGCGGCCTTCGCCCCGGAGTCGCCGATCCGGTAGACCTCCACCACCGCCCCCGCCGCACGGCCAACGAGAGGACGCCCACGACGATCCGTACGGGCAGCGCGGACCAGCGCGTGCCGCCGCCCTGTCCAGGCTCCGCCGGAGCGCGCCGCCCCATCCACCGCGCGACCGCCGCCAGCACGAACAAGCCCAAGGCCCACGGCAGCAGGCCGTCGCCCAGCTCGGCGCCGTTCATCCGGCCTTGCCTCATGTGTTGTCAGGCTGCTCTCGCATCTGGAGGAAGCGACCATGCCAGGTGTGGTACCAGACCGCGCCGGTCCGCGAGTTGACCGAGAGCATCCCCGTGATGTGGCCGTCGCGCAGGGTGTGCAGGGTGTAGTACCCGGGGAAGACTTCAGGCTCAGCGGCGTGCAGTCCGGGACGGTGCTCGTGCAGCCACTGGTCGGCGATCCGCATCGCTCGGTTCGGCCCAACAGCGGGGGCACCGTCGTTCTGGGGGCGGGCCGGCATCATGCCGTAGGAGGTGTTCCACATCATCGCCGGGCCGAACTCCAGGTGGACGGTGCCGGAGCGCGGGTCGATGAGGATCTCCGTGGCCCCCTTGCCGCCGCGGTCGAGAAGTTCGGCGTAATAGCCGTTGCTGAACTGCATGACTTCGCCGACGTGCAGGTCCCACCGGTCGGCGAAGCGCCGGGCCGAGCTCTCGGCTTCGGCCAGATTGCGGACTGGTCCATCGCGGGAGAGGGCACCCGTCATGGCCCGGGAGCCGGGCCGTCCGAAGTCGCTGCCCGTCACCCACACGACCGATGCAATGAGTGCGGCCACCGCGGCGATCAGAACGGCGAGTGGCAGCCAGCGGCCGTGCAGCCGGTTCACCGGGGCCTCGGCCGGTGGGCGGCCAGGTGCTTGCGTGCCGCGTTGTAGGCATCGGCATCGATCTCGCCGGAGGCGAAGCGGCGGTCGAGTATCTCTTCCGGCGCCTCTCTGGGGGCCCACCCGTGCTCCGTGCCTCCGCCACGATCGGCGGGGCGCCGGGTGAGGTGGACCACCGCCCACACCACGAGCCCGATCAGCACGATCCACAGCAGCGGCATGAAGGCCATCCCGACCCAGCCGCCATCCCAGTACATCACCGCAGCTCACCTCCCCAGGAGGTTTCCTGCTTCTCATTGTCCGTGGGCCCCGGGACCAGTGCCAGGGCCGTTCGGCCCCGTCGCAGGACCGAGAGGTAACGGCACGGGCGAGCGTGTCGGCGCGGTACCGCGGCCCTCGTCCTGTGTACACCTGGTCGAGCCGCTCGACGCGTGTACGCGCAGTCCCCTCTCTCACCATGATAGAGCGCTGCCATCGCCCGATCGCTGTTGGTGGACGTACAGGTGGTGAGGTCGCCGGAGCACAGGCGACGAGGTGGCTGCGCCGTGCTGGGTGAAGAAGGGCGCGTAAAAGGTGCTGAGGCGGTGCAGCGGGTCGATCGGTGGCTTGAAGGCACCATGCGGGTGTCGCAGTCGTACACCAACACCGATGGTGCGTGGGCGGGGGAGCTTACCCTTCCCTGGCCGTACGGGAATGAGAAGCCCTTCTCGTACGACCTCTCGGCGGGATGATGCGTGGCGCCGTGCCAGCCCGCCGCGGACGAGGGCCCTACCGGGCGGAAAGCCCGCGAGGAGATCCGCGCCGCTCACGCTGAAGGCCGATAGCCACACTGGGGAGGTGACAAGCAATGGCTGTGGTCACACCGTCCCGCCGGCTGGCGCGCTCAGCCTGTCGACACCGTTTCCTAAACTCACGGGATGAACAACTACACGTGCACCCATTGCGGCACTGTCGGCCTGGTGGAGGGTTTCATCGAGGACGCCGGCGAGCACTCGCGCGGGTACGCGCGTTGGATCGAGGGCGCGTTGGAGCGGGGGATTTTCGGCGGTGCCAAGCGGATGGGCCGGCCCCGGCGGCAGATAGAGGCGTTCCGCTGCCCCAAGTGCGGGCACCTCGAACTGTTCGCCACCGGCGCGGTGTAGTCGGCTCTCGTGGTCCCGGACGCCCGGGGTCGTCCAGTCAGCTCGGGCTGCCGGTATTGAACCCCGCCCGGACTCCACGCCGTCACGCTTGCGGCGCGTCCGCTCGCAGAAGCCGGCCTTCGCCGCCGGTGAACTCGATGCCCTGGAACGAGGCGCCGCTCATCACGTGATCGAAGCCGAGTTCCCGTGTCAGGCGGTGGCCGAAGCGGGGGCGAAAGGGCCCTCCAGGGCTGCCCATTGCAGGAGCAAGATGGTCTTGCCGTCGGCGATGCGTCCGTCGCGGGTCATGGCGAGGGCCTCGGCGAAGGGCAGTTCAAGGACCTCGATGTCCTCGCCGTCCTCCTCCAGTCCGCCGCCGGTTCCGGTCCGGTCGGCCGGGGTGTAGGGGGCGGCGAAAAAGTGGAGGCGTTCGGTGACGGAGCCGGGGCTCATATAGGCGTCGAGGACGTGGGTCAGCGGACCGAGGGTGACGCCGAGTTCTTCGGCGCTCTCGCGTCGGATGGCGGCGGGCGGGTCGTCCGCGTCGAGCAACCCCGCGGCTGCTTCGATGAGCATGCCGTCGGGATGGTCGTTGACATAGGCCGGGTAGCGGAACTGGCGGCTGAGCAGGACGCAGCCGCGTGCGGTGTCGTAGGGCAGGACGACGGCACCATTGCCGCGGTCGTAGGTCTCGCGCGCCTGGGTTTCCCAGCGTCCGTCGCGGCGGCGGTAGTCGAAGGTGGTGCGCCGCAGGACGTGCCAGCCCTGGGAGGTGAGTTCGACGTCGCGGATCACGACGTCGGGGTTGCGGTCCAGGTTGCGTCCGGCCTGGTCGAGACCGGTGCGGCCACGGTGGTCGGGGGTGTCGATGCCGGGGCGGGGTTTCACGGGGTCTCCTGCGGGGTGCGGCGGGGGATCTCGGTGACGTCGTGGTAGACGGGCAGGCCGCGGTGGCGGGCGGTGGCGACGTCCTGGTCGGCTCCGGCGGAGTCGCCCGGCAGGCGCAGTACGGCGTCGCAATGAGCGAGCAGGCGGTCGGCCGTCGGGTAGAGCACCTGGTCGGCAAGGGGGTCGGTGGGGCCGGCTCCTGCGGAGCGCAGGACGGGCAGGGCGATCCATTCCCCGATCACGGGAAGGTGGCCGGCTGCGAAGACGGGCCAGGCGGCAGCTTCGAGGTGGGCGAGGTTGGCGGCCATGGCCTGCGGGTGGCCATTGGTGCCGGAGCGGTAGGGCCCGGCAATCAGGATGAGCATCGGCTTGTCGGTCATGGCGCGCTACGATACATGCAGAAACGTGCAAGAACGGGAGAGAGTACGGATGCTGGCTGCTGAACGGCGCGATCACCTGCTCGGTCTGCTCGCGAACGAGGGCAAGATCGTCGCCAAGGACGTCGCGGCAAGTCTGGGGATTTCAGAGGACAGCGTGCGGCGCGATCTCCGCGATCTCGCCTCCGAGGGGCTGTGCCAGCGGGTCTACGGCGGCGCACTGCCCGTTTCGCCGGCAGTGGTCGACTATGCCGCCCGGCATGCCGTGACCCCCGACGGCAAGCAGAAGGTCGCTTCGGTGGCCGCCGGGCTGGTGCCGCCGGGCGGCACGCTGATTCTCGACGGTGGCACCACCGCCCTCGCCGTCGCCCGCGCACTCCCGCGGGATCTCGACTGCACCGTGATCACCCACAGCCCGACGATCGCTGCGGCCCTGCTCGACCATCCGCAGGCGGAGCTCTTCCTGCTCGGGGGCCGCATCTTCAAGCACTCGGCGGTTGCCTGCGGTGCCGCCGCGGTCGAGGCCGCGCAGAACGTCTCCGCCGACCTCTGCCTGCTCGGCGTCACCGGCGCACACCCCGAGGAGGGACTGACCACTGGAGACGCCGAGGAAGCGGCGATGAAGCGCGCACTCGCCGCGCGGGCCGCGGACACCTACATCCTCGCCTCCTCCGAGAAGATCGGCACGGCTTCGCGGTTCCGCGTCCTGCCCTGGGCCAAGGTCAGCGGACTGATCACCGACGCCGACCCCCACGAGGCGGTCGTCGAGCAGCTCAAGACGCTCGGCGTGAAGATCTTGGCAGCCGACTGACGACCAAGGACCCGATCGGCACGTCATCCAGAGCAGAAAGGCCGGTGTGACCTGGACAGCGGTCGCGCTCGGCACCCGGCGCCGGTGCGGATCGCGATGACCGTGCCGACTGTCCTGCTGATGCGCGAACCGTCACCGTGACACGGCGTCAGTCCACACTGCCTGCAGATCCTGGCAGTGGACCGCGCCGTTGTCAGTCCCCCCTGCCATCATCCCGCCATGCTCTACGACACCTTGGTGGCCGAATCCCGTAGGAACGACTCGCTCGACGACCTGCGGTCCGCCGCGCTCGACCGTGTGCGCCGGCTTGTCGATCTCCTGGAACGTCAGCGGACGGAGCCTCGGTGGGACGCCCCCACGGCGTTGCGGGGACCGGAGGAGTTCGAGCGGATCCAGGCGATACGCGCAGCGACCCAGGCCGAGATCGACGGGCTGCTTGCGGCCTGTTCGGAGGACGAGGGCAGGGCGGCGGCCCTGTGCCTCGTGCTGGCCTCCCGCTTCGACGACACGGGATTCTGGCGGTACGACTCCGAGATCGAAGCCGTGATCTCACGGGTGGACGGCTGGACGCCGGACGAGGTCGCGGTGCTGTTGGTCCGTGTCACCGAGTTCGACATGGGCTTCTGGTCCGCCGGTGCCCTGGGGGCGGCGCTGAATGCCGCCGAGCGGCTCGACGCCGACGGGTGCCGTGCAGTCGCGCCGTGGCTGCGGTACGCACACGGGAAGCTCATGAGCGGCGATGCTCCCGCGCACCTGCGCGGGCCGCTCGTCAAACGGCTCCGTGCGCTGCTCGCGAGCGTGGACGAGGCGCACATCCCCGAGGGGTTGATCCCCCCGTACGCCCCTTGGGCAGCCCCGCTGCGCGACCGCGCGACCACGTCGCCGACACTGGAACTGGCCGATTTCGTCCGGCACCTGGCGGGGCTGTCCGGGCCGCGTCCCGCGCAGAAGTGGCGGCGGACGTGCCTCGAACTCGCGGACGCGGCGTCGGCGCGGAACCTCGTGGCCGACGTCCTGCGCGCGCTGGCCGAGGACGATCCGCTGTGCAGCAGGCGAAGCGGTGCGCACACCGCCTGGTTCCACGACGGCTACCACTACCACTACCTCGTCCAGCAGAACGACGGGGACCTGGCCCGCGGCGTCGTCTGGGCGGCCGTGCTGACCGGCGCCCCGGACGCGGTGCGGCATCTCGGCGCGCTCGCTCTGCGGGCCGGCGGCCCCGGAACCGACGTGATCGAGGATCTCAAGCTCGCGGGTGCGGCGATCAACGCACTGGCCGAGAGCGGTGATCCGGCCTCGCTGGAGGGCCTGTGGCGGCTGCGGTCCCGGATCAGGCACCGGGCTCTGCGCAAGCAGCTCGACACCGCGCTGGTGACGGCGGCCGGGAAGCAGGGCATCACGGCGGAGCAGCTCGTCGAGCGCAGCGTGCCGGACCACGGCCTGGCGCCGGACGGCTCGCTGGAACGGGAGTTGGGCGGATACCGGGTACGGGTGGCCATCGAGGACGCGGCGTCCGTGCGGCTCAGCTTCATCCGCCCCGACGGTGGGACGTCCCGTACGGCTCCGGCGGCGGTGAAGGACGAGTTCCCGGACGAGCTCCTGGAGTTGAAGGCTCTCTCCAAGGAGGTGCGGGGGACGCTGTCCGGGGAGCGGGCCCGCGTCGAGGCGTTGATGTCGGCCGGGCGCCAGTGGCCGTACGACGAGTGGTGCCGCTACTACCGCGACCATCCGGTCACCGGGGCTCTCGTGCGCGGTCTGATCTGGGAGTTCCAGGACGCGGACGGCGAGTGGCGTGCGGTGGCGCCGACGGCGGGGCCGCCCGGTGCGCCCGTACGCGTGCGGTTGTGGCATCCGATACGAGCCTCGACGGGCGACATCAGGGCGTGGCGGGAGCGGCTCGTCGCCGAGCGGCTGCGGCAGCCGTTCAAGCAGGCCTTCCGGGAGATCTACCTGCTCACCCCGGCGGAGGAGGAGACCGGCGGCTACTCCAACCGGTTCGCCGCCCACATCGTCCACTACCGGCAGCTCTACGCGCTGTTCAAGGAGCGCGGCTGGCAGGCCAACTTCCTCGGCCGGTACGACGGCGGCTACGACGGCCTGGCGCGGGCCGAGTTCGGCGACGGCGCGTGGCGGGCCTGCTTCCACCACGAGCCCGCAGCGGACGACGACGGCGGTTACGCACCCGAGCACGCCGCGACGGACCAGGTCCGCTTCGAGCGGCGGAACGGCCGCCAATGGCGGGAGGCTGCGCTCGCCGAGGTGCCCCCGCTGGTGTTCAGCGAGGCGATGCGGGACGTCGACCTGTTCGTGGGCGTGACCTCGATCGCCGCCGACCCCGACTGGGCCGACCGGGGCGAGGACCGCTACGCCGGGTACTGGCGCACGGCCACGTTCGGAGCGCTGACGGCGAGCGCCGAGGTCCGCCGCGCGGCGCTGGAGCGGATCCTGCCGCGCCTGAAGATCGCCGACCGGTGCACGCTCGACGGCCGCTTCCTGGTCGTCCGCGGAGACCTGGGCACGTACAAGATCCATCTGGGCTCGGCCAACATCCTGATGGCACCGGACGACGCCTACCTGTGCATCGTCCCGGCACGGCGCGCGGGCGACGGCAAGGTGTTCCTGCCGTTCGAGGACGAACGGCTCTCCCTCATCCTCAGCAAGGCGTTCCTGCTCGCCGCCGACACCAAGATCACCGACCGTACGATCCTCCACCAGATCAAGAGGGGCGCCTGATGGACCTCGCAGCCCGGCTGACACGCGCGCTGACCGACCCGGACTTCACCCTTGAGGACCAGGACAGGAACCCGGATCTGTCGCAGGTCTCCGACGAGCAGCTCGGCAGCCTGTTCGTGGCCGCCTACCAGGTGAGGGCCTCGGCCGCGCACACGATGACGACGGTCCGTTTCGCGGTCGAGGACGCGGTCAGGGAACGGCAGCCGCGTTACACACCCGACGCGTGCCGCCGGATGTTCGAGGTACTCGTCGAGCGATGCGAGGAGTCCGGCTGGGCCGACCTCACCCGCGGCCTGAGTGCGCTGGAGTCCTGCACGGGGCCGCTGCCCGACGTGTCCGAACCGGCCCGTCGCCTGGTCGAGTTCCGGCTGGAGAAGGACACCCTGCGTCAGCCGTACGCACTGCTCGCGGTCGCCGGGTACGCCGGCGACGGAACCCTGCGCGCGGTCGTGGAGCGCCTCTCCCGTGACGTGGGCCCCATCGTCGCGGACGAGATCGCCGTCATGGCCGGCGTCACCCCGGCCGAACGGGCGCTGCTGTCCGACATCGACCGGGACCACAGGTTCGTCTCGCTGCTCGCGCACACGTGGCGCCGGTCGGCCGACAACCCCGCCTACGTGGCCTTCACCCGGCGCGCGCTCGAAGCCGCGGCCGACCGCACCGACGCGATCCGGGCGGGCGAGATCCCCTACCGGGCGGACAAGGCGTTCACGGACCGGGAGATCACCTCGCTCGGACAGGCCCTGCGGGTGGCGCTGCTGCGCGACGAGCCCTGGCTGCCGGAGCTGTTCGAGCGGCTGCTGCCCGGCGTCGCCCTCGCCCCGACGACGGCGAAGACACTCCCCTCGCAGGCCCTGCTGTACGAAGTCGTCCGCGCCGCACAGGACTTCCCGACGCCCGAGCTGGTGGCCGCGATCCGCACCGTGCGCCGGACCGTCCGGCACGCCGGGGTGCCCAAGCAACTCGACAAGATGCTCAAGAAGGCCGATGCGGCGCTGGCCGAACGCACCGACGTGGCGCTGCGGTTGCCGAGGCTGGACTTCGACACCGTATCCGTCGACGGCTCTGCCGCGGGCGGCATCCTGCGCCGCACGGCCGGCGACTACCGGGCCGTCGTCACGGTCACCGAGACCGCCACCCTGACCTGGGAGAAGGACAGCCGTCCGCTGCGCAGCCTCCCGGCGCCGGTACGCCGCGACCACGCCGCCCTGGTCAAGGAGCTGCGCGAGCTGGTGAAACGCGTCAATGCCCAACTGGTCACCCTCGTACGGGCGTTGGAGGGCGGCTTCGCCGTCGAGGCCGTCCACCCGTACGGCTGGTGGCGCACCGAGCTGGCCGGGCACCCCCTCGCCGGTACCCTCGTACGCCGACTGATCTGGGAGATCGAGGTCGCACCCGGCGAGTGGCAGGCCGTACTGCCCGAGACGCACGAGCACCTTCCCGACGCCCCCGACGACGCCTCCGTGCGGCTCTGGCACCCGCTCCGCGCCGAGCCCCACGCCGTGCGGGCCTGGCGGGACCTGCTCACCGAGCGGTGCATACGGCAGCCCTTCAAGCAGGCGTTCCGCGAGATCTACCTGCTCACCCCGGCCGAGGAGCAGACCCGCGTCTACTCCAACCGCTTCGCCGCCCACCTCGTCCACTACCGCAGGATGTTCGCCCTGTTCCGGACCCGGGGATGGAAGAGCGACCTGCTCGGGCCCTGGGACGGCGGGGACGGTGACGAAGCCGAACGCACCCTCGCGGCGGGGGAGTGGCGGGTCCGCTTCTTCCACCGCTGGGCCGAATGGGCGGGCAACGACGAACTGGCGTCGACCGACCAGGTGCGGTTCCACCGACGGGTGGAGGGAGTCTGGCACGAGGCACCGCTCACCGACGTGCCCCCGCTGGTGTTCAGCGAGGCGATGCGCGACGTGGACCTCTTCGTCGGTGTCACCTCGGTCGCCGCCGATCCCGACTGGACCGACGGCGGACCCGTGCGCACCTACTGGGAGCGGGCCGGGTTCGCCGCACTGACGGCGAGCGCCGAGGCCCGCCGCGACGTCCTGGAACGGATCCTGCCGCGCCTGAGGATCGCCGACCGGTGCACGCTCGACGGCCGCTTCCTGGTCGTCCGGGGCGATCTGCGCACGTACAAGATCCATCTGGGCTCGGCCAACATCCTGATGGCACCGGACGACAGTTACCTGTGCATCGTCCCGGCACGGCGCGCGGGGGACGGCAAGGTGTTCCTGCCGTTCGAGGACGAACGGCTCTCCCTCATCCTCAGCAAGGCGTTCCTGCTCGCCGCCGACACCAAGATCACCGACGAGACCATCCTCATGCAGATCAAGCGAGGTGCCTGATGGCCACCGTGACCTTCCGGGACGAGACCGCGACGGGCAAGCCGGTCACCGAGTGGCAGGTCGCCGGGCTGCCGGAGCGGATGACCGTACGGGAGCTGATCAGGCTCCGGGTCCGCGAGGAGGTCGCCCGGCACAACGCCCGACCGAGCGACCGCTTCAACGGCCTCGTCCGCCCCGACGACGCCGAGACGGAGCTGAACGGCTACCGGCTCCGCGAGGCGCGACGCATCGACTGGGAGCGCCAGGCCGAGATCGCCGAGCGTGCCTTCCTGGCCAACGGGTTCTTCGTGCTGGCCGGCGATCGCCAGGTCGAGGACCTCGACGAGATCGTGGATCTCGCTGTCGATCCACAGCTGGTCTTCATCAAGCTCGTCGCCCTCGTCGGCGGCTGAGCCGTGCTCGTGCGTCAGGCAAGCGAGGAGGTGTCCACCACGAACCGGTAGCGGACGTCGGAGGCGAGGACCCGGTCGAACGCCTCGTTGATCTTGTCCGCCGGGATCAGCTCGATCTCTGCGCCGATGCCGTGCTCGGCGCAGAAGTCGAGCATCTCCTGGGTCTCAAGGATGCCGCCGAACAGCGATCCGGCGTACGAACGCCGGTTGGCGAACAGGGAGGGCACGTTCACCGCGAGCGGTTCGCCGGGGGCGCCGACGCTGACCAGGGCGCCGTCGAGGGCGAGCAGCGAGAGGTAGGCGTCGACGTCGATGTTGGCGCTGATGGTGTTGAGGATGACGTCGAAGCTTCCGGCGAGGCTCTCGAAGGTCGTCGGGTCGCTCGTGGCGAAGTGGTGGTCGGCGCCCAGACGCAGGCCGTCGTCCTGCTTCCCGAGCGATGGGACAGGACGGTGACCTCGGCGCCCATCGCCTTCGCGATCTTGACGGCGAGGTGACCCAGACCGCCGAGGCCGACGACGGCGACCTTCTTGCCGGGGCCCACGCCCCAGTGACGCAGCGGCGAGTACGTCGTGATGCCCGCGCACAGCAGGGGTGAGGCGGTGTCGAGCGGCAGGCCGTCGGGGATCCTCAGCACGAAGTCCTCGGTCACCACGATGTGCGTGGAGTAGCCGCCCTGGGTGATCTGTCCGTCCCGGCCGACGCTGCCGAAGACCAGGGTGTGGCCCTTCAGGCAGTACTGCTCCTCACCCTTCAGGCAGTTGGCGCACTCACGGCAGGAGTCGGCCATGCAGCCGACGCCCACGCTGTCGCCGACGGTGTGCCGGGTGACCGCCGAGCCGACCTGGACGACCCGTCCGACGATCTCGTGGCCGGGGACGAGGGGCACTGAGCCCCGCCGAGGCGGCCGAAGCGGGAGGGAACGGCCCGCGGCTCGCCGGGGCTGCGCGCGGCGAGCACGGCGAGGCTTCGCAGGTGCTCGCGCTCGTCCTGCTCCAGTCGCAGTGCGCCGGCCAGGGAGTCGACCACGGACGGGCTGGGATGCCTCTCCCTGCCCTGTTCCAGGCGCGTGTAGGAGTCGACGCTGATGCCCGCGAGGCTGGCCAGCTCCTCGCGGCGCAGCCCGGGTGTGCGCCGCAGCCCGGAGCCCGCCGCGAGCCCGGCCTCGGCGGGCGTCAGCCGAGCGCGGCGGGCGCGCAGGAAGCGCCCCAGCTCGGTGTCGCCGTCGGAGGTGTGCTCACGTGTCATGCCCTTCAGTGTCCTTCGGCACTTACCTGCGCGGGAGGAGCCCGAGGGGCCCGGTCACTCCCCCGAACGGCGCTCCCTGGCACGCCACGGCCCGCCGGCTTCTTCCACGGCCTGCGCACCAGCCTGCTGATCGCGGCGGCGCTGGTTCTCGCCACCACGGTCACGAGCGTGCTGCTCAGGCCCGTCCCCGCGCCTGTGAATCGCCTCGAACCGGGGGCCGCAGCATGAGACCTTCGCCGGTATCCGCTGTCTACTTGAGCCCACTCAGCATGACGCCTCGGATGTAGTACTTCTGCAGCAGCAGGAAGAGGATCAGGACGGGCAGGATGCTCAGGACGAGTCCGGCCATGACGATGGGCATCGTGCGGGTCGGGTCGACGTAGTCCTGCAGGAGCTGGATGCCGACGGGCAGGGTCATCACGTCCGGGTCGGCGGTCGAGACGAGCAGCGCCCAGATGTACTCGTTCCAGGCGTCGACGAAGGTCAGCAGCCCGAGCGTGACCAGGACCGGCTTGGTCTGCGGCACCACGATCCGCCACCACACGGCGAACTCGCCTGCCCCGTCGATGCGCGCGGCCTCCAGGACCTCGTCCGGGATCGAGACCATGAACTGGCGCATCAGGAAGATCCCGAAGCCGTTGACGAGGAAGGGCATGGCGAGCGCCACGATGCTGACGGTCAGGCCCGCGCCGCCGCGCCCGAACAGGTCGTTGCCGCCCGCGAGCGGCCAGTGCACCAGGATCAGGAAGTGCGGGATGAAGAAGAGGAACGGCGGGAACATCATCGTCGACAGCACGAGTCGGAAGACGAAGTTCCGTCCGGGGAAGCGGAGTTTGGCGAGGGCGTAGCCCGCGAGCGACGACGTGAGCAGCACCGATCCGGTGATGACGGCGGTCGCGACGACGCTGTTGCGGAAGAGCACCGGAAGATCGAGCTGGTCGATCGCCGCCCGGTAGTTGGACAGGTCGAACGCCTCGGGCAGGAACCGGTACGGCAGTGTGCCGGACTCGCCGGGCCCCTTGAGGGACGTCATCACCATGTCGAGGAACGGCACCACCGTGAGCACGGCGCCGGTCACGACCACCAGATACGAGAACCACGGGAAGCGGCGGCGGTTCATGCGTCCTCTCCCTTGCGCCGGAAGATCCACAACTGCGCCAGGGTGACCGCGAGGACCACCACGAACAGCACGAAGGCCGCGGCGCTCGCGGTGCCCCAGTCGCCGTACGAGAAGGCCTGCCGGTACATCTCCAGCGCGGCCACGTTGGTCGCGTCACCCGGCCCGCCCTTGGTCATCACGATGATCAGCGCGAACGACTGCAGGCCGGTGAGGAACTGGGTGATGCAGACGAACAGCAGGGACGGTCGCAGCAGCGGCAGCGTGATCTTCCGGAAGACGGTGACGGGCCCGGCGCCGTCGAGTGCGGCGGCTTCGTAGTACGACTCGGGAATGGACTTCAGCCCGGCGGTCAGGATGAGGATCGCCGAGCCGACCGAGGCCCACGCCTGTACGACCACGACGGAGGGCAGCGCGGTGTCCGGATCCTGGAGGAACGGCACCGAGGCGAGCCCGAGGGCGTTGAGGACGCCGTTGACGAGCCCGCCCGGCTCGTACATGTACTTCCACACGTTGCCGACGGCGACGACGGTCGTGACGATCGGCAGGAAGTACAGCGTGCGCCACAGCCCCTGGAACCGCAGGTTGCCGATACAGGTGGCGACGACCACCGAGCCGGCGAGCGCGAGGGCCACCGTGCCCAGGGCGAACAGCAGCGTGTTGGTGAGGATCGGCGCCAGGAACGTCGAACCGTCCGCGAGGAGTGCGGTGAAGTTGTCCAGCCCGACCGGATCGATGTCGCCGAGGTCGAACCCGGCCCAGCGGGACGTCGACAGCAGCAGCGCGAAGCCGAGCGGCAGGATCAGGAAGACCGCGAAGAACAGCAGCGTCGGCGCCAGGAAGAGATAGGCGACGACGGCCTGGCGGCGCCGCCGCCGGGTCGGGCTGCGGCCGTCGACCGCGGGCCCGGCGGAGCGCGGCCCGGGCACTCGCTCGGTCGTCTCCGGCGCCAGGGCGTTCACCATGAGCGCGACACCTCCTGATCGACCTGACGGCGGGTGGTGCGCAGCGCCTCGTCGACCGACTGCTGACCGGTCCACAGCGCCTCGATGTTCTTGCGCAGCAGCGACTTGGCCTGCTGCGCGCCCGGCACGTTCGGCTCCGGCACCGCGTACGCCAGCGCGTCCAGGAACGGGCGCAGATTCGGATCGCCACCCCCGCCGAGAAGCGTCCGCATGTCGTCGGCACGGCCGGTCAGGGCACCGACCGACACCTGCAACGCGCTCATCCGGGTCGCTGGCGCGCCCTTCCCGGCGTTCTTGGCAGCCACCTTCTCGGTGTTGAGCCAGCGCAGGAACTCCCAGGCCTCGCGGGGGTGTTCACTGTCCGCGTTGACGCCCAGCATGAAGCCGGTGGAGAGCGTGGCGCGCTTGTCGCCCGCCGCGGGCACGGGCACGGGCGCGACGCCCACGTCACGGTAGCCCTTGCCCATCAGGCCCTTCAGGTCCACGGTCCACCAGCCGGCGCTGACCACCATGGCCACCTGCCCCGACGCGAACGCCTTGTAGACGTTGACGCCGGGCGCGCTCGCACCCTTGGCGACGAGGCGGTGCTCCAGATCGAACACGGCCCGGCCGGCCGGTGAGTCGATGGCGGTGCTCCTGCCGTTCGCGGAGACGAACCTGCCGCCGGCGGCGTTGAGCAGGGCGAGCGTCTGGCCGACGGTGGTGGAGTCGTCGTAGGTGGACAGCCCGAACCCCTGGACCAGCGTGTTGCCGTACCGGTCCCGCCTGGCCGTGCGGTAGGCCGTCTCCTCCAGCTCCCGCCAGGTGCGCGGAGGTCCGGCGAGACCGGCCTCACGCAGCAGCCGCTTGTTGTAATAGAGGGCGTACGTCTGCACCTCGGTGGGGTAGCCGTAGACCTTGCCGCCTACCGACGCGGCGCCGACCGCGGCCCCGCCGTAGCCGCGCCTGATCTCCTCGGCGTGCTCGGAGGGAGCGGGCCGCAGGACGCCGGCCTGGACGAGCTGGCCGTTCCACAGGCAGTACGGGTGGAGGATGTCGGCGCCCTGGCCCGCGGCCTGCCGGACCATGAACGTGGTCAGCAGGTCCGTGAACTCGACCGCCTTCGTCCTTACCTTGACCCGGTCGTGCGTGGCGTTCCACTCGTCGACCGGGCCCTGCAGAGCCTCCTTCAGCTCCCCGCTCGCGTAGTGGGAGAGCAGGGTGAGCACGATCGGATCCCCGGGACGCCCGGTGCCCCGGTACGGCGCGGCGCATCCGGCGGCGAGCAGCGCCGAGGGGAGCGCCAGCGCGAAGTGACGGCGGTTCAGGCCTCCTGGGGCCCTGGTGCGGCGTGACGACGACGTCATCGTGCGGCCTCCCGGCGCAGCACACGGAACACCCGGGTCGTGGTGAAACCGGCCGTGCGGTACAGGTGGCCCGCCGGGGACCGCTCGCCGGTCCACAGGAACCACGCGGAGTGCGCACCCCGCGCCCGCATCCGCTCCAGGACCAGGTGGAGCAGGACCTTGCCCAGCCCGGTGCCGCGCATCTCCTCCAGCACACCGAACGGGCCGAACCGCTCGTCCACCGACTCGTACGCGCCGTGCATCGCCCAGCCGACCAGGCGGCCCGCGGGGTCCCGGGCGACGACGATCCGGTCGAGCGGCGTGCCCGCGGCCGGACACTCCCGGATCGCGCGCGCCCAGTCCGGGTTGAAGTGGTTCCCGGCGAGGCTGATCAGTTCCACCAGATCGTCGTCGGAAGGGGTGGCGAACCGGTGGCCCCGCGCCGTCAGTTCGTCCGCGCGGCACGCGACATCCTCCGGCAGGCGATAGCCGACCAGGCTGCGGTCCATCGCCGCCGCCTCGTACAGCGTGCGAAAGCCCAGGGACTCGAGGAGCGTGGCCGCTTCCGGGTACGCCTCGACGTCCAGCCCCGGGAGGATGTAGTTCGGGGTGTACGAGGAGAAGTCCACCCGGGTACGGCCGTGTCCGTGCAGCCAGTCGAGGGCGTCGGTCAGCAGCCGTCGGCCGAGGCCGCGTCCGCGGTCGGCCGGGTCGACGTAGAAGAACGGGATCCAGCCCTGCTCCGGCTCCAGGTCGGTGCCGCTCATCGGCGTCAGACGGCGCACCGCGTAGGCCGCGCCGACGACCCGGTCGCCGTCGACGGCGACCCTGAGCCCCTCCGGATCGAAGTTGGCGTCGAGCAGCACCAGGGAGCGGAAGCGGTCCGGCGTGATCGGGTCGGCCGGCGCACTCCGGCGCCACGCCTCCACCAGCTGCGGGCCGTCGCCCGTGCGAAAGCCACGAATCCCGGCCCGGGATCTGGTCGTCGTCGTGCGATCGGTCATCGACGGGGTTGTCCTTCCGGGACGGAGTTGTCCTTCCGGGCAGAGCGGTGGGTGGCGACGGTGGGGCGGGAGGCCTCAGGGATAGAGCAGCACGTCGTCGCCGGCCCACCGGCCGGGCGGTGTCGGCGGATCGCACAGCGGCAGCGGGTCGTCGCCCGCATCGAGGGCGTGCCGCAACCGGTCGGACCCCCAGAGCAGGTCGATGAAGTGACGGTGGCCGGTCCCCTCCGCGCCGCCGTCCTCCATGTGCCATGCGAAGTCGTCCGGGTACAGCCGCCGCAGCGTGGCGAGCATCGCGACGGCGGTGCGTACAGGAGCGAACAGCTCGCGGTCGGTGATGTGGAGCTGGACCCCGCGCAGCGGCCGCCCGGCGTGTTTGTGGAAGGTCGGTACGTACCGCAGATCACGGAAGTGCACTCCGGGCAGGGCGAGTTCGGCGAGCGAGGGCGCGAACCGCGCGTCGATGTACGGGGCCCCGACGATCTCGAAGGGCTGCGTGGTACCACGGCCCTCCGAGAGATTCGTGCCCTCGAACAGGCAAGTGCCGGGGTAGACGGTGGCGGTGGCGGGTGTCGGCATGTTCGGCGAGGGCGCGACCCAGGGCAGGCCGGTGGCCTCCGCGTGCATGGCGCGCTGCCAGCCGACTGCCTCGATCACTGTCAAGTCGGCTGCGCTGCCCGCCTCTTGGGGCACGGCCGACGCGTTGAGATGCCGGGCGAGTTCGCCGCAGGTGAGGCCGTGCCGGACGGGGATCGGGGCGCGCCCGAGGAAGCCGGCCCACGCCGGGTCGAGCAGCGGGCCTTCGCTGACGAGCCCACCCAGGGGATTCGGCCGGTCGGCGACCACGAACCGTACGCCCGTACGGGCCGCCGAGACCATCAGGTCGAACATGGTCCACACGTAGGTGTAGAACCGGGCCCCGATGTCCTGCAGGTCGTACACCAGGGCGTCGACACCACTGTCGATCAGGAGTTTGTCGAGACGCTCGCCACTGCACCGGTAGGTGTCGTAGACCGGCAGGCCGGTGGCGGGGTCCGCCTCGGCGTGCTCGCTCTCACCCGCCTGGCCGGTCCCGTGCAGCCCGTGCTCGGGACCGAACAGGGCGACCAGCCGGACGCCGGCCTCCAGCAGCGCGGGCGCGGCCGGGCGCAGGTCGGGGAGGACGCCGGTGTGGTTGGTCGCCAGCCCGAACCGGCCGGGCCCGGGGAGTCCGGGCGACGCGTGCAGCCGTGCGACCCCGGTCGTCACCGGGACCCGGTCGTCCGTGCCCATCCTTTGCCCCCGTCTGCCGGTGACATCTCCAAGCGATGGTCGGAAATGTACGTGCATACCGGGGAATTTTGCTGGATTTACCAATAGTTCGCACGGACGGCGGCCGCGGTGTCCCCTGCCGCGACCGCCCTTGGCGCGGCGGCGCGAGGAGGGCCCGGACGCAGGACGCCGGTCGGCGATCCCGGTCACGCCCTCACGCTGTGCCCGGCGCCTTCGTCGTGTCGAACAGCAGCGACAGCCGGGGGCACCGGTCCACCGTCACCTCGGCGAAGGCCGTGGCCCGTTTCGCCGTCCAGCGGTCGGCCGGGCCGGACACCGCCACCGAGGCCGCGCCCCGTCGGTCCGCCGTCGGCACGGGTACGGCGACACCTCTGAGCCCAAGGTGGTTGCCCCCCGTGGACACCGCGAAACCGTCGGCGCGGACGGCCGCGAGTAAGGCCCCACCTCCGTGGGGCGGACCGCGTCGCCCGTGCGGGACAGGATCGCCGCCACCTCCTGCGCGGGCAGGTGCGCCAGGATCGCGTGCCCGCTGCACCCCCGGCGCAGGGGAGTGGCCGAGGCCGGCGGCGTCCCGCCCGAGGGGCGCTCGGGGCTGCCCGGGCGGCTCCCGGACCGGCTGCCGAAGCTGCACTGGACGCCGGTCGCCGCGGACGGCACCCTCGTCGACGGCGATCTCGTCGGCGGGTCCGGCGGGCTGCGGGTGATCCACACTCCGGGGCACAGCCCCGGGCACATCGTCCTAAGGCACGAGCCGAGCCGCACGCTGCTGACGGGAGACGCCGTGTTCCACCGCGGCAGGCTCGACCTCGGTCACGCGGCCCTCGCCGCCGACCCCGGACTGCGGGCGGACAGCCTCGGGAAACTGCCGGCGGGCGTCCGTGGGGTCGGCTTATCGCACGGCGCCCCGCTCACCGGGGCGGGGGCCGAGACGTTCCGGAGGTTCGTCGAGAGTCTGTAACCGGCGGTATCGCTCCGCTCCGCGGCCGTGGCATCGTGGTCGCAGGGCGGAGGTGACCCCATGACCGATGCCGACCCGGGGCTGTTCGGCCCCGCCTCGGTGACCTGGCAGGCGCACGGCGACCCGATGATGTGGGTCGCCGGCGTCCGCGCGCTGTACCTCCAGGCGCTGCACCCGCGCGCCGTGCGCGGCGTCATGCAGAACTCCGACTTCCGGCGCGACGCCTGGGGCCGGCTGATGCGCACCGCCAACTTCGTCGGCACCACGACGTACGGCACCGGCGAGGCCGCCGAGCGGGCCGGGGCCCGGGTGCGGAAGATCCACAGCATGCTCCAGGTGAGCGACCCCGACACGGGGGAGCGGTACGGCGTCGACGAGCCCGAGCTGCTGCTGTGGGTGCACTGCGCGGAGATCGACTCCTACGTGCACGTCCTGCGCCGCTCCGGTTACCCGCTCACCGACGCCCAGGCCGACCGGTACATCGCCGAACACCGCGTCAGCGCCCGCCTGGTGGGCCTCGACCCGGACGCCGTACCGGCCGGCCGGGCCGAGATGGCCGCGTACTTCGAGAAGGTGCGGCCTGAACTGGCCGTGGGACCCGAGGCGCGCGCGGTGGACGACTTTCTCCTCCGCCCGCCGACGCATCCCTTCCTGGTCCCGGCGCGGGAGGTGCTGTGGCGGCGCGTGGCGCAGCTGGCGTACGCCTCCCTGCCACCGTACGCCCACGAGTTGTACGGCAGACCGGCTCCCCGACCCGTCGTCGTGACCCGCCGGCTGCGGGCCACAGGCGCCCTGCTGCGGTGCGTTCCCGCACGTCTGCGCTGGCAGCTGCCGCCCAAACACATTCTGCGGGCCATGGCGAGGCTCGGCCCGGACGCCCGACCGGCACCGTACAAACTGGGGCGATAGGCCGCCATACTGGACGAGCAGGGGGGTGTGTCACGGATCGGGCCGCGTCGTACGCGGTCGCGACACGTGGCGCTGTCCCCCGGGGGGCGGGGCGGACAGCGACGGGGGCGACGGCGCGCAATGGGGGAGAACAGGCTGATTCAGGGCCGGTACCGGCTGCTGGACCTGATCGGGCGGGGCGGGATGGGCGAGGTGTGGCGGGCCCGCGACGAGTCCCTGGGGCGGCAGGTCGCGGTGAAGTGCCTCAAGCCGCTCGGCCCGCAGCACGACCCGTCCTTCACCCGCGTCCTGCGGGAGAGATTCCGCCGGGAGGCCAGAGTGGCCGCCGCGCTCTCGCACCGCGGAGTCACCGTCATCCACGACTTCGGCGAGTACGACGGCGTCCTCTACCTCGTCATGGAGCTGCTCGAAGGACGCGACCTGAGCCTGCTCCTGGAGGACAACAAGGGGCATCCGCTGCCCGTGGACGACGTGATCGACATCGCGGAACAGGTCGCCGCCGCCCTCGCCTACACCCATCAACAGGGCATCGTGCACCGCGACCTGAAGCCCGCCAACATCGTGCGTCTCACCGACGGCACCGTGAAGATCTGCGACTTCGGCATAGCCCGCCTCGGCCACGACATCGGCTTCACCGCCCGCCTCACCGGCACCGGCATCGCGATGGGCACCCCGCACTACATGTCCCCGGAACAGATCGGCGGCACCGAGGTCGACCAGCGCAGCGACCTGTACTCACTGGGCTGCGTCCTGTACGAGATCGCCACCGGGGCACCGCCGTTCGACCTGGACGACGCCTGGGCGATCCTCATCGGCCACCGCGACACCCCACCCCTCCCGCCCCGCGCCCACCGCCCCGAACTGCCCACCCCCTTCGAGCGGATCGTCCTCGACCTGCTGGCCAAACAGCCCGAGGAACGGCCCTACGACGCAGGCGAGTTGGGGCGTCGCCTGGCCGCAGGGCGTACGGCGGCCACGTATGTGCCGACGGTCGTGACGGGACGGCCGGGCGCCGCCGGGACGGCCGCGCACGAGACACACCTGCCGGCGTGGACCCGGGGCATGACCACCGGCCACAAGGCGGTCGGTGCCGGACTGCGCGCCGTCCCGCCGGACCCCGGCGCGGCCCTGCGCGGCGCCTGGACCTCCGGGACCCAGGTCGCCCTTCTCTCCCGGCCGGCGCCCGACGCCGTCGCCGCCCTCACCGCACGGCACCACCAGGGCCTCGGCCTGGCCCGGCGCGGCCGCTGGGCCGAGGCACGCGACCTGCACCTGACCGTCGCCGCCGAACGGGCGGCGCTCCTCGGCCCGGACCACCCCGACACCCTCGCCAGCCGCTACGAGGCCGCCTTCACCCTCAGCCGCACCGGCCGGGCCGCCGACGCGCTGCGCGCCTACACCGACGTCGCCACGGCCCGATCGCGCGTCCTCGGCCCCGAGCACCCCGACACACTGGCCGCACGCCAGGAAACGGCCTACATACTGGGCCAGTTGGGCCGCCACTTCGAGGCCCACCAGGGCTACACCTCGGTCCTGGCCGCCCGGATGCACATCATGGGCCCCGACCATCCCGACACCCTGCGCTGCCGCCACAACCTCGCCTTCAACCTCAGCCGGCTCGGGCGCCTGGAGGACTCGTACCGCATGGCCCTCGACGTGGCCGCCGCCCGCGCCCGGGTGCTCGGCCCCGACCACCCCGACACCCTCGTCACCCGCTACGAAGTCGCCTACGCCCTCGGCCAGCTGGGCCGCTGGGACGAGGCGCTGCGCACCTACCGCGAGGTCGCCGACGCCCGCGCCCGCACCCTCGGCGCCGACCACCCGGACACCCTCTCCGCCCGCTACGAGGCCAGCATCAGCCTCGGCCGGCTCGGCCGCAGCGCGGACGCCCTCCGCCTCTACCGCGACCTGATCGAGGACCGCACCCGCGTCCAGGGAGCCACCCACCCCGAGACCCTGCGCGCCCGCCACGGCCTCGGCGTCAACCTCGGCCGCCTCGACCGCTGGGAGGAGGCCCTCGCCGAGGCCCGCGACGTCTGCGCGCTGCGCGAACGCGTCCTCGGCGCCGACCACCCGGACACCCTGGTCAGTCGGCGCGAGGTCGCGGTGGGCCTCGGCTGGCTGGGCCGCTGGGCGGACGCGCTCACCGAGTACCGGCGGGTCGCCACGGCCCGCGAACGCGTCCTCGGGCCCGACCACCCCGACACCCTCGCCAGCCGCAACGACGAGGCCCACTGCCTGGAACAGCTCGGCCGCGGCGCCGAGGCCGTGGAGCTGTACCGCAGAGTCGCCGTACTGAGCCGGCAGCGGGCGTCCGGCGGACACCTGCCCGCACTCTGACCCGCGCGCCGACACGTCCGGCACGCCTCTGGCCGACGTAGATCATCACGTGTTACGAAGAACCATGCCTGCCAACGAGGGAACCCGGACGTACGACGCCGTCATCGTCGGCGGCGGCCACAACGGCCTTGTCGCCGCCGCCTACCTGGCCCGGGCCGGCCGCTCCGTGCTGGTGCTGGAACGGCTCGGCAACACCGGCGGCGCCGCCGTCTCCACCCGCCCGTTCGCCGGGGTGGACGCCCGCCTGTCGCGCTACTCCTACCTGGTCAGCCTGCTGCCGTCGAAGATCGTGCGCGATCTCGGTCTCGACTTCCGCGTCCGCGGGCGCACCATCTCCTCGTACACCCCCGTGGAGCGCGACGGCCGGCCCACCGGCCTCCTCGTCGGGGGTGGCGAGCAGCGCACCCGGGAGGCCTTCGCCCGACTGACCGGCGGCGAGCGCGAGTACGACACCTGGGAGCGCTTCTACGGGATGACAGGCCAGGTCGCCCAGCGCGTCTTCCCGACCCTCACCGAGCCCCTGCCCACCCGCGACGAGCTGCGCCGGCGCATCGACGACGACACCGCCTGGCGGGCCCTGTTCGAGGAGCCGATCGGCGTCGCCGTCGAGGAGAACTTCACCGACGACCTGGTCCGGGGCATCGTCCTCACCGACGCGCTGATCGGCACCTTCGCCGACGCCCACGACACCTCCCTGGCCCAGAACCGCTGCTTCCTCTACCACGTCATCGGCGGCGGCACCGGTGCCTGGGACGTGCCCGTCGGCGGCATGGGCGCCCTCACCGACGCCCTGGCCACCGCCGCGCGCGAGGCGGGCGCGGAACTCGTGACCGGACACGAGGCGGTCCGTATCGACACCGACGGCCGCACCGCCGAGGTCACCTACCGCACGGCCGACGGCGAGGGCGTCGCCGCGGCACGGCACGTCCTGGTCAACGCCTCCCCGCAGGAGCTTGCCGTTCTGACGGGGGACTCCGCACCCGAGGCCGCCGAGGGCGCCCAGCTCAAGGTCAACATGCTGCTCACGCGGCTCCCCAAGCTCCGCGACCGGTCCGTCGACCCCCGCGAGGCCTTCGCCGGCACCTTCCACATCGCCGAGGGCTACGAGCAACTGGCCACCGCCCACGCCCAGGCCGCCGCCGGTGAACTCCCCACCGCGCCGCCCTCGGAGATCTACTGCCACTCCCTGACCGACCCCTCGATCCTCGGCCCCGACCTCGCCGAGCGCGGCTACCAGACACTGACCCTGTTCGGCCTGCACACCCCCGCCCGGCTGTTCGCCCGGGACAACGACGCCGTACGCGAGGAGCTGTTGAAGTCCACCCTCGCCCAGCTCGACTCCCACCTCGCCGAACCCCTGGCCGACTGCCTCGCCACGGACGCCGACGGCCGCCCCTGCATCGAGGCCAAGACCCCGCTGGACCTCGAACGCGACCTGCGCCTGCCCGGCGGCAACATCTTCCACCGCGCACTGTCCTGGCCCTACGCCCAGGAGGACACCGGCCGTTGGGGCGTGGAGACCCGGCACGCCAACATCCTGCTGTGCGGCGCGGGCGCGGTGCGCGGGGGAGGGGTGAGCGGGGTGCCGGGGCACAACGCGGCGATGGCGGTGCTGGAGGGGTAGCACGCGGATCCGCCCGCGCCCTGCCGGCCCGGCCGTCCGGTGACCGCCCTGGCGGCGGGCGTCAGTCGGCCGAGGCCGTCCACCCCACCGCCACGATCCGGGCCGCGTCGGCCGGCCGCGTCTCGTCGAACACGACCTCGCCGTCGGCCTCGACGCGCGACGCGTCCACGTAGGCGCCGCGGCCGACGTACAGCCGGTCCGTGGTGTACCGCCAGCGCACGGTCAGTTGCCGGGCGGACGGCAGGCCGGCGGTCAGCCGGTGCCAGACCCGCCCGGACCAGCCGGTCACCGAGCCCGCGGGGTGTTCCTGCGGTTCCGTGCCGTGGCTCGTGGTGGTGAACGGCACCGGCTGCCAGGTGGTGCCCCCGTCCGTCGTGGCCTCCAGGGCGAGGACGTCCGAGGCGGGCTCGATGTCCCACCACAGGGCGCAGCACAGCCGTGCGTCACCGGGCGAGGTGTCGACCGCGGGCAGGGTCAGGGTCGCCGTCGTGGCGTCGGCCGTTCCGGCGAACCAGGCCGTACGACCGCGGGCCGGGCGGACCGGTACGGCGCGGGCCAGACGGGTGCCCGCGGCGACCCGGGGCGCGGATCCCGACCGCCACGTACGCACCGGATGAACGGAGTTGCCCAGCACCACGAGGAAGGAGTCGGTCGTCGGGTCGAGTACCAGCGAGGTGCCGGTGAAGCCGGTGTGGCCCGCGGTGTGCGGGGTGGCCATCGAGCCCATGTACCAGTGCTGGTAGAGCTCGAAGCCGAGACCGTGGTCGTGGCCGGGGAAGGCGGTGTTGAAGTTGGTGAACATCAGGTCCACCGACTCGGGCTCCAGGATGCGTGTACGGCCGTAGCTGCCACGGTCGAGCAGCGTGCGGCCGAGGACCGCGAGGTCCCAGGCGCAGGAGAACACCCCCGCGTGGCCCGCCACCCCACCGAGGCCGAACGCGTTCTCGTCGTGCACCTCGCCCCACACCAGCCCGCGGTCCAGGCCCGACCAGGGAGGGCGGGCGACCTCGGTGGCGGCGATCGCCGGTTTCCAGGACGCGGGCGGGTTGTAGCGGGTGCGGTCCAGGCCGAGCGGAGCGGTGATCTCCTCGCGCAGGAGGACATCGAGGCCGCGGCCGGTGATCTCCTCCAGGACGAGCTGGAGGGAGATCAGGTTGAGATCCGAGTAGAGGTAGACCGTGCCGGGCGGGTTGAGCGGCGTCTCGTTCCAGATGAGACGGAGCTTCTCCTCGCGCGTCGGCGCGTTGTAGAGCGGGATCCAGGCGCGGAAACCCGAGGTGTGGGTGAGGAGTTGGCGGACCGTGATGTCCTGCTTGCCGGCCCGGCCGAAGTCCGGGAGGTACGAGGCGACGGTCGACTCCAGCTCCAGAGTCCCGCGCTCCAACTGCTGCACGGCGAGCAGTGAAGTGAAGAGCTTGGAGACCGAGGCGAGGTCGAAGACGGTGTCCTCGGACATCGGGATCTGCTGGTCGGCCGGGAACTCGATCCCGGTGTCGGTCTTGTCGTCGTATCCCGTGTAGCGCACCGCCATGCCGATCGGCTGGTGCAACGCCACGGTCGCGCCGCGTCCGGCGAGCAGGACGGCGCCCGCGTACCAGGGGTGCTTGGGGGAGGGGCCGAGGAACGCCTCCGCGTCGGTGACGAGCCCGCGCAGGTGCGTGGCCAGGAGTCCGGCCTGTTCCGGGGAGCCGTGCCGCAGGGTGCGGTGGCCGGAGGCGGACGCGGCCTCGGCCGCGCCGGCCGGGAAGCCGGCGAGAGCGAGGGCGCCGCCCAGGGTCAGGGCGCCCAGTTGACGGCGGGTGAGTCCGGTGGCCACCTCATCGGTCATCGTGAAACTGTCCTGTCGCGTGCGGGACGTGTCAACGAGGCATACGCGCCATTCGGGGTGAACATGAGTCCGACGGAGCAAAATCTGCCACGCATCTGACGGAGCATCAGAAAACCTCTTCCGTCGTCCGGAGGACTGCGGCATCCTGCGCCCATGCAGACGGAGCTGAGCAGGAAACTCGGAGTCGAGCACGCCGTCTTCGGCTTCACGCCGTTCCCCGCCGTCGCCGCGGCCATCAGCCGGGCCGGCGGCTTCGGCGTGCTCGGCGCGGTCCGCTACACCGCCCCCGACGACCTCAAACGGGACCTCGACTGGATCGAGGCGCACATCGACGGCAAGCCGTACGGGCTGGACGTCGTGATGCCCGCGAAGAAGGTGGAAGCCCCGGGACATCACACACTGACCGAGGCGGACGTCGAGGCGATGATCCCCGAGGGGCACCGGCAGTTCGTGCGGGACACCCTCGCCAAGCACGGGGTGCCGGAGCTGGCCGAGGGCGAGGCGTCCGGGTGGCGCATCACCGGGTGGATGGAACAGGTCGCCCGCACCCAGCTCGACGTCGCCTTCGACCACCCGATCCGGCTGCTCGCCAACGCCCTCGGCTCCCCGCCCGCCGACGTCGTCGCCCGCGCCCACGACCAGGACGTCCTGGTCGCCGCGCTCGCGGGCAGCGCCCGGCACGCCCGCAAGCACCAGGAGGCGGGCATCGACATCGTCGTGGCCCAGGGCTACGAGGCCGGCGGCCACACCGGCGAGATCGCCTCCATGGTACTCACCCCCGAGGTGGTCGAGGCGGTCGATCCGCTGCCCGTGCTGGCCGCAGGAGGCATCGGCAGCGGACAGCAGGTGGCGGCCGCCCTGAGCCTCGGCGCCCAGGGTGTGTGGCTGGGCTCCATATGGCTGACCACCACAGAAGCGGACCTCCACTCGCCCGCCCTGACCCGCAAGCTCCTCGCCGCCGGGTCCGGCGACACCGTCCGCTCCCGCGCCCTGACCGGGAAGCCCGCCCGTCAGCTGCGCACCGAGTGGACCGACGCCTGGGACGATCCCGCCGGGCCCGGCACGCTGCCCATGCCGCTGCAGGGCCTGCTGGTCGCCGAGGCGGTCTCCCGGATCCAGAAGTACGAGGTCGATCCGCTGCTCGGCACGCCCGTCGGCCAGATCGTCGGCCGGATGACCGGCGAACGCAGCGTCCAGGCCGTCTTCGACGACCTCACCCGCGGCTTCGAGCAGGCCGTCGACCGCATCAACCGCATCGCCGGAAGGAGCGGCCAGTCGTGAGCACATCCCCCACCGGCTTCTGGGCCCAGGCGGCCCAGAACCCCGACCGCACGGTCCTGATCGCCCCCGACGGCGAGCAGTGGACCGCCGGACGCCTGCACGCCGCCGCCAATCGGCTCGTCCACGGGCTGCGTGCAGTGGGCCTCGAACGCGGCGACGCCTTCGCCGTCGTCCTGCCCAACGGCGTCGAGTTCTTCACCGCCTACCTGGCCGCCAGTCAGGCCGGCTTCTACCTCGTCCCGGTCAACCACCACCTGGTCGGCCCCGAGATCGCCTGGATCGTCGCCGACTCCGGCGCCAAGGTGCTCGTCGCCCACGAGCGCTTCGCCGCACCGGCCCGCCACGCCGCCGACGAGGCCGGCCTGCCGGCCACCCACCGCTACGCGGTCGGCGCGGTCGAGGGCTTCCGGCCGTACGCCGAACTCCTCGACAGACAGCCCGGGTCGGCGCCCTCCGACCGGACGCTCGGCTGGGTCATGAACTACACCTCCGGCACGACCGGGCGCCCCCGTGGCATCCGCCGCCCGCTGCCCGGCAAGGCCCCCGAGGAGGCCTACCTCGGCGGCTTCCTCGGCATCTTCGGCATCAGGCCCTTCGACGACAACGTCCACCTCGTCTGCTCGCCGCTCTACCACACGGCCGTCCTCCAGTTCGCGGGCGCGTCCCTGCACATCGGCCACCGTCTGGTGCTCATGGACAAGTGGACCCCGGAGGACATGCTCCGTCTCATCGACGCCCACAAGTGCACCCACACCCATATGGTCCCCACCCAGTTCCACCGCCTCCTGGCCCTCCCGGACGAGGTGAAGGGCCGGTACGACGTCTCGTCCATGCGGCACGCGATCCACGGCGCCGCCCCCTGCCCGGACCATGTGAAGCGGGCCATGATCGACTGGTGGGGGCACTGCGTGGAGGAGTACTACGCGGCCAGCGAGGGCGGCGGAGCCTTCGCCACCGCCGAGGACTGGCTGAAGAAACCCGGAACGGTCGGCAAGGCCTGGCCCATCAGCGAACTCGCCGTCTTCGACGACGACGGCAACCGGCTCCCACCCGGCCAACTGGGCACCGTCTACATGAAGATGAGCACCGGCGGGTTCTCGTACCACAAGGACGAGGACAAGACCCGCAAGAACCGGATCGGCGACTTCTTCACCGTCGGCGACCTCGGCTACCTGGACGAGGACGGCTATCTCTTCCTGCGCGACCGCAAGATCGACATGATCATCTCCGGCGGGGTCAACATCTACCCGGCCGAGATCGAGTCCGCGCTGCTCGCCCACCCCGCCGTCGCCGACGCCGCCGCCTTCGGCATCCCGCACGACGACTGGGGCGAGGAGGTCAAGGCCGTCGTGGAACCCGCTCCCGGGCACGAGCCGGGCCCGGCCCTCGCCGCCGCCCTCCTCGACCACTGCGCGGAGCGGCTCGCCGGCTACAAGCGGCCGAAGAGCGTCGACTTCATCACGGAGATGCCCCGCGACCCCAACGGCAAGCTCTACAAGCGGCGCCTGCGGGACCCGTACTGGGAGGGCCGCACGCGGCTGGTGTGAGGTTCTTGACCTGCGCCTCCGGTGGGCCGAGGATCGGCTGTCATGACGCAGGGACACGGCAGCACGGTCGACGGGGTGCTGCGGCGCAGCGCCCGGCGCACCCCGGCGCGGGTGGCACTGGGGTACGGCGAACGCACCTGGACGTACGAGGAACTCGACACCGCCGTCTCCCGGGCGGCGGGCTTCCTCCGCGCCGAGGGACTCGCCCCCGGCGACCGGGTGGGCGCCTACGGCCACAACTCCGACGCCTACCTGATCGCCTTCCTCGCCTGCGCCCGCGCGGGCCTGGTCCACGTGCCGGTCAACCAGAACCTGACCGGCACCGACCTGGCGTACATCGTCGGCCAGTCGGGCAGCACGCTGGTGCTCGCCGATCCGGACATCGCTGCTCAACTTCCGGACAGCGTGAGGGTGTTGCCCCTGCGGAACTCGGACGACTCCTTCCTCGCCCGGCTGGCCGAGGCGCCCCCGTACGACGGGCCCGAACCACGCACCGAGGACCTGGTGCAGCTGCTGTACACCTCCGGCACCACCGCCCTGCCCAAGGGGGCGATGATGACCCACCGGGCGTTGGTCCACGAGTACCTGAGTGCGATCACCGCCCTCGACCTGAGCGCGGGCGACCGGCCCGTGCACGCGCTGCCGCTCTACCACTCGGCGCAGATGCACGTGTTCCTGCTGCCCTACCTCGCGGTCGGCGCGACCAACATCATCCTGGACGCGCCCGACGGTGACCGCCTCTTCGACCTGGTCGAGGCGGGTCGTGTGGACAGTCTGTTCGCGCCGCCCACCGTCTGGATCGGCCTCGCCGACCGGCCCGACTTCACCACCCGGGACCTGAGCGGCCTGCGCAAGGCCTACTACGGTGCGTCGATCATGCCCGTACCGGTCCTCCGGCGACTCCGCGAACACCTGCCCGGGCTGGCCTTCTTCAACTGTTTCGGGCAGAGCGAGATCGGCCCCCTGGCCACCGTGCTCGGGCCCGACGAGCACGAGGGCCGGCTGGACTCCTGCGGCCGGACCGTCCTGTTCGTGGACGCACGTGTCGTGGACGACAAGGGCGAGGACGTCCCCGACGGCACGCCCGGCGAAATCGTCTACCGCTCACCGCAGTTGTGCGAGGGCTACTGGGACAAGCCCGAGGAGACCGCCGAGGCCTTCCGGGACGGCTGGTTCCACTCCGGCGACCTCGCGGTGCGCGACCCGGACGGCTACTTCACCGTCGTCGACCGGGTGAAGGACGTCATCAACTCCGGTGGCGTCCTGGTGGCTTCACGCCAGGTCGAGGACGCCCTCTACACCCACGGATCCGTCGTCGAGACCGCCGTGATCGGCCTGCCCGACGAGCGGTGGATCGAGGCCGTCACGGCGGTCGTCGTTCCACGCGGCGAGGTGACGGAGACTCAGCTCATCGCGCACGTACGGGAGAAGCTCCCCTCCTTCAAGGCGCCCAAGCGGGTCCTGTTCGTGGACCGGCTGCCGCGCAACGCCAGCGGGAAGATCCTGAAGCGGGAACTGCGGGACCGGTTCAGCGGCCAGGACGACGGTGCTTCGACCAGCGGTCGCTGACGCCGTGTTCAGGGGCCGTCGGGCACGAGGTTGTTCGTGCTGAGGAGGTTGCCGCCGACCGGAACGCCGATCGACCTGCGCAGGTCTCCGATGCCCGGATCGCGGACGGACACGGTCAGGGCGTAGGCCGGCTGCCCGGTCATGGTGTTCGAGGAGTCGACCGGCGGCTGGAGCCCCTTCCACACCGCGTTGCCGTCGTAGCCGGGGCACAGGGCCTGTGCCGGCAGCGTGATCTCGCCGCTGCCGCCGCCGGTCAGGTCGATGCGTGTCGTGTCCTGACGGCCGGTCTTCCTGGGGGAGTTCCAGGTGACAGGGAGGCCGTGTGCGCCGGCGACCAGTCCGTCCTGGCCCTCGATCTCCACCGCGACTCCCTCCCCGCCCAGGGTCCGGGACACCACGAGGGACACCTTCGGGCCTTGAGCGAAGAGCAGCCCGATGTGGAAACTGGCGACGTCGCGGTCGGGCTGCGCATAGCCGTAGGAGCCGAGTTCGAGCTGCGGGCCGGGGCGTGGGGTGCCCTGAGGCGCGGGTGAGGAGGCGGCTGCGGGGAGCGGGAAGCGGTGGTAGCCCTTGGTGCCGCACCGATCGCCGTCGGAGGTCCCGCCTCCCGGCAGTGCGACGGCTTTGGCCGGGCCGGACGAAGGCGGTCTGTCCCACGACAACAGGCCCTGCTGGTAGGCGCCCGCGAGCACGACGGCCGCCACGGCCATCCACGGGATCACCGCACCCGCCCTGTTGCGGAACACACGCCCCTTCGAGCTCCGGCCCTTCCGCTCTGCCCCGAGTACGTTGCGGAACCTCCGGTTCGCCCTCCTGGCCCGTGCCGACGGCTTCTTCGGCGCGGCGGCGCCGTCGCCTTCGGCGGAGTCCCGCAGGAACGTCGCCCACTGCTCGTCGGATATGGAGGAGTGGTTCTCCGGTCCCCCGTCGGATCCTTCGGGGGGCTGGACGTCGCTCACGGGGCGAACCCTTCACTGGCGTGGGGCTCGGCCCCGGATGTTTCCGTCATGATGCCGTACCTGTCCGACCGAACCCTCCAGGCAGCAGGGCCTCGGCGAGCAGGCGCCACTGCGGCAGCGCCGAGGTGCCCGGCTGAAGTCGTCGTCCGTGTAGCCGAGCCTGCGGAACTTCGCCAGGTTGTACGGGGTGTTGAGGTAGCCGTGCAGGTGCTCGCGCGCGAGGGTCCGGGCCCGGTCGGGGTCGGTCTCGAAGAGCACCGCGTGCTCGACCGCCAGGAAGGGCCGGACGTCACCCGAGGCGGCCGAAGCCTCCAAGGGTGCCGTGCCGGTCAGGCCCGTGCCGGTCAGGCCCGTCCCGTGACCGCTAGCGCGGCCGCAGGTCCATGATCCGGCGGATCTTGCCCACGGACCGCTCCAGCGACTCCGGCTCCACGATCTCCACGTCCACGGAGACGCCGACACCGTCCTTCACGGCCGCGGCGATGGACAGGGCCGCCGCCTCCCGCGTCTCGGGCGTGGCGCCCGGGCGGGCCTCGGCGCGTACGGTGAGCGCGTCGAGGCGGCCCTCGCGGGTGAGGCGCAGCTGGAAGTGCGGGGCCACGCCGGGGGTGCGCAGCACGATCTCCTCGATCTGGGTCGGGAACAGGTTGACCCCGCGCAGGATCACCATGTCGTCGCTGCGCCCGGTGATCTTCTCCATGCGCCGGAACACCCGGGCCGTGCCGGGCAGCAGCCGGGTCAGGTCCCGGGTCCGGTACCGGACGATCGGCATGGCCTCCTTGGTGAGCGAGGTGAACACCAGCTCGCCCTGCTCGCCCTCCGGCAGCACCTCACCCGTGATCGGATCGACGATCTCCGGGTAGAAGTGGTCCTCCCACACATGGAGCCCGTCCTTGGTCTCCACGCACTCCTGGGCGACCCCCGGACCGATCACCTCGGACAACCCGTATATGTCGACGGCGTCGATCGCGAACCGCTCCTCGATCTCCCGCCGCATCTGCTCGGTCCAGGGCTCGGCGCCGAAGACGCCCACCCGCAGCGAGGTGCTCCGCGGATCCACGCCCTGCCGCTCGAACTCGTCCAGCAGCGTGAGCATGTACGACGGGGTGACCATAATGATGCCGGGCTCGAGGTCCCGGATCAGCTGGACCTGGCGCGCCGTCATGCCGCCGGACGCCGGGATGACCGTACAGCCGAGCCGCTCGGCACCGTAGTGGGCGCCCAGCCCCCCGGTGAACAGCCCGTAGCCGTACGCCACATGCACGGTGTCACCGGGGCGCCCGCCCGCGGCCCGGATGGAACGCGCCACCATGTCGGCCCACATGGAAAGGTCGTTCTCCGTGTAGCCGACCACCGTGGGCAGTCCGGTGGTGCCACTGGAGGCATGGAGGCGGCGGATACGGTCGCGGGGCACGGCGAACATGCCGTACGGGTAGTGCTCCCGAAGGTCGGCCTTGGTGGTGAAGGGGAAGTGCGCCAGGTCGGCCAGCGAACGGCAGTCCTCCGGACGGACGCCGGCCTTGTCGAAGGACTCCCGGTAGAAGGGCACGTTGTCGTAGGCGTGCCGCAGCGAGGCGCGCAGCCGCTCCAGCTGGAGCGCCCGCAACTCCTCGGGCCCGAGCTTCTCGCCCGCATCCAGCAGGTCCGTCGCATCCGCCATCGGGACTTCTCCCTCGTCAGCCATACATTCCGGACGACCGATCATTCGGTCGACCCTCCGGGGTCAGTAAATTCAGACCATCCACCTCCAGGCAAGAGGCCGGCTCGGATTTTCCCGACAGGACGGCGCGGAAAATGGGCGCGTGGACCTACGACGCGAACTGCTGCCCCCGCCCGTGCCGGCCGAGCGGCTGGCGGAGCTGGGCGAGGAGATCGAGCGGATCGAGAGGCTGCTGTGCGAGGACGCGGAGGCTGGGCGCCGGGCGGTCGACGCCTTCAACGCGGCAACTGGGTGCGCGTACGAGCCGTCGGCCTTCCTCTGCCGGTCAGCATCCCGTGACCTGGAGGAGTTCGCTCTGGAGGCCGCCCGGCCGACCCGGCCACGCGTCCCGGACGTCACCCGCGAGGAACTCACCGAGATCGTCCGCCGGATCCTGGCCGGATGCGCATCGGGAGACCCCGATACCGACTACTACCTGTCGGTGTTGCAGACCAACGTCGCTCATCCTCGGGCCGCCAACCTGCTCTTCCACCCGCCTGCCCACTTGGCGGACGCCTCGCCGGGGCGGATCGTGGAGGAGCTGCTGGCCTACCGGCCCATCGCCCTGTGAGCGGGCATCAGCGTTGCGGCCCGGCGGTCCGGACCTGGATGATCATCGGCATGCCGACCTTCAGTGCAGCCGACGGAACCCAGCTCTCCTACCACCTCAGGGGTGAGGGCGAGGCGCTCGCTGTCCTGCCCGGCGGGCCCATGCGTGCCTCCGTCTATCTCGGGGAACTGGGCGGGCTTGCCGCGCACCGGCGCCTGGCCCTGCTCGATCTGCGGGGGACCGGGGATTCCGGGGTGCCGGGCGACCCGGCGACGTACCGCTGTGACCGGCTGGTGGACGACGTCGAGGTGTGGCGGGCCCACATGGGGCTGGAGCACATGGATCTGCTGGCTCACTCGGCGGCCGGCAGTCTCGCGATGCTCTACGCGGCCCGCTACCCCCACCGGATACGGCGGCTCGTGCTGATCACCCCGAATCCCTCGGCCCTCGGGATGCGGGCGACACCCGAGGACCGGCTGGCCGCGGCCCGGCTGCGGGCCGGTGAGCCGTGGTTCGCGGAGGCGTTTCCCGCGTTCGAGGCGTGGCTGACGGGGGAGGGCGACTTCGACGAGGTCTTCATGCCGTTCTTCTACAGCCGCTGGGACGACGCCGCCCGCACGCATGACGCTGCCGCGGACGAGCAGACCAACGACGAGGCCGCGGACCGGTACTTCGGCGAGGGAGCCTTCACCCCGGACGCCACCCGGGCCGCGCTCGCCGACCTGACCGCCCCGGTTCTGGTGTACGCGGGCGGACTGGACGGCGGCCCCCGCCCCGACCTCGCCCGCCGCACCGCCGAGGCCTTCCCGAACGCCGAGGTCACCGTCCAGCCCGGCGCCGGCCACTACCCGTGGCTGGACGACCCGGGGCACTTCGTCCGCCGCACCCTCGCCTTCCTCGACGGGGACAGGGTCAGCCCTGCTGCGGGCCGTACGCCCGCATGAAGCGGTCGCGGAACTTGTTCATGGGCCAGATCGGAGCGTCCGCCGCCGGCTTCAGGCCCGCCGTCCAGCCCCAGCCGGAGACACGGTCCAGCACCTTCGGGTCGTGGGCGACGATGGTGACGGGCACGTCCTTGCGGGGGCTGCCCGCGGTGACCGTCGGCACCGGCTGGTGGTCGCCCAGGAAGACCAGGACCGTGTTCTCGTCGCCGTAGCGCTGCACGAACTCGACGAGGCTGTGCAGGGAGTACTCGATGGCGTTCCGGTACTCGGTGCGCACGCTCTCGGGGTTCTTCCAGACCTCCTTCGGGTCCTTGCCCTCCTTCTTGATGCGGTGGAAGACCGAGCCGTCGCCGAGGTCCTTCCAGTCGATCATGTGGGCGACGGGCGCCCAGGGGTTGTGGCTGGAGGCGAGGATGATCTCCGCCATCAGCGGCCCCCGGTCCTTCTTGCCGAACTCCAGCCGGTTGAAGGCCTCCAGGCTGAACTGGTCCGGCACGGGCGTCCAGCTGAAGTAGGGGCCGTCGTAGCCGAGGTGCGTGGAGTCGTAGATGTGGTCCAGGCCGAAGAACCGGCCCTCCGGCCAGGCGTACCGCACACCCGGCACCACGCCGACCGTGCGCCAGGCACCGGTCTCACGGAAGTACTTGGTGAGGGTCATCCGGTCGCTGGCGGTGACGGTCCGGTACCGCTGCTGGTTCTTGACCCACAGGCCGGACAGGAACGTCGTGTGGCACAGCCAGCTGCCCGCGCCCGTCACCGGGGAGCGGAGCCAGCCGCTGCGGGCCTCGAATCCCGCCGCCTTCAGGGAGGCCGTGCCCTCCTTCAGCACGGTACCGATCCGCGGCGCCATCGCCGGGTCCTCGATCGCCGTACGGCCGTAGCTCTCGATGAAGGTGAACAGGACGTCCTTGCCGCGCAGGCCGGTCAGCAACCGGTCGCGCGGTGTGCCGGCGAAGGCGTCGACGGCGGCCTCCTCGCGGAAGACCCGGGCATCCGCGAGGCCGGCCCGCACCTGCTCGACCCGGTTGTCCACGATGACGGCGTTGATCTTGGAGGCGATCGGCACGTCGCCGATCTGCAGGCTGAGCGTGACACAGGTGATCCACGCGGTGCCCAGCACCAGGGTGCTGCGGGTGGCCACTTGGCGGTGCCGGACCATCAGACCGGTCAGCCGGACCGTGGCGAGCGTGGTCAGGAGGAGGACCGCGACGGCGAGGAGCAGTGCGCCGGTGACGGCGAGCAGCTGGCCGGTCCGGCCCAGCGACTCCCGCAGGAAGTCCGCCGCGTCGCCCAGCAGGCCCCAGTCCATCACCAGGTTGAACGGCCGGACCAGCACCGTGTAGAAGCCCATGTCGACGCACTTGAGGATGGTCAGCAGACCGAGCAGCAGGCCCGTGACCACCGCCGCGACCCGTCGGCCCCGGTGCGGCAGCACCAGGAGCAGACCGGCCAGCAGGATCCCCTCCGCGGGAATGCGCAGGAACGTGAGGAAGGTCAGCCCGTCGAGCCGGTTCGGCAACAGCAGCGCGCCCAGCACGAGGACGGCCGCGAGGACCGTCGTCCCCACGCTCACCCCGCGCGCGACCCGTGGGTGGCGCAGGCGCCAGCCGAACCAGCCGGGGCGGGCGCCCGCCGGGGAGTCCCGCCGGGTGTCCTCCCCGCTCCCCTCGTCATCGGTGTCCGACCCCGCTCTGGGATCCGGCAGTTGACGAGGCATGAGGTGCGACACCCGAAGGTCCTTCCGTGCGTGGCCCGGTCGCGGCTGCGACGAGCCGGAACCAGCAGGCCGACGCCGTCATCACCCGTACGGCCGACCGTCACCGTTCGTTCAACGTGGCGCACAGGGTACGCGTCCCCAGGTGCACGGCAACGGTGGGACACCCCTCCCTAGCGGTCCGCGGCCACCGCCACCTCCCGCGCCCACCGATAGTCCGCCTTGCCGCTCGGCGAGCGCTGGATGGAGTCCGTGATCACCAGCTGGCGCGGGATCTTGTAGCCGGCCAGCCGGGTGCGGCAGTGGTCCTGGATGTCGGTCAGCGAGGGGTGCCGGGCTCCCTCGCGCAGTTGCACCACGGCGGCCACATGGTTGCCCCACGTGGCGTCCGGCACCCCGGCGACCAGCGCGTCGTACACGTCCGGATGGGCCTTGAGGGCCTGCTCGACCTCCTCCGGGTACACCTTCTCGCCCCCGGTGTTGATGCACTGCGAGCCCCGGCCGAGGACGGTGACCACGCCCTCCTCGTCCACCGTCGCCATGTCGCCGAGCAGTACCCAGCGCTTCCCGCCCTTCGCGAAGAACGTCTCGGCGGTCTTGCGCGGGTCGTTGTAGTAGCCGAGCGGCACATGGCCGCACTGTGCGACCCGGCCGATCTCGCCGACCGCCACCGGCTCGTGCGTCGCCAAATCCACCACCTGGGTACGGGAGTTGACCCGGATGCGAAAACCCCGCTCGGGTCCCGAGTCGTCCGTCGCCGTACCGTTGAAGCCGGACTCGGAGGAGCCGAAGTTGTTCAGCAGCAGGGCGTTCGGGACCAGTTCCCGGAACTGTTGGCGCACGGTCTCCGACATGATCGCGCCCGACGAGGACACGCTGAACAGCGCCGAGCAGTCCGTGTCCTTCATCGGTCCGCCGAGCGCGTCGATCAGCGGCCGGAGCATCGCGTCGCCGACCAGCGACATGCTGGTGACCTTCTCCCTCTCGACGGTCCGCAGCACCTCCTCCGGCACGAACTTGCGGTGCAGGACGACCCGTTGGCCGAAGTTGAAGCCGATGAACGCGGTGAGGGTGGACGTGCCGTGCATCAGCGGGGGAGTGGGGAAGAAGGTGATCCCATACCCGCCCGCGGCCACCCGCTCGGCCAGCTCCTCCGGGCTCTTCACCGGCTCACCCGTCGGCGCCCCGCCGCCCAGACCCGCGAAGAACAGGTCCTCCTGGCGCCACATCACCCCCTTGGGCATGCCGGTCGTGCCGCCCGTGTAGATGATGAACTGGTCGTCGCCCGACCTGACGGGAAAGCCCCGTTCGGGCGAACCGGACACCTCCGCCTCGGTGAACGGGACCGCGCCGGGCACCGGCGAGGACGAATCCCCCACCCGCAGCAGGTGCCGCAGCTTCTGCGCCCGTGGCAGCGCCGCCGCCACCCGGTCGCCGAACTCCCCGTCGAAGGCCAGCGCGACCAGATCCGCGTCCCGGTAGAGGTAGACCAACTCCTCCTCGACGTAGCGGTAGTTGACGTTGACCGGGACGACCCGGGCCTTCATGCAGGCCAGGACCGTCTGCAGGTACTCGACGCCGTTGTAGAGGTGGAGGCCCAGATGCTCCCCGGGGCGTATCCCGGTGTCGATCAGGTGGTGGGCGATGCGGTTGGCGGCCGCGTCCAGCTCCGCGTAGGTCAGGCGGCGTTCCGCGCCGGTGCCGGGATGGTCGAGGTACACGAGAGCCTCGCGGTCGGGTACCACGTCGACGACCGACTCGAAAAGATCGGCAAGGTTGTACTCCACCGCTCCTCCTGACCTCCGACGGCCTGGCGATCCACCGGTTCGCCGGTCATCAGAGCAAAGGGCGCGGCAACTGTGAAGGGTCCGCGCGAAGAAATCTGACTGTCTGTCAGAAAACCCGCGAAGTTCCCTTGAAGTGCCTCCCCGCCTACTGCAACCTGTTCTCGTTCCAACCGAGGGGAGATGGGCAATGGGTGGGACGGAACACCTCACCGTGCAGCGCGAAGGCGCCACACTGGTGCTCACGCTCAACAGGCCCGAAGCGAAGAACGCACTCTCGCTTCCCATGCTCGTCGGCCTGTACGACGGCTGGGCCGAGGCCGACGAGGACGACACGATCCGCTCGATCGTGCTCACCGGGGCCGGAGGCGCCTTCTGCGCCGGCATGGACCTCAAGGCGCTGGCCGGGGACGGCATGGCGGGGCAGCACTACCGCGACCGGCTCAAGGCCGATCCCGACCTGCACTGGAAGGCCATGCTGCGCCACCACCGCCCCCGCAAACCGGTGATCGCCGCCGTCGAGGGGTACTGCGTGGCCGGCGGCACCGAGATCCTCCAGGGCACCGACATCCGGGTCGCGGGCGAGTCCGCGACCTTCGGCCTGTTCGAGGTCCGGCGCGGCCTGTTCCCCATCGGCGGCTCGACCGTCCGGCTGCAGCGCCAGATCCCGCGCACCCACGCCCTGGAGATGCTGCTCACCGGACGGCCGTACAGCGCGGAGGAGGCGGCCGCCATCGGGCTCATCGGGCATGTCGTCCCCGACGGCACCGCACTCGCCAGGGCGCTGGAGATCGCCGAGCAGGTCAACGCCTGCGGACCGCTCGCCGTGGAGGCCGTCAAGGCGTCGGTGTACGAGACCGGCGAGATGACCGAGACCGACGGACTTGCCGCCGAACTCGCCCGTGGCTGGCCGGTCTTCGACACCGCCGACGCCAAGGAGGGCGCCCGCGCCTTCGCGGAGAAGCGGCCCCCCATCTACAAGCGCGCCTAGGTCCCGCCGGGCGGGCGGCCGACGGGTGCCGTCCGCGGGACCGCGGGCCGCCGCGGCGGGTCGGGCCCCGCGGCGGAGCCGCACCTCGGCACAGCCCCACCGGCCGCTCAGCCCCCGGCCCCAGCACGCCGACCTCCGAAGGAGGCAGCTCCCGATGCCCGAAGTCCTCAAAGCCCCGCTCGTCGTCGAGTTTCCCTTCACCCGCTCGCTCGGCCCCGTCCAGAGCGCCTTCCTCACCGGACTGCGCGAACGCGTCGTCCTCGGGGTGAGGACCACCGACGGGCGCACGCTCGTCCCACCCGTCGAGTACGACCCCGTCACCGCCGACGAGATCCGCGACCTGGTGGAGGTCGCCGCCACAGGCACGGTCACCACCTGGGCCTGGAACCACGAGCCCCGCCGGGGCCAGCCCCTCGACACGCCCTTCGCCTGGGTCCTGGTCCGGCTCGACGGCGCCGACACCGCCCTGCTGCACGCCCTGGACGCCCCCGGACCCGAGGCCGTGCACACCGGCATGCGGGTGCGGATCCGCTGGGCCGGGGAACGCACCGGCGCCATCACCGACATCGCCTGCTTCGAACCGTACGACGGCGAACCGGACCGACCGGGCGGCCACACCGGCGAGTTCGAGAGCCCGCTCACCGGGATCATCGCCCACGCCCGCCTCGACTACACCTACTCGCCCGGCCGCGCCCAGACCGACTACATCAGAGCCCTCTCCGAACAGCGGTCCGTCGGCGAGCGCTGCCCCTCCTGCCGCAAGGTGTACATCCCGCCGAGGGGTGCGTGCCCCACATGTGGCCTGGCCACATCAGAACACGTCGAGGTGGGTCCCCGCGGCACGGTCACCACGTTCTGCATCGTGAACATCAAGGCGAAGAACCTCGACATCGAGGTGCCCTACGTCTACGCGCACATCGCCCTCGACGGCGCCGACCTGGCCCTGCACGCCCGTATCGGCGGGATCCCCTACGACGAGGTGCGCATGGGCCTGAGGGTCGAGCCGGTGTGGACACCCGGAGCGCGCTACCCCGATCACTACCGCCCGACCGGCGAACCGGACGCCGACTACGACACCTACAAGGAGCTGCTGTGACACGGGAGATCGCGGTCGTCGCCTTCGCCCAGACCGACCACCGGCGCTCCACCGAGGAGTCCTCCGAGGTCGAGATGCTCATGCCGGTGCTGCACCAGGTGCTGGCCCGGACCGGGCTCAAGACCGCCGACATCGGCTTCACCTGCTCCGGCTCCAGCGACTACCTCGCCGGCCGGGCCTTCTCCTTCACCCTCGCCCTCGACGGCGTCGGCGCCTGGCCGCCCATCTCCGAGTCGCACGTCGAGATGGACGGCGCCTGGGCACTGTACGAGGCATGGACCAAGCTGATGACGGGAGACGCCGACACCGCCCTGGTGTACTCCTACGGCAAGTCCTCTCCCGGATCCGTACGAGACGTCCTGACCCGCCAGTTGGACCCGTACTACGTGGCGCCCCTCTGGCCGGACTCGGTCGCGCTGGCCGCCCTCCAGGCGCAGGCGCTCGTCGACGCGGGGGAGACGGACGAGGCCGCCCTCGCCGCGATCGGGACGCGGAGCCGCGCGTCCGCCAGCGCCAACTCCCATGCACAGCTCAGGGCTTCGGTCCCGCAGGGCGACTACGTCGTACGCCCCCTGCGCACCGGCGACTGCCCGCCCGTCGGCGACGGGGCCGCCGCCGTGATCCTCGCGGCGGGGGAGCGGGCCCGCGAGCTGTGCGAACGGCCCGCCTGGATACGGGGCATCGACCACCGCATCGAGGCGCACTCCCTGGGCGTGCGCGACCTCACCGACTCGCCCTCCGCACGACTGGCCGCCGAGAAGGCCGGGGCCTTCGAGCGACCCGTCGACACAGCGGAGTTGCACGCACCGTTCACCGCACAGGAGGTCGTGCTGCGCAAGGCGTTCCGGCTGGACGAGAGCGTCCGCGTCAATCCCTCCGGGGGCGCGCTCGCCGCGAACCCGGTCATGGCCGCCGGACTCATCCGCATCGGCGAGGCCGCCGCCCGCATCCACCGCGGCGAGTCCGACCGGGCCCTCGCCCACGCCACCTCCGGACCCTGCCTGCAGCAGAACCTGGTCGCCGTACTCGAAGGGGATCCGCGATGAGCAAGGAGGCCGTGGCCGTCGTAGGAGTCGGCCAGACCAAGCACGTGGCCGCCCGCCGGGACGTGTCGATCGCCGGACTCGTCCGCGAGGCGGCCGGACGGGCCCTCCAGGACGCCGAGTTGACCTGGGCCGACATCGACGCCGTCGTCATCGGCAAGGCGCCCGACTTCTTCGAGGGCGTCATGATGCCCGAGCTGTACCTCGCCGACGCCCTCGGCGCGGTCGGCAAGCCCATGCTGCGGGTGCACACCGCCGGCTCGGTCGGCGGATCCACCGCCCTCGTGGCCGCCAACCTGGTGGCGGCCCGCGTCCACGGCACCGTGCTCACCCTCGCCTTCGAAAAGCAGTCCGAGTCCAACGCCATGTGGGGCCTGTCCCTGCCCATCCCCTTCCAGCAGCCCCTGCTCGCCGGGGCGGGCGGATTCTTCGCCCCGCACGTACGCGCGTACAAGCGGCGCAGCGGCGCCCCCGACACCGTCGGCTCCCTCGTCGCCTACAAGGACCGGCGCAACGCCCTGAAGAACCCCTACGCCCACCTCCACGAGCACGACATCACCCTGGAGAAGGTCCAGGCCTCGCCCATGCTGTGGGACCCGATCCGCTACTCGGAGACCTGCCCGTCCTCCGACGGCGCCTGTGCCATGGTCCTCACCGACCGCGCCGGAGCCGCCCGTGCGCCCCGGCCGCCCGCCTGGATGCTCGGCGGCGCCATGCGCAGCGAGCCGACCCTGTTCGCGGGCAAGGACTTCGTCTCCCCGCAGGCCGGCAAGGACTGCGCCGCAGACGTCTACCGGCAGGCAGGCATCGCCGACCCGCGCCGGGACATCGACGCCGTCGAGATGTACGTGCCGTTCTCCTGGTACGAGCCCATGTGGCTGGAGAACCTCGGTTTCGCCGAGGAGGGCGGCGGCTGGAAGCTCACCGAGTCCGGGGTGACCGAGCTGGACGGGGACCTGCCCGTCAACATGTCGGGCGGAGTGCTCTCCACCAACCCCATCGGCGCCTCCGGCATGATCCGCTTCGCCGAGGCCGCCCTCCAGGTACGCGGCCAGGCCGGAGAACACCAGGTGGAACGGGCCCGGAAGGTGCTCGGCCACGCCTACGGCGGCGGTTCGCAGTTCTTCTCCATGTGGCTCGTCGGATCCGAGCCCCCCGACTCCTGAAAGGTCCCTCCCGACACGGCCTGTCCGCCGTGGGAAGCGGTCGCTAGGCTGACCGCGGACGACGAACCGGGAGGAGCACGGACGTGGCCGAGACCACCACCCAGCAGCAGCCGCTCGTGGGCTGGCACAAGCCGGAGCTGGACCTCAGCAGGGCCGAGTGGCAGTCCAGCAGCCGAGGGCTGGGCGATGTCCAGATCGCCTTTGTCGAGGGCTTCATCGCCATGCGCAACGGCGAACGCCCGGAAAGCCCTTCCCTGATCTTCACCCCCGCCGAGTGGGGTGCCTTCGTCTCCGGGGCACGGGAAGGCGAGTTCGACCTGACCTGAGTGCCCTCGTGCCGCGAGCCGAACCGGGGAGTGTTCGGCGCGGATTTCCGGACACGCGATACACAGCGCCCTGTCGGGGCCCACGCCTGAGCGAGGCTGGCCCCGGCAAGGGGAAGGTCGCGTTCCGGAGGTGAGGGAAGATGAGCAGTGCGCCGGTCATCGCCGCGGTGGACGGTTCCGAGGACAGCCGGCGGGCCCTGGAGTGGGCCGTGGACGCCGCCCACCGTCGCGCGGCGCCGCTGCGGGTGGTGCACGTACGGCAGTACGCCGCCTGGGGACAGGCCGACGTCCTGGTCGCCGGGCCACCCGACACCCAGGGCGACCCGGTGCTCGACGAGGTGCGCGCACTGCTGCGGGACCGCGCCGACGCGGAGACCGTGGAGTACGTCGCGCTGGAGGGCGTACCGGGTGCGGTGCTGCCCGAACTCGGCGTGGACGCCCAGCTGTTGGTCCTCGGCTCGCGGGGCCGCGGCGGCTTCGCCAGCCTGCTGCTCGGCTCCAACAGCCTGGCCGCCGCGCGCGACGCCGAGTGCCCGGTGGTCGTCGTACCCCGGCCCGACCGCGAGGTCCACGGGGAGGGCCCGGCCGAACCCGGGCCCCGGGTGGTCGTCGGCCTGCACGTCGACAGCCCCGACGACGACAGCCTCGGCCTCGCCTTCGCCGAGGCCGCCCTGCGCGAGGCGCGCGTCGAGGTGATCGCCGCGTACCCGTGGCCGGTGCAGACCTGGTCCGCGCCCGGCCAGCTGGTGCCGCCCCCGATCGACCGGGCCGCCGTCGAGAACGAGACCCGGACCCTCGCCGAGGGCTTCCTCGCCCCCCACCGGGAGCGCCACCCGGACGTCCGCGCCGACGTCGCGGCCCTGCCCGGTGACGCCGCCGGCCACCTCGTCGCCGCCTCGAAGGACGCCGACCTGGTCGTCGTCGGCCGTCACCGGCGACGGCTGCTGGCGCCCGCCCGCATGATGGGCTCGGTCACCCAGGCGGTCCTGCTGCACGCCGCGAGTCCGATCGCGGTGGTACCGCCGGAACCGACGGGGGAGGCCCACGCATCCCTCCGGTGATCCGCGCCGCACCGGTGCGGCCGGGCGCGTGGTCGGTTCCCCCGTGCGACACCACGAACGGCACCACAACCCCGCCCGGACCGGCTCGAACCGGCTCCGTGAGGCGTACGCTGAGCTGCCTGACGGTCACGGTGTGCGCCCGCTCCCGCGCGGGTCCGGCGCCGTGGCGGGGGTGTGGGATGGGACAACGGATGGCGCGCAGCCGTAAGAGCCTCTTCGAGCGGGACAGTGAACTCGCCGCTGTGGACGAGGCGTTGGACGAGCTCACCGGCCTGCGCGCGGATGGCGCGGAGGCGACGCGACGCCCGCGCGGCGCCCTGCTCGCGTTCGCCGGCCGCGCGGGCATCGGCAAGACCACCCTCCTCGCCGAAGTCCGACGCCGGGCCACCGCCCTCGGCTGTACCGTGCTGTCCGCCCGCGGCGGCGACCAGGAACAGCGCGTCTCCTTCCACGTGGCCCGCCAACTGCTCCAGCCGCAGCTCGCCGGAGTGCCGGAGAGCGAACTGCGGTCCTCGCTGGGCAGTTGGTACGACATCGTCGGCCCCGCCCTCGGCCTGTGCGCACCCACCGAGGGCGCCCCGCCCGACCAGCAGGGTCTGCGCGACGGCCTGGACTGGGTCCTCACCCACCTCGCCGTGCGCAGCGCCCCGATGGTCCTCGTCCTCGACGACGCCCACTGGGCCGACCCCGAATCCCTGCGCTGGCTGGCCGCGTTCGCACCCCGCGCCGAGGAACTCCCGCTGCTGGTCGTCGTCGCCTACCGGCCCGACGAACTCCCCGACCACGCCGAGTCGTTCCGCGGACTCCCCGGCCGCGCGGGCGGACGCCCCCTCGATCTGGAGCCGCTCAGCGCGGCCGCCGTCGCCGGCCTGGTCCGGGAGGTCCTCGGCACGCACGCCGACGACGCGTTCTGCCGCGAGTGCTGGGTCGTCACCGCCGGCAACCCCTTCGAGACCGTCGAGCTGACGGCCAAGGTGCACGATCGCGGACTCGTCCCCACCGAGTCCGGGGCCCATCTGCTGCGCGACCTCGCCGCGGCCGTCAAGGGCACCGGCCTGATCACCCGGCTCGAACGCCTCGGCACCACCACCGTCCGATTCGCCTGGGCCTGCGCCGTCCTCGGTACCGAGATCCATCCCCGGCTCGGTGCCGCCGTCGCCGGACTCGGCCACGAGGAGGCCGCCGACGCCGCCGACGCGCTGCGCGGCGCGCGCATTCTGACGGGTGTCGAGACGCTCGAATTCGTTCACCCCCTGATCGCCACCGCCGTCTACCGCGCCATCCCGCCCGGCGTGCGCGTCGCCCTGCACGGACAGGCCGCCTGGTGCGTGCTCAACGACGGACAGGGCCCCTCCGCCGCCGCCCGCCACCTCCTGGAGACCCACCCCGAGGGCGACATCTGGGTCGTGCAGCAACTGCGCGCAGCCGCCGGTGAGACCCTCCGGGCCGGTGCCCCCGAAGCCGCCTGCAGCTACCTCGCCCGCGCCCTGAGCGAGCCTCCGCCGCCCAAGGAGCGGGCCGCCGTCCTGTACGAACTGGGCTCCGCCTCCCTGCTCACCGAACCCGCCACCACCGTCAACCACCTGCGCGCCGCCCTCGAAGAGCCCATCGCCGACCCCGAGCTGCGGCACCACATCGTCTACCGCCTCTCCCAGGTCCTCGCCCACAGCGACCACCTCGCCGAGGCCTCCGACACCCTGGCCCGCGAGATCCGCCTGACCGGGGACGCGCGGGTCAGGCTGCGCATGGTCTCCGAGCAGTTCATGTGGGACGCCTTCCGCGCCGACGAACCCGACCACCCCTCCCGCTCCCGCCGCCTGGCCAGGCTCGCGAGTCGCCTCAAGGGCCGCGATCTCACCGAGCGCTACATCATCGGGCTGCGCACCTGGGACGCCGTCCAGCGCGGCGAACCCGCCCCGGTCGCCCTCCAGCACGCCGAACGCGCCCTGGCCGGCGGCCTCGGCTGGGCCGAGGCCGACCGCGGTTTCGAGGTGCCGGTCCTGGTCGCGCTCGCCTTCATGTACGCCGACCGGCCGGGCCGCACCGAGGAGCTGTTCGCCGGCGGGATCGCCGACTACGAGCGCCAGGGCTGGCGCGGCGCCCACCTCTCCTTCGCCTACACACTCCTCGCCTACGTCCGCTACCGGCGCGGGCGGCTCGTCGAGGCCGAGGACTTCGTCCGCGCGGGCCTCAGGCTCGCCGAACGCGTCGGCCCCGGCACGCCCGCCCACTGGTACGCCGTCGGCATCCTGATCGAGGTCCTGCTGGCCCGGGGCCGCGTCGCGGAGGCGGCACAGACCGGCGACGACTTCTGCTTCGGGGCGCCCTACCCGGCCGCCGTCGTCTTCCCCGACGCCCAGACGGTGCACGGCGAACTGCTCCTCGCCCGCGGCCTCACCCAGGACGCGGCCGCCGAGCTCTCCGCCGCCGGGCGCCGCCTCGACCCGCGGGGCATCCGCAACCCCGCCTGGTGCCCCTGGCAGCTCCACCTCGCCCGCGCCCAGAGCCACGACGCCCCCGAACGAGCCCTGACCACCGCCCTCGAAGCGCTGGACCGCGCCCGCCAGTTCGGCGCCCCCTCCACGATCGGACAGGCCCTGCGAACGGTGGCGGAGGTGTCCTCGGGCTCGGCGCGCGTCAAATACCTGGAGGAGTCCGTCGCCCATCTGGAGCGCTCCCCGGCCGCGTACGAGCTCGCCTGTGCGCTGGTCGCCCTGGGCACCGAACTGCGCCACGTAGGCCGCCCCGGGGAATCCGCCGAGCACCTCTACCGGGGCCTGGACACGGCCGTCCAGTGCGGCGCCGACGGCCTCGTGGACACGGCCCGCGCCGAACTCGCCGCCGCCGGCCTGCGCCCCCGCCGCCTCCACAGCACCGAGACCGACACCCTCACCAGCCGTGAACGCGTCGCCGCCACCCTTACGGTCCAGGGCTGCACCGAGGCGGAGATCGCCGAGAAACTCCACACCGACGAGCAGAGCGTCGTACGCCTCCTCTCGGCGGTGTACCGGAAGCTGGGAACCGACCGGTCGGGGCTGGGGGCGGCGCTGGGCGAGGGGACGACGCCGGGCTAGAGACCGGAGGGTGCCCACACGTCGCCGAGTGTGCTCGGACACGTACCATGGCCGCATGTCGTTCCTCCGCCGCCGCAGCGCCACTCCCGCCGGACCCGACTTCGACGTCCTGGCCATGGACCCGGGCGACTGGCCGGGCAACCTCGGCGCGGGCCTGCTCCCCGCCCCCGATGGCTCCTGCCAGGGCGTCTTTCTGCGCTACGACCTGTTCGGCGGCCGCGGCCCCGCCATGATCATCGGCAACCTCCCCGAGGGCTCACCGGCCCGGGAGGTCGCCGAGGGCGAGATCCCCTTCGAGGTGGGCCAGCTGCTGCTGGCGCTGGAGAACGACGAGGAGGTCACCGTCGTCGGCATCGAGGACACGCCGGTCCTCCAGGGCGACAACCTGCTGATCGTGCGGCGGCTGAAGCTTTCCGAGAGCCGGATCTCCTGCGTCCAGTTCGACCGCAGCGACAGCGTCCTCGTGACCATCGCCGCCTGGGACCGCCCCATCACCGACGACCTGTACGCCCTGCTGAAGCCGCTCCCGGCGGAGCTGTTCCAGCAGGGCTGACGGCCGGTCCCGGCTAGCCGGCGGCACTCTCCAGGCGGACGTCCGCGGCGCGCACGAACGCCACCCGGTGGCCGTACTGGATCTCGTAGTACAGGTCCTTGCCGACCACGACCCGGTGCGAGTCGGTGGTGAAGGTGACCGCGTAGTAGTACTCGCCCGGCACCACGTCACCGACCACGTACTTCTGGCCGGCCGGGAGCGTGTACGGCAGCGCCACCACCGACTGCGCGGGCACCCCCGCAGGGTAGGCCTCCTTCTCCGGGTACGCGCGGCCGTACACCGGGACGCTCGTCAGACCGTCCCTCGGGGTGACGACGAGACCGGACGCCGGCACCGCCGTGGGCTGCTCGGCCGGGTTCTCGAACCAGGCCTTCTGCCCCAGGTACCAGATCGCCGTCCAGTCGCCCCAGCGGTCGGCGACCGCGTACTGCTGGCCGGTGGAGACCCGCGAGGACAGATCGTTCACCCCGTTGGTCGGATCCGTCCTCAGACCGATGTCCTTGATCAGCGGGGCGTTCTCGTCGTGGTCGGAGTACAGCCGCACCTCGCTGGAGCCGTGCGCGGTGCAGGGCTCGCCCTTGGTGGTGCAGCCCGTGTACACCGGCTCGTTGTCGGCGTAGTCCGGGCGGATCGTCACCATGTCGGAGTACTTGCCGCCGGTGGCCCTGAAGGGGTGGCCCAGCAGCTGGAAGTAGTGCCGCCAGTCCCAGTACGGGCCCGGGTCCGTGTGCATCCCCGGGATGGTGGAGGCGGTCGGGCCCGGCACGGTGTCGTGGCCCAGGATGTGCTGCCGGTCCAGCGGGATGCCGTACTTCCGGGCCAGGTACTTCACCAGGCGCGCCGAGGACCGGTACATCGCCTCCGTGTACCAGGCGTCCGGCGCCGCGAGGAAGCCCTCGTGCTCGATGCCGACCGACTTCGCGTTGATGTACCAGTTGCCCGCGTGCCAGGCCACGTCCTTCGCCTTGACGTGCTGGGCGATCAGACCGTCGGTGGAGCGGATGGTGTAGTTCCAGGACACATAGGTGGGGTCCTGGACCAGGTTCAGCACCCCGTCCCAGGTGCCCTCCGTGTCATGGATGACGATGTACTTGATGCTCTGCGAGTCCGGACGGTCGCTGAGGTCGTGGTTGCCGTAGTCGTTGTCCCCGAACTCGGAGTACGGCGCCGGGATCCACTCGCAGGACACCGAGTTCGGGCACTCGACGTCGTCCGCCGCGATCGTGCGCAGCCCCGCCTGCTCGAGCTGGGCGGTGTCGGCGGCGAGGTGCGGCTGAGCGGCGAGGGCCACCCGCTGGCCGTCGTCCGTGGTGCGCCGCTCACCCGTCCGCAGTACGTCGTACACGTCGTTCGCGTACGCGCCCGCGGTCGCCGTGTCGTCCGCGCCGGAGAAGCGGGCCACCGCGCCGTACCAGTGGGCCGGGTCCGTGCTCGCCGGCTCGCCCAGCTGCCTCTGGGCAGCGGCGAGCAGGGCGGCGCCGCCGGCGATGTTGGCGGCCGGATCGGTGCGCAGCTCGGCCGCGGGCAGCCCCGTCAGCTCGGCCGCCTTGGCCAGCGTCCTGAGGCGGGCCGGGAGTGCCGAGTTCCCGGGCACCTTGATGTGGGGGTGCAGGGCGGGGCGGGCGCTGTCGCCGCGGGCGTCCTCGGTGCCCTCGGCGAGGTGCTCGGTGGTGGCGAGCGCGGTGCGGGCGTCGGTGAGGTGCATCGGGCCGTAGCCGCCGGTCACACTGGGCGCCCCGGCGTGCGAGTCCCAGCGGGACTGGAGATAGGAGACGGCCAGCAGGACGCTCTGCGGCACGTGGTACCGGGCGGCCGCGTCGGCGAAGGCGCGCTGGAGCCGGTCGGCCGAGGAGTCCGTCGCGCTCGGGGCGGGGGCCGCGCCGAGCAGCGGTAGCAGTAAAGCGGCGGAGGCGAGCGTACCGACGCTTCGCCTCAGGTGTCTGTGGCCGGGGGTGGGCGTGGGGTCGGTGGCGGATCCTCGCAAGTGCGGCCTCCTGTGACGGGCGGGCGGCGGGGCGTGCGGCTCCGAGCTGGATCAGTGGTACCGGCTTGCCGACGATCCGTCAATGATGCCTTCAGGTCACTGATTTCCCACGTCACGAAGGGTTGCGGCGAGTTTCGCCGCGGCGGCGTACCGGGCCTGCGGGGCGTCAGTGGCGTACACCAGTGACCGTCGCCCGCGGCTGGGTCCTGTCTCGGACAGGACCTGGGGCCGTACAGACGAAGGGCCCCTGCGTACGAAGGGCCCGAACACACGAAGGTCCGCGGTGCGCCGCCGCTCTGGGCGCACCGCGGAGCCGTCGTCCCCGTCAGCGAGTGCCGACCGCCGCGCGCACGGCCCGGCGGGCCAGCTGGCAGTCGTCGTGCAGCCGCCTGAGCAGCAGCCGCTGTTCCTCGCCGGACGGCGCAGCACCCGGGTGGGCCGTACCCGGTGCCGCCGGGGCCGTATCGTGCATCGAACGCTGCACGGCCGTCTCGTACGTACGGATCTCCCTCGTCAGCAGGAGCATCAGGTTCACCAGGAAGGCGTCCCGGGAAGCCGGGCCCCCGGACTGGGCGATCTGGCTGATCTGACGCCGCGCCACCGGCGCGTCCCCGAGGACCAGCCACAGCGTCGCCAGGTCGTACCCCGGCAGATACCAGCCCGCGTGCTCCCAGTCCACCAGCACTGGACCGGCCGGTGAGAGCAGGATGTTCGAGAGCAGGGCGTCGCCGTGGCAGAACTGGCCCATCCCCTGGCGGCCCGCCGCGTGCGCGATTCCGTGCAGCAGCTTCTGCAGGTCCCCCAGGTCCCGGTCGGTCAGCAGGCCCAGTTCGTGGTACCGGGCGATGCGGGCCGCGTAGTCTAGGGGGGCGTCGAAGGTGCCCGCCGGGGGCCGCCAGGCGTTCAGTCGGCAGATCGCGCCGAGCGCCGCCCGGATGTCCGGCCGGGGCGGAGCCTCCAACGGATGCCGCTGGAGCGCCGCCACCCGGCCCGGCATGCGCTCGATCACCAGCGTGCAGTTGTCCGGATCCGCTGCGATCAGTCTCGGCACCCGCACCGGAGGGCGGTGCCGGACGAACGAGCGGTATGCGGCTATTTCGTGGCGGATCCGCTCCGACCAGGCGGGCGATTGGTCGAGGAGACACTTGGCCACGGCCGTGCTGCGTCCGGTCGTCCCGACCAGGAGGACGGAGCGTCCGCTGCGGCGCAGCACCTGCACCGGAGCGAACTCCGGACAGATGCGGTGCACCGAGGCGATCGCGGTGCGCAACTGCGCGCCCTGGGGACCGGACAGGTCGAGTCGCCCGCTGAGCGGTTGGGATCCGGGCTGCCCCGGAACGCGCCGCGGTCGGCCCGCGCCCAGCACGGGTGCTGCCGGCCGCGCCGCCGGGTCGAGGAACGGTCCGCCGCCCGCCGGGCGGGGACGCAGCGGCCGGGGCGGAGCGGACACGGAGGATGATGCTGCGTACATGGGAGATACAGATCCCTTCGTGTGCCTGCGGTGCCTGCCTGTACATCCATGCTCAAAACCCCTGTGCGAAGTGGATACGCAATGCGGGTGCTTTGAGTTCATACGCCCACCCGACCCGGTCGCCCGGGTACACCCTGGGGAATGCACCCGTCACTGGGAGGGCGACCGGGTCGGGGTGGCGCGTTCCTACCTGACACCCGATGCCCAGTGGCACACCATCTGGCGCACCCTGGCGAACCGTGGCGAATAGTCGCCCGGCAACCTCCACGGGTCTACTGTCAACTCAGCCGAGAACCTGGGGGCTTGACGTGAGCGGACAACCCAACACCCGCCTATCGGACCTGTTCGGCCTGGCCGGCTGGTCCAAGGGCGAACTCGCGAGGCAGGTCAACAAGCAGGCGGCGGCCATGGGCCACCCCCAGCTGTCGACCGACACCTCCCGGGTGCGGCGTTGGATCGACATGGGAGAGATCCCGCGCGATCCCGTACCGCGGGTGCTGGCGGCCCTGTTCACCGAGCGTCTCGGCCGTGTCGTGACCATCGAGGACCTCGGTCTGGTGCGGCACGGGCGTACGGGGAAACGGCAGGGCGACGGGAATGCGGAACATCCCGACGGAGTGCCGTGGGCGCCCGAACGGACCGCCGCGGTCCTCACCGAATTCACGGGAATGGACCTCATGCTCAACCGACGCGGCTTGGTGGGCGCGGGTGCCGCGCTCGCCGCGGGATCCACACTCAGCAGCGCCATGTACGACTGGCTGCACGCCGACCCCACACTGAAGGCCGACGCCCCTGTCCTCGACGATCCCCTGCACGCCGACCCCGCTGGGTTCGACCGCTATGAGGCCGCCCCCATCGGGTCGCAGGAGATCGAGGAACTGGAGCGTTCGGTCGAGGTGTTCCGTGCCTGGGACGCCGCCCGAGGCGGCGGGCTCCAGCGCAAGGCGGTCGTGGGCCAGCTCAACGAGGTGGGCGGCATGCTCGCCTACCACCACCCACCCCATCTCCAGCGACGCCTGTGGGGCGTCGCCGCCAACCTCGCCGTCCTCGCGGGCTGGATGTCGCACGACGTCGGCCTGGAGCCCACGGCCCAGAAGTACTTCGTCATCGCCGCCCACGCCGCCCGCGAGGGCGGTGACCGGCCGCGCGCCGGGGAGGCCCTGTCCCGGGCGGCCCGGCAGATGGTGCACCTCGGCCGGCCCGACGACGCGCTGGACCTGATGAAGCTCGCCCAGTCCGGTGCGGGGGAGCGTCTGCAGCCGCGTACGAAGGCGATGTTCCACACCATCGAGGCCTGGGCGCAGGCGTCCATGGGCAAGGGCCAGGCGATGCGCCGTACGCTCGGACGGGCGGAGGACCTCTTCGTCTCCGACCGGCAGGACCTGGAACCGCCGGACTGGATGCAGACCTTCAAGGACGAGGATCTGTACGGCATGCAGGCCCTCGCCTACCGCACGCTCGCGGAGTTCGACCCCGGTGCGGCCGCGCACGCCCAGTACTACGCGGAGAAGGCCCTGGCCCTGCGCATCGACGGGCGGGAGCGGTCGAAGATCTTCGACCATCTCTCCATGGCCTCGGCCTGCTTCATCGCCGACGACCCGGAGCAGGCCGACCGCTACGCACGGCTGGCCCTGATGTCGATGGGCTCGAACTCCTCGCGCCGCACCTGGGACCGACTGCGGCAGATGTACCGGCTCACCGCCGAGTACTCCGGCTACCCGAGGATCCACGAACTGCGGGAGGAGATCAGGCTCGCCCTGCCGAAGCCGAAGGGCGGGCGTGACAACAGCGCACAGGTGTAAGGGGCCTGTGCGCTGCGTTCTTCAACAGGTGTAGTAGGTCAGCTCATGAGGTGACCTTGGCGACGAGCACACAGGCGTCGTCCTCGCGCTCGGCTCCGCCGAACTCCTCCACGACCGTCCGCACACACTCCTGCGCGGTGCGCGCCGCGCCGAAGCGTGGGGCGAGGTCGAGCAGGCGGTCCACGGCGGGGGTACCTCCCCCACTCTCGGCTTCTCCCCCACTCTCGGCTTCTCCCCCACTCTCGGCTTCGCTCGAGCGGGGGGACCCCCATGAGCGGGGGGACCCCCACTGCCCGGACACCAGTCCGTCGGTGTGCAGCAGGAGGAGATCGCCGGGCTCCAGGGCCACTTCGGCCTGCCCGTAGGTGGCGCCCGTGGTGGCGCCGAGCAGGACGCCGTCCGGTGCGTTCAGCATGCGCCCCGTCCCGCCGCGGAACAGCAGCGGGGCGGGGTGTCCTGCCTGCGCCCACACCAGGGTGCGGGTCTCGGGTCGGTAGTGGCAGCACACGGCGCTGCCGAGGGCGGGCTGCACGGTGGCGTCGAGTAACTGGTTGAGCATGGCGAGGAGGGGGCCGGGCTGAGTGCCCGCCATGGCCATGCCGCGCACGGCACCCAGCAGCATCGCCATGCCCGAGGTGACGGCGACGCCGTGCCCGGTGAGATCGCCGACGCTGAGCAGGGTGGCGCCGTCGGACAGCTCCAGCGCGTCGTACCAGTCGCCGCCGATCAGGGCGCTCGTGGTGGCCGGCAGATAGTGGGCGGCGAGGTCGAGGGTCCGCGGTCCCCGGTGCGGGAGCCGCAGGGAGCCGCGCCATGGCGGCAGCACGGCTTCCTGCAGCTCGACCGCGAGCCGCTGCTCGGTCTGCGTCTGCCGCTGGTGGTGCTGGAGCGAGTCATGGGTCTCGCGCACCGTCCGCTGGCTGCGGCGCAGTTCACTGACGTCGCGCAGCACGGCCCACATCGAGGTGGTGCTGCCGTCGCCGCCGAGCACCGGCTCGCCCATCATGTGCACGGTCCGCACGGAGGCGTCGGGCCGTACGACACGGAACTCGCCGTCGATCGGCCTGGCGTCGACCAGGCAGTCCGTCACGATCCGGGTCAGCTTCGCCCGGTCCTCCTCCAGGACCAGAGAAGGCAGCTCGTCCAGGGTGAGGGCGGGGCCGGCCGGGTCGAGGCCGAGGATCTGATACAGCTCCCCGGACCAACTCGCCTCGTCCGTCAGCAGGTTCCACTCCGCGCTGCCGACACGGCTGAGCAGTGAGGCGCGCGGTGCTCCGACGGCTGCCGGTGGCCGAACGAGGAGGGTCTCGGCGGGGCCGTCCGCCGGAGCGGGCTCCAGGCCGTCCCGCAGCTGTGCCAAGTGGCCGTCCAGGTCCTCGAGTTGGTGCAGTGCGAGGTCGTACAGCGCCCGCTGCCAGCGTTCCTCCGGGTCCGATCCCTCGTTCTGCGCGTCCCGCCGTACGGCGTCCACATCGCCCTTGAGTCGCCGCGCCTGGGTGATCAATGCCTCGACCGAGCCGCGCCCGGGGGGCTGGGCGGCTGAGAGGTCCGCGGAGACTGGGGACGGCATGACGCACTCCGAAGGGGGATGGTACGACCAAGGGGGACGGGAGGGACCGTTACGACTGTTGCACAGCCCGCGACGCCCTGTAAGGGATTTGGCAACACACGATACGGTGGTGCTTCCGGCATATGCCAGAGTCTTCCCGGGCTGATCCGAGGGTACGGATCGCCTACGCGCGAGTAGGTTCAAGTCGTAGGGTTCCTACGGGACTTGACCCATGCCGTAGGGCCTCGCGGTCGTGCTCAGCCGCCTGTTCGGCGCTCAGATGTTCCAGGATGGCGCCGACTACTCGATCCGCACCAACTCTGTCTGGATTTGACGTCCTGTGAAGGGCCTTCGCGGACTCCTTAATGGCATGGACATCTTCGTCGAGCAGCCCGCCCACGCCCGCCTCATCACCGCCGAGGACCGCGAGGTCCCGGTGTACGCTCTCCTGCGTTACGGGGCGGACGATCCACTGGCCGTCTTCGTAGACTTCCCGCCCGAGGCCACCCTGGCGGGCGACGAGGTCACCTGGACCTTCGCGCGCTCCCTGCTGGACCAGGGTCTGCGCGCCCCGGCCGGACACGGGGACGTACAGATCTGGCCGTACGGACGCACCCGGACGGTCCTCGAACTCCATTCGCCGGCCGGCCTCGCCCTGCTCCAGTTTCCCACTTCGGCGCTGCGCCGCTTCCTGCTGCACACCTACACCGTGGTGCCGGCCGGGCAGGAGGACGTCGCGGCGGTCGTGGAACGCGGTCTGAGCAGCCTGTTCGGCGGGGTGTGAGCCCCTGTCAGGGCCGGTGCCCCGACTTTGACTTCTATTCATGCATGCCTCACCGCACGGCTGTGGACCTCGACGATCACCGCGTGCACCCTGGCGCGCGGTGTGCCGCACGGGCACTCCGCTGACGAGGACGGGGCGAATGACACCGATCAGCCGAAGAGGCTTCGTAGGACTCGGCGCATCCGTGGCGGCAGGCGTGGCGCTGGGCGCCGGCAGCCGCACCACGGCCGCGGCAGCGACCGCCGCGACCGGCACGATCAAAGACGTGCAGCATGTGGTCATCCTCATGCAGGAGAACCGCAGCTTCGACCACTACTTCGGGCGCCTGAAGGGTGTCCGCGGCTTCGACGACCGCAGCGGCATCACGCTGAGCGGCGGCTACCCGGTCTTCAACCAGCCGAACGGAACGGGCCGCCAGTACCCGTGGAAGCTCAGCGCGACCCCGGCCGCGGGCGGCAAGGACGGCGAGACGCTTGCCCAGTGCAACGGCGACCTGCCGCACTCCTGGACCTCGCAGCACTCCGCGTGGAACAAGGGCCGCCTCGACACCTGGGTCTCGGGCGTCGGCAACGTCCGCTCGCTGGGCTACCTGGGCCGCTCCGACATCCCGTTCCACTACGCGCTCGCCGACAACTACACGATCTGCGACGCCTATTTCTGCTCCACGCTCAGCGCGACCGGTCCCAACCGCACCTACCTGTGGAGCGGCAAGGTCGACTCCTCCAGCTACGACGGCGGCGACGAGTCGGGCCTGACCTGGCAGAACTACGCCGAGGCGCTGCAGGCCGCCGGGGTGACCTGGAAGGTCTACCAGAACGCGGCGGACAACTACGGCGACAACGGCTGCGCCTACTTCAAGAACTTCACCAACGCCAAGGCGGGCGACCCGCTCCACGACCGGGGCATGTCCTCCGTCCCGAAGGTCACCGGCTCGACCCCGGACGACATCGCCGCCGCCATCAAGGCCGACGTCCTCGCCGGCACCCTCCCGCAGGTCTCCTGGGTGGTCCCCAACCAGGCCTTCTCCGAGCACCCGTACGCCCCACCCGGCGACGGCGCCCACTTCGTCAACCTCGTCTACCAGGCCCTCGCCGCCGACCAGGACGTGTTCGACTCCACCGTCCTGTTCCTCAACTACGACGAGAACGACGGCTACTTCGACCACGTCCCGCCCCCGGCCCCGCCGGCCGGCACCGCGGGTGAGTTCCTCAACGGGGTGCCCTACGGCTTCGGCTTCCGCGTCCCGATGCTCGTCATCTCGCCCTGGACGCGAGGCGGCTGGGTCTCCTCCGAGGTCTTCGAGCACACCTCGGTGCTGCGGTTCCTGGAGACCTGGACGGCGGCGATCGGCAAGCCCGCCAAGTGCCCCAACATCAGCGACTGGCGGCGGAAGGTGAGCGGTGACCTGACCGGTGTCTTCGACTTCGCGAACCCCGTCCACGGCTCGGTCCCGCTGCCCGCGACGAGCGTCATCGGCATGGCCACCTGCGGCCCGCTGCCCAACCCGGTGCCGACGAACAACGCCCTGCCCGCCCAGGAGTCCGGCACCCGCCCGGCCCGCCCGCTGCCGTACCAGCCGGGCGGATACCTCGACCACCTGGAGTTCGGGGCGGCCGGCAAGGTCCTCGCCTGGTTCACCATGACCAACCAGGGCGGTCCGGCGGCCAGGGCGGCGCACTTCTCCATCCACCCCAACGCCTACCGCGACACCACGCCCTACCAGTACACGGTCGACGCGGGCGGCACCGCCTCCGACTCCTTCAACATCGGCACGGGTTTCGGCGGCGGCAAGTACGACCTGACCATGGTCGGCCCCAACCGCTTCCTGCGCCGCTTCAAGGGGGACGCCACCAAGGCCGGCAAGTCGGCGGAGGTGAGCACCCGTTACGCCGTGGAGCCGGGCACGGGCAAGCCGGCCGTCTACTTCAAGATGACCAACTCGGGTTCCTCATCGGTGAAGTTCACCATCACCTCCGACCACTACCGCACCGACGGTCCATGGACCTACACCGTCGCCGCGGGAGCCTCGGCGGAGGACTACTTCAACGCCGTCGCGTACCAGAACGGCTGGTACGACTTCACGGTGACCGTCGACTCCGACGCGACCTGGTCGCGCCGGTTCACCGGGCACCTGGAGACCGGCGCCGCGAGCGTCAGCGGCTGACCTCGGCGTACAGGTCCGGGCGCGGGGCGAGCCCGACGGCCACCCGGCCGCCGGTCTCCAGCGCCCGGACCCCCGCCTCCGCGACGACGGCGGCCGCGTAGCCGTCCCAGACGCTCGGGCCGGTGACCTCGCCGCGCCGCGTGGCGTCGACCCAGGCCTGCACCTCGCGGTCGTAGGCGTCGGCGAAGCGGACGAGGTAGTCCTGCGCCACCTCCTCTGCGGCGCTGCCCCGGCGGGTGACCAGCATGGTGTGCTCGTCGCCGATCCGGGCGCTGCCCGCCTCGCACACGGCCTCGCAGCGCACCTGGTAGCCGAAGCCGCAGTTGACGAAGACCTCCACGTCGACCAGGGCGCCGTGCTCGGTCTCGAACAGCACGAACTGCGGATCGACCAGGCCCTCGGGCGCACCCGCCGAGGACGCCGGACGCAGCACGGTGACCGCGGTCAGCTCCTGCCCGAGCAGCCAGCGGGCCGCGTCGATCTCGTGCGCGACGGAGCTGTTGATCAGCATGGCGCTGGTGAAGTCGGGCGGGGAGGAGACGTTGCGGTGGGTGCAGTGCAGCATCAGCGGCCGGCCCAGGCTGACCCCGTCCAGCAGCGCCTTCAGCCGCCGGTACTCGGCGTCGTAGCGCCGCATGAAGCCGATCTGGGTCAGCCGGCGGCCGAGCCGCGCCTCGGCCTCCACCACGCGCAGTGCACCTGTGGAGTCGGGCACCATGGGCTTCTCGCACAGCACGGGCAGGCCGCGCTCGAACGCCGCGAGGAGCGCCTCCTCGTGCGCAGGTCCGGGGGAGGCGATCAGCACGGCCGCCACGCCGGGCGCCTCCAGCGCGGCCACCGGGTCCGTGTGCACGGTGACGCCGTCCAGGCCGGCCACCGCCTCCTTCGCCCGCGCGCGATCGGGATCGCCCACGGCGGCCACCCTGGCGCCGCTCACCACCTCGTCGAGGCGTCGAATGTGGTCGGCTCCCATGTGTCCGGCACCCAGTACGGCCACACCCAGCAGGTCACCCATGTGCGCGCTCCCTCTCGCCGACGATCACGCCGTAGCGTACGCCGCAGGGGGAGCGCTGCCTGGGGAGAGTGGCCCGGCGCAGCGGCACCGAGGGGGCCTCGGCGCCGCTGTCGGGGCAGGGCCTCAGTACCGCAGCACCCCCGCGATGCCGTTCGCGTCGCCCAGCGTGCCGTCGGGGACGAAGCGCACGTCGGCGCCGGTCTCCAGGCACTGCTCCACGATCTCGTCCACGATGTCGTCGCGGGAGTCCAGATCCCCGGGCTCGGCCGGCACGAGATGGTCGCCCTGGTCGCGGACGGTCAGGCGGTAGTTCTCCTCGACCGCGAGCAGCCTGACGCGGCCCTCCCGGGCGTTCTGCCACAACTCGTCCACCCCGGCCGCGAAGATCTTGCGCCCGCGTGCCGAGGTCAGTTCCCTGACGACGGACGAGGCGTCCTTGCGGGCCTCCGCCTCCAGGACCGGCTTCAGGGCCTGCCACACGGCCTCCGGGCCGGCGTGGGCGAGGCCGCCGTGCGGGATCTGTACGGCGGCTTTGGTGGCGCTGCCGACCTCGTCAAGCAGGGACAGGGCCGCCTGCCCACCGGTGACGTACACCGGACGTGGCTGGTCGCGCAGTACCGTGCTCAGGGCGGTGTCGACCTCGCGCAGGAACTGACGTGTGCCCTCGTCGACGTAGATGCTCGGCACGTCACCGATCTGCTCGCGGCGCTCGGCGTCGAAGTTCTCCCGGATGTGGATCAGCGGGAAGCCGCCGGAATGCTCCTCGACCACCCGCTCGGGTCCGCCGCTCCACAGGGTCACGCGGTCGGCGGAGAGTGACAGTACCCAGAAAGGCCGCTCGGCGGCCTGCGCGGAGACCAGATTGCGGGTGAGGAAGGTGTCCGAGAACACCACCCGCTCCGGGACGGTGCGGGCCAGCGACCAGACCTGGTGCTCACCCGGGGCAGCGAAGATCACCAGGCCGTCCTCGGCGTGCGCCAGATCCACTTCCGCCAGTGCGCGATCGAGCTGTGCCACGATGTCGGCGCGCCGTTCCCGGGTGACCGAGGGGTCGGATTCCAGCCGTTTCCTGGCCTCGGCCACCACATTGCGCAGCCGGACCGGGTCCTGGCCGTTCTCGGGTTCGCGGCGGTGTGTCGGCGTCAGCACGGACACCGCGGGGTAGGGACGCGGGCGCCGCAGTTCGGCGAGTGTTGCGGGACTCAGTGCGTGCTCCATGACAGAACGATAGGGCGGAATCATCTGTCTGGCATGCGGGGTAATGGCATGATTTTTACTAACGTCATGTAGCGGGTGGAACGCGGACAGTGACAGGGCCTGCGGGATGCATCCCGGGCCGTGTTCCCGCCGCCTGTTCACGCATTCGTCACGGACCGTCAGTTCGGTCAACTCGCTTGGACACGAAGCGTTTACATGCGTTCGACATGTCGGTCATTCGGACTGCTAGGGTGCTACTCGCCGGTAGCACTCTGCTGCGGGGGGATCACGCGGCGCCATCTGACCCATGGCGCCCTGTGCGGGGGGTCGCGTCCGACGATCCGGCAACGAGGCCGGATCGAACCCGGCCCCGTGCGTCCGCATGGCGCGACGCCCGAACTTCTGTTTCTACGCCACCTATTTCAGACAGGTGAGACTCGTCCCATGGCACGTTCCCTGGTCGATCTAGTGACCGCGCACGCCTCGAACCATCCGGAGCGCACCGCCTACCGCCACCTCGTCACCGGTGACTGCGACGGAGAGATCCAGGAACTCAGCTACGGCCGGCTGGCCACCCGCTCCCGGGCCATCGCCGCCCGGCTGCAGGAGCGCGGTCTGGCCGGTTCGCGCGCCATGCTGCTGTATCCGCCCGGCCTGGAGTTCATCTGTGCCTACCTGGGCTGCCTGTCGGCCGGTGTGGTCGCCGTACCGGGCGTGCCCCCGCAGGGCCGCTCCCAGAACCACCGTGCGCTGACCCGGATGAAGCGCCTGATGGCCGACGCGGACGCCAAGGTCATCCTGGGCGGCCGGGACGTGATCACCGCACTCGACGGCATGGCCGCACACCTGCCCGAGCTCGACGCGATAGCCCGGGTGGCCACCGAGGACATACCCGACGACGCGGCCGCCGCCTGGCACGAACCCGAACTCACCGCGGATTCCGTGGCGTTCCTCCAGTACACGTCGGGTTCCACCTCGGCCCCGCGCGGCGTCGTCGTCACCCACGGCAACCTGCTGGACAACGAGCGGGTCATCACCGAGCGCATGGGCCACACGCCCGAGGTGCTCGCCGCACACGACCACGAACTGTTCGTCAGCTGGCTGCCGGTCTACCACGACATGGGGCTCATCGGTCCCGTCCTGAACACGGTGTACCTCGGCGCCACCGCCACCCTGTTCTCGCCCCTGCACTTCCTCCAGCAGCCGTCCCGCTGGCTCACCGCCGTCAGCCGCTACCGCCCGCACACCAGCGGCGGGCCCAACTTCGGCTACGAGCTGAGCCTCAAGCACGCCAACCCGGACCTGCTCGACGGCCTCGACCTCAGCTCGTGGAAGGTCGCCTTCAACGGGGCCGAGCCGGTGCGCGCCGCCACCCTGCGCCGCTTCGCCGACACCTTCGGCCCCGCCGGATTCCGCCGCGAGGCCCTCTACCCCTGCTACGGCCTGGCCGAGGCCACCTTGATGGTCACCGGCGGCACCGTGGACACCCCGCCGACGCTGCTCGCCGCCGCGGACGGCGCCCCGAACGCCGGCGAGGCCGACGCGGCCGCCGTCGGCTGCGGCCGGCCCGGCCCCGGCGTGAGCGTGGCGATCGTCCACCCCGAGCGGCAGGAGGAACTGCCCGCGGGCGAGATCGGCGAGATCTGGGTGGGCGGAGCGAGTGTCGCCAAGGGCTACTGGCGCAACGCCCTCGCCACCCGCGAGACGTTCCGCGCCCAACTCCCGGGCCACGAGGGCCGGTTCCTGCGCACCGGCGACCTCGGCCTCCAGCGGGACGGTGAACTCTTCGTCACCGGCCGGCTGAAGGACCTCATCGTCATCGACGGCCGCAACCACTACCCGCAGGACCTGGAACTGACCGCCGAACTGTCGCACCCGGCCCTGCGCCCCGGCTGCACCGCCGCGTTCTCCGTGGACGCCGCCGCCGAAGGGGAACAGCCCGTCCTCGTCGCCGAGATCGCGCCGGACGACGCCGGCGAGTCCGAGAAGATCACCGACCTGATCCGCAGCTCGGTCGGCGAGGCCCACGGCCTGTCCCTGCGCGACATCGTCCTGGTCCAGCCCGGCACCATCCCCAAGACCTCCAGCGGGAAGATCCAGCGCCGCGCCACGCGGACGGCGTACCTCGACGGCACCCTCTCCGTGGTGACCGCGCCCGCCGCGGAGTGACACCGCCGCCTCCCGCGCCCCCGTCGGCGCGGGAGGCCCTCGCGGCCGTACGCCGCCCGTTTCGCCGTACCGCACACCCGTCGCCCGGTACGGAATCCAGCATGACCCCGAGTTCACGAGGACACCTGCCCAGATGCCTGCGAACGAGTCCCCGAAACACACCCCCGAGCCGTCCCTGACGACCTCCGAGGGCGTCCGGGCCTGGCTGGCATCGGCCGTCGCCGAGACGGCCGGGATCCAACCGGCCGACGTCGACCCGCACCGGCCGCTCGCCGAATTCGGCTTCGGCTCACGCCAGTTGGTCACCCTGGCCGCCGAACTCGCCGCGCTGACCGGCCGCCCCCTGGAACCGTCCCTCGTCTTCAACCACCCCACGATCGCCGCCGTCGCGCAGGCCGTCTTCGAACCGCAGCGGGCGGAAACGCCGTTGCCGGGCACGGTCGTGGAGCGGACCGGCCCGGGCGACGACGTGGCGATCATCTCCATGGCGTGCCGCTTCCCCGGCGGCGCCGAGGACCCCGAGGCCCTGTGGCGGCTGCTCACCACGGGCGAGGACGCCATCACCGAGGTACCGGCGGGCCGTTGGGACACCAACGGCCTGTACGACCCCGACCCCGAGGCCGCCGGCAAGGCCTACACCCTGCGCGGCGGTTTCCTCGACGGCGGCATCGACCGCTTCGACGCGGCCTTCTTCGGCATCTCCCCGCGCGAGGCCGCCGCCATGGACCCCCAGCAGCGGCTGCTCCTCCAGACCACCTGGGAGGCGATCGAACGCGCCGGAATCCTCCCGGAGTCCCTGAACGGCAGCTCCACCGGCGTCTATCTCGGCCTGTACGACAGCGGCTACCTCGCCGCCGCCCCGCTCACCCAGCTCGACGGACACGTCGGCACCGGCTCGGCGGCCAGCGTGGCCTCCGGACGCATCGCCTACACCCTCGGCCTGCAGGGACCGGCGGTGACCGTCGACACCGCCTGCTCGTCCTCACTGGTCTCCCTGCACCTGGCGGCGCGCGCGCTGGCGAGCGGCGAGTGCGATCTCGCCCTGGCCGGCGGAGCCACCCTGCTGGTCACCCCGCGCGGCCACGTCGAGTTCAGCCGGCTGCGCGGGCTGTCCCCGTCCGGGCGGTGCAGCCCGTTCTCCGCCGACGCGGACGGCGTCGTATGGGCCGAGGGCTGCGGTCTCGTCGTGCTCAAGCGGCTCGCGGACGCGCGCCGGGACGGCGACCGGATCCTGGCCGTCGTCAAGGGCTCGGCGATCAACCAGGACGGCCGCAGCCAGGGCCTCAGCGCCCCCAACGGCCCGGCGCAGGAGCGGGTGGTGCGCGCCGCCCTGGAGGCGGCCGGGCTCACCCCGCACGACCTCGACCACGTCGAGGCCCACGGCACCGGCACCCGGCTCGGCGATCCCATCGAACTCCGTGCCCTGGCCAACGTGTTCGGCTCCGACCGCCCGGCCGACCGCCCCCTCGGCATCGGCTCCCTGAAGTCCGCCATCGGCCACACCCAGGCGGCCGCGGGCATCGGCGGCGTCATCAAGACCGTCCTCGCGCTCGGCCGCGAACACCTGCCGGCCTCCCTGCACGCCGAGCGCCTCACCGACCGGATCGACTGGACCGGCAGCGGACTGCACGTGCAGAGCGCCGGACAGGACTGGCCGCGCACCGTGGACCGGGTGCGCCGGGCCGGGGTCAGCGCCTTCGGCATCAGCGGCACCAACGCCCACGTGGTCCTGGAGGAGGCACCGGAACCCGACACCGCCGATGCCCCCGCACAGGAAGCACCGGAACCCGACACCGCCGACACCCCCGCGCAGCAGGCCGCCCCCACCCTCTTCCCGCTCTCCGCCCGCAGCCTCCCCGCCCTGCACAGCCAGGCCGCCCGGCTGCTCGACGCCCTGGACACACGCCCGGAGCAGGCGCTCCCCGCGGTCGCCGCGACCCTCGCCCACCACCGCACCCACTTCGAGCACCGGGCCGTCGTCCGGGCCTTTGACCGCACCCGGCTCGTCGACGCCCTGCGCGCCCTCGCCGACGGACACCCCGACCCCGACCACACCACCGGCCCGCAGCGGACCGCTCCCGTCGGCAAGCTGGCCTTCGTCTTCCCCGGCCAGGGCAGCCAGTGGGCCGGCATGGCCCGCGACCTGCTGGACCGGGACCCCGTGTTCGCCGACGAACTCGACCGCTGCGACGCCGCGCTGCGCCCGTTCACCGAGTGGTCCGTGGCCGCTGTGCTGCGCGGCGACGCCGGCGCCCCGTCCCTGGACCGCGTGGACGTCGTCCAGCCCGCCCTGTTCGCCGTGATGGTGTCGCTCGCCGCCGTGTGGCGCGCCCGCGGCATCCGCCCGGACGCCGTCATCGGGCACAGCCAGGGCGAGGTCGCCGCGGCCTGCGTCGCCGGCGCACTCAGCCTCAACGACGCGGCCGCCGTCGTCGCCCTGCGCAGCCAGGCCCTGACCGACCTGTCCGGCAGCGGCACCATGGCCGTGATCGCGCTGCCCCACGACGAGGTCCGGGCCGAACTCGACGGAGCCGTCTCGGTCGCCGCGGTCAACAGTGGCCGGGCGACCGTGGTCGCGGGCGCCGTCGACGCGGTCGAAGCGCTGCTCGCCCGCCTCGAAGCGCGCCAGGTGTTCGTCCGCCGTCTCGACGTCGACTACGCCTCCCACAGCGACCGGGTCGAACCGGTCCGCGAGCGGATCCTCGACGAACTCGACGGCGTGACCACGTACCCGACGGACATCGCCTGGTACTCCACGGTCACCGCCGAACCGGTCACCGAGGAACTGGAGGCCGGCTACTGGTACACCAACCTCCGCGAGACCGTCCGCTTCGCGCCCACCGTCGAGCGCATGCTCGCCGACGGCTACCGCCATTTCGTGGAACTGAGCCCCCACCCGGCCCTGCTCACCGCGCTGCGCACCCTCGGCGAGGACACCGGCCACGACCTGTCCGCCGTCGGCTCGCTGGGCCGCGACGAGGACGGCCCCGCCTGTCTGGACCGGGCCGCCGCCGAACTCCACGTCCACGGACGGCGGATCGACTGGCGCCGCCTGGTCCCCGACGGCGACGCCGCCGACCTGCCCACCTACGCCTGGGACGCACAGCGCCACTGGATCGAGCCGGAGACCGCCGCCGGCGGCCCCGCCCTGTTCGACCAGGCCGCGCACCCGCTCCTCGGCATCCAGCTCCAGTCCGCCGACGAGACCCGCTGGACCTTCCGCAACGAGTGGTCGCCGGCCACCGCCGACTGGCTGCCCGACCACACCGTGTTCGGCCGCACCGTGGTCTCCGGCACCACCCTGATGGAGCTGTGCCGTGCCGCGCTCGCCGTGGCCCGCCCGGACGACGCGGCCGACGTCACCGACCTGCTCCTGCTCAGCCCCCTCGTCCTGCCCGGCACCGGCACGGTCGAGGTCTCCGTCGAGGTCGTCACCGCCGGTCCCGTGCCCGAGATCACCGTGCACAGCCGCCCGCGCGGCCAGGACGCCCCCGGCTGGACCCTGCACGCCACCGCCTCCGCGGCCGAGTCCACCCCGCTCACCGCGGGCCGCCCGCCGCAGTGGCCCGGCACCGCCGAAGAGGCCTGGACCGCGCAGACGTACGACCGCCTGGCCGGCCTCGGCCTCGGCTACGGGCCCGCCTTCCAGGGCGTACGGTCGGCGGTCACGACCGGCGACGGAGAACTCCTCGCCCGGCTCTCCCTGCCCGCCACCGCCCGCGAGGCGGCCGACCCGTACCCGGTGCACCCGGCCCTGCTGGACGCCGCTCTGCACGTCACCGCCGCCTTCGGAGCGGTCGACGGACGTGCCCTGCTCCCCGTCGCCGTGGGCCGCTGCGTCCTGCCCCACGGCGGCGCGGGCGACCTGACCGCACGGGTGCGGCGCACCGGCGACGCCGACTCGGACCTCACCCTGGACGTCACGCTGTGGGACGCCGACGGCCTGCCTGCCGGACGCCTGGAGGCCGTACGCCTGCGCGCCGCCGACCCGGCCGACCTCGACGCAGCTTCGGAGAACGCCCGGCACCTGTACGAGGTGGCCTGGACGGCCGTCACCGAGGAGCCGCCCGCCGCGACGCCGGACCTCACCTGGACCGTCGCCGGCGACCCGGCCGACCCCCAGGCCGAGGCCGCTCTGCAGGGCCTCGCGCTGCGCGAGGCGGGCGCCGACGTCGCCGTACGATTCTGGCCGCACCCCGACGAAGCGATGTCCGGAGCCCACGAGTTGGCGGCCACCGCGCTCGCCGAGCTGCAGCGGCTCATCGCGCTCCCCGAGGACCGGACGCCCGCCCGGACCGTGTGGGTGACCCGCGGCGCGATCGCCGCCGCCGACGGCGACCCGGTCGCCGGACACGCCCAGTCGGTGCTGTGGGGACTGGCCCGCAGTGCCCGCGCGGAGCACCCGGACCTCGGGCTGACGTTGCTGGACCTCGACGGCGGCGACCCCGCGTCCGCGCTCAGGGCGGCAGCAGGCCTTGCCGAGGAGCCCGAACTCGCCCTTCGGGAAGGGGCGTTGTTCGTCCCGCGGCTGGTGCGCGCACGCCCCGACCGGCAGGAGCAGGGCCGGGCCGGTCACCTCCCCACGGACGGGACCGTCCTGATCACCGGCGGCCTGGGTGCCGTCGGCCGCCACATCGCCCGGCTCTTCGCCCAACGAGGTGTTCCCCGGCTCCTGTTGACCGCACGCAGGGGTGCCGAGGATCCCCGCGCGGCCGAGACGGTCGCCGAACTGGCCGCGCTCGGTGCCGAGGCCGAGGTCGTCGCCTGCGAGGTCACCGACCCGGCCGCAGTCGCCGATGTACTCGCCCGAGCCTGCGAGGAGTTGCCCCTGCGCGGTGTCGTGCACTGCGCCGGGATCCTCGACGACGGGGTCGTCGCAGAGCTCACGCCCGAGCGGCTGGCGCGGGTACTGCGACCCAAGGTCGACGGAGCCCTCCACCTGCACCGGCTCACCGCAGACACCCCGCTGGACCTGTTCCTGCTGGTGTCCTCGGCCGCCGGTGTCGTGGGCAACGCGGGCCAGGGCAACTACGCGGCCGCCAACGCCTTCCTCGACCAACTCGCCCACCACCGGCGGGCCCTGGGGCTGCCCGGCAGCTCGATCTCCTTCGGCGCCTGGGCCGGTGAGGGCCTCGCAGCGGCCCACGCCGACCTGGACCGCATGGCCCGGCTCGGCCACCGGGCGCTCACCCCGGAGCAGGGCCGCGACCTCGTCGCATTGGCCCTGCGGCGCACCGCCCCGCACCTGGTGGCCTGGGCCCTCGACCTGCCCCGTCTGCGCCGGTCGGGCACGGGCGGCACCGCCCTGTGGCGCTCGCTGCTGCCCGCGCCGCGCGGCACCGGGGGAGACGCCCTCGCCGACCGCCTGGCCCGGCTGCCCGAGCCCGAGCGGGCCGAGCGCGTCCTGGCCCTGGTCCGTGACGAGGCCTCCCGCGCCCTCGGCCTGCGGTCCGCCGAGTCCGTACGCCCCGACCAGCCGCTGCGCGACCTCGGCATGGACTCCGTCACCGCCGTCGAACTGCGCAACCGCATCGGGGCCCGGCTCGGCACCCGTCTGCCCGCCACCCTCCTCTTCGACCACCCCACCGCCGACCGGCTCGCCGAGTACCTGCTGGCCACCGTGCTGGGGCGGACGTCGGGCAAGCCCCAGGTCCAGCCGGCTCGGACGACGGCGCCCGCCGGCGACGAACCGATCGCCATCGTGGCGATGGCCTGCCGGCTGCCCGGCTCGGTGAGCGACCCGGACGGCCTGTGGCGGCTGGTCGCCGAAGGCCGGGACGCGGTCGGCCCGTTCCCGGCCGGACGCTGGGACGTGGAGGCGCTCTACGACCCCGACCCGGACGCCCTCGGCAAGTCCTACGCCCGCGAGGGCGGCTTCCTGGACGACATCGAGTCCTTCGACGCGGGCTTCTTCGGCATCACCCCGAAGGAGGCCGCCGCCATGGACCCCCAGCAGCGGCTGCTGCTCGAGACGGCCTGGGAGGCGCTGGAGCGCGCCGGCATCGTGCCCGCCCGGCTCGCGGGCAGCACCACCGGCGTGTACGTCGGCATGTTCGGCAGCGACTACCTGGCGGGCTCCCGCCTCGACCAGCTCGACGGCTACGTCGGCACCGGCTCGGCGCTCAGCGTAGCCTCCGGCCGGCTGTCCTACGCGCTCGGCCTGCACGGCCCGGCCCTGACCGTGGACACGGCCTGCTCGTCCTCCCTGGTCGCGACGCATCTGGCCGCCCAGGCCCTGCGCGCCGGGGAGTGCGACCTGGCCCTGGCCGGCGGCGTGACGCTCATGGTGACCCCGCAGACCTTCGTGGAGTTCAGCCGCCTGCGCGGACTGTCACCGACCGGCCGTTGCCGGTCCTTCTCCGACGACGCCGACGGCGCGATCTGGGCCGAGGGCGCGGGCATGCTGGTCCTCAAGCGGCTGAGCGACGCCGAGCGGGACGGCGACGAGGTGCTCGCCGTGCTGCGCGGCACGGCCGTCAACCAGGACGGCCGCAGCCAGGGTCTGTCCGCGCCCAACGGCCCGGCCCAGGAACAGGTGCTCCGCCGCGCGCTGGAGCTGTCCGGGCTGGCACCCGCCGACCTCGACCACATCGAGGCCCACGGAACCGGAACCACCCTCGGCGACCCGATCGAGGCCAACGCCCTGGCCGAGGTCTTCGCCGGCTCCCGCCCCCAGGACCGCCCGCTGTACCTGGGCTCGCTGAAGTCCAACATCGGCCACGCGCAGGCCGCTTCGGGCGTCGTCGGGCTGATCAAGGTCGTGCAGTCGCTGCGCCACCAGACCCTGCCCCGCACCCTGCACGCCGACACACCGAGCCGGCACGTCGAGTGGGACGGCAGCGGGCTCCGGCTGCTCCAGGAACCGGTCGCCTGGCCGGCGACGGAGGAGCGGGTGCGACGGGCCGGGGTCAGCGCCTTCGGCATCAGCGGCACCAACGCCCACGTCATCGTGGAGGAAGCACCCGCCAGGCCGCAGGAGGAACCGGAACTCCCGGACGGGAAGCGGCTGTTCCTGCTCTCCGGGCGCAGTGAGGCCGGGCTGCGCGGGCAGGCGGCCCGGCTCGCCCGGTACGTCACCCCCGACACCGCCCTTCCGGACGTGGCCCACACCCTGGCCCGGTACCGCAGCCACTTCGACTGGCGCGCCGCGGTCGTCGCGGGCGACCGCGACGAACTGCTCTCCTCCCTCAAGGCGTTGGGCGGCGGACGCAAGCCCGTGCCCGCGCCGCGCGAGGACCAGACCGGCAAGGTCGCCTTCGTCTTCGCCGGACACGGCGGCCAATGGACCGGCATGGGCCTGGAGCTGCTGTCCCAGTCCGAGGCCTTCCGCACGGAGCTGACCCGCATCGACGCCGCCGTCGAGCGGCAGGCCGGCTGGTCGGTGCTCAACGTGCTGCGCGCACCGGAGGAGTTCTCCCCGCTCGACCGCACCGAGTACCTCCAGCCGGTCCTGTTCGCCGTCAACGCCGCGCTGGCCGCCGCCTGGCGGGAACTCGGCGTCACCCCGGACGCGGTGGTCGGCCACAGCCTGGGCGAGATCGCCGCCGCCTACAGCGCGGGCGCCCTCACCCTGGACGAGGCCGTCACCGCCGTCACCGGGCGGGCCGCCGCGGTCGTCCCGCTCGTCGGGCAGGGCGGCATGCTCGCCGTGGAGCTGCCGCTCGCCGATGTCGAGGAGCTGCTGGAGTCCTACGCCGGCCGGCTGTTCGTCGGAGCCGTCAACGGCCCCGGTGCCACCGCCGTCTCCGGCGAGGCGGACGCGCTCACCGCGCTGCGTCGCCAACTGGAGGAGCGGGGCGTCTCCACGCGCGTCCTGTCGACGCCGTTCGCCTCGCACACCCCGCTCATGGAGCCGCTGCGCGCGGAACTCCTCGACCGCTTCTCCGGCATCCGGGGGACTCGCACACCGACCCCGCTCTACTCGTCGGTGCTCGCCGAACCCGTCACCGGGGACGGCCTGGACGCCGCCTACTGGTTCGACAACCTGCGCCACCCGGTCCGCTTCGCCGACACCGTCCGCCGGATGCTCGACGACGGCTACCGCTACTTCGTGGAACTGAGCCCGCACCCCTCGCTCACCGCGGCGATCGAGGCGGTCGCCGCCGAGGCCGGGATCGACGCGGTGGGCATCGGCTCGCTGCGCCGCGGCCGGGACGGGCAGGACGTACTGCTGGGCAGGCTCGGGGAGTTGTACGAGGCCGGACACGTGCCCGACTGGACGGCGCTCTTCCCGCACGGCCGCCGCGCCGACCTGCCCACCTACGCCTTCGCCCGCGAACGCCACTGGCTCGCCCCCGCCCAGGCCACCTCCACCGGCGGCTCACCGCTGCTCGGCACCCACGTCCAGGCCAGCGACGAACCCGGCCGGGACCTCTTCCAGAGCGAGATCGACCTGAACGACAGCCGCTTCGCCTACCTGACCGACCACCAGGTCACGGGCGAGGTGTGGCTGCCGGGCGCCGCCTTCCTGGACATGGCGCTGGAGGCCGCGACCACGCTCGCCGACGGCGACGAGGTGCGCCTGGCCGACGTCCGGTTCGTCCAGCCGCTCCGATTGGACGCCGACCGGCCCGTACGGCTGCAACTGGTGCTGCGGCCCGCGGAGGACGGATACCGGGAGTTCTCCGTCGCCTCCGCCCCCGCCGGTGCGCGACAGCCCCGGTGGGAGCGGCACGTGACCGGGCGCATCGCCCCCACTCCGGAGCCGATCGCCCGCACGGCGGAGCAGGCGGCGGACGCGGGCACGGAACTCGCCGCGCTGCGCGAACGCTGCACCGAGCGCGTCGACCTGCCCGCCGTCTACGCCGGTCTCGCCGCCCTGGGCATCGACTACGGCCCCGCCTTCCGGGGCCTGGCCGAGGGCCACCGGGACGACGCCACGACAGCCGTGGCCCGCCTGGCCGCACGACCCGCCGCCGGTCACCTCCTGCACCCCGCCACGCTCGACGCCTCCTTCCACACGGCCGCACTGCCCGCGGCCGCCCCGCAGGGCCGGGCGTTCGTGCCCGCCGGCGCCGGACACATACGGTTCACCGGCCTGCGCACCGCACCCGCCTGGGTGAGCTGCGACCTGCGCGCGATGGACGGCGACACCGCCCTCCTCGACCTGCGCCTGTGGGACGAGGACGGCCACCTCGTCCTCGCGGCCGACGAGTTCCGGCTCGCCGCGCTCTCCCCGCTGGACGGCGCCCTCTTCGAGACCCGCTGGCAGCCCCGCCCCGCGGCACAGGAGCCGCCCGCCGAGGGCAGCTGGCTCATCGTCGCCGACGAGACCGGAGTCACCGACGAACTCGCGGCCCGGCTGGCTGACTTGGCGCCGCACGTCGTCGCCCGCCGGGGCACCGCGTACGGCGTCGACGGCCCCGGCCGCTACGTCCTCGACCCGGCCGACCCGGCCCAGTGGGCCCGGCTCCTGGACGAGGCCTTCGCGGACGCGCCGCCCGAGCGGGTGGTCCAGCTGTCCGCGCTCGACGCCCCACCGGTCTCCGACGACCGCGACATCGAGGAAACCTCCCGGCTCTGCTGCCTGACCACCCTGCACCTGGTGCGGGCCCTCACCGAGCGCGAGCGGCCCAAGGGCCGGACACCACGCCTGTTCGTCGTCGTACGCGGCAGCCAGGCCGCCGGTGACAGCACCGAGGTGTCCCAGCCGCAGCAGGCCCTCGCCTGGGGCTTCGGACTCGCCGTGGCCCAGGAGCACCCCGAACTCGCCACCACGCTGGTCGACCTGCCCGCCGACGGCGGCGCCGAGGAGCTGTGGACCCAGCTGTGGCACGCCGACGACGAGCGCCTCGTCGCGCTCCGCGGCACCGGCCGGCTCGTCCCGCGCCTGGCCCGTACCCGCCCCGACGAAGGCGGCCACCCCGAACTGCCGGATGGCGTGCACCTGATCACCGGTGGCCTGGGCGGCCTCGGCCGTGTCGTCGCCGAACGGCTGGTGCGCCGGGGCGCCCGGCGGCTCGCCCTGCTGAGCCGCGGCACGCCCGACACGGCCGCCACCGCCTGGATACAGGGCCTCGAACAGCGGGGCGTCACCGTGCACCTCGCCCGCGCCGACGTCGCCGACCGCGCCGGACTCACCGCCGCCCTGGACACCCTGCGCCGCGAGGCGGGCACGGTCTCCACCGTGGTCCACGCCGCCGGTGTCCTGGACGACGCCACCCTGGCGAACCTCACCGAGGACCGCGTCCGGCGCGTCCTCGCGCCCAAGGTGCTCGGCACCGCCCTGCTCACCGAACTGGTCCCGGAGGCCGGGAACCTGGTTCTGTTCGCCTCGGCGGCCGGTCTGCTGGGCTCGGCCGGGCAGAGCCCCTACTCGGCGGCGAACGCCTTCCTCGACGCCTGGGCGCACCACCTCTCCCGGGCCGGCCGACGGGCGCTGAGCCTGGACTGGGGTGCCTGGGCGGGCGTCGGCATGGTCGCGGAGTCCGGCACCCGGGCCGCCGAGACCAGCCGCTCCGGCCTGGTCGCCTTCTCCCCGCAGGACGGCGGCGAACTGTTCGAGCGGGTGCTGACCACCGCCCGCCGCCAGCTCGCCCCGATCGCCCTCGACTGGGAGCTGCTGGCCCTCGACCCGGACGCGGCACGCAGCCGCCCGCTCCTCGCCGACCTGGTGACCGTCCCGACCGGTGGCGCGGACACCGACGACCTGGTCGACAAGGTGTTCGCGGCCGCCCCCGGGCAGGAGCGCACCGAGTGGCTCGAAACCTACGTACGGGCCCGGGTCGGCGAGGTCTCCGGCGGTGCCGTGGATGTGTTCGCCACCACGGCCCTGAAGGAGCTGGGCCTGGATTCGCTGATGCTGGTCCGGCTGCGCAACGCGTTCGCCCGCGAGCTGGGCGTCGAACTCCCGGCCGCCGACGTGTTCTCCGCCGCCGACGTCCGCGGCCTCGCCCGCACCCTCGGCGAGGCCCTGCCCGAGCGCGCCGCCCCTGCCGAGCGGGCCGCCTCCACCGAGAGCTCGCCCGCTCAGGACGTGCCCGAGACCGAACTGCGGCCCGCGACCCGGGATGTCGTACGACTCCTGCGCAGCGCACAGCCGGACATGCCCCACGCGGCCCACGGCGTCGGCCTGGCCGTCCGGCTCAAGGCGCCGACCACCCAGGAAGCCCTCACCGGCATCCTGGACCGGCTCGCCGCCCGCCACGCCGCCCTGCGCACCGCCGTCGTGACCGGAGACGAGAGCGGCCGGCAACTGCGGGTGGACCGTCAGCCGCCCACGCCGCTGCTGCGATGGACCGAGGCCACGCAGGTCGACGCAGCCGAGCGGCTGCGGCTGCTCCTGGAGCCGCCGTTCGACCTGGCCGTACCGCCACTGTGGCGGTTCGAACTCGCCGACGGCGGCCCGCAGGGCCAGATCCTCGTCTTCGGCGCCCATCACGCGGTCAGCGACCTGCAGTCCCTGCTCCTCGTGGCCGCGGAGATCGACGCCGAACTGTCCGGCACCGCGCTGGACGGCACCGTCACCAACCGGGACATCGATCTGCTGATCGAGGCCCAGCAAGGCGGTGGCGACGGCCCCGGCGACGACTGGCGCGCGGCCTTCCACGGCAGCGAACGGCTCGACCTGACCCTGGCCCGGCCGCGCCCCGAGACCCGCTCCTACCGGTCCGGCAGCGTCACCGTGACCGTGCCGGACGGTCTCGTGGAGCGGATCTCGGCCGCCGCGAGCGCTCTGGCCGTCACGCCCGCCGCGTTCTGCCTCGGCACCCTCACCGTGCTGCTGGCCAGGAAGCGGGAACGGGAGCGGTTCGCGCTCGCCGTGCCCGTGGACACCCGTATCCACGCCGACGCGTACGGCGCGGTGGGCTTCTTCGGCGTCCCCGTGCCCTTCCCCGCCCAGGCGGCGGCCGGGGAGCGGGTCGCGGACGTACTGGTCCGCACCGACCAGCGCCTGCAGCGGATCCTGGCGAAGGGCGCCATGTTCTCCGACGTCCTCGCCACGCTCGCCCGGCAGGGCCTGCACCGCGCCAACGCACCGCTCGTCGAGGTGTACTTCAACTACGTCCGCTTCGCGGGCCGGTTGACCAGCCTCGAAGTGCTGCCCGCCGGCGTCGGCCACACCGACCTCGACCTGATGATCACCATGACCCCGGACTCGGGCACCGTCCGCCTCGACCACAACCTCGACATCCTGGACGCGGACACCGCGACCGAACTCGGTGAGGAGTTCCTGGAGTTGCTCGCGGAGACCGCCGAGGACGCGACCGTGGTCGTACGCGAGAGTGCGACGGCCGTTCAGCAGACACCGGTCGAGGGACCGCGTCTGGCCCTCGCCGCCACCTTCGCCCTCGGCAACCTGCCCCTGATGTGCGAGGCGGCGCTCGAGGACGAGCGGGCGGCGGTCGCCGAGGCGCCGTACCATCAGGTGCTCGCCGCCCTCCAGGACCCGTCCGGAGTCCTCGCCGACCCGGCCACCACGGTGGGCGTCGTCCTGCTGCGGGCCGCCGACCTGGAGCGGTTCGGACCGGTGGACGACACGGTCCTCGCCGAACTGCGCGGCGCCTACCCGGCCGCGCTGAAGTCCCTCGCCGAACGCACCCGCAGGCCGCTCGTCGTCGGCGTCCTGCCGACCGCCCGGGCCGATGACCGCCTCCTCGACTGGGAGCACGGGATCGCCGCCGACCTGGCCGAACTGCCCGGCATCGCGGTGCTCGGCCCCGACGAGTGGACCCGGCACCACACCGTCGAGAACCGCTTCGACCAGCGCACCGAGCGCCTCGCCCACCTGCCCTTCACCCCGGCCTTCCAGGCAGCCGTGGCGCTGCGCCTGGCCGAGGCGGTACGGGCCGTACGGCGCCCCGCGCCCAAGGTGATCGCCGTCGACGGCGACGAGACCCTGTGGGGCGGAGTGGCGGGCGAGGCCGGCCCCGAGGCGGTGGACCTCACCGGTCCGCGCGCCCAGCTGGCCCGCAGGCTGCTGCGATGGCGGGAGGCGGGCGCGCTGCTGGCGCTGGTCAGCAACAACGACGAGGCGACGGTCCGGGCCGTCCTGGACCGGCCCGACAGCCTGCTGAAGGCCGAGCACTTCAGCGTGGTCTCCGCCGCCTGGAACCCCAAGCCCGACCGCCTCGCCGAGGCCGCCCGCACCCTCAACCTCGGCCTGGACAGCTTCCTGTTCCTGGACGACAACCCGGCCGAGATCGCGAAGATGCGCGCGGTGCACCCGCAGGTGCTGTCCCTGACGTGCCCGCCCGCCGCCGGACTCGACACGTTCCTGCGCCGGTTGTGGCCGCTGGTCCCGATCGCGGCCACCGCCGAGGACGCCCTGCGGGCCCGGTTCTACGCACAGGAGCGCGAGCGGGACGCCGTCCGCGAGGGCGCCGGGTTCGAGGAGTTCCTCGCCCGGCTGAACCTCGAGGTCGACATCCGCGAGCTGGCCGACGCGGACGTCGAACGGGGTGAGCAACTCGTCCGCCGCACCAACCAGTTCACCCTGCGCGCCCGCTCCGCCGACGGCGGCGACCTCGCCCGGTGGCGTGAACGGGGCGAGGTGTGGACGGCGGCGGCCCGGGACCGGTTCGGCGACTACGGCCAGATCGCGCTGCTCGCGGTCCACGCCGACGGGGACCAACTCGACGTGCTCGCCTGGCTGATGAGCTGCCGCGCCCTCGGCCGGGGCGTCGAGGAACGGCTGCTCGGCCGGATCGCCGACCGGGCCGAAGAGCTGGGCTGCACCAAGGTCCGGCTCACCGCGGAGCGCACCCCGCGCAACGCCCCCGCCCGCCGACTGCTCGCCGCGCTCGGTGGCGTCGACCCGGACGACGAACGGCTGGACGTCGTGACCACCCCCGAACACCTGCGGGCCTTCCGCTCCTGGGAGCAGCCGTGAGGAACAAGACCGAGCACAATGCGAAGGGCTCTCATGCGTGACATGAACGAGGAGTCGGCCTACGCCGGCCGGCGGGCGATCGCCGAGTCGATCGAGCGGGGCGGCGGCGGACTCGGCGTGGCCGACCTGCTGGCCAAGGTCCGGGCGGCGGGCACCGAGCCCGAGCCCGCCCCGGCCTCGGCACCCGACCTGGCGGGCCTGACGGCCGTCATCACCGCCGCGGCCGGCCGCCACCTGCCCTCCGGTCGGCTGGCGCCCGACGCCGACTTCTTCGACGCGGGCGGCACGTCCGTCGACGCGGTCGAGCTGGCCGCCGAGCTGGAGGCCGAGCTGGGCATCGAGATCGACCTCGACGAGGTCTTCGCGGACGCCCGCCCGGCGAGTCTGGCCCGAAGGTGGCTGCTGCTGGTCGAAGCGAGGACGACACCGACGCCCTCGGCCGCGCCGGCACCTCCCGCCACGGGACCGGGCAACTCCGCACCGGGTGTCTCTCGGGCCTCGGCCTCCTCGGCCGCGCCGGCACCGTTTGCTACGGGACCGGGTATCTCCGCACCCACCGCACCTTCGGCCGCGCCGGCCGCTTTTGCCGCGCCCGGCGTCTTCCGGGGCCCCTCGACCACCCCCACCCCCCTCGCCTCCCCGGCACCCGCCCCCCACACCCTCCCCATCCCGTCCCCCCGCACCCCACCCGCCGTATCCACCACCCCGTACCGACCCGACGCCTCCCACTCCCGAGCCCGGCAGGAAGACCTCGACCAGATCCTGGCCGACCTCGCCCTCGCCGACCGGCTGCCGTTCGCCGAGGTGCCCGAGCCGCTGCCGCCGCGGCGGATCCTGCTGACCGGTGCGACCGGGTTCCTCGGCAGCCACATGCTGCTCGACCTGCTGCGACACAGCGACGCACATGTGTACTGCCTGGTCCGCGCGGCCGACGAGGCGGCCGCGACGGAACGGCTCGGCGCTCAGCTGCGCAGCTACAAGCTGCCGTGGTCCTCGGAGATACGCCGGCGCATCACCGTGCTGCCCGGCGACATCCGCAGCCCGCGGCTCGGGCTCACCGACGAGCAGTGGCACACCCTCGCGCACGAACTCGACAGCATCGTCGGTGTGGCGGCCGCCGTGGACTTCCTGCGCGGCTACCAGTCGTTGAGAAGCAGCAACGTCCTCGGTGCGCTCACCCTCGCCGAGCTGGCCGCGACCGGCCGGCCCAAGCCGCTGCACCACATCTCGTCCATCGCCGTGTTCAACGAGGTCGGCATCACGTCCATGGGCGAGGACGACCCGCTCGCCCACGTCGACCGGCTCATCTCCGGCTACGACCAGTCCAAGTGGGCCGCCGAGGTCGCGCTGCGCCGTGCCCGCGACCACGGACTCGTGGTCACCGCGCTCCGCCCGGGCGGCATCGGCGGCCACACGAAGACCGGCGCGTACAACCCGCTGGACCTCAGCAGCGGCCTGATCTCCGCCTTCGGCCGCTTCCGCACCGTACCGGCGTTCCGCTACCTCAACGCGGCCCCCGTCGACTGGGTCAGCCGGGTCGCGGTCGCCGCGATCTGCGAGCCCGACGCGTGGGGCTTCGACTACAACCTCACGGGCGTGCCCAACACCCTGGACGACGTCGTACAGGACATGGCTCTGGGCGGCATGCACGTCCGCGTCCAGGACTGGGACGAGTGGCGCACCGACACGCTCGCCCGCCTGCAGGCCGAGCCCGTGCCCGAACTCGGCTTCCTCACCCGGGTGTTGCAGAGCCCGACCGCGCTGAAGCTGTGCGAGGCCACCCTGCAGGGCCCCGCCGCCGAAGCGGACCGCACCGACGCCCTGGTCGCCGCCCTCGGCCTCATGCCCGCCGCCCGGTACGACGCCCAGGCCCAGCTGAAGACCTTCGAGAAGCTCGCCGACGACGGTCTCGCCCGGCTTCCGCACAAGGACGACCAGCCCTACCTCTGGTTCGCCGAGACGACCGAGGGCACCGTAGGCCCGGTCGGGGCCGCCGCCGAGACTCCATGCTCGATGGCGCTCACCCTGTCCATCGCCAGCATGTACCAGCTGGTCAAGGAGCGCCGGGTGGACGTCACGGGCGAGGTGACCTGCCCGGCGGTGCACCCCGAACCGCTCACCGTGGAGCGCGGCGACGTCTGGGTCCGCCCCGAGGAGGGCATCCCGCTCCAGCACGGCCTGCGCCACCAACTCCTGCGCTACCGGCTGAGGTTGCGCGACGCGGACGGCGGTCAGTGGTGGCTGGAGGGCCGTAAGTACGCGCGGGCCCGCCGGGACCTGTGGCGGCAGACCCGCGCGCTCACCGTGGAGATCGGCCGCGAGGGCGAGGCCGCGAGTCTGCTGGGCGAGGTCGTCGTACCCGCCGACTCCTACGTCCGCGACCAGATCGACGGCATCAAGGTGGACCCGCGCCTGACCGGTCAGGAGAAGCGGGCCGCCAAGCTGACCTGGCTCGCCTGGTTCGGCCTGGAGATGGGCCGCGGCCTGCTCGCCCCGTTCGCCCGGGCCGCGGCGGATCTTCTCGACCTGCGCCGCACCCCGACCCTCACGGAGCACCACCGATGATCTTCAGGACCACCCCCTCCCGGACGGCCCGGCCGGCGCTCCGCCGGGTCCGCACCACCGCGGCCCTCCGCCCCCTGCGCCACCGCCTGGACCCGGCCCGCGTCGAGGAGATCCCGTTCCGCACGAGCGACGGCGTCCGCCTCGGCCTGACCCGCGTCGACACCGGGGACACCGGCCGGCCCGCCGTGCTGCTCCTGCACGGGCACACCGCCTCCGCCGACATGTTCCTGCTGCCCGAGACCCGCAACCTCGTGGACGCGCTCCTCGACGACGGCTACGAGCCCTGGCTGCTGGACTGGCGGGGCAGCTGCCGGCTGCCGTACAACGAGACCGGCCGGCGCTACACCTACGACGACGTGGCGCTGTACGACATCCCCGAGGCCGTCGCCCACATCCGGGGGCGCATCGGCGAGCGCCCGCTGTCCGTGGTCGCGCACTGCATCGGCTCGCTCACCCTGTCGCTGAGCATGACGGCCGGACTGGTGCCGGGGCTGGCCGGCGTGGTCTCCCAGGGAGTCTTCCTGACGCCCAGGCTGGCGGGGCGGACGTCGCTGCGGATGTCCGTGGCGGGGGAGTTGCTGAAGACCCGGATCGACCACATCCCGGTCGACTTCCGCAAGGTGGGTCTGTGGTCGAAGTACACCCCGCTGTTCGCCCTGGCCGCCCGCAAGGCGAGCTGCCCCGATCCGACCTGCCAGATCCTGCACCACTCGGCCTGGGGCACGGGTGCCTCGCTCTTCGTCCACGAGAACCTGGCCGAAGCCACCCACGATCGGCTCGCCGAGCTGCTCGGCCCCGCCCCGCTGTGGATCCTGCCGCACCTGCGCCGGATCGAGCTGGCCCGCAGCGTGGTCCGCTGGCACGACACCGACCACCGCTACCGGGCGCTGCCGCAGAACGCCCTCGACGCGGCCGCCCGCATCGACACCCCCGTCCTGCTGCTCTCGGGCAGCGAGAACGGGCTGTGGCTGGACTCGCAACGGCTCTGCCACGAGGTGCTGGCCCGCCGCCAGCCGCAGCTGGACGTCACCTACACCGAGATCCCGGGCTACGGTCACCTGGACACGTTCCTGGGCCGGGGCGCCGCCCTCGACGTCTTCGGTCACATCCTCGAATTCCTCGGGGAACGCCGGTGACGGCGGGGCGCGCGGCCGGTTACCGTACCGGACAGTAACCGCAGCGCACCCAGGAGGCCCCCATGCCGCAGCTCGACGTCGACGGAGCCGTACTCACGTACGACGACGAGGGCCCCCGTGACGGCGCGGACGTGCCCGTGGTGTTCGTGCACGGCTGGACCGCGAACCGGCACCGCTGGGACCACCAGCTGGCCCACTTCTCCGCCGGCCGGCGCGTGATCCGGCTGGACCTGCGCGGGCACGGAGAGAGCACGGGGGCCGGGGTGCGCACGATCGCGGAGCTGGCGAAGGACGTCCTCGCCCTCCTCGACCACCTGGAGGTGGAGCGGTTCGTACTGGTCGGCCACTCGATGGGCGGGATGATCTCCCAGACCATCGCCCTCTCCCACGCGGACCGGGTGGAGCGGATGGTGCTGGTCAACTCGATCGGACGGATGACCTACAACCGCGGCCGGGGGCTGCTCATGGCCGCCTCCACCCTGGTTCCGTACAAGATGTTCGTCGCGACCAACATCCAGCGGGCCTTCGCCCCGGGGTACCCGCGCGAGGAGGTCCGGGAGTACATCCGCTCCTCCTCCGACACCCCGCGCGAGGTGGTCATGACCCTGTACGGCGCCATGCGGGCCTTCGACCTCCTCGACCGGGCCGGTGAGATCGCCACGCCCACCCTGATGGTGCACGGCTACCACGACATCCAGCTGCCCGTGCGGCAGATGCTCCGGATGGCGAAGGCCTACCCGAACGCCGTCGTGCGCATCATCGACGCGGGCCATGAGCTGCCCGTGGAGAAGCCGGCCGAACTCACCGCGGCGCTTGACTGGTTTCTGACTGCGAAGGCCTAGTGTCCTGCGCCAGTAGTTGATCGTTAGTAGTGGTGTGACTTCTGCTGCTGGTGCGTCAGTTCCTCGTCGGGGCCCGAAGCTGGAACCGTTGCTGCTGTCTGATGACGAGCGGGCGGTGTTGGAGCGGTGGACGCGTCGGGCGACATCGGCCCAGGCACTGGCCCTGCGGGCGCGGATTGTGCTGGCGTGTGCGGGGCCGGAGGTGCCGCCGATTGTCGCGGTCGCCCGGGATCTGCGGGTGAGCGCGGACACCGTCCGCAAGTGGCGGCGGCGCTTCCTGGCCGAGCGGCTGGACGGGCTGGCCGACGAGCCCCGGCCGGGCCGGCCGCCGACCATCAGCGTCGACCAGGTGGAAGCGGTGGTGGTCACCACGCTGGAACAGCTGCCGAAGAACGCCACCCACTGGTCGCGGACGT